>NZ_DASQOH010000033.1:0-56158 GCF_035644555.1 Herbaspirillum sp.
CGGCGCCGCATACGCATGATTGCACATGCAGCGACGGGTATCTGGTGGTGATAGGTGGACTTGAACCACCGACCCCAGCATTATGAGTGCTGTGCTCTAACCAGCTGAGCTATATCACCAGGAGGCAAGCCCGAGACTATAAGCATCGGCGCGGCTTCTGTCAATAGCTTTTCTGCATTTTCCGAGAATTACTTATCCACAGCCGCGCGCACCTGCGCCAGTACCTCGGCTGTGGCGTCGGGTCGGTTGCAGTCGATGCTGAGCCGCTCCGGCATGGAGCGCAGCCAGGTCAGCTGGCGCTTGGCCAGCTGGCGAGTGGCGGCGATACCCTTTTCGCGCAGGGTGGCGGCATCGATGCTACCGTCCAGGTATTCCCACATCTGCCGGTAGCCCACGCAACGCATCGAGGGCAAACCCAGGTGCAGGTCGCCACGGGCGCGCAGGGCGGTGACTTCGCGCTCCAGGGCGCCGCCCTGCAGCATCAGGTCGAAGCGCAGGGCGATGCGGTCGTGCAGTACGGCGCGTTCGCTCGGCTCCAGGGCCAGGGGTAACACAGTGAAGGGTAACGGTTCGGCCGGCTTCTGCGCCAGCAGGGACGACATGGGTTGGCCGGTCAGCAAGGTGATTTCCAGCGCCCGCTGGATGCGTTGGCTGTCGTTGGGCTTGAGGCGGGCGGCAGTGACCGGGTCCAGTGTCGCCAGCCTGGCATGCAGGGCCGGCATGCCAAGCTGCGCCGCTTCGTCATCCAGCTGCGCACGCAGCGCCGGATCGGCTTGCGGCAGTTCGTCCAGGCCATCGCGCAGCACCTTGAAGTACAGCATGGTGCCACCCACCAGCAGCGGCAGCTTGCCGCGCGCGGCGATTTCCTGGGTCAGGCGCAGCGCATCCTGGCGGAACTGCATGGCCGAATAGGCTTCGGTGGGGTCGATGATGTCGATCAGGTGGTGCGGGACTTCGGCCAGCTCGGCCGCGGTGGGCTTGGCGGTGCCGATGTCCATCTCACGATAGACCAGGGCCGAGTCGACGGAAATGATTTCGCTGGGAATGCGGCGCGCGATTTCCAGCGCGGCGGCAGTCTTGCCGGAAGCGGTGGGCCCCATGATGGCCACCGCCAGGGGCGGGCGCTGCGGCGTGCTCATTGGCCACGCAGGAAGAGCTTGTCCAGGTCCGACAGGCCCATCTGGGTCCAGGTCGGGCGGCCGTGGTTGCATTGGTCAGAGCGTTCGGTAGCTTCCATCTGGCGCAGCAGCGCATTCATCTCAGGCAGGGTCAGGCTGCGGTTGGCGCGTACCGCGGTGTGGCAGGCCAGGGTGCCCAGTAGTTCATTGCGACGCTCCAGCAGTACGCGCGAGCCACCGTATTCGCGCACGTCGCGCAAGACGTCGCGCGCCAGGGTCTGGGCGTCGGCGTTCTTGAGCAGTGCCGGCACTGCGCGCACCGCCAGCGTGGTGGGTGACATCACGGCGATGTCGAAGCCCAGCGCGCAAAGCGTGTCCTGGTGTTCTTCCACGGTGCCGACCTCGACCGGGTCGGCGTAGAAGGTCACCGGGATCAGCAGCGGCTGCACGAACATCTCGTTGCCATCCAGCGCGGTCTTGAGCTGTTCGTAGAGGATGCGCTCATGGGCCGCATGCATGTCCACCACCACCAGGCCGGCCCGGTTCTGCGCCAGCACGTAGATGCCATGCAGTTGCGCCAGTGCGAAACCGAGCGGGAAGTCGCCCTCCGGTAGCGCTGCAGCCGGCTGCGTGGAGGCGGCGTTGAAGGATGAGGCGACGGCCGTGCGGGCGGGGTCCGCTTCGCTGTCCTGCGGACGGAACAGGCTGCCATAGGCTTGGGTGTCCTGGCGAACGCCGAAGCCGCCGTTGCCCGCAAACGAGAAGGGGCGCGGCTGTTCGGCAAACTGGGCCGAGAAGCTTTGCTGCCGTGCTTCGCGCATCCAGGGCAGCGGGGCATTGGGCGATGCGGATGATGCGGATATGGCAGGGGTCGCGGCGCTGTCCTGGGTCGCCGTCTGCTGCTGCGGCAGGTTGCCGAAGGACACCGCCGAGGTCTGCGCCAGTGCGCGCGAGACCGCGTGGAAGACGAACTGGTGCACCGCGCGGCTGTCGCGGAAGCGCACTTCGATCTTGGATGGGTGCACGTTCACGTCCACCAGCGCCGGATCCAGCGTGAGAGACAGGGCATAAGCCGGATAGCGGTCGCCGTGCAGCACGTCCTGATAAGCTGCGCGCACCGCATGGGTGAGCAGCTTGTCGCGCACGAAGCGGCCGTTGACGTAGAAATACTGCCCATCGGCACGCGCCTTGGAGGCCGTGGGCAGGCCGACGAAGCCGTGCAGGCGCAAGGGGCCGGCGCTCTCGTCGAGCGGCAGGCGGGCGTTGGCGAATTCATCGCCGAGGATGTGGGCGCTGCGCTTGGCGAATTCGCCGACGTTCCAGTGATCGACCGTCTTGCCGTTGTGCGACAACGAGAAGCTCACGTCCGGACGTGCCAGTGCGATGCGCCGCACGACCTCGGCGCAGTGGCCATATTCGGTCTGTTCGGACTTGAGGAACTTGCGGCGCGCCGGGGTGTTGAAGTACAGGTCCTGGACGTCGATGGTGGTGCCTTGTGCGCCCGAGGCCGGTGCCACCGTGCCGAACTGGGAACCGGTGATTTCCCATGCGTGAGGGGCATCGGCGGTGCGGCTGGTGACGGTCAGTTGCGCCACCGAGGCGATCGAGGCCAGGGCTTCGCCGCGAAAGCCCAGGGTGGCGACATTCTCCAGATCGGTCAGCGAGGCAATCTTGGAGGTGGCGTGTCGCGCCAGCGCCAGCGGCAGTTGCTCCGGCGGGATGCCGCGGCCATTGTCGGTGATGGCGATGCGCTTGACCCCGCCTTGTTCCAGGCGCACGGTGATCTGGGTGGAGCCGGCGTCGAGCGCGTTCTCCAGCAGTTCCTTGACCACCGCCGAAGGACGTTCGATCACCTCGCCGGCGGCGATCTGCGAGATCAGCTGATCGGGCAGTGCCTGGATGGGGCGATAGGCGGTGAGCGGGGACGAATCGGAAGCGGGGGAGGAATGCGGTGCGTTCATGCCGCGATTATACCGCCGACTGATAGTGCCCACGCCGTGCGGCCGGCACGACGAAGCCGCCCGCGGGCGGCTTCGGTGACGGTGACGGGGCGCGGGTTTGCCGTTCGGTAAGGCCGGCGTCGGTAGCCCTCAGGCCGTTGCCGCGCCGGCCGTCAGACGCGGAAGGTGCTGACGGCTGCCGCCAGGCGCTCGGCCTGCTGTTGCAGCGACTGCGCGGCGGCGGCGGCCTGTTCCACCAGCGCCGCATTCTGCTGTGTGCTTTCATCCATCTGGGCGATGGCGCGGTTGATCTGGTCGATCCCCTCGCTCTGCTCGCGGCTGGCGGTGGTGATCTCGCTGATGACGGTGGAGACGCGCTGCACGCTGGCGACCACGTCGTTCATGGTGTTGCCGGCCTGGGCCACCAACTGGCCACCACTGCTGACGGTCTGTACCGAGGCGTCGATCAGTTCCTTGATTTCCTTGGCAGCGGAGGCGCTGCGCTGGGCCAGGGTACGCACTTCGGTGGCCACCACTGCAAAGCCGCGTCCCTGCTCGCCGGCGCGGGCCGCTTCCACCGCGGCGTTCAGGGCCAGGATGTTGGTCTGGAAGGCAATGCCGTCGATCACGCTGATGATGTCCACGATGCGTTGCGAAGAGCTGTTGATGGCGTCCATGGTCTGCACCACCTGTCCCACCACTTCACCACCATGGCTGGCCACATCCGAGGCTGAGCTCGACAGTTCGTCGGCCTGTACTGCATTGGCGGCGTTCTGCTTGACGGTGGAGGTCAGTTCTTCCATGGCCGAGGCGGTTTCTTCCAGGGCGCCGGCCTGTTGTTCGGTGCGGGATGACAGATGGAGGTTGCCGGCGGCAATCTCGCTGGCGGCGGTATTGATTTCCTCGGTGCCGGCGCGCACGCTGGAGACCACTTCCGACAGGCCCGCGCTGATGCCATTGAAGGCGCGCATCAGGCGACCGATCTCGTCGCTGCTGTGCACGTGCAGGCGGGTGGTCAGGTCGCCGCCGGCGATGCGGTCGGCAGCTTCACATACGGCATCCAGCGGGCGGGTGACCATGCGGTTGATCATCACCGTCAGGATCGCGCCCAGTACCGCCAGGAACAGCAGGCCCAGGCCGATGTAGAGATTGCGCATGTCGCTGACTTCGCTGGTGATCTCCTGGACCGTGGCTTCGCCGACGATGATCCAGCCCCAGGGTGCGTAGTGGGTAAATACCAGGATTTTCCGGCGGCCATCGGCGGCGTTGTAGTGCAGCGCGCCTTCCTTTTGCTGCAGCACGGTCCTGATGTAGCTCTCGCCGTCGGCATCCTTGAGTTCCAGCAGGCTGGCGCCTTCTTCCTTGCCCTCGCGCGGGGCGCCGGCGATCATCACGCCCAGGTCCTTGCCTTCACGACCGTTGAGGGCATAGAAATTGCCGGTCTGGCCGATCTTCAGTGCCTTGATCTGCTCCTTCAAGGCCTTGACGTCGGCGGAGATGTCGATACCCACATAGAGCGCGGCGATGATCTGGCCGGCATCGTTCTTGATGGGTACGTACTTGGTGATGTACTGCTTGCCGAACAGCGTGGCCAGGCCGCTATAGGGTTTGTCGGACTTCAGGGCGGCATAGCCGGGATGGGTGCGGTCGAGCAAGGTACCCACGGCGCGCTCGCCGTTTTCCTTCTTCACCGAGGTCGAGACGCGCACGAAGTCTTCGCCGGTCTTGGCGAAGATGGTCGCGGTCACGCCAGTACGGCCGGTAAAGCGGTCCGGGATGGAAAAGTCCAGGTTCAGGTCGCGCCCGTCGTTCTGCAGCACCGGGGTGGCGCGGTCGGCGATCTGCACGGTGCGGCTCTCATCCAGGGTGAGCTTGCCGAATTCATTGTCGAACATGTTGGAGAAACGGTCGACCTGGCTGTTCACCGAGCGGTCGAAGATGCCCACCATGTGCGCCACACCGCGGGCGTCGTTGCCCATCTGTTCGATGGAGCGGTGCTCCATCATGCGCGAGGCGGAATAGGTGATCAGCATCAGCGCGATCACGAAGACGATGCCCACCAGGGCAACCGTCATGGCAGTCAGTTTTGCACCGACCGAACGGTGGAAAAGGGATGCGCCGCGCGCACCAGACAGATCATTAGCCATGGCTGTTGTTGTTCTTGAGTAAAACGTCGTGTGGAATGCAAATACCGAACGGAAAATTGCCCGGGACGTCGGCGGCGCCGGCAGGCGCGCATTACGCTGTGACCGCTGGTCCCTCCTGGTTCTCCGTCCTGCGGAAAGTCCTGCCACTCTGCGTCCACGCATTGCGCCGGCCATGCCGGCAGTGCGGCACACCAGGGAGCATTGCCGATTCGGCAACGATGCGTGATCGATAACGTCAACAGTCCAGCGCCAAGGGTGTTGCTGGCGCTGCAACCGCGGTACTTGCTGGGGAGTGCGTCAGTATATCGTCAGCTTTTTGAGCCAGATCAAAATACTTGAAATGTTTGCGCCCACATCCAGCTGTGCTGTTGTTTTTCCATCCGGAAAGTGCTTTTTTGGCATGAACTGATGGCCTCACTTGTCACGGATCGTCTCCACCGGGCCGGTGGCCTGCAGCAGCTGGCCGGCGTTCTTGTCCTGTCGGCTGCGGAAATCCCGGACCCAGCTTTCCAGTTCATCGGCCGACATCGGCCGCGAGAAATAATAGCCCTGTGCCACGTCGCAGCCCTGGCTGAGCAGCATCCGGTACTGGTCGGCATCTTCCACGCCTTCGGCGACCACGGTCAGCTTGAGGCTTTCGCCGATGCGGATGACCGCATTGGTGAGCGCGCTGACCGCTTCATCCTTGGCCATGTCACGTACGAAGCTCTGGTCCAGCTTCAGCTCCGATACCGGTAGCTTGCGCAGGTAGCCCAGGCTGGAATAGCCGGTCCCGAAATCATCCATGGCCAGCGGGATGCCCAGCGCATGTACGGCGGCGATGGTCTGGTTGGTGCTGGGATTGGTATCCATCAGCACGGTTTCGGTGATCTCCAGGGTCAGGTCGGTGGGCACCAGGCTGTAGCGGCGCAGCAGGCCGGTGACGAACTGCGGCAGTTCGAGGTCGTGGAAATTGGTGGCCGACAGGTTCACCGAGATGGACGGCACCTGGATGCCGCGACGGCGCCAGTCCGACAGCTGGAAGCAGGCTTCTTCCAGCGCCCATCTGCCGAGTTCGCCGATCAGGCCACATTCCTCGGCAATCGGGATGAAGCGCCCGGGCGAGACCTGGCCCAGCTGGGCGTCATGCCAGCGCGCCAGGGCTTCCACCCCATGCAGGCTGTGGTCGTCCAGCCGGATCTGGGGCTGGAAGTGCAATTCGAAGCGGCCGCCGCGCAGGGCGTCGCGCAGGGCGCCTTCCAGCGCCAGGCGTTCCTGGGCCATGCTGTTCATCTCTTCGCTGAAGAAGCTGAACCGGCCCCGATTGACCGCCTTGGCCTGGTACATGGCGATATCGGCCCGGTGCAGCAGCGTCTCGATGTCGTTGCCGTTGTCGGGGAAGATCGCCACGCCGATGCTGGCCGAGGGATTGAGCGGCGTGCCATTGATGTGGCAGGGCATGGCCAGGCGTTCTTGGATGCGCTTGACCACCTCGGTGAGATGCTGGGTATCGTACTGCGTCAATACCACCACGAATTCGTCACCGGAGAGCCGCCCGACGATGTCGGAGCGGCGCGCCTGCGACTGCAGCCGGGTGGCCACCGTGCGCAGCAGTTCGTCGCCGGCCTGGTGGCCCAGCGAGTCGTTGACCTGCTTGAAGCGGTCCAGATCGATGAACATCACGGCGACTGTGCTGCGATTGCGTTCGGCCGCCGCGATCGCCTGCCCGGCCTGGACCAGCAGCAGGCTGCGATTGGGCAGGCCGGTCAGCGAATCGTAGAAGGCCAGCTGGTGGATGCGGGCGCGCGAGGCTTCGCGCTCGATGGCCAGGGCGCACAGGTGCAGGCCGGCATCGACCAGCAGGTGATGGAAACCGCTGGGCTGGCGCGGCTGGCGGAAATAGAAACCGAAGGTGCCGATGACCTTGCCGTCGGCCGACTTGATGGGGGTGGACCAGCAGGCCCGCAGACCGTGGTTCAGGGCCAGGTCCTTGTAGTCGGCCCAGTGCGGATCGCTGGCGATGTCTTCCGTGATGACCGGCTGGCCGGTAAAGGCGGCGCTGCCGCAGGCTCCCACCATGGGGCCGATGGACAGGCCGTCGATGGCGCGACTATAGGCCTCCGGCAGGCTGGGACCGGCCAGCGTGTGCAGGCGGCCCTGTTCGTCCACCCGCAGGATGGAGGCGATCACCTCCGGCGCCACCCGCTCCACTTCCTCGCACAGCAGATTCATCTGCTCGGACAGCGAAGAGTCGCGCGCCATGGCATTGAGCACGCGGTACTGCAAGACTTCATGCACCTTGGTATTGGTGATGTCGGTCATCACGCAGACCGCGTTGATGAGCTTGCCGCCCGCATCCAGGATGGGGTTGACCACCGCCGAGATCCATACCGGCTGCTCGTGGAAATCGTGGATCAGTTCTTCGGTATGGAAGCTGTGGCCCTGCAGCAGTTCGCCGTGGCAGCGTTCTATCGACTTGACGAAGGTCGGGTGGCCGGCAAACAGATCGCGCGGCAGCTTGCCGATCACCTGCTGGCTCTGGAAGCCGAGCATGCGGGTGAAGCCGGTGTTGTGGAAGACGATGCGGTTCTTGTCGTCGGTGATGAGTACGGCATTGTCGGTTTCATTGATGCCCAGCGAGAGCAGGTGCAGATGCTCGCGGTCGCTTTTTTCGCGGGTCACGCGATAGGTGACGTCGTTGCCGATGCAGATTACCCGTTCGGCCTTGCCATGCGGGTCCAGCAGCGGCGAGTAGGTGGCTTCCCACCAGATGGTGCGGCCGCTACGGGTGCGGCGCGGGAAGCGGCCCGAGAAAAAGCGTCCGTTGCAGACGTCGCGCCAGAAGGCGGCGTATTCCTCGCTGCTGACGTAGTCGGGGTCGCACAGCAGGGCGTGCGACTTGCCCACCAGATCCTCGGCCAGGTATTCCATGGTCTTGAGGTAGTTGCGGTTGGCCGCCAGTACCAGGCCGTCGGGCGAGAGTTCAACCACGCCCAGCGAGCGGTTCAGTGCGCTCAGCACGCTGTTGCTATGATGCGAATCGTCGATGTGGGAACTGATGTCGGCGGCCGCCGAGATCACCTTGGTGAGTGCGCCCTGCTCGTCGAGGATGGGGCTGCACAGCGCTTCCAGCCAGACGATGGTGCCATCGATGCGGCGTCGCTGCAGGGTACCGGTGATAATGTCGCCCTGGCGCAGGTGTTGCCAGAACTGCTGGTAGTCGTCGGACTGGACGTAGAGCGGCTCGCACAGCATGCTGTGATGCTGGCCGACCAGCTCTTCACGGCGGTAACCCAGCATGCCGAGGAAATTGTCGTTGGCTTCCAGAATCGTGCCGTCGGCGGCAAATTCCAGGATCGCCATCGAACGCCACAGCGCGCCCAGCAGCGCATCGCGCTCCTGGTCGTGCAGACCACGGCCGTCCGGCTGATCCTGCTGCGGATCACGCCGCCGTTCCGGCTGGTGATCGAATTCGCCGACGAATGACTCCTGGCTCCCCATACAGCCCCCTGTGGCCCGGTGATGACGCTTTCCCCGCGTCTTGCCTCATGCAGTCCGGAGTGACGAATGTTTCAGTTTCTCTTCCTTGCCGCTGACCGCGCCTCGCGCATTTCTGCATCTAGGCCACACTAAAACTGAAGCAATCTAACTTGATCATATGCCAAATCTACATCCTTGTGCGGCTGCTATCGGCTGCTCCCGGCGGGCGCGACAGGTTCATGATGTTTTGCGAGGATTTCCTTGTGGCATCCGTTGCGGCCCGGAGTTTTTATCGACATCCGGCCCGGGTTCTTGAGTCTGGCCGGGGTGAGTGTTGTATGATGCCTTTTGCAGGCAGAGAAGATCGCTTTGCCTGTCCGATATTTTCATGTTTCACCCTGGAAATATCCCGCCGCGCGGCGATGGGGAGCCCCGGCATCGATGAATCACCAACGATTGGGTTTTATGGATTATCTGCAGTTGCTGGACGTGCTGGTGCACGTGGACAAATACCTGGGTGTCCTCATCGAGCAGTACGGCACGCTCATCTATGCGGTGTTGTTCCTGATCGTGTTCTGCGAGACCGGGCTGGTGGTGCTGCCGTTCCTGCCGGGCGATTCGCTGCTGTTCATCGCCGGCACCTTCTGTGCCATGGGGGCCATGGATATCTGGCTGCTGATGACCTTGCTGGTGGTCGCGGCAGTGGCCGGCAACACCCTCAATTACTGGATCGGCGGCTGGGTTGGCCACCGCGTCTATACCCACAACTACCGTTGGCTCAACCCGGAAGCCCTGCAAAAGACCCATTCCTTCTACGAGAAACACGGTGGCAAGACCATCGTCATCGCCCGCTTCACCCCCATCGTGCGCACCTTCGCGCCATTCATCGCCGGCGTGTCCGGCATGAGCTTCGCCCGCTTCCAGTTGTTCAACGTGCTGGGGGCCTTCCTGTGGGTGGTGGGGCTGGTGGTGCTGGGTTACCTGTTCGGCAATATCCCCGTGGTGCAGCAGAACCTCAATACCCTGGTCCTGATTGGCATCGTCGCGGCCATCATTCCCATCGTGCTGGGCGGTTTGTGGCAGCTGTGGCGCAAGGTACGCGGCAAGCGCAAGGTGCGCAGCGCCTGAGACCGCCGGCGTCAGGGCAGAAAAGAACAAGCGTTGGCAGCCTCATGAATGCCGTTCAGTGAAGACTGAACGGCATTTTTCATGAGGCCGGCCAATCGCCTCAGGCCGCAGCGGCAGCCTGCGCGAACCGGGCGCGCGCCTTGTGCAGCTTGCGATAGCTGTCGAGCAGGCGCTGATGGCGGTCCAGGCCTTCGAGCTTCATGCTGGTGGGCGTCAGGCCGTGGAAGCGCACATCCCCCTTCACCGATCCGATGGCCGCATCCATGCGCTCATTGCCGAACATGCGACGGAAGTTGGTTTCGTAGTCTTCCAGCGCCAGTTGATCGTCCAGTTCCACTTCCAGCACCACATTCAGGGCTTGGTAGAACAGCCCGCGTTCGACCGAGTTGTCGTTGTATTGCAGGAAGGCGCCGACCAGGTCATGGGCCTCTTCGAACTGCTGCAGGGCCAGATGGATCAGCAGCTTCAGTTCGAGCACGGTCAACTGGCCCCACTCGGTGTTTTCATCGAAGTCGATGCCGATCAGGGTGGCGATATCCGAGTAGTCATCCAGTTCGTTGTTCTCCAGGCGTTCGAGCAGGGCGGCCAGGGCGTCGTCGTCCAGACGGTGCAGATTCAGGATGTCGGCGCGGAACAGCAGTGCCTTGTTGGTGTTGTCCCAGATCAGGTCTTCCACCGGATACACCTCGGAATAGCCTGGCACCAGGATGCGGCAGGCCGTCGCACCCAGCTGGTCGTACACGGCGACATAGACCTGCTTGCCCATCTCTTCCAGGATGCCGAACAAAGTGGCAGCCTCGTCGGCATTGGAATTTTCGCCCTGGCCGGAGAAATCCCATTCCACAAATTCGTAGTCCGACCTGGCACTGAAGAAGCGCCACGACACGATGCCCGACGAATCGATGAAGTGCTCGACAAAGTTGTTGGGCTCGGTGACGGCATTGCTCTCGAAGGTCGGCTGGGGCAGGTCGTTGAGGCCTTCGAAGCTGCGTCCCTGCAGCAATTCGGTCAGGCTGCGCTCCAGCGCCACCTCGAAGCTGGGGTGGGCGCCGAAGGAGGCAAAGACCCCGCCCGTGCGCGGGTTCATCAGGGTCACACACATCACCGGATAGACGCCGCCCAGCGAGGCATCCTTGACCAGCACCGGGAAACCCTGCTCTTCCAGGCCCTGGATGCCCGCCTGGATGCCGGGGTACTTCGCCAGCACTTCCTGGGGCACATCGGGCAGGCAGATCTCGCCTTCCAGGATTTCCCGCTTGACCGCCCGCTCGAAGATCTCCGACAGGCACTGCACCTGGGCTTCGGGCAAGGTATTGCCGGCACTCATGCCGTTGCTGACGAAGAGGTTTTCGACCAGATTGGAGGGGAAATACACTACTTCGCCATCCGACTGACGCACGTAAGGCAACGAGCAGATGCCGCGCTCGGCGTTGCCGGAATTGGTATCGACCAGATGCGAAGCGCGCAGCTCGCCGTCGGGGTTGTAGATGTCCAGGCAGTAGGCGTCGAGGATTTCCTTGGGCAGCTTGTCACCGCGTCCAGGCTTGAACCAGCGTTCGTTGGGGTAGTGCACGAACTCGGCATTGGCGATGTCCTCGCCCCAGTAGGAGCCAGCGTAGAAGTGGTTGTTGCTGATGCGTTCGAGGTATTCGCCCAGAGCCGAGGCCAGCGCGCTTTCCTTGGTGGCACCCTTGCCGTTGGTGAAGCACATCGGCGAATGGGCGTCGCGGATATGCAGCGACCACACATTGGGAATGATGTTGCGCCAGGAAGCGATCTCGATCTTGATGCCCAGCTCGGCCAGGAGGCCCGACATGTTGGCGATGGTCTGCTCCAGCGGCAAATCCTTGCCAAGGATGCGGGTGCTGGCGCCGGCTTGGGGCTGGAGGGTCAGCAGGGACTGGGCATCGGCGTCCAGGTTCTCGACTTCCTCGATGATGAATTCCGGCCCCTCCTGTACCACCTTCTTGACGGTACAACGCTCGATCGAGCGCAGGATGCCGCGGCGGTCGGCCTCGCTGATGTCGGCCGGCAGCTCGACCTGGATCTTGAAGGTCTGCTGGTAGCGGTTTTCCGGATCGACGATGTTGTTCTGGGACAGGCGGATATTCTCGGTGGAAATATTGCGCGTATTGCAGTACAGCTTCACGAAGTACGCCGCGCACAGGGCCGAGGACGCCAGGAAGTAATCGAAGGGACCCGGCGCCGAGCCATCTCCCTTGTAGCGGATGGGCTGGTCGGCGACGACGGTGAAGTCGTCGAACTTGGCTTCAAGACGCAGCTTGTCGAGGAAGTTGACTTTGATTTCCATGGCGGAATTCCGATAAAGAGCCGAAAAGCGGCTGAAACGAGAAACAAGAAACGGGAGAGGGCGCTATTATCCCCCATCCCGTGGAGATCCAAGGCGGATGCCGACGCTGCCGCAAAAAGCGGCAGAAGCAGCAGGCCCGCTTGACCGCGCTATCAATAACAAATATGAAATAAAAATGCCGTTCAGTGCCTGACTGAACGGCATCAGCGGCGGACGCCGGGTTCAGGTCAGCTTGTTCTTGGCCAGCGGCGGATTCTTGGCGAAGTAGTTGCGGATGCCGGTCAGGATGGCATCTGCCATCTGTTCCTGGTAGCGCTCGTCGGTGAGCTTGGCTTCTTCTTCCGGGTTGGAGATGAAGGCCGTCTCGATCAGGATGCTGGGAATGTCCGGCGCCTTGAGCACGGCAAAGCCGGCCTGTTCCACCGCGCCCTTGTGCAGCTTGTTGATGCCGCCGATTTCCTTCAACACTGCGTTGCCCACCCGCAGGCTGTCATTGATCTGGGCGGTGGTGGACAGGTCCAGCAGCACGCTGGCCAGCTGGCGGTCATGCGTCTTGATGTTGACGCCGCCGATCAGGTCGGCCGAGTTTTCCTTGTTGGCCAGCCAGCGGGCGGCCGTGGAGCTGGCCCCCTTTTCCGACAACGCGAACACCGACGAACCACGTGCAGTGGGCTGCACGAAGGCATCGGCGTGGATCGACACGAACAGGTCGGCCTGCACCTTGCGCGCCTTGACCACGCGCTGCCCCAGCGGCACGAAGAAATCGGCGTCGCGGGTCAGCATGACGCGCATGTTGGGATATTGCTCGATCTTGCGCTTGAGGCGCTTGGCGATAGACAGCACCACGTCCTTCTCGCGGTTGCCGCGCGCCCCGGTAGCGCCGGGATCCTCACCGCCATGGCCGGGGTCCAGCGCGATGGTGATCATACGGGTGAGCTGCATGCGCGGTTCTTCCGGGACCACCCTCGGATTGCGTTCGTTCCGGTCTTCCGGCTGCGGCTTGATCTCGGCCAGCGGCACCGGATCGGGCTTGGGCGGGGGCGTCTGGGCCAGCGGCGGCGTGGCCGGCGCTTCCTTGAGCCAGTCGCCCTTCTGGATCAGGGCGGCGATCGGATCCGGCGGATTGGCCGGATACAGGTCGATCACGAAGCGGTACTTGTACTCGCCCACCGGCGCCAGGGTGAACACCTGCGGCTTGATCTCGTCCTTCAGGTCGAACACCAGGCGCACCACGCTGGGCCGGTTCTGGCCCACGCGCACCTGCTTGATATACGGATCGTTGGGCTGGATCTTGGCGACCAGGTCCTTCAGGGTGCTATTGAGGTCGATGCCCTCGATGTCCACCACCAGGCGCTCCGGGTCCTTGACCACGAAGTGCGTGACCTTGAGGTTGCTGTCGTTTTCCAGCGTGACGCGGGTGTAGTCCTCGGACGGCCAGACGCGCACGGCCAGGATCTGCGAAGCCAGGGCGGGCAGGGGAGTGACGACGGAGACGAACAGCGCACCGCCGGCTTTGAGGATGGTACGGCGGCTTTTGGACTTCACAGGTTGGGAGCGAATTTCAGTCGAGCGAGGCATTGATGACCCTTGTCGGACAACGCACGCAATTCTACATCACGACCGTCCCCTGCAAGAGACAGGTTGACGTGGATGTCCGGCGGCGGCAACACCGGATCGCCTTTTTCGGGCCATTCGACGATACAGACGGAGTTTTCGTTGAAATGTTCACGGAAACCGGCATCGAGGAACTCCTCCGGACCGGCCATGCGGTACAGATCGAAGTGGATGACTGTTACCATGCGGCCTGCGAGTGTCACTTCATAGGGTTCGGCCAGGGTATAGGTCGGGCTCTTGACCCGCCCCTGATAGCCCGCCGCATGCAGCAGGGCACGCGTCAGGGCGGTCTTGCCAGCGCCCAGGTCGCCGTGCAGGTAGATCGCCAGGCCCGGTGCCAGCACCTGCGCCAGGTCGGCGCCCAGGTGCGCGGTGGCGGTTTCGTCGGGCAGGTGGAGGTGGAGTCGCTGCATATGCATCCTGGTCTGTTACGTCATCCTGAATGACTTGTTCATTGTTTAATCGCTTCATGTCCGCTCACGCCACCCCTGTCGATCTCGCCGACCCCGCCACGCTGGCGGCGCTGGCCGCCGCCATCAAGGACTGGGGGCGGGAGCTGGGGTTTGCCGAGGTGCGCATCGCCGATGTCGACCTGTCGCACCGCGAGGCGGGCTTCCAGGCCTGGCTGGAGAAGGGCTATCACGGCGAGATGGATTATATGGCAAGCCACGGCCTGAAACGGGCGCGGCCAGCCGAACTGGTGCCGGGCACGGTGCGCGTGGTCAGTGTGCGCATGCCCTATCTGCCGGCTGCTACCGACCCCGGCCAGGCCGACTGGCGGGCCCGCGAGGAGGCCCGCAGTGCCGATCCGGACGCCGCCCAGGTCTCGATCTATGCACGCGGACGCGACTACCACAAGGTCCTGCGGGCCCGCCTGCAGCAACTGGCGACCCGCATCGAGGGGCGCATCGGCAGCTTCGGCTACCGCGTCTTTACCGACTCGGCTCCAGTCATGGAAGTGGCCCTTGCCGAAAAAGCCGGGCTGGGCTGGCGCGGCAAGCACACCCTGCTGCTGCACCGGGAGGCCGGCTCCATGTTCTTCCTGGGCGAGATGCTGACCGACCTGCCGCTGCCGGTCGACCAACCGGTCACCCCGCACTGCGGCCAGTGCAGTGCCTGCATCACGGCCTGCCCGACCGGGGCCATCGTCGCCCCGTACGAACTGGATGCGCGGCGCTGCATCTCCTATCTCACCATCGAATTGAAGGGCAGCATCCCGGTTGATCTGCGACCGCTGATCGGCAACCGCATCTACGGCTGCGACGACTGCCAGCTCTACTGCCCCTGGAACAAGTTCGCCCAGCGCGCCAGCCTGCCCGATTTCGACCCGCGCCATGGCCTGGACAGCGCCAGCCTGGTCGACCTGTTCGGCTGGAGCGAAGCGCAGTTCCTGAAGAACACCGAGGGCAGCGCGATCCGCCGCATCGGCCATGAACGCTGGCTGCGCAACCTGGCCGTGGGCCTGGGCAATGCCGCCGATACGCCATCCCGCAAGGGGGCTGCCGCTATCGTGGCGGCCCTGCGTGAGCGCCTGGCGCATCCGTCACCGCTGGTGGTAGAACATGTACGGTGGGCACTGGCGCGCCATGGGGTAGCCTAGGCGGCCGGGGTTCAATGCACCAGCGCCAGCCAGAACGGAATGGTCAGCGCCGAGAGCAGCGTGCCGAAGGAAATCAGGAACGCCGTGAACGGCCCGTTGCCGCCCATGCGCGCGGCCAGGATGTAGGCGCTGGAGGCGGTGGGCAGGCTGCAGAACAGCACCACGATGCGCAACTGCAGCGGCGGCAGTTGCAGATGGCGGCCGATCAGATAGGCCACCAGCGGCACGGCGAAGAGCTTGATCAGAATGAACCAGCCCACCACCAGCTTGCTTTCCTTGAGCCCCGAAAGGCGCAGGCCGGCACCGACCATCAGCAGGCCCAGCGCGATGGAGGCCGCGCCCAGGCGCGAGAGTACCACCGACGCCACCTCCGGCAGATGCAGCCCCAGCGCCGAAAACGTCAGGCCGGCGGCGGTCGCCACCAGCAGCGGGTTCTTGGCCAGTTCGCGCAGCAGGTTGCTGTTCTTCGGGGCCAGCGCATGGACCGCCGCGATATTGCACAGCGGGACGCCAAAGCCCAGCAGGATCGCCATCAGCCCCGCCCCTTCCTCGCCGGCCATGCGGGTGGCCAGCGCCAGCGCGATGTAGGAGTTGAAGCGGTAGGCGCATTGCATGCCCGACTCGTAGGTCATCGGCGTGGCCCGCAGCAGGGGTTTGCCCAGCCAGGTCAGGACGATGCCGGCCAGCAGTGACAGTACCCCGGTTTGCACCAGCCCGCCGGTGACCGACAGGTCGACCTTCAGGCGCGCGGTGGAATAGAACAGCAGCGCCGGGAACAGCAGGAAGTACACCAGCTTTTCCATGCCGGCCCAGAACTCGTCGCCCCAGTTCGAAATGCGATAGACCAGCACCCCCAGCGCGATCAGGCTGAAGTCCGGCAGCAGAAGATTGAGGATTTCCACCTTACTTGAGCAGCCGCGCCAGTTCGACGGCGGTCTTGACATTCATCTTGTCGAAGATGTGGGCGCGGTGGACCTCGACGGTGCGCATGCTGATGCCCAGTTCATCGGCGATGACCTTGTTCATCTTGCCGGCCAGGATCAGGTCCAGGACCTCGCGTTCACGTGCCGACAATGCCGCCAGGCGGCTCTGTACCGCATCTTCGGCACCGCCGGCGCGCGAGCTGGCCAGCGCTTCCAGCACGCGGTCCATCAACTGGTTGTCGTTGAAGGGCTTTTCGAAGAAATCGAAGGCGCCGTTCTTGAGCATGTCCACCGCCATGGGCACATCGCCATGACCGGTGAGGAAGATCACCGGACGCCGGTGCAGCAGGCCCTTGGTCTTGAGTTCGTTGAACAGTGCCAGGCCGCTGGTGCCGGGCATGCGCACATCCAGCAGCAGGCACTCGCCCTCGGCATCGATGCCGGCCGCCGCACCCAGCGCGGCCAGCACGGCCGTGCCACTCTCATAGGCGCTGGCGGCGATATTGCGCGAACGCGCCAGCCAGGTCAGCGAATCGCGGATGATTTCTTCGTCGTCGACTATGTGCAGCATCGGTGTGCGGGCGGAAGTCCGGGTCAGGGGAGCCGTGGGGCGGCAGTCTTTTCTTTATTGTGGCTGCCCGCTCTGGGCGGGCAGCGAAAACCGGAAGATTGTACCGCCTGCCGGGTTATCGGTGTAAGTCAGCGTGCCGCCGTGGAATTCGATGGTGGTGCGACAGATGTTGAGGCCCATGCCCATGCCTTCGGCCTTGGTCGAGAAGAAGGGCGAGAACAGCCGCGCCGCGACGTCCTCGGTGATGCCGTGGCCCTGGTCGATCACCGAGACCGTAACCGACTCGGCACCATCGTCGTTGCGTGTGAGTTCGGCCGTCACGCGCAGGATGCGGCGCGCCGACGGCACCGCCGCCATGGACTGGATGCCGTTGCGGGTCAGGTTCAGGATCACCTGTTCCAGCAGTACCTGGTCACCCAGCACCGGCGGCAGGGAGCGGGACACCTGCAACTGCAGCACCACGAAGAACTGCTGGGCCTGCAGTTCGATCAGCGGCGTCACGTTGTCGATGAGCTGCCGCATCTGCAGACGCTGGCGCGCCGGCTCGCGCTTCTTGACGAACTGGTGCACGCTGCGGATCACGTGACCGGCGCGCTGCGCCTGGGTATGGATCTTTTCCAGTGCCGGTTGCAGCGCCCCCGGATCGACCTGGCCCTGCTGCATCATGTTCAGGGCGCCGGTGGTATAGCTGGAGATCGCCGCCAGCGGCTGGTTCAGTTCGTGCGCCAGGGTCGAGGCGATCTCGCCCATGCTGGCCAGGCGGGCGCTGGCCTGTAGTTTTTCTTCCTGGGTGCGGTTCAGGTCTTCGGCGCGCTTGCGTTCGGAGATGTCGAGGATGGAGCCCATCCAGCCAGTTTGCTTGCCGTCCTGGTCCACCAGCGGCGACTCGAAGATCAGTACCGGGAAGCGCTCGCCATCACGGCGCTGGAAGATGGTCTCGAACTGCGGTGTGGCGCGCCCGGCCAGGACGTTGGAAAAACGTTCCTGGTATTCGTCCATGGCTTCCGGCGCCCAGTAGGGCATGGGTGGGATCTTGCCCACCAGTTCCTCGGCGCCGAATCCCACCATCTTGCAGAAGGCGGGATTGACATAGGTGATGCGACCCTCCAGATCGCGCGCCCGCATGCCGGTGACCAGCGAGTTTTCCATCGCCGCACGAAACACCGCTTCGTTGAGCAGGGCCTTTTCCGCCTTGGTGCGCCGGTTGATGTCGCGCCACAGCGCCCACAGGCTCCACAGCAGTCCCAGCGAGAGCACCATCACCGAGCCCACCAGCAGGTTGGGCAAGAGCTTGGGTGCGCTCTTGGTGCTGTTGGTGTGCAGCACCAGGGTCAGGCCCGGCAGTTCCAGTTCGCGGCGGTGGGTGTAGACATTCAGGCCGGGGCCGCCCGAGGTGCGGCGTGCCACCACGTTGTCGTCGGTGTCGGTCAGCGAAATCTCGTTGTCCTGCGCAAACCACCACGGCACCATCTCGTTGAGGATGCGCGCCACCGCATAGCTGGCCACCAGGCTGCCGATGTAATGGTTATCGCGGAACAGCGGCACGTGGTAGTCCATCAGCATCGGCTCGGCGATCCCCGGTGGCACTGCCGGCGGACTGTAGAGCGGACGATGCATCTGGCGCGCGCGGTCACCGGTCATCAGCGAGGACTGCGAGAGATCGTTGCGGCTGATCGGAAAGTCGTCGGTGGAGGCCACCGGCCGCCCTTCGGCATTGAACCAGGTGACCCGATAGAACTCACGGTTGTTGCGCAGCAGCGCATTGAGGCGGCTGCGGAAATGGTCCTGATGCAGCCGGCTGGTGATGATCTCGCGCCCGATGATGCGCATGCTTTCGTCATCGCGGCTCAACTGGAAGCGGATCGCCTGTTCCACCCACAGCGAATCGGCGATCAACTGCTCCAGCCGTTCGCTGGCCTCCATCTGCTGCGCCTGGCGCGGCAGCCAGATCAGGGTGGCCAGGAACAGGCACAGCAGCAGGAACGGGATCAGCCAGCGCATGGTGGTCTTGCGGCCCGAGGCCCGCAATTGCGAGGCGGCGTTGGGCTGGGGCGCGATCGGCGGCGGCGGGATGGTTTTCATGACGCCGCCAGTGTAGCCGCCGGGCCGGGCTTGCGCCAGCATCCCGCCGGCCGGGAAAGTGCTGCCCGGGGACATTGTGGTTATCCACAGTTGCCCCATTTTGGTGACACCGAGCAAAATGCGCGGGCATAATCTGGCCGCGCCAAGCAGAGCCACTACAAGAACAAGTACACCACCAAAACGATTCATACCTCACTGGGGAGACACGCATGAAACTGAAGTCCATCCTGCTGGCCATGTCGGCCGCTGCCATCGTCAACGCCGGCCTTGCCGCCAATGCCTTGGCGCAGCAGCCCATCATCATCAAGTTCAGCCACGTGGTGGCCAACGACACGCCCAAGGGCAAGGCCGCCGAACGCTTCAAGGAACTGGCCGAGAAGGCCACCAAGGGCCGCGTCAAGGTCGAGGTCTATCCCAACAGCACCCTGTACAAGGACAAGGAAGAACTGGAAGCCCTGCAACTGGGCGCGGTGCAGATGCTGGCGCCGTCCCTGGCCAAGTTCGGCCCGCTGGGCGTGAAGGAGTTCGAGGTGTTCGACCTGCCTTACATCTTCCCCAGCAAGGACGTGCTCTATCGCGTCACCGAAGGCCCCATCGGCAAGGATCTCTTCAAGAAGCTGGAGCCCAAGGGCATCACCGGCCTGGCTTACTGGGATAACGGTTTCAAGGTGATGTCGGCCAACAAGCCGCTGCATCATCCGTCCGACTTCCGTGGCCTGAAGATGCGCATCCAGTCCTCCAAGGTGCTGGACGCGCAGATGCGCGCGCTGGGCGCCAACCCGCAGGTGCTGGCCTTCTCCGAGGTCTACCAGGCGCTGCAGACCGGCGTGGTGGATGGCACCGAGAACCCGCCTTCGAACCTCTATACCCAGAAGATGCATGAAGTGCAGAAGCACGTGACCGTGTCCAACCACGGCTATCTGGGCTATGCGGTGATCGTCAACAAGAAGTTCTGGGACGGCCTGCCGGCCGACATCCGCACCCAGCTGGAAGGTGCCATGAAGGACGCCACCAAGTACGCCAACGCCATCGCCCAGCAGGAAAACGATGCCGCCCTGGCAGCCGTGGAAAAGACCGGCAAGACCACCGTCTACCGTCTCACCGATGCCGAGAAGGCCGAATGGCGCAAGGCCTTGCTGCCGGTGCAGCAGCAGATGGCCAGCCGTATCGGCAAGGACCTGATCGACGCCGTCAACAAGGAATCGGCGGCGCTGGGTCAGAAGTAATCGCCTCCGGCACCTGCGCGGCGCATCCTTCCGGCATGCGCCGCGCCATTCTCGAAAACAATCAGAACAAGCTCAGCCAGCGGCCGCTACCAGCAAGGTAGCGGCCTGCCGGCGCAAGGAGATCCCATGAAGTTACTCGACCATCTGGAAGAGTGGCTGATCGCGTTCCTCATGGCCGCGGCCACCTTCATCATCTTCGTGGCCGTGGTCCATCGCTACGCATCCGGCCTCGATATTCCCTGGCTGCAGGACCGGCTCATCCAGATCAACATGAGCTGGGCCCAGGAACTGTGCATCTTCATGTTCGTGTGGATGGCCAAGTTCGGCGCCGCCTATGGCGTGCGTACCGGCATCCACGTCGGCGTCGATGTGCTGATCAATCGCCTCAACACCCCGTGGCGCAACAAGTTCGTGCTCTTTGGCCTGTTCGCTGGCGCCCTCTTCACCGGCATCGTCGGCACCTTTGGCGCCGAGTTCGTCTATGACATCGCCCAGCACGACAGCACCTCCGAAGTGATGGAAGTGCCGATGTGGATCGTCTACCTGGCCGTGCCGCTGGGTTCCTACCTGATGTGCTTCCGTTTCCTCCAGGTCGCGTGGAATTTCCACCGGACCGGTGAATTGCCCAAGCATGACCATTCCCACGTGGAAGGTCTGGACGAAGAAACCAGCGGAGGTAAAGCATGAATGCATTGATCATTTTCGTCCTGCTGTTCGGGCTGATGCTGACCGGGATGCCGATCTCGATCTCGCTGGGCCTGACGGTACTGACCTTCCTCTTTACCATGACCGACGTGCCGATCCAGTCGGTGGCGCTGAAGTTGTTCACCGGCATCGAGAAGTTCGAGATCATGGCGATCCCCTTCTTCATCCTGGCCGGCAACTTCCTCACCCACGGTGGCGTGGCGCGGCGCATGATCAACTTCGCCACCTCCATGGTGGGGCACTGGCATGGCGGCCTGGCACTGGCCGGGGTGCTGGCCTGCGCGCTGTTCGCGGCGGTCTCCGGTTCCTCGCCGGCCACCGTGGTGGCGATCGGCTCCATCATCCTGCCGGCGATGGTCAAGCAGGGCTTCCCCAACCGTTTCGGCGCGGGCGTGATCACCACCTCCGGCGCACTGGGCATCCTGATCCCACCCTCCATCGTGATGGTGATGTATTCGGTCTCGACCAATACCTCGGTGGGCAAGCTGTTCATGGCGGGCGTGGTGCCGGGGCTGCTGCTGGCCTTCCTGCTGGGCATGACCACCTGGTTCCTGGCGCGCAAGAACAATTACCCGCGCCTGAGGAAGGCCACCTGGGCCGAGCGTTTCGCGGCCTTCCGCAAGAGTGGCTGGGGCCTGTTCCTGATCGTCATCGTCATGGGCGGCATCTACAGCGGCGTGTTCACGCCCACGGAAGCGGCTGCCATGGCGGCGGTGTATGCCTTCTTCATCTCGGTGTTCGTCTACAAGGACCTGCGCCTGAGCCAGGTGCCCAAGGTCTTGCTGGACTCGGCCTCGATGTCGGCCATGCTGCTCTACATCATCACCAACGCGGTGCTGTTCTCGTTCCTCGTGACCAGCGAAAACATCCCGCAGGCGATGGCGGCATGGATCACCGATTCCGGCCTGGGTCCGATCACCTTCCTGCTGGTGGTCAACATCCTGCTGCTGCTGGCCGGTAATGTGATGGAGCCGTCCTCGATCGTGCTGATCCTGGCACCGATCCTGTTCCCGGTGGCCATGAAGCTGGGCATCGATCCGGTGCATTTCGGCATCCTCATCGTGGTCAACATGGAAGTGGGCATGTGCCATCCGCCGGTCGGTCTGAACCTGTACGTGGCCTCCGGCATCACCAAGATGGGCATCACCGAGCTGACCATTGCGGTCATGCCATGGCTGCTGACCATGCTCGGCTTCCTGATGCTGGTGACCTACTGGCCGACCCTGTCGCTGTGGCTGCCCAACCTGATCTACAACTGATGTCGGTGATGATCGGCACCATGCACTACGGTGGTGCCGATTTTGTCAGATGTCTGTCAAGTTGCTCAAAAGTATGTTGGTTTTGCCCTGAAAAAGTGCTTTGAAACCGCGCAGAGTGCTGCTAAAGTGCGGGCTTTGCTGAATCGGCACTCTGCGTTTGCCGTCCTGGCAATCGAGTTCTGCAGCGATGTTTTTCTAGTGAGTTGTTGATGTACGCGCCTCACCGGCGACCCCACCGACACATCGGCGCGGGCGCAGATGGGCAGCACCGAATACAAAGCGGGTGGTGCATAACAAACGGTATCGATACCGGGAAACTGAGGAGACGTGCATTCGATTGAAGCCGTTCAAACGGCCGGGAATGCATCAGGAGTATTTTGAAGGCGCATCCGAGGATGCGCCTTTTTTCTTGGTGCTGACCGTATCTGGTTTATACGGTTTATATCTTTTCCATTTTCCCTCCACCCACGCTCTCAGCCCGCCAGCACCCGCTCTCCCTGCGTCGTACTCAGGACGGCCACAATCGCGCTCTGCCTTGCTTCACGCAGCACGACGCGCGCATCGTCGATTCCCACGGCCGCCAGGGCGGCGGCCAGGTCGGCCGGGGCAGGGTGGTGCAGTTCCAGTCTTAGCAGGCGGCAGCCGAGGTCGGGCAGGGCGCTGGCCGGGTGCGGCTGGCTGTGCCACTGGATCAGCGAGGGCATCAGGCCGGCGCAGGGCAGGCGCCCGTCGGCGGCGATGGTGATCAGCCAGGACAGCGCGCCCCGGCTCATGGGCGTGATCGCGCCGGTGGCGATGGGACTGGCGGCCACCGCCGCTTCGATGTCGTCGGTGCGCGCCACCCAGTGCGCCAGACCCGGCGTGGCGCTGGCCCCTGGTTCATCCATGCCGAACCAGCGCGGCCGCGCCGGTGCACTTGCCTCGGGATCGATGGCGATCACTTCCAGGTAGAAGCCCGGCCCCAGCGATAGCAGCGCATTGTGGGTGCCCAGCCGCGCATGCTGGCCGCCGATGCGCGGCGCCATCGATACGCCAAGCTGCTGCTGTACCCAGGCCATGCCGGATGCGAGAGTGGGTGCGGTGACCACCAGGTGGTCCGGTTCGGTGTGCAGCGATGCCTGTGTCATGCGGTCTCCTTGAAGTTTTGCCCGATGGTATCAAGCCCATCGCCGAATTGCTTAAAATAGGCCTCCGTCGACGTTATCGACCCTCCCCCCTCCTCTCTGTTCATGACACGATCCGAATCCCGCCTGACCGAGCTGTTTTCCGCCGTGGTGCACACACCCTTCGGCGGCATGGGCATCCGCAGCCAGGCCGGGGCGCTGGTGGAGATGGTGTACCTGCCGCCGCACTATGCCGAGAAGGAGGCCGGCGATCCGGTCGCCGCCGAGGCGGTGCAGCAGATACGCCGCTACCTGGCCGATCCCGGGTTTCGCTTCAAGCTGCCGCTGGCACCGGTCGGCAGCGCCTTCCAGCAGCGCGTCTGGCAAGCCATCGCTGCCATCCCCTGCGGCCAGGTGCAGACCTATGGCCAGGTCGCCAAGGGCATCCAGTCCTCCCCGCGCGCAGTCGGCCAGGCCTGTGGCGCCAACTGGTATCCGCTGGTGATTCCCTGTCATCGGGTCACTGCAGCTGGCGGCCTGGGCGGGTTTTCGCATCACGACGACGTTGACGGCTTCCACCTGGAGGTCAAGCGCTGGTTGCTGCGCCATGAAGGCGTGAGCGGATACTGACGGGACAGCATGGGACGCACCACACCGAAGATAGAAGCGCCCGCCGCCAGCCGCGAGGCCATCGACGAATTCTGCGACAGCCTGTGGCTGGAAGACGGCCTGTCCAGGAACACGCTGGAGGCCTACCGGCGCGACATGACCCTGTACGCCCACTGGCTGCATCATGAGCACGCCAAGTCGCTCTACGAGACCCAGGCCGATGACCTGCACGCCTACTTCGCGGCCCGTCATGACCAGACCAAGCCCAGTTCATCCAATCGCCGGTTGGCGGTGCTCAAGCGCTTCTTCCAGCTGGCGCTGCGCCAGAACCGCGTGACCGCCGATCCCTGCCTGAAGATGCGCTCGGCGCGTCAGCCGCAACGGTTTCCCAAGACCCTCTCGGAAGGCCAGGTCGAGGCCTTGCTGGCCGCGCCTGACGTCGCCACCCCGCTGGGTCTGCGCGATCGCGCCATGATCGAGCTGATGTATGCCAGCGGCCTGCGGGTGTCGGAGCTGGTGCTGTTGAAGAGCATCGAGATCGGCATGAACGAGGGCGTGCTGCGGGTGACCGGCAAGGGCAGCAAGACGCGCCTGGTACCCTTTGGCGAGGAAGCCGGGGCCTGGATTGGCCGTTACCTGGCAGAGGGACGGCCGCAGATACTGCAGGGCCAGGTCGACGATGCGCTGTTCGTCACCGCACGGGGCGGGCCGATGACGCGCCAGATGTTCTGGACCCTGGTCAAGAAGTACGCCCTGCAGGCCGGCATCACCGTGCGCCTGTCGCCGCACACCTTGCGCCACGCCTTCGCCACCCATCTGCTCAACCACGGCGCCGACCTGCGCGTGGTGCAGCTGCTGCTGGGCCACGCCGACATTTCCACCACCCAGATCTACACCCACGTGGCACGCGAACGCCTGAAGCAACTGCATGCCGCACATCACCCCCGTGGCTGATCTTGCGGCATAATGTGCGCCCATGATGGCCGGCCCGGCCTGCCTGGCCGGTCAGCCTGCCGTCAGGAAGAACAACGATGAGCGCCAAGAAAGAACACATCTCCGAAACCCCGGCCACGCAATTCCTGCGCAAGCAGGGCGTGACCTTCACCGAGCACCCCTACGACTACGAGGAGCATGGCGGCACCGCGGTCTCCTCGCGCGAGCTGGGCGTGGACGAGCATGCCGTCATCAAGACCCTGGTGATGCAGGATGAGGCCGCCAAGCCGCTGCTGGTGCTCATGCATGGCGACTGCAAGGTCTCCACCAAGAATCTGGCGCGCCAGATCGGCTGCAAGTCGGTCGAGCCCTGCAAACCGGAGGTGGCCAATCGCCACTCGGGCTTCCTGATCGGTGGGACCTCGCCCTTCGGCACCCGCAAGAGCATGCCGGTCTACGTGGAGGCCAGCATCCTGGAACTCGACAAGATCTACATCAATGGCGGCCGGCGCGGCTTCCTGGTGGGTATCGACCCCGCCGTCCTCCTCAAGGTGTTGCCGGCCAAGGCGGTGCAGTGCGCCCTGGCTGATGCACCCTGACAAGAACCCAGAGACAAGAGAAAGAACGCATTCATGTACAACATCCTTTTCGCCATCGCGGCCTACCTGATCGGCTCGCTGTCTTTTGCGGTGGTGGTGTCCAAGGTCTTCGGACTGGCCGATCCGCGCACCTACGGTTCCAAGAATCCCGGTGCTACCAACGTCCTGCGCAGCGGCAACAAGAAGGCTGCCGCGTTGACTTTGCTGGGTGACGGTTTCAAGGGCTGGCTGGCGGTCTGGCTGGCGCAGAAGTTCGGTCCGCAATATGGCGTGGATGACACCGGCATCGCCCTGGTTACGCTGGCGGTGTTCCTGGGTCACCTGTGGCCGGTGTTCTTCCGCTTCGTAGGCGGCAAGGGCGTGGCGACCGCGCTGGGCATCCTGCTGGCGCTGGACCCCTGGCTGGGCCTGGCCACGCTGGCGACCTGGCTGGTGGTGGCCTTCGCTTTCCGCTATTCCTCACTGGCAGCGCTGGTAGCGGCCCTGTTCGCTCCGTTCTACTACGGCCTGCTGTTCGGCACCACCGACGGCATCCTGCTGGCCGTGGTGGCGATGGCGGCACTGCTGATCTATCGTCATCGCAAGAACATCGGCAACCTGCTGGCCGGCAAGGAAAGCAAGATCGGGAGCAAGAAGAAGGCCGTGGGCAAGTAAGCTGGGCAAGGCTGCCTGCCACTTCCCGAAAACAGAAGGGCCGCAATGGAGATTGCGGCCCTTTTTGTTTATATCGTATAAATTATTTATGTGGCTGGAGTCGTCGCACCTTGTGGCGGCCGCAGTTCATCCAGCGGCCAGCGCGGCCGCACGCCAAAACCATATTCCTTGCGCGCCGCATCGGGTTGCTCGCGCAGGCGCATGGCGCCGGCAAAGGCGATCATGGCACCGTTGTCGGTGCAAAACTCTAGTTCGGGATAGAACACTTCGTAGCGGCGCTTGGCTGCAGCGGCATTGAGGGCGGCGCGCAACTGGGCATTGGCACCCACGCCGCCGGCAATCACCAGGCGCTTCAGGTTGGTCTGCTTCAATGCGGTCATGCACTTGGCCACCAGCACGTCGACGATGGCGTCCACGAAGCCGCGTGCGATGTTGGCCTTGTCCTGCTCGCAGATATTGGCGCTGCTGCTGCCGTGCTGCTTGACCACGGTCAGCACCGCCGTCTTCAGGCCGGAAAAGCTGAAGTCCAGATTCTTGGAATGCAGCATGGGGCGCGGCAGCTGGTACGCGGCCGGGTCACCGAACTCGGCCAGGCGCGAGATGGCCGGTCCACCCGGATAGCCCAGGCCCAGCAGCTTGGCCGACTTGTCGAAGGCTTCGCCGGCAGCATCGTCCAGGGTTTCGCCCAGGAGTTCATAGCGCCCCACGCCATCGACTCGCATCAATTGCGTGTGGCCGCCCGAGACCAGCAGGGCGATGAAAGGAAAGCGCGGCGGCTTGCTGGCCAGCAGCGGGGAGAGCAGGTGGCCTTCCAAGTGATGGATGCCCAGCACCGGCTTGTCCAGTGCCAGGCCCAGTCCACAGGCCACCGAGGCGCCCACCAGCAGGGCGCCGGCCAGCCCGGGCCCCTGAGTGTAGGCGATGGCGTCGATCTCCTGTGCTGGCACATGGGCGTCCGCCAGGGTCTGCCGCAGCAGCGGAATGGCGCGCCGGATGTGGTCGCGCGAGGCCAGCTCGGGCACCACACCACCGTACTCCTGGTGCATGGCGATCTGCGAATGCAGGGCATGCGCCAGCAGGCCGCGCTCGGTGTCGTACAGAGCGAGGCCGGTTTCATCACAGGAGGATTCGACGCCGAGGACTAGCATGGGGATGGACTCATGAAGCGGCCGGCCCCGACGGGTGGGGTGCGCGGCAAAGGCGCTATTGTAATGGAAAGCCCGGCCGCTGGCGCCCGTGCTGCGGGGCGCGGCGGTTTTGGTGTACCCTTCGGCCATGCAAAACGATACCCCTATTTCCGCTCCGGCTGCCCCTGCCTCCGCTGCCATGACTGACATTGCTGCTGCCCGCTTCGTCGCGGCCCCCTTCATCAAGGAGATCGGACGTGGCAAGGACGGCGCGCGCAGCCTCTCGCGCGAAGATGCGCAGGCAATGTACCAGGCCATGCTCGAAGAGCGGGTCAGCGACCTGGAGCTCGGCGCCATCCTCCTAGCCATGCGCATCAAGGGCGAGTCGGTGCAGGAGATCGCCGGTTTCCTGGCCGCTGCCGAGGCCTCCTTCACCCCGCTGCAGGCGCCTGCTGGCGATTACGCGCCGGTGGTACTGCCCAGTTACAACGGATCGCGCAAGATGGCCAATCTGACGCCACTGCTGTGCATGTTGCTGGTGCGTCGCGGCGTGCCGGTGCTGATGCACGGCGTCACGCACGATCCGCAACGCGTGACCAGCGCCGAGATCTTCAGTGCACTGGGTATTGCCCACGCTGCCTCGGGCGCCCAGGCCGAGGTGCTGATGGCGGCCGGTCAGCCGGCTTTCATTCCGATTGCGGCACTGGCCCCGCCCATTGCCCGGCTGCTGAATCTGCGCCGCATCCTGGGGGTACGCAATTCCACCCATACCCTGGTGAAGATCATGCAACCGTTTGCGCAGCCGGCATTGCGTCTGACGTCGTACACCCATCCCGAGTATCTGGAGATGTTGACCGACTACTTCGGCAACGCTGCGCCGCATGATCGCGGCGATGCCTTCCTGATGCGCGGCACCGAGGGCGAGACCGTGGCCAACGCGCGCCGTGCCCAGCGCATCGACTGGTTCAGCCAGGGCCGCCGTACCGTGCTGGTGGAAAAGCAGAGCGTGGCCGAAGAGGTGCAGGCGCTGCCTGAAGGCAGTGATGCAGCGGCGACCGCGCGCTGGATCGGCGAGGTGCTGGACGGTCAGCGCCCGGTGCCGCAGGCCATCGCCGAACAAGTCGAACACTGCGTGCAGGTGGCCGCGCAACTGCGTAAAAATATTTCCTGACCGCGATCCTTGCGTGGATGTTTCGCCACAGGTTCTCCTGCACGGCGGGAAGCTGACGGATTGACAGCCTCGTGCCGATACGCCAACGCTGCGTGGCAGGTCAGTAAAGTTCAGGAAATCGCGGAAGGTGTGCCGGCGATGCGGCAAAGAGTGGAAAGACGGGAGGGGATCCGGATGAAGATCCCAGGTGAATCGGGATCGGGTTTCGGAGGGACCTGGGGAGCGCCGGGGCTCAGTTGCGAGGACGGCGGCGGGTACTGGTGCTGGTCTTGGTCGCTGCCGCCGGCTTTTCCGAGGCGTGGGCGGCGATCTGCGCAAACGCGAAAATCACTTCCTTGACGATCTTGCGCTGTGGTGCCGGCAGGTTGATGAAGGCCTCGAACGCTTCGCGCTCGCGGTAGCCGATGGCTTCTTCCCAGCGCGCGCGGCGCTTGTCGATGCGCTTGCCGATCTCCTCACCGAAGCGCAGGTGCTGCGGCGTGACGATGAGCCATTCGGCCAGCGTCTCCAGCTTGTCCTGCTTGGGCATCGACTCGCCCAGCAGCCAGCGTCGGACCCCGTGCAGGGTCATCGGCTTGCCCCAGTAACGCAGGTTGAATTCCCTTTCCAGAACGGCGGGCTTGGGTTCGTATCCAGCTTTTTCCATCGCGGTGCGCAGGCGCTTTGCGAATTTTTGATTGGCGGTTTCCATGGTTTCGAAGGTACTTTGACGTAGCGCTTTCCGGGGTACGTTTGCATTTGGGGTGAGTTACGCAGCAAACGTGATTTATGCTCACTGCCGGGAAAGGCCTCGCCATCGACCCCGACGCGGTCCTTGCCGACGACTGGTCAGGCAGGCCTGGACTGCCTTTGCGGCGAACGGGAGTGAGGCCATGCGCAGCCCTCCGAGACGATGTTGGAACGACAGGATGGCCGATCATGGCGGCCTGGATGCGCGCCGATGTCAGGTCATCATGCAACTTGGACGAGCTGCCCGGCGATGTTCCCCTCACCGCCGCACGTTCGGTCGCAGGATCGGTCAGCCTGTCGGGAAGCCCCCAGCGCCGATGATCCGGGTGGACTATTGTCTGTCCAGATGTGCCCGACGTCAGCCGCGAAGGGTGATTTTTTTAAGTGTTGTGTCCATCGCGAGACATCGCCGCTGCCGCTGCGGCCATGTCGCAGCGCGGCACAGCAGGCCGGAAGCGCGCTAGAATAGCGCACTGTAAAGGGGGAACATCATTGCGGTGGTGTATCACCGATCGATTTCCCATCCTGCGGGGATGGGAAATTGTTAGAAAATCCATCCCTTCTGACAGGGTGGCATTGACCCGGCCCCGCCGGGCAGACAGACAAGCAGCACGCTGGTTGAAACAAGACGAATAAATCAACGAAGTCAGCAGCATCCCTGTGGTACGTTCTGGTTACGTAACTTTTTGAGGTTTTTTCCGGTCGGCTCCTGCCGCCTTGCCGGCGCCATGGCGTCGCGCCCGGCGCATCACCAGCAGGCTTTCCGGAATGGAACGCGGCGACCCGTTGGCATGCAACGGTGGATCGACTGACGCTCCGCTGCCCGTCCGGCGCCTGGCGCCGGTGGTCGCAGTGGCGGGGCGGAATGGCCGCGATACCGTGCAGGTACAACGACCTGCGGGCTCCCAGCGATCGCCCGCATGAAGCTGTGCCACCTAGCCCAGGTTCGACGATGTCAGGTTCCTTTCATTTCCTGCTGCTGGCCTTCGCCCTGCTGGTTGCCAGTCTGTCCGCCTACGCGGCGCTGGAGGTTTCCGAGCGCATCGTGCTGCAGGATGCGCAGCACCGGCGGCTGTGGCTGTCGGTGGGGGCGGCGGTGTTCGGCGTGGGCGTATGGGCCTCGATGCTGCTGACGGTGGCCTCGCTGCAGGTGAGCATGGCCATCAGCTTCGATGCCCGGCTGGTGGTGCTCTCGCTGTTGCTGTGCATGGGCAGCGCCTTCTACCTGATGCACCTGACCGGCTTGCGTCGTCCCCATCCGTCGCGGCTGGTCATCGGTGGCCTGGCCATGGGCGCGGCTTTCAATGCGGCCTTCCATATCGCGCTCAAGGCCATGATGCTGCAGCCGCCGCTGTTGTATCACACGCTCCTGCTGCTGGTGGCGCTGGTGGTGACCGAGGTGGTGGCGGTGTTCATCGTCACCCTGTTCTCTGCCAGCAATGGCCGCAAGCCCATGACCGGTTCGCTCAATTCGCAGCAGACGCGGCGTGTGCTGGCGGCGCTGCTGGTGGGCGCCGGCCTGGTCTCGTCGTCGGCGGCCGGCCTGCGCGCAGTGCTCATCGGGCCGCAGACGCTGAGCCAGGCGCTGGACGGCATCACCCGCGAGCACCTGGTCAACGGCCTGGTGTTCCTGGCCTTCCTGGCCATGGCCATGGCGCTGGTGGTCAGCGGTGTGCAGCGCAACCAGGTGCTCAAGAAGATCGTCGGGCGCACCAATGACAAGCTGCTGCATTTCGCCACCCATGACGTGCTGACCGGCCTGCCCAACCGAGCCCTGCTGGCCGATCGCATCCAGCATGCGGTCGAGGTGGCGCGCCGCAACGGCCGGCCATTCGCGGTGCTGTTCATGGACCTGGATGGTTTCAAGGCGATCAACGATTCGCTTGGGCATGCGGTGGGCGACGGCCTGCTGGTGGCCGTGGCCCATCGCATCCGCGCCTGCATCCGTGGCGAGGACATGGTGGCGCGCATCGGTGGCGACGAGTTCGTGGTGGTGATGAGTAACCTCGCCTCGCCGGAGGTGGTGGAGCAGCTGTCGGAAAACATCCTGGCTGCGCTGCGGCAGGATTTCCAGATCGAGGACGCCACCTTGCGCGTGACCTCCAGCATCGGCATCGCGGTCTATCCCAACAGTGGTGATTCGGCCGATGCCCTGATGAAGAACGCCGACGCCGCCATGTACGAAGCCAAGCAGAGCGGGCGCAATACCTACCGCTTCTTCGAACCGGCCATGCATGCCAGTGCCATGCGTCACCTGCAGGTGCGCCAGGCACTGCAGCAGGCCATCGAGCAGCAGCAGTTCCGGCTGCATTTCCAGCCCAAGTATCGCGGTGCCAGCAAGGAATTGACCGGGCTGGAGGCACTGCTGCGCTGGCATCATCCCGAGCTGGGGGAGATGGCGCCCTCCGAATTCATCCCCATCGCGGAACGCTCGGGCCAGATCCTGGCCATCGGTGACTGGGTGCTGCAGGCCGTGTGCTGCCAGATCGCGCGCTGGGACGGGGCCGGCATGAAGCCGGTCAAGGTGGCGCTGAACCTGTCGCCGCTGCAGATGCGCGCCGATCTGGTGGAGCGCATCATCGGCATGGTCGGCGAGGCCGGCATCGCCCCGCAGCGGCTGATGTTCGAGATCACCGAGACTGCGGCCATGAAGGATGTGGAGCGTACCACCCAGGTGGTACGGGAACTGCAGTCGCTGGGCTTCGACATCGCCATCGATGATTTCGGGACCGGTTATTCCAGCCTGGCCTATCTGGCCCAGTTCCACTGCCGGCAGGTCAAGATCGATCGCTTCTTCACCTCGCGCCTGGATCTGGATGATCACTCCGGCCGTGCCATCGTGGCCGCCATCATCGCGCTGGCACATGCCCTGCAGATGGAAGTGGTGGCCGAAGGGGTGGAGACCGAAGGGCAGCTGCGTGAGCTGCAGCTGCTGCATTGCGACCAGGTGCAGGGCTTCCTGCTGGGACGACCGGCGGAGGCGCCCACGGTGCCGGGGCTGGTCGATGCCAGCAACGACGATCTGTTCGGCGCCGGTAGCGCCTTCAGTTCCTGAGTTCGCCGCGCGCGGCACGGCGCTGGATCACCCGCAGGTAGGCCAGCAGGCCGATTCCCACCAGCCCCAGGCTGAGGCTGTTGGCCAGCCAGAAGCCGGCCGGCCCGCGCAGCGCCGGCGGGGTCCAGCCGAGCGCATCGAGACCCAGCAGGTAGCCGCCGCCCAGGCCCACGCCCCACAGGCTGAGGGCATAGATCACGGTCGGCACCACGGCCACCTTGTAGGCGCGCAGCACGAAGGCGGTGGTCACCTGCAGGGAATCGAACAGCTGGTAGAAGGCGATGTAGAGGAACAGCGGCAGCGCCGCGCCGACGATCACCGGATCGGGCGTGTAGGCGTGCACGATGTGCGCGCGCAGGAACCAGACGATCACCCCGATCAGCACCGAGAGCGAAACCGCCAGGCGGATGCCGGCGCGGCCGATCTTGCGTGCCTCCTGCATGTTGCCGCCGCCGATGGCCTGGGCCACCAGGGTGCTGGTGGCGCTGGCGATGGACAGGGGCAGCATGTAGAGCACCGTGCCGACGTTGGCCGTGATCTGGTGGCCGGCCACCGGTACCGCACCCAGGCGCGCGATGAATACCGCCATCAGCGTGAAGGCGGTGACTTCGATGAAGTAGGACATGCCGATCGGAATACCCAGCCGCAGCAGATTGCCCAAGACCTTCCAGGAAGGCGCCACGAAGCCGGTGCCGAACAGCCTGAGCGGCCGATAGATGGGCAGTCGCGCCACCAGCAGCCAGGCGGCAATCATCATCAGCCAGGCGATCAGGGTGGTGGCGATGGCGCAGCCGGGACCGCCGAAGGCCGGCAGACCCAGGCCGCCGAAGATCAGCAGGGCGTTCAGGGGCAGCTTCAGCAGCAGGCCGCAAAGCTGGATGGCCATGACCATCTTGGGGCGCGCCAGGGCGGTATTGAGCGAGGAATAGACGCGGAAGAACAGTGTGGCCGGCAGCGCCAGCGCCTCAATGCGCAGGTATAGGGTTGCCTTCTCCACCAGCTCCGGCGAGGCCTTGGCGAAGGCCAGGAAGAGCGGCGAGAACATCAGGATCAGCGAGCCCACGATGGACAGCAGCACCGCCAGCCACATGCCCTGCTTGACCTCGTTGCCGATCTCGCCCAGGCGGCCGGCGCCGAAGAGCTGGCCAATGGTCGGCTGCAGCGCCTGCAGCACGCCCGACAGGCCGACGAACACGCTCACGTAGATCGATACCCCCAGCGCCAGCGCGCCCAGGTCGAGGGCCGAGAAGCGCGATACCATCACGGTATCGATGACACCGTTGGCGATCAGCGCCAGCTGGCCGACCAGCAGGGGCCAGGCCAGCCGCGAGATGCGACCGACATGCTGGCGCGAGGAGAGGGCAGGCAGTTCGGTGGTCACGCGTTCATGTGTAATGGGTACGGCGCCGGGCCCGCTGTTCAGCGACCGACGCGGCGATAGAGGCGGAAGCGTTCATCGCGGTCCGAAGGCCGACGGCCTTCCCACAGCATGCGCCAGGAGCCGGGGTACTGGCGCAGCATGAGCGAGGCATCCTGGTTGCTGATGTCGTCCTGCAGCAGCAGGTAATCGCAACTCTGGTCGCGTTCGTCGGCGAAGCGCACGTTGCCGAAGTAGGCGAACGAGGCGCGCTGGGCCGGGCCGACATTGGTCTGCACGCACTGCTTGACCGAACTCAGCTTGGCTTCGATCTGCTCGGCCACGCCCGCATAGCTCTTGCCGTAGTTGACCCAGGGCAGCCACAGGGTCATCAGTAGCACCCAGCACAGGATCACTCCGCCCGAGGACAGCACGACCGCGCGCCAAAGAACCGAAGGGCGGCGCGAGATGCGCCAGTGCACCACCACGATCCAGGCGACGGTGGCGGCGATGGCGATGGCCAGCGAGATCCAGGTGAAGCCGGGCTTGAAGCCCGGCGCCAGCTTGTAGGCATTGCGCGCGATCTGCGCCGGCCAGCCGGTTTCCTTGGCGATCCAGCCGATCCAGATGAAGGCAGCCGAGGTGGTCAGCGTCATCACCGAGAACCAGTCCACGGCATTGATGGCGCCGCGCTTCATGGTCGGCAGGCCGAAGGCGGCCAGGATGGCCAGCGCCGGCAGCAGCGGCAGCAGCATGCCTTCCTCGTGATGCACGTTCATCAGCACCAGCAGCGTGATCGGGATCAGGAAGGCCAGCGGCAGCGCAATGTGCAGCGAACCCGGCTGGCGCCGCCAGGCATACAGCGCCCAACCGGCGAAGGGCCAGGCCGGCCAGGCGAACCAGACACCATATTTGCCCAGGAACGCCAGGGTGGCCAGGGTTGGACGGTTCAGCTGGTAGATGTTCCAGCTCATCCAGAGGTCGAACTGGCCGGCCGCCTGTTCCCCCAGCAGATGGCGCAGCGTCAGCACCCAGCCCGCGCTGATGAGCAGCGCCAGCGGCAGCGAGATCAGCGCCACCAGGCGCAGTGCGCGGCCGTCCTTGCGGACCAGGGCCAGGATCAGCAGGGCGATCAGCACCCCGGCCGGCAGCAGCCAGCCATAGGTCAATACCAGCATGCCCAGCGCCAGTCCCAGCCAGAAGCCGTGACGCAGCTTGCCGGCGTCGAACACGCGGGCCGCGCCATACATGGCATAGGCCACCAGGGCGATCTGCAGGGTCTTGGGACTGGTCTCGTGGCTGTGCAGCAGCAGGCCGAGGAAACCGAGGTAGATCAGGAAGGCGCCATCGGCCAGCGTACGGCCGAAGTCCTTGGGTTCGGGCTGGCCGCCGAAGGCCAGCTTGAGCGGCTGGGCCTCGGAGCGGCGGCCCAGCAGGTAGGTGGTGTACCAGATCGAGAGCGAACCGACCAGGAAGCAGCCGATGGTGGAAATGCGCGCCGCCAGGGGATCGCCGAGCAGCCAGCCGAAGAGCTTGATGCAGATGGCGCCGAACCAGTAGGCCAGCGGGCTCTCGGCCGGCAGCGGCAGGCCCGCCACATTGGGGGTGAGCCAGTCGCCCAGCGCGCCATGGGCCATGGTCCACATGATGCCGAAGCTGGTGGCGTCCTCGTTCTTCCAGGGATCGCGACCGATCAGGCCGGGCAGGATGTAGAGGAGGGCGAGCGCAAGCAGGGCCATGCGCGGAAGCGCATGGGTGGCTGCTGCTGGAAGACGGACGGGCTTCATCAAGATGTTGTTGCTCTTGTTCTGTGCTGCGATGTTGGGATGGTGCGCTGGCCTGGGCTACGCCCTCGCCGTTGCATCGGCCGGCGGGGTATTTTTTGCAGGCCCTATTGTGCAGGAAATCGCCGTAAATAGTTGTTTCTGTCTGCTACATCCTGGTGCGCCGGCCTCGCTGCAGGCACGGTCGCCGTGCAAAACAAAAAAGGCAGCCGGAGCTGCCTTTTCTGAGGGAAGTGCAGATTACGCCTTCGAGACAGCAGTCTTCGAACCGACGGAACCGAACTTCTGGCGGAACTTCTCGACGCGGCCAGCGGTGTCGACGATCTTGTGCTTGCCGGTATAGAACGGGTGCGATTCGGACGACACTTCGATCTTCACCAGCGGATATTGCTTGCCTTCGAATTCCGCGGTTTCGCGGGTGCCGATGGTGGAGCGGGTGATGAACTTGAAGTCGTTCGACATGTCGTGGAACAGGACTTCGCGGTAATCCGGGTGGATGCCTTCTTTCATGATTGCCTCAGAGTAGTTTGGTAGCCAATCGCCACTTCGTCGGTCGCCCTGCTTCTTGACCCGATTGATGATCACTTGCCGGTTTGGAAAAGTCCGAAATTATACAGTCAAATCAGGGGCTTGGGTCAAGGCGGGAGCAGTGCGGGGAAGTGCCGGCGTGGTTTTCCGGTTGAAAATGCCCCCGCATTGTTGCCGGCGGGTCAATAAAAAACGGCATGTCCGGTTGGGACATGCCGTTTTCGATGGCGCTGGCAGCAGGGCTCAGTTGCCGCGACGCATCATGTCGAAGAACTCGGCGTTGTTCTTGGTGGACTTCATCTTGTCGAGGATGAATTCCATCGCCTCGATCTCGTCCATGTCGTACATCAGCTTGCGAAGTACCCAGATCTTCTGCAGCTGGTCGGGCTTGATCAGCAGCTCTTCACGGCGGGTGCCGGACTTGGAGAGATTGATGGCCGGGTAGACGCGCTTCTCGGCCAGGCGGCGCTCCAGGTGCACTTCCATGTTGCCGGTGCCCTTGAATTCTTCGTAGATCACGTCATCCATGCGCGAGCCGGTTTCGATCAGGGCGGTGGCGATGATGGTCAGCGAGCCGCCTTCTTCCACGTTACGCGCGGCACCGAAGAAGCGCTTCGGACGTTGCAGGGCGTTGGCGTCCACACCACCGGTGAGCACCTTGCCGGAGGCCGGGATCACGGTGTTGTAGGCGCGCGCCAGACGGGTGATCGAGTCCAGCAGGATGACCACGTCCTTCTTCATTTCGACCAGGCGCTTGGCCTTTTCCAGCACCATTTCGGCGACCTGCACGTGACGCGTGGCCGGCTCGTCGAAGGTGGAGGCCACCACTTCGCCGCGCACCGAGCGCTGCATTTCGGTCACTTCTTCAGGACGTTCGTCGATCAGCAGCACGATCATCACGGTATCCGGATGATTGGTGGTGATGGCGTGGGCGATGTGTTGCAGCATCACCGACTTGCCCGACTTGGGCGAGGCCACCAGCAGGCCGCGCTGGCCGCGGCCGACCGGGGCGATCAGGTCGATGATGCGGCCGGTGATGTTTTCTTCGCCGCGCATGTCGCGCTCCAGCTGCAAGAGCTTGTTGGGGTGCAGCGGCGTGAGGTTTTCGAACAGGATGCGATGCTTGGAGGCTTCCGGCGGTTCGCCGTTGACCTTGTCGACCTTGACCAGGGCGAAATAGCGCTCGCCGTCCTTGGGCGTGCGCACTTCACCTTCGATGGAGTCGCCGGTATGCAGGTTGAAACGGCGGATCTGCGAAGGCGAGATATAGATGTCGTCGGTGGACGCCATGTAGCTGGCGTCGGGCGAGCGCAGGAAGCCGAAGCCGTCAGGCAGCACTTCCAGGGCGCCATCGCCAAAAATCTGTTCTCCTGATTTTGCGCGCTTCTTCAGGATGGCAAACATCAACTCCTGTTTGCGCAGGCGCGCAGCGTTCTCGATGTCCAGGCTGATTGCCATTTCCAGCAAGGCAGAGACGTGCATCGCTTTTAGTTCTGATAAGTGCATATGAGTGTCCCGGGACGGGATAAATAAAGGTGGGGGAGGGAATTGCGTGGTGTGGATCTAGGATAAAGCCCGCCATGCCAGGTCGGGCGGACGGCAGCGCGAGCGCGCCGCCGTCGGATATTACATCAGATGTTGCTGTCGATGAACGAAACCAGCTGGCCCTTGGCCAGGGCGCCGACCTTCTGCGCAGCGGCTGCACCGTTCTTGAACAGGATCAGGGTCGGGATGCCACGGATGCCGAACTTGGCCGGAATGGCCTGGTTGGAATCCACGTCCAGCTTGGCGATCTGCAACTTGCCGTCGTATTCCTTGGCGACTTCTTCCAGGATCGGGGCGATGGCCTTGCAGGGACCGCACCATTCGGCCCAGAAATCAACCAGCACGGGCTTGTCGGACTTCAGCACGTCAGCTTCGAAAGAGGCGTCGGTAATATGTTTGATATGTTCGCTCATGGCATTTCCTCGGTGTGAGGGAGTGTAGTAAGTAGTCAATTAGCGCCGGTGGACACATACCATCATGCCTGGCGTGAGCCATCAACGCTTCCGGAGTTGCTTGGTCTACGTGGAGTCGTTGCGCGCCGATTCAAGTTGTATTTGAAGCGCGGCAGGGGTAAGCGGCGGGGTACAGGAACAATCATAACCCATTTTGAAAGAATGTGTAGACGGCGCCGGACTGGCTTGTTGTGTGCCGTCCTCAGCGCCATGATGGGCCCGCCGTCGAGTCCCGACGCGGCTTTGGCGCCGAGCGGGCGGGAAAAAATGCGGCAGCGGCAGGCTGCGCTGGCATACAATGCGCAGCAGTCCGGCGGGCCGGTCGATTGAAAAAAGCTGTTGGATCAAGAGAAAAATACAATCGCTCCGCCCCCTGGAAGGCGCCTTGTCCGCTCCGTGCCGTCCACGCCACCGTGGTACGCGGGCGTGACCAGGCGCTGCATCGACAGTCGTAAATCATTTCCGAGGACGCATGCTCTCCGCCACCATCCCGATCGCTCCCTCCCCCGATTTCTGGTCACAGGCCGTGCGGCTGCTGTTGCGCGAGGGACAGCCGCTGGGCCGGGCGCTGCAGGAGGGCGGCGCTGCCGGTGCGGCGGCGCTGGATTTTTCCGGGGTGCAGCTGATGGTGCCGGCGTTTTCCCATGCGCAGAATTTCAAGGCCGCGCTGGCCCGTGAACTGCGCCGGCCCTATATCGCGCCCCGCATCAATACCCTCTCCGGCCTGCTGGCCATGCAGGTGCCGGGCGAGGCCGCACCGCCCTCCGAGAGTGAACGCCTGATGCAGCTCTATGCCCAGTTGCGCGAGCATGGCTGGTTGAAGAAGATGTTTTCCGCGCGCCGCAATGCCGATCTCCTGCCCTTGGCCCATACCCTGCTGGCCTTGTCGGACGAGCTGACCCTGGCGCTCCTGCCCGAGATCCGTGCCGGCGCCGCGGGCGAGCAGGCCGCCGTGGGCCGCTGGGCGCAGGCGCTGGCGCAATTGCTGGAGCCGCTGGCACCTTCGGCGCATGGCATGTTGTCCGACGAGGCCGCACTGGTATGGCAGGTCTGGAAGACCCAGCTGGATGCCAGCGACCGCATCGTCCAGCGCTTCGACGCCATGCTGGCCCTGGCCGGGCGCGCCAGCCTGCCGCTGGTGTGGGTCAGCCCGACCGCGCCGGAGCCGCTGGACGCCGCCTTTCTGGAGGCCTACGCCGGCCGGCAGCCGGTGCGCATCGTGACCCTGGACTGGAGCCGGCAGGCCATCGCGCCGCTGCATCCGGTGTATCTGTCCGCCTGGGAAGAACTGCTGGCCGAGGAAGAGGGTGTGCCGCCTGCCTACCCGGAAGAAAGTGCGCCATCCGCCACGCCGTCCGCACTGCCCTTGCTGTGCCCGGCGCCGGACCTGGAGAGCGCCGCCGTGCAGAGCGCACAGATCGTGTTGCGCTGGCTGGAGCAGGGCAAGAGCGAGATCGCCATCGTCGCCCAGGACCGGGTCACCGCACGTCGCCTGCGGGCGCTGCTGGAGCGCGCCGAAGTGGCGGTGGCCGACGAGACCGGCTGGAAGCTTTCCACCACCCGTGCCGCCGCCGCACTGGCGGCCTGGAACGACCTGGTATCGGCACGCGGCGAGACCAATGCCTTGCTGGACCTGTTGAAGTCGCCCTTCGTCTTTCCCGACGATCCCGATCGTGCAGATCGGGTCATGCGCATCGAATCCCGCCTGCGTCGCGCCAATATCGCCGGCGACTGGCAGGCCCTGCAATCGGCCTTCGCACAGGCGGAGCATGACGCCGACCTGGCCTGCATCAGCTTGCTGGCGCGCCAGGCGGCCCGCTTCGGCGGTCGCAAGACCCTGGGGCAATGGTGCGAGACCCAGCGCCAGCTGTGCCAGGTGCTGGGCATGGAGCGCGCCTTGCGTGAGGATGGCGCGGGCGAGCAATGCCTGCTGATGCTCGACGAGATCGCCGCCGAGCAGGGCGGACTGTCCGACACCTTCTCCTTCGCCGAATGGCGCGCACTGTTGAACCTGCGCCTGGATGCAACTTCCTACATGCCGCCCATCAAGGATAGGCGAGTGGTGATGCTGCCGCTCAACGGCGCCCGCCTGCGGCGCTTCGATGCAGTGCTGGTGATCGGCGCCGATGCCGCCCACCTGCCTTCGCCGCCACAGGAAACCCTGTTCTTTTCCAATGCCGTACGGCGCGAACTGAACCTGGTGACGCGGGCAGAGCGTCAGCGCCAGCAGCTGCGCGACCTCACCGAATTGCTGTGCGTGAATCCGCAAGTGGTGTTGTGCTGGCAGACCCACCAGGACGGCGAGCCCAACCCGGTGAGCCCCTGGATCGAACGTCTGGAACTGAAGCTGGCACAACAGGGCAGGGCGCCGCTGCAGACCATCCACCGGCCGCCGCCCTTGCGCAGCTTGCTGGCCCAGCCCTCGGCCATGCCGGCGCCGAGCGCGCCGGAGCTGTTGCCCTCCAGCCTGTCGGCCAGCGGTTTCGGCAGCTTCCTGGCCTGTCCCTATCAATTCTTCGCAGCGCGCATGTTGCGCGTGGCGGTCATGGACGAACTGTCCGACATGCCGGAAAAGCGCGACTACGGCAGCTGGCTGCACGAGATCCTGCACCGCTACCATGCCCATCTGCGCGACCAGGCCACGCCGCTGGCGGCCCGTCCGGCGCTGCTGGCGGAAATCTCGGAGGACGTGTTCCAGCGCGAGATGCAGCGTCACCCTGCGGCACTGGCCTTCCACGCCCGCTGGCAGAAGGTGATGCCGGCCTACCTGCTCTGGGCCAATGAACGCGAGGCCGATGGCTGGCAGTTCGTCTTCGGTGAACAGTCGCAGTCGCAAGCGCTGTCCTGGCAGGATGGCGGCATCGAACTGTATGGTCGCCTGGATCGGGTGGATCAGAATGCGCAGGGCGAGCGCGCCCTGCTGGACTACAAGACCCGCAGCGTCGCCAGCCTCAGGCAGAAGATCAAGGAAGAGGATGATCATCAGCTGGCCTTCTATGGTCTGCTGGCCGGTGGTGCGGTAGAGCACGCCCATTACGTGGCCCTCGAACTGGGCAGCGACAAGAAGACCGGCGCCGCCGCCGCCCCCGATTTCCTCCGCAAGCAAGAAATGCTCAAGCAACAGATCACTACCACCATGCATGAGGTGGCGCAGGGTGCGCCGCTACCGGCCAATGGCATCGAATCGGTATGCCAGTACTGCGATATGCGCGGCCTGTGCCGCAAGGGAGCCTGGCTGTGAGCGCCGGCGAGATCGGCAGGCCCGCACCGGCGGCCTATGAGATCGACGGCAGCGCCGTCGATGCCGCCCAGTTCACCCGCGCCGCCTGCGATCCGCGCCACTCGGTGGTGGTGGAAGCCTGCGCCGGCAGCGGCAAGACCTGGCTGCTGGTGGCGCGCATGCTGCGACTGTTGCTCGCGGGCGCCCAGGCGCCGGAACTGCTGGCCATCACCTTCACCCGCAAGGCCGCGCAGGAAATGCGCGAACGCCTGATGGAGCTCTTGCATGAACTGGCGCTGGCCGATGAGGCCGGGGCCGCTGCACTGCTGCGCGAGCGCGGCGTGGCCGAGGCCGATCTGTCGCGGTTGCTGCCGGTGGCGCGCGGCCTGTATGAGCGCATCCTGTCTTCCGAACAGAGCCTTTCCATCGACACCTTCCATAGCTGGTTTGCACGCCTGCTGCAGATCGCGCCGCTGGCCTCGGGCGTGCCGCATGGCTATACCCTGACCGAGAAGAATGGCGAGCTGCTGGACGAGGCCTATCGCCGCTTCATGCAGAAGCTGCGCAACCCCGATGGCGAGCGCATCAAGGCGGCCTTGCTGGAACTGTATGAACTGGCCGGCGACTTCAATGCCCGCCAGTTGCTGGACGCCTTCATCGACAAGCGTGCCGAATGGTGGGCCGCGACCCAGCACGATGGCGACGACAGTGAAGAGATCGATACGCCGACCCCACTGCTGTGGCTGCAAGCCCTGTGCGGCGAGGATGCGCTGCGCGACGCGCGACTGTCGTTGTGGGATGACGCTGCCCTGGTGGAACGCGCCAGTCGCATCGCCATCCTGCTGGGGCAGGGCGGCACCGCCAACAAGACCCGTGCCGTGGCCATCGAATCGGCCTTGACTGCCGGCCCGGCGTTGGCGCACTTCGACGCGCTGTACAGCCAGTTCTACGACGACAAGGACAAGCCGCGCAAGAACGGCAAGGTGAAATCCCTGCTGGCGGCAGTGGTGCAGCATTTCCAGGTGAGCGAGGATGCCGCGCTGGAGGCCTTCGACAGCGAATTCAATGCCGTCGGCACCGAGTTGCGCAAGTTGCAGGGACGCAGCAAGGAAAAGCAGGTGCTGCAGCTCAATGGTGCCCTCTTCATCGCCGGCCGCGCCTATCTCGACAGCTATCAGGAAGTGAAATCGGAACAGCGTGTGCTGGACTTCGCCGACCTCGAATGGCAAGCCTATCGCCTGCTCAACGACGAGGCCAGTGCCGCCTACCTGCAGACCCGGCTGGATGCCCGCTACAAGCACATCCTGCTGGATGAATTCCAGGACACCAACCCGCTGCAATGGAGCATCGTGCGTTCCTGGCTGCGTGCCTATGGCGGCGATGCGGCGCAACCGAGCGTGTTCGTGGTGGGGGACCCCAAGCAATCGATCTATCGCTTCCGGCGCGCCGAGCCACGCGTATTCGTGGCGGCGCGCGACCTGTTGCGCGCGCAGGGCGCGGCGGTGCTGCGCGCCAACCAGACGCGGCGCAATGCCAGTGCCGTGGTCGAGGTGCTCAATCGCTCATTCGTGCGCGGCGGCAATCCGCTGTTCGCCCAGCAGACCACGCTGGGCCTGGAGGGAGGCGAGGTGTGGCGCCTGCCGCTGGTGCGGCAGGAGGAAGGTGCAGAAAACGTCAACGACGAGGACGCCGACACCAGTGACCCGGCGCCCGTGATCGCCTGGCGCAATCCACTGACCACGGCACGCGGCGAGGAAGACGATGCCCGTCGCCTGCTGGAGGGGCAGGCGCTGGCGCAGGCGCTGCTCAAGGCCAGCCGCGAGGTGCCGGTGGTGGAGGGCAAGTCGACCCGGCCCATGCGCTGGAGCGACATCATGCTGCTGGTGCGCAAGCGCAGTCACCTCGCCGCCTACGAGAGCGCCTTGCGCGCAGCCGGCATCCCCTTCATCTCGGACAAGCGCGGCGGTCTGCTGGAGTCGCTGGAGATCGCCGACCTGATCGCCTTGCTGACCTTCCTCATCACCCCCAACGACACGCGCGCGCTGGCGCACGTCCTCAAGAGTCCCATCATCGGCGCGGCCGACGATGATCTGGTGCAGATCGCCCGCCGTGCAGCACTGGCCGATGGCGGCCACTGGTGGCAGCACATGCTGGCCATGCAGCAGGAGGGTGTGGCCTCAGCCGCCCTGGTGCGCGCGGTAGGCATGCTGCAACGCTGGCTGCAGGCGGCGCCGCACCTGCCGGTGCACGACCTGCTGGACATGATCCTGCACCAGGGCGATCTGGTGGCGCGCTATGCCCAGTACGCCTCGCCGCTCACGCGCAGCCAGACCCTGGGCAATATCGCCGCCTTCGTGGAACTGTCGCTGAACATGGATGCCGGACGTTATCCCAGCCTGCCCAAGTTCATCGATGCGCTGCGGGTACTGCAACGCAGTGCCGGCGGCGATGCGCCTGACGAGGCCAGCGTGGACGCCAGTGCCGATGCGGTGCGCATCCTCACCGTGCACAGTGCCAAGGGGCTGGAGGCGCCGGTGGTGGCCATCCTCGACGCCAATCACAGCGAGTCCGTGGAAGACAATATCGGCATCGTCTGCGAGTGGCCGCAGGACCAGGATGCCCCCACCCACTTTTCCGCCTTTGGCCGGCGCAGCGAGCGCGGCGTTGCGCGTGATCGCCTGTTCGAGGAAGAGGACGCCCTGCGCAGGCAGGAAGACTGGAACCTGCTGTACGTGGCCGTCACCCGCGCCAAGCAGTTACTGCTGGTCTCCGGCGTGGCCGGCACACGCGGGGCGGGCGAGGGCGGCGTGGTCGAGGGTAGCTGGTACCAGCGTCTGTTCGCCAGCGACGCCCCGGTGCGCGAGATCAGCGAAGATACGGTGCAGGCGGCTCAGACCGCCAGCACCGACGAGCGCTTCGAACTGGCGCTGTTCGCGCCACGCCCGATTCCGGTGTCGCTGTTCGCCGCTGGCGCGGAGGAGGACGAGGCGCCGGTCGCCATTGCCGAGGATGGCACCCTGATCGGCAGCGCTGCCATCGACGAGGGCGTGGCGTTGCACGCCTTGCTGGAACGTCTCACCCATGGCCAGGCCTGGCCCTTGCCGCTGCCCGCACCGGCCGCGCTGGTGCGCTGGCTGGGCGTGTCGGCGGAGATGGCGCAAGTGGTGCATGCGCAGGCGCGCCAGGTCCTGGCGCAGCCACCGCTGGAACGCTTCTTCAATCCGGCCCTGCATCGCTGGGCGCGCAATGAGATGGAGATCGTCTCCCCGGGAGGCGTCATGCGGCTGGATCGGGTGGTGATGTTCGAGGATGAAGTCTGGGTGCTCGACTACAAACGGCGCCTGCTCGATACCGAGCGCGCCGACTATGCCGCGCAGCTCGCGCGCTATCGCGCTGCGCTGGTGTCGGTCTTTTCTGACAAACGAATCAGGTCTGCGCTGATTACTGCCGAAGGTCGGCTGGTAGAACATTGAGGCTCCCCCAACTACCGTCATCCTCTCCATGCGCTTCGGATAAGTTCCAGAAATTCAATAAACATCAAATCAGGAAGTTTAAATTTTCCGTTGTAAGATAAAAAAAGATCATCGCACAGAGCAAGAGTGATATCTTCGGTGCTCCGTGATTTCTGGCGACGTCGTTTTCGTTAGCAAATCCGGACCCGATCGCACCGGGTAGTCACGGCAGTTACGGCACGCATGCAAGGCATGCCCATTCCGCTACCCATGCTCACGCGATCCGTGCCCGGTCCCCGCACCGCGTACGGTTCCAAAAACCTAATCGTTACACAGGAGGAGATATGGAGTGGGCTCTTCCGTCTTTCACCCTCGCACAGACGCTGCAATGGAATGCCTTGCTGGTATTCGGCGGACTGCTGCTGTTCGGGCTGATCGCGGGCTATGTTGTTTCCAAGTCCCCATGGGTGCCACGCATCACGGGTTATCTGCTGGTCGGTTTCCTGCTCGGTGCGGGCGGCTTCAACCTGCTTTCGGGCGAAGTGCTCAAGGTCACCAACATCTTTGCCGACATCGCCGTCGCACTGGTGGTGTATCAGCTGGGGCGCTATGTCGATATCGGCTGGCTGCGTCGCGAGAAGTGGCTGATGATCACCGTGGCCGTGTCGGCGGTGCTGTGCTTCGGCTTCGTCAGCATTGCGTTGACTTGGTTCGGTACCGATTCGGTGATGGCCCTGCTGGGTGGCGTGATGGCCATCGCCACCGCCCCGGCCGTGGTGCTGGTGGTATTGCGCGACCTCAAGGCCGAGGGCCAGGTCACGCGCCGGCTCGCCGCCATGACGGCCTTGAACAACTTCGTCGCCGTGCTGGCCGCCTATGCGCTCTTGCCGGTGATTGCGCACGAGGCCGGCACGCCGGTGGGTACGCTGATCCAGCACACCCTGTATTCGCTGGTGGGCTCGGCTGTCCTGGCTTATCTGACCTATTGGCTGATGATGCCGCTGGCACGCCTGCTGGGTCGCGAGAACAGCTCGCAGTTCGTGCTGGTGATCTCGGTCATCGCGCTGGCCATCGGTGTGGCGCATGCGCTGCACCTGCCGGTGATGCTGACCATGCTGATCTTCGCCATCCTCTCCAAGAACCTGGATCGCCAGTTCGATCTCATGGAGCTGGAATTCGGCGTCGCCAATGAATTGTTCGTGGTGATGCTGTTCGTCACCGTGGGGGCCTCGATGAAGCTGTCGGACCTGGGCCTGCTGGGCTTCTCGGTGCTGATCCTGATTGCTGCCCGCTTCCTGGCGATGGGGCTGGGCATCTTCCTGTTCGCGCGCTTTGCACGCATGAACTGGCGCCAGGCCGGCCTGCTCACGCTGGGTACCCTGCCCATGACCGAGGTCGGTGTGGGCCTGATGCAGACGGTCTCTTCGCTGTACCCGCACACCACGGCCAATGTGCTGCCGCTGCTGGCGGGCAGCATGGTGGTCCTGGAATTCCTGGGGCCGGTGGCGACACAGTTTGCCCTGATCAAATCTGGAGAGAGTGGACGCGAATGAATACCGAGACACTGATCCGCAATGAACAAGACGCCGCTGCGAGCCAGGCCCATGTGGCCGGTCCGCAGGGCAGCGCCGGCATCCTGCCATTCGGTTCCTCCACGCCCTTTACCATGGGCATCGAGCTGGAACTGCAACTGGTCAACCGCCGCAACTACAACCTGGCCAGCGATGCGGTCGATCTGCTGAACTGGATCGAGCCGCGCGACCTGCAAAAGCAGATCAAGCTGGAAATGACGCAGGGCATGATCGAGCTCAATTCGGGCATCCATACCCGCGTCGATGAACTGATCGAAGAGCTCAAGGGCTTGCGCGCTGCCTTGAACAAGGGCGCGCAATACCTCAACATCGACGTCTCCGGCGGTGGCGCGCATCCCTTCCAGCACTGGAATGAACAGCGCATCACGCCCAGCGAGCGTTTCCATTACCTGCACGAGAAATACGGCTACCTGGCCAAGACCTTCACGGTGTTCGGCCAGCACATCCACATCGGGGTGGAGAATGGCGACGATGCGCTGTACCTCACGCACGGCTTCTCGCGTTACGTGCCGCATTTCATCGCACTCTCGGCGGCGTCGCCGTTCTACCAGGGCGCCGATACCAAGTTCGATTCCTCGCGCAGCAATGTGGTACGCGCCTTCCCGTTGTCGGGCACGGCCCCGGTCCACACTCGCTGGGCCGAGTTCGAGACCTACTACGATGAGCTGTACCAGATGGGCATCATCGCCAGCATGAAGGATTTCTACTGGGACATCCGTCCCAAGCCGGAATATGGCACCGTGGAAATCCGCGTCTGCGATACCCCGCTGACCATCGAGCATGCGGCACACCTGGGCGCCTATGCCCAGCTGCTGGCGCGCTGGATCCTGACCGAGCGGCCGTTCGTGGTGGGTGACGATTTCTATCTGCTGTACCAGTTCAACCGCTTCGAGGCCAGCCGCTTTGGCCTGAACGGTCAGCTGGCATTGCATGGCGCCACACCTTCGCAGTCACGCAAGCTGCCCATTTTCGAACATCTGCTGCAGCAGTTGCAGTTGCTGGAGCCCTACGTGGCCAACGAGGCCGAGCACCAGACCATCGTGCGCCTGCGTCGCATTGCGCATGATCGGCTCTCGGACGCCAACTGGCTGCGCCAGATGTTCGCCCAGCGCGGATCGCTCAATGACATGATGCGGCTGTCCTCCGAGTTGTGGATGGGCGTGGAGCCGCCGCCGTATTTCCAGTAACCGATATAACGATATAAATCATTTCCGCTGCAAGGCGGCGAGCTTGAGTTGAGGTGTCCGTCCGCCCGGGTGATTGCAGAGCACACGGGATGGCGGCGAGAAGGCAGGGGGCCGGTGTCGCAAGATGCCGGCCCCTTGTCTTTGTGAGCGTTGTTTCCTGGCTCTTGTGCGCAAGGGCCGGGATCACCGACAATCACGGCTTTTGAAGCGACCTCGGGCTGCACCGAGATGCGTGCCGGAGCCAGCATGAACCACCATTCCCCCAAGCATTTTGATGTCGCCGTCATCGGCGCCGGCGCCGCCGGCATGATGTGCGCCGCCGTGGCCGGCCAGCGTGGCCGGCGCGTGGTCCTGATCGACCATGCCGGCAAGCTGGCCGAGAAGATCCGCATCTCCGGCGGCGGTCGCTGCAATTTCACCAATGTGGGCGCCGGACCGCAGCATTATCTTTCGCAGAATCCGCATTTCTGCCGCAGCGCCCTGTCGCGCTATACCCCGCAGGACTTCATCGGGCTGGTCAAGCGCCACCGCATCGGTTTTCACGAAAAGCACAAGGGCCAGCTGTTCTGCGACGATTCGGCCGAGGACATCATCGCCATGCTCAAGGCCGAATGCGAGACCGGCAACGTCAGCTGGCGCATGCCCTGCACCGTGCATGAGGTCGGCAAGAGCGGCGAGCTGTTCCGCATCGCCACCAGCGCTGGCGAGATCCAGGCGGCGAGCCTGGTGATCGCTACCGGCGGACTGTCCATTCCCAAGATCGGCGCCACCGATTTCGCCTACCGCATCGCCCGCCAGTTCGATCTCAAGCTGATCGAACCGCGCCCGGGGCTGGTGCCGCTGACCTTCGATGGCAAGGGCTGGCAATCGCTGGTGGAGCTGGCCGGCATCGCCTTGGAGGTGGAAGTGGAAACCGGAGTGAAGAAGGAGCGGGGTTATTTCCTGGAAGACCTGCTGTTCACCCACCGTGGCCTGTCCGGCCCGGCCATCCTGCAGATTTCCAGCTTCTGGAAGCCGGGCGCGCCGCTGACCCTGAACCTGCTGCCGCAACTGGATGTGGCCGAGACCCTGATCGAGGGCAAGGGGACGCTCAAGAAGAACCTGGGCAACCTGCTCGCGCAATGGCTGCCCAACCGCCTGGCCGAGGGCTGGCTCCAGATCCATGGCTTCGATGCCGGCGCACGCATTGCCGACATGCCGGACAAGGCACTCAAGAAGCTGGGCGACTCCCTGAACCGCTGGGTGATCGTCCCCAGCGGCTCGGAAGGCTATCGCAAGGCCGAGGTCACCCTGGGCGGCGTCGATACCCGCGAGCTGTCGCAACAGACCATGATGGCCAACAAGGTACCGGGCCTGCATTTCATCGGCGAGGCCACCGACGTCACCGGCTGGCTGGGCGGCTACAACTTCCAGTGGGCCTGGGCCTCGGGCGTGGCGGCCGGGTCGGCGGTGTAGGCGGGTTGAGGGCGAGGGCGAGGGCGGAATTTTCAGTCCGCTTCCCTTGACTTCAGGTGAAGCATCATCTTGACTGTGATAAGTGACTGATTCTTATCCCTTTTTTACTGGCGGGGTGGAAAAAATGCCACGTTTGGCCTTCCAATCGGGTGTCAGTACTGCTACAATCGCTTTCTTTGCTATCCAACCTAACCTTTTTGGTTTGAATTTACATGACCACTATTCGCGTTAAAGAGAACGAGCCGTTCGAAGTTGCAATGCGTCGCTTCAAGCGCACCATCGAGAAGACCGGTCTGCTGACCGAACTGCGCGCACGCGAGTTCTACGAAAAGCCGACCGCTGAGCGCAAGCGCAAGCTGGCTGCTGCCGTGAAGCGTCATTACAAGCGCATCCGCAGCCAACAGCTGCCGAAGAAGCTGTACTAAGAATTTTCTGCCGCGCCCAGGTGCGGCCGATGTGTAAACCCGCTCCGGTGTTGGTCCGCAGCGGGTTTTCGCTTTTTTCCTCATTTGTTCGCTGGTTCGTCGCCTTGAGCCTGCCTGTCCTGGATTTTCTTCTCTGAAACCCCAGATATGAAGCAAAGGCAGCGATTCGGGCTGGCGATAAGCCCATCCATGTTCTACGATCCTATGACAGGCGGCCACCTTGCCGCCTGGAACACTGGATGCGGGATGGCGCCAGATTGCAGAATACTCATCCACCTCATCTTCGGAGTACCCCATGGGTTTGAAAGAGCAGATCACGGAAGACATGAAGGCCGCCATGCGCGCCAAGGACATGGGCAAGCTGGGCACGATCCGCCTCTTGACCGCCGCGATGAAGCAGAAGGAAGTCGATGAACGCGTCGAACTGACCGACGCCCACGTGCTGGCCATCATCGACAAGATGGTCAAGCAGCGCAAGGATTCCATCTCCCAGTTCGAAGCCGGTGGTCGCCAGGATCTGGCCGACATCGAAAAGGCCGAGCTGGCGGTGCTGGCGGCCTACATGCCCGCCAGCCTGTCGGATGACGAAATCAAGGCCGAGGTGCAGGCTGCCGTGGCCGCCACCGGTGCAGCCGGTCCGCAGGACATGGGCAAGGTCATGGGCGTGTTGAAGCCCAAGCTGGCCGGTCGTGCCGACATGACGGCGGTGTCCGCGCTGGTCAAGGCCGCGCTGGCGTCCTGATCGGGCTGCCGCTCTTCTTGCCACTGGCTCCCTCCATTCGTCCGCAACCCAGGTGATTCCACAGTCGTTCATCCAGGACCTGCTCAACCGCGTCGACATCGTCGACGTGGTGGGACGTTACGTGCAGCTGAAGAAGGGTGGCGCCAACTTCATGGGCCTGTGCCCCTTCCACAACGAGAAATCCCCCAGCTTCACCGTCAGCCCGACCAAGCAGTTCTATCACTGCTTCGGCTGTGGCGCGCACGGTACCGCGATCAGTTTCCTGATCGAGTATTCCGGCATGGGTTTCGTGGAGGCGGTCAAGGACCTGGCCCAGAACGTGGGCATGGTGGTGCCCGAGCGCGAAGACAGCATCCCCCTGGCCCAGCGCCAGGAAAAGCAGGCCAAGAGCATGGCCTTGTCGGATGTGATGACGCGTGCCAATGACTTTTACCGGCACCAGCTGCGCGGCGCCCAGATCGCCATCGACTATCTCAAGGGGCGAGGCCTGACCGGCGAGATCGCCGCCCGCTTCGGCCTGGGCTATTCGCCCGACGAGTGGGACAGCCTGCGCCAGGTCTTCCCCGATTACGAGAACGAGGCCCTGGTCGAATCGGGCCTGGTGATCGACAAGAGCGAAGAGGGCGGCGCCCACCGCAAGCGTTACGACCGCTTCCGGGGCCGCGTCATGTTCCCCATCCGTAATACCAAGGGCCAGGTGATCGGCTTTGGCGGTCGCGTGATGGATGGGGGCGAACCCAAGTACCTGAACTCGCCTGAAACCCCGCTGTTCCAGAAGGGCAGCGAGTTGTACGGCCTGTTCGAGGCCCGCCAGGCCATTCGCGAGGCCGGCTATGCGCTGGTCACCGAAGGCTATATGGATGTGGTGGCGCTGGCCCAGCTGGGTTTCCCGCAAGCGGTGGCCACGCTGGGAACGGCCTGCACCCCGATCCACGTGCAAAAGCTGTTGCGCCAGACCGACCAGGTGATCTTCAGCTTCGACGGCGACAACGCCGGCCGCCGTGCCGCGCGCCGCGCGCTGGAGGCCTGCCTGCCGTATGCCTCGGACAACAAGACCATCAAGTTCCTGTTCCTGCCCAAGGAACATGACCCCGATAGTTACGTGCGCGAGATGGGTGCCCCGGCCTTCGAGGAACAGATTCGCGAAGCGCTGCCGTTGTCGCAGTTCCTGCTGCGGGAAATCATCGGCGAGAACGACCTGCGCTCCCCGGAAGGCCGCGCCCATGCCCAGTTTGCGGCCAAGCCCATGCTGCAGGCCCTGCCGGCTTCCGCCTTGCGCCTGCAGATCGTGCGCAGCATCGCCCAGGCCACGCAGTCAACCGCAGCCGAGCTTGAGGCATTGTTTGAACTGGAAAAACCGGTCGCCCGCGTACGCGCCGCACCGCCGCGCAGCAAGCGTACCGCGCCGGTCGGCCTGGAGCGCCAGATCATGCGCCTGCTGGTAGCGCATCCGCAGCTTTCGGCCGACCTCGATGCGGCCGCGCTGGAAGCCATCGCGCGCATCGCGCCGGACCAGGCCGAGATGCTCTCGCACCTGGTCGGCGTCGCCCAGGGCATGGGCGAGCAGGCCAATTTCGCGGCCCTGGTCGAGCACCTGCGCGAGGGCGGCCCCGAGTTCGATTCGATGATCGCGGAAATCGCGGCCGAATCGGAATCCGAATTCGATGTGGTGCGGGCCGAGATGGCCGGCGCCATCCGCCAGGCCAGGATCCGCGCCCTCGACGAGGAGATGCAGATGCTGGTGACCTCGAACCTGCGCACCGAAGAAGAGCGCAACCGTTACCGTGAGCTGATGCAGCGCAAGGAATGGCTCAAGCGCCAGACCGGCGGCGCGGCCGTGGCAGGGTGAACGGGAGGCCCGCCAGCGGTGCCTGGCGGAGGCGATGAAACGACAGGGTGGACCGGTGGCTGCGGTCATGCGGTGGAAGAAGCGCGATCCGATGGGATCAGGACTTGGAAAACACGGTAAAGACCTGCAAATTGCCGTGATTTGCCCGCCGGATCAGCGGTGAATAGCCGAATATCGCGGCTTGATCCCGGGGAAAAGAGCCCCATCTGTGCTATACTATAGGGCTTTAGTTCCGCCGGATGGCTGTTGCATCCCACCTTGCGGCACCATGCCTCCAGCCCGGCGCACCGGGACGGAGGCCGGCAGACAGCGTTAGGTTTGCCGGATCGTGAAGGGCACGACTGCCTGCCTTACGCGATTGATGGCCCGCCCGTAAAAAGGAACGTTGCGCGTGCAGCCGGAGTCTACCGGGAAATCGGTGCCGGAGTTGCATCATTAGCATGACTTGATTGGCGCAATGAGTGAATTCTCAATTGGCAGTTGATTCTATGGCAAATGCAATGAAGAAACCCGCGAAAACTCCAGCAACGTCGGCAAAGAGCAGCAAGACGGCAACGGCGGTAAAATCGACCGCCGCTGCCAAGCCCACCAAGGCGGTGGCCGCCAAATCGCCAGTCAAGGGGACTGCGACGGCAGCCAGCACCGTAAAACCCACGGCAAAGACTGCAGCAGCAGCGACGCCGAAAAAGACGACAGTCAAGACAACTGCCGCCAAGCCGGCCCGCGCCGCAGCGCCCAAGGGTACTGCAACGCCAGCCAACAAGTTACCTCAAGCCGCCGAACAAGCGGTTTCTGTGAAAGCGACGAAGACTTCCGTGACCACCAAGAAACCCGAAACCAAGACCGCCAAGACCACCAAAGCCGCAAAGGTCGAAGGCAAAGACGTCAGCGCGACTGCCGCGTCGAGCGTAAGTCAAACCACTGATGCTGCCGCCCTGGCAGCCATCGACACGTCCGGCTATGTGCTGCCGAGCGTCAAGGTGCCGGGCCGTCGTGGCCGCAAGCCCAAGGAATTCCAGCCCGAGAGCGACGAAGTCGCCGCGCTCAACACCATCGAGCGTACTGAGCTGAAGGCCGCCGACAAGGCCAAGGCCAAGGACCGCAAGGCCAAGGAAAAGGCCCTGTTGAAGGACGCCTTCTCTTCCGACACCGAAGCCAGCGAAGAAGAGCTGGAGCGTCGTCGCCAGAAGTTGAAGACCCTGATCAAGCTCGGCAAGGAACGCGGTTTCCTGACCTTCTCGGAAATCAACGACCACCTGCCCGAGAACATCGTCGATCCGGAAGCCATCGACGGCATCATCGGTACCTTCAACGACATGGGCATTTCGGTCTACGAGCACGCCCCTGACGCCGAAACCCTGCTGCTGTCGGACAACGTGGCCAACGTCGCCAGCGATGACGACGCCGAAGCCGCCGCCGAAGCCGCCCTGTCGACCGTTGATTCCGACTTCGGCCGTACCACCGACCCGGTGCGCATGTACATGCGTGAAATGGGTTCGGTCGAGCTGCTGACCCGCGAAGGCGAAATCGAGATCGCCAAGCGCATCGAAGACGGCCTGAAGGACATGATCCAGGCCATCTCCGCCTGCCCGACCACGATCGCAGAGATCCTGGCCGCCGCTGACCGCATCTCCAAGGATGAGATCAAGGTCGACGAAATCGTCGACGGCCTGGTCGATCCCAACGAAAGCGAACAGCAGGTCGACGCCGCCGCTTCCGATTCCGACGAGGACGACGAAGAAGAGGAAGAAGACGAGGAAGAAGACGAAGAAGAGGAAAGCGAGAACAGCGGTTCCGGCGCTGCCGGCTTCTCCGCCGAACAGCTGGAACAGTTGAAGCGCGACGCGCTGGGCAAGTTCGCCGTCATCGGCACCCAGTTCGAGAACATGCGCAAGGCTTTCGAAAAGGAAGGCTACAACTCCAAGCCCTACGTCAAGGCGCAGGAAATCATTTCCAACGAGCTGCTGGGCATCCGCTTCACCGCCAAGATCGTCGAGAAGCTGTGCGACACCCTGCGCGCGCAGGTGGATGAAGTCCGCACCGTCGAACGCCAGATCCTGGACGTGGCCGTCAACAAGTGCAACATGCCGCGCGCTCACTTCATCAAGGTCTTCCCCGGCAATGAAGTGAACCTGGACTGGGTGGACGGCGAAGTCGCCGCCAACCATGACTACAGCACCGTGCTGAGCCGTAACGTCCCGGCCATCAAGGAACTGCAGCAGAAGCTGATCGACCTGCAGGCCCGCGTGGTACTGCCGCTGCCTGACCTGCGCGCCATCAACAAGAAGATGGGCGCTGGTGAGAAGAAGGCGCGCATGGCCAAGCGTGAAATGACCGAGGCCAACCTGCGTCTGGTGATCTCGATCGCCAAGAAGTACACCAACCGTGGCTTGCAGTTCCTGGACCTGATCCAGGAAGGCAACATCGGTCTGATGAAGGCAGTGGACAAGTTCGAATATCGTCGCGGCTACAAGTTCTCGACCTATGCGACCTGGTGGATCCGTCAGGCCATCACCCGCTCCATCGCCGACCAGGCGCGCACCATCCGTATTCCGGTGCACATGATCGAGACGATCAACAAGATGAACCGCATCTCGCGTCAGATCCTGCAGGAAACCGGTGCCGAGCCCGATCCCGCGACCCTGGCGATCAAGATGGAAATGCCGGAAGACAAGATCCGCAAGATCATGAAGATCGCCAAGGAACCGATCTCCATGGAAACGCCGATCGGTGACGACGACGATTCCCATCTGGGCGACTTCATCGAGGACAACAACACGCTGGCCCCGGCCGATGCGGCGCTGCATGCCTCGATGCGCAACGTGGTCAAGGACATCCTCGACTCGCTGACCCCGCGTGAAGCCAAGGTTCTGCGCATGCGCTTCGGCATCGAGATGTCGACCGACCATACGCTGGAAGAAGTGGGCAAGCAGTTCGACGTGACCCGCGAGCGTATCCGCCAGATCGAAGCCAAGGCACTGCGCAAGCTGCGTCACCCCTCCCGTTCGGACAAGCTGAAGAGCTTCCTGGAAGGGAATTGATATTAGGGTGTCAGAATTGGCCGGCGAAGATGTTAAAATCGCCGGCTGATTTTTTGGCCCCCTAGCTCATGCTTGGTTAGAGCAGCGGACTCATAATCCGTTGGTGCCGTGTTCGACTCACGGGGGGGCCACCAGTACATGAAAGGGTTGCAGGCTGATGAAGCTTGTAACCCTTTTTCTATTTTGTATTTATGTAACCTATATGTAACCGATTGTATGCAATCTAAGTCAATTTGATTCTATTCAAGTAGGGGGCGGCTATTGTTGACACATCTTTGTGGCAACGAGCCTAGCCGGATACAGTGATGATAGAGTCGCTTCGAAGTTTGGTACGATGCGATGCGCACGTCCCTAGGTAGACTGTGTTGATTTGCATTGAAAACTGACCCACTTTCCCCGGAAATTTGCATCCAAAGTTGACCCATGTTTAGACCACAATCCTGCTCATGACAGCGAGCGGGAGAACGGAGTGATAGACGTGGCCCTACTTGGAATTATTCGACGCTGGTACATCAGAGACCGCATCTCAATTCGGGAAATCGCCCGCAGGCTCGACATTTCCCGCAACACAGTTCGCCGCTACATCCGATCCGATGTCAGCGAACCTGCTTATCCAGCAAGGCGTTCGCCAAGCTCGCTCGATGACTTCACCGCCAAGCTCTCCGCTTGGCTCAGCGCAGACGCGGTCAAATCTCGGAAGCAAAGAAGGACCCTAAAACAGATGTTCCTGGACTTAAGAGAACTGGGATACGAGGGGTCGTATGACCGGGTGGCTGCCTTCAGCAGGCAATGGAAGGTGGGTCAAATGGAGAGGGTCAAATCTGCGAGCAAATCAACAGTGGTGAAGTCCAAGAACTGAGCATTCAGAAAGCTTGCCGTTTCATAGGCATAAGCCGTCGATAATATTTCACTTTATGTGACACGGTGGCGGTTATTTTTCATTTTCTATGGCGCAGCCAAAATGCAGTGTGTCATGTTTAGCGAAAAAGCCGATATACATCAAGGGCAAGATTTTCACTAACTATGTCATCCGACAAAACATACAAATACCGACTCTCAAAAAAACGAAACCCCGTGTTCGAAAACACGGGGTTTCGTCATCCATTTCGGACGTTCTCGCGTCCGGTGGTTGGTTGCCAGGAGCTACTTCACAGGCAAGACCTTATTGCTTGGCCAGCGGTACGCCCCCCGCCTCCACAGTCTTTTTCTCCGGCACCTGCTTGCGCACCTTGGCCACATCGGACGCACTCACCGACGAGGCCTGGTTGCCCCAGGTGCTGCGGATGAAGGTGACCACATCGGCCACTTCCTGATCCGACAGGCGGCTGCCGAAGGCCGGCATGGCGAATTGCGTCGGGGCCTTGTGGGTCCAGGGCATTTCGGCGCCTTCCAGCACGATGCGGATCAGCGATGCCGGATTTTCCGCATTCACCGTGGGCGACAGCGCCAGGGTCGGGAAGGTCTCG
>NZ_DASQOH010000034.1:0-12109 GCF_035644555.1 Herbaspirillum sp.
CAGGTGGGCGACACGCTGGCTGCCGGCGCCATCAATGCCGAGGGCGTCCTGCTCTTCGAGACCACCGCCATCGGTGCCGAAACCGTGCTGGCGCGCATCGTGCGCATGGTGGAACAGGCACAGGCGGCCAAGGCGCCGATCCAGCGGCTGGTGGACCAGGTCAGCGCGGTCTTCGTGCCGGCCGTGCTGCTGCTGTCGCTGGCGACCTTGCTGGGCTGGGGCCTGAGCACAGGCGCCTGGCAACAAGCCCTGCTCAATGCGGTGGCGGTCATGGTCATCGCCTGCCCTTGCGCCCTGGGCCTGGCCACTCCCACCGCCATCATGGCCGGCACCGGCGTGGCAGCGCGCCACGGCATCCTGATCAAGGATGCCCAGGCGCTGGAAATCGCGCATCGGGTGGAGGTGATCGCCTTCGACAAGACCGGCACGCTCACCGTTGGTCGGCCGCGCCTGACGGAGCTGGAAGCAGCCGATAGCACGCCCCAGGATGAACTGCTGGCCCTGGCCGCCGCGTTGCAGGCACGCAGTGAACACCCGTTGGGTCGCGCCGTGCTGGAAGCCGCCCAGGCGCGCCCCGATCTGCCTGCCTGGCAGGCGCAGAACGTGCAGAGCGTCGCCGGGCTGGGGATCGAAGGCGAGGTGGGCGGGCGCCACCTGCTCTTGGGCAGCAGCCGCTGGATGCAGCAATGGCAGGCCCACTGCCCGGCTTTGCAAGCGCGCGCCGAACAATTGCAGGCCCAGGGCCGCACGCTGTCCTGGCTGGCCGAGCGCCATGCGCAAGGCCTGGTCGTGCTGGGCCTGCTGGCCTTTGGCGACCAGCTCAAGCCGGGCGCCAAGGCCGCCATCGCCACCTTGCACGCGCTAGGCATCCGCACCGCCATGCTCAGTGGCGACAATCGCGGGGCGGCACAGCAGGTGGCAGCCGAACTGGGCATCCAGGATGTGCGCGCCGAAGTGCTGCCGGGCGACAAGGCCGCAGCGGTCACGGCCCTGCGCGAGAATGGCGCGCACGTGGTGGCGATGGTCGGCGACGGCATCAACGATGCGCCGGCGCTGGCAGCGGCCGACGTCGGCATCGCCATGTCCACCGGGACCGACGTGGCCATGCAGGCGGCCGGCGTGACCCTGATGCATGGCGACCCGGGACTCGCAGCGGACGCCATCGACATCTCCCGCCGCACCTACGGCAAGATCCGCCAGAACCTGTTCTGGGCCTTCATCTACAACCTGATCGGCATTCCGCTGGCGGCCTTCGGCCTGCTCAACCCCATGCTGGCGGGCGCGGCGATGGCCTTTTCCAGCGTCAGCGTGGTCAGCAATGCATTGCTGCTGCGTCGCTGGCGGCCGCATCCACAGGATGTGCCGCAAAACCTGAGCAACGAGGGAACCCAGCCATGAATATCGGAGAAGCCGCCAGCGCCTCGGGCGTCTCGGCCAAGATGATCCGTCACTATGAAGAGACCGGCCTGATCCCGCGTGCCGGCCGCACCGATGCCGGTTACCGCGTCTATGGCGAGCGCGACGTGCACCTGCTGCGCTTCATCCGGCAGGCACGCCAGCTCGGGTTTTCCATGGCCCAGGTGAGCGACCTGATCGGGCTCTGGCTGGATCAGTCGCGCTCCAGCCGCAAGGTCAAGCAACTGGCGCAGACCCATATCGGCGAACTGGATCAGCGCATCCGCGAACTGCAGACCATGAAGGCCACGCTGGAACGCCTGGCCCAGGATTGCCATGGCGACAGCCGTCCCGACTGCCCCATCCTGGACGCGCTGGGCGGCCAGGCCGATTGCTGCGCCAGCCAGGCATCGCCGGCATGACGCCGCTGCGCTGGGGCATCATCGGCTGCGGCGCCGTGACCGAACGCAAGAGCGGCCCGGCCTACCAGCGCACACCGGGCTTCGCGCTGGCCGGCGTGATGCGCCGTGATGCCGCGCTGGCGGCCGACTACGCGCACCGCCACGGTGTCGCGCGCTGGTTCGACGATGCGGATGCGCTGATCCACGACCCCGACATCGACGCCGTCTACATCGCCACCCCGCCCGACACGCATTGCCATTACGCACTCAAGGTCGCCGCCGCCGGCAAACCCTGCTGCGTGGAAAAGCCGATGGCCCCCAGCCACGCGCAATGCCTGGAAATGCTGGCCGCCTTCGAACGGGCACAGCAGCCCTTGTTCGTGGCCTATTACCGGCGCTCGCTGCCACGCTTCGAACAAGTGCGCCAGTGGCTGGCCGAAGGCCGCATCGGCACTGCGCGCCACATCCACTGGCAACTGGCGCGCCCACCGGGGCCGGACGACCTGCAGCGACGCTACCGCTGGCGCACCGACGCCCGCATCGCCCCGGGGGGCTATTTCGACGACCTCGGCAGTCACGGGCTGAACCTGTTTTCGCACTTCTTCGGCGAAGTGGCCGAGGTATCCGGCAGCGGCAGCAACCAGCAAGGCCTGTACAGCGCCTGCGATGCGGTGGCCGCAAGCTGGCGCTATCGCAGCGGCGTGACCGGCAGCGGCAGCTGGCATTTCGGCAGCTTCGAGCGCGCCGACCGGGTGGAGATCACGGGTAGCGCCGGCAAGATCGTCTTTTCGGTCTTCGAGGAAGCGGCCCTGCAACTGCACACGGCCGATACCACGCTGCACCTGGAGATCGCCAACCCCGACCCGATCCAGCTGCATCACGTCAGCAACATGCAGCTTCATCTGGACGGAGGTGCGCGCCATCCCTCCTGCGGCGACAGCGCCGCCCACACGGCGTGGATGATGGAAACCATCCTGCGGCCGAAATGACATAATGTCCGCAGCGCGACCGGCGGGGGGACCGACGGTGCCGCAGCCGGCCGGGATGATTGTGCTCCCGCCACCGTTTGTCATCCATCGCCAACCAGAAGAGGGAGACTGTCCGTATGCCCCAGACCAATCATCTGAGTTTCGTCGACACCGACCGGCTGCGCATCGGCTTCGAAGTCAGCGGACCGCCCGAGGCACCACCGGTGGTCCTGCTGCATGGCTGGCCGGATGACGTGCGGACCTGGGATGCCCTGCTACGTCCACTGCGCGCGGCCGGCTATCAGGTCATCCGCCCCTACCTGCGCGGCTACGGGCCGACCCGCTTCCTTGCGCCCGATACGCCACGCAGCGGCCAGCTGTCGGCGCTGGCCAGCGACCTGATGGCCTTCGTCGACGCCCTCGGCCTGCAGCGTTACGCGCTCATCGGCCACGACTGGGGCGCCCGCGCCGCCTATATCGCCGCCTCGCAGACCCCCGAACGCATCAGCCACTGCATCGCCCTGTCGGTGGGCTGGGGGACCAACCGGCCGGACCAGAAACTGACGCTGCAGCAATCGCGTAACTACTGGTACCACTGGTATTTCGCTACCGAACGCGGCGCGGCCGAACTGCGTGAGGACCGTCGGGCCTTCACGCGCTTCATGTGGCATAGCTGGTCACCGTCGTGGAAGTTTGCCGAGAGCGAGTTCAACAATACCGCCGCCTCCTTCGACAATCCGGACTGGGTCGATATCTGCCTGCACTCCTACCGTCATCGCTGGGGCTTCGCCGAGGGTGACCCTGCCTATGCCGCGCTGGAAGCGCGATTGCAGGACACGCCGCGCATCATGGTGCCCACGCTGGTGCTGCATGGCGCCGAGGATGGCGCCAATGCCCCTGCCACCTCCGAGGGCCGGGACAAGTTCTTCGGCAAGGACTATCGGCGCGTGCTGATCCCGGGTGCTGGCCACTTCCCGCAGCGCGAACGACCGGACGAGGTCACCGAGGAAATCATGGCCTGGCTGGCACGCCCGGCCTGATCCACGACCTCAGTGGCAGCCACCGCCGTGGCTGCCCAAATTGGCTGGCTTCGCCTCATCCGGCAGGCTGGCCAGCCCCTGCAGGATGCCGCAATCCCGCGCCGGCTGTTCCACTTCGCACTGCGCGCGCAACTGGTGCAGCTGCGCCTGCAGGGCCTGCAATTGCACGATGCGCTGTGCCACGTGGCCGATGTGCTTGTCCAGCAGGGCATTGACCTCGCCGCAGTTCTGCTCGGGCGCATCGCGCAGGCGCAGCAGTTCGCGCACCTCGTCCAGCGTCATGTCCAGCGAACGGCAATGGCGGATGAACTGCAGGCGTTCGACGTGCCGCTCCCCATAGAGCCGGTAGTTCGATGATGAACGCGTCGGCTCGGGCAGCAAGACCTCTTTCTCGTAATAACGGATGGTTTCCACCGGGCAATCGGCCTGGGCGGCCAGTTCGCCTATCTTGAGCGTATCCATGCGATCCTCGCTTGACCTTGTAGTTACTTCAGGGTTTTTAATATACCCCTGAAACCCGTTGGCTGCACAAGGAGCAAGGCATGACCGGAACCCATCACAAGCACGCGCATGACCACCAGCACGATCATCACGACCATGATCACCATCATGATCATGGGCAGCACCAGCACGCCCGGCCGCAAGCCTGCTGCGGCAGCCACGCCTGCGACAGTGCGGCAACGGTGGCGGCACCGCGCAAGCTGGACGGCGCGACCGAACAGGCGGTCTTCTTCATTCAGAAGATGGACTGCCCGACTGAAGAAAAACTGATCCGTGAACGCCTCTCCAACATGAAGGGTGTGGGTACGCTGGAATTCAACCTGATCCAGCGCGAACTGACGGTGCAACATCAGTTGCCCTCCATCGCACCGCTGGTCGCGACCCTCAAGGCGCTGGACATGCTGCCGGCCGTGAAGTCCGATTCGCTGGATGCCGACGCCGGGGGCGACGCGCCCGACCAGGCGGCTGCCTACCGCATCCCGGCCCGGCGTTGGGCGCTGCTGGGCCTGGCCGGCGTGGCGGCCCTGGGCGCCGAGGTGCTGGCCTGGACCAGCGGCGACGAACGCTCGCTGCCGGTGATCGCGCTGGCGCTGGCGGCCATCCTGCTGGGCGGGCTGGGTACGCTCAAGAAGGGCTGGATCGCCCTGCGCAATTTCTCGCTGAACATGAATTTCCTGATGTCGCTGGCCGTCATCGGCGCCGCCGTGATCGGCCAGTGGCCGGAAGCGGCGGTGGTGATCGTGCTGTTCACCCTGGCCGAGATGATCGAGGCGCTGTCACTGGACCGCGCCCGCAACGCCATCGCCGGGCTGATGGCGATGACCCCGGACATGGCCACCATGCGCAGCGCCGATGGCAGCTGGAACAGCGTGCCGGCCGCCAGCGTGGCCGTGGACGCCATGGTGCGCGTGGCACCGGGCGAGCGCGTACCGCTCGATGGCCTGCTGGTCAGCGGCAGCACCAGCATCAACCAGGCGCCGATCACCGGCGAGAGCCTCCCGGTGGCCAAGCAGGTCGGCGATCCGGTCTTCGCCGGCACCATCAATGAACAGGGCGCCTTCGAGATGCGGGTCAGCGCCGCCCAGGCCGATTCCACCCTCTCGCGCATCGTCCGGAGCGTGCAGCAGGCCCAGGGCCAGCGCGCCCCGACCCAGCGCTTCGTGGACAACTTCGCGCGCTACTACATCCCGGCTGTGGTGGTGATGGCCGTGCTGGTGGCCCTGCTGCCGCCCTTGCTGACCGGTGCGCCCTTCCAGCCCTGGCTGTACAAGGCGCTGGTGCTGCTGGTCATCGCCTGCCCTTGCGCGCTGGTCATTTCCACGCCGGTGACCATCGTCAGCGGGCTGGCCTCGGCGGCCCGGCACGGCATCCTGATCAAGGGTGGCGTCTATCTGGAACAGGGGCGCCGCCTGCGCGCCCTGGCGGTGGACAAGACCGGTACCCTGACCTTCGGCAAGCCGCGCCTGACCGACGTGGTCTCGCTGCAGGCGGGTGCCGACCAGCAGGCCCTGCTGCAACTGGCGGTGTCGCTGGCGGCGCGCTCGGACCACCCGGTCTCGCGTGCCATCGCGGTGCAGGAGGAGAACCAAGAGGATAGGCAGGCACTGGAGGTGCAGGACTTCGCCGCCCTGGCCGGACGCGGCGTACAAGGCCGCATCGACGGCCAGTTGCTGCACCTGGGCAATCACCGCCTGGTGCATGAACTGGGCCAGTGCAGCCCGGAACTGGAAGCGCGCCTGCAAGGCTTCGAAAAGCAGGGCAAGACCACCACCCTGCTCTGCCGCGACGGCCGCCCGGAACTGCTGATGGCAGTGGCCGACACGGTGCGCCCCAGCAGCCGCCAGGCGGTGAGTGAACTGCAGGCCATGGGCGTGCAGGTGGTCATGCTGACAGGGGACAACAGCCACACCGCCCAGGCAATTGCCGGGCAGACCGGCATCACCGATGTCCGTGGCGACCAGCTGCCGGAAGACAAGCTGCAGGCCATTGAACAGCTGCGCCAGCGCCATGGCGAGCGCAGCGTGGGCATGGTCGGCGACGGCATCAACGACGCCCCGGCCCTGGCGCGCGCCGATATCGGCTTTGCCATGGGCGCGGCCGGTACCGACACCGCCCTGGAGACGGCCGATGTCGCCCTGATGGACGACGACCTGCGCAAGATCGCCGACTTCATCGGCCTCTCGCGCCAGGCCCATGCCGTACTGGTGCAGAACATCAGCATCGCCCTGGGCATCAAGGCGGTATTCCTGGTGCTGGCCCTACTGGGGATGAGCTCGCTGTGGATGGCCGTGTTCGCCGACATGGGCGCCAGCCTGATCGTGGTCTTCAACGGCCTGCGGCTGGTGCGCGGCTTGCGCCAGCGCAAACCGGCCGGTTGATCCACGGTCGGCACAGCGACTATACTGGCGCCCATGATGCTGCGCGCAAAAATCCTCCTGCTCTGGCTGCTGGCGCTGGCGATTCCCCTCCAGGGTTTCGCCGCCGTGCTGCAGGCCTGCGCGCCGGCGATGCAAGCGACACAGCAGCATGCGCAACATCATGGTCAACAGCAGGCCGGTCAGGCGAGCGCCACTGTCATGACCGCCGACCAGACGGCACAGCATCACGCCCATCATCACCCGATGACGCAAACCCTGGCCGATAGCGATCCCGCGCCGGCCCCCTCGCATGGCACGCAGCACGCCAACGCCTCCTGCAGCTTCTGCGCCACCTGCACGGTGGGCGCCATCCTGCCGCTGGCGCTGGCTACCGTTCCCGCACCCGATCTTCCCTCGCACGACTACCTCGTGCAGCCGGCCTCCGGCTTCGTCGGCTACCTGCCGGAAAACCCCGACCGTCCCCCTGCCCTCGCCTGATCCCGTCCCGCGCACGTCCACGTGCGCGTGAGCTCTGCCCCGTTCCGCGCCGCATCCTGCATGCCGCACGGCGGATGACGATCATCATCAGACGAGGATTTCATGATCCCCCATGTTTCACGCCCCTTGCGGGCAGTCGCCGTGGCCGCCTGTGCCATGCTGGCCGGCTGCGCGCAGCTCTCGCCCGACGCCGGCTTCGACCGGCTGGCACAGACCAGCACCGAGCGCCTGGGCCAGGCGCCCGCCTGGAACCGCACGCCCGAACAAGGCCAGGCCAGCCAGGACCGTGTCACCCGGCTCTTGCAGGCCGACGGTAGCGCTGGCCCCACGGCCACCCGACTGGCCAGTGCCGATGACGCGGTACAGATCGCCCTGATCAACAACCCCGAACTGCAGGCCGCCTTCGCCGAACTCGGCGTGGCAGAAGCCGATCTGGTCCAGGCCGGGCGCCTGCCCAACCCCGGCTTTTCCTTTGCCCGCACCCATGCCGGCGATGACATCAAGATCGAGCGCAGCCTGTCGCTGGGCCTGATGCGCCTGCTGACCATGCCAGCCACCGCCCGTATCGAACAGCGCCGCTTCGAACAGGTCCGCCTGTCGCTGGCCGCACGCGTGCTGGCGCTGGCCGCCCAGACCCGGCAAGCCTATTACCAGGCGGTGGCCGCGCAACAGGGCCTGACCTACCAACAGCAGGTCGCCGACGCCGCCGACGCCGCGCACGAACTGGCCGCGCAGATGGCCCGCCTGGGCAACATCAGCAAACTGGACGCCGCCCGCGAGCAGTTCTTCTACGGCCAGGCGCAAGCCAGCCTGCAACAGGCTCAGCGCCTGGCCGCGCAGGATAAGGAAACCCTGGCCCGCCTGCTGGGCCTGGCCCCCGACTTCGCCCTGCCGGCGCAACTGCCGGCCCTGCCCGCGCAACTGGATGCCCTGGGCGACGTCGAGCAGCAGGCATTGCAACAGCGACTGGACGTACAGGCCGCCCGCACCGAACTGGAAGGCCTGCAAGGATCGCTGGGCCTGACCCGCGCCACGCGCCTGGTCAACGTGCTGGACCTGGGCGCGCTGCGCACGTCCGAAAGCGGCAAGCCGCCTGAAATCGGCTACGAGATCTCCATCGAGATCCCGCTCTTCGACTGGGGCCAGGCCCGCGTCGCCAAGGCCGAGGCGATCTACCTGCAAGGCGCCCACAAGCTGGCCGGTGCCGTGCTGGACGCCCGCGCCCAGGCGCGCCTGGCCTGGCGCCAACGACAGGATGCCTACGCCCTGGCACGACGCTATCGCGACCAGTTGCTGCCGCTGCGCCAGCGCATCGCCGAAGAAAACCTGCTGCGCTACAACGGCATGCTGCTGAGCGTCTTCGCGCTGCTGGCTGATGCCCGCGAACAGGCCAGCACCGTCAACGCCGCCATCGATGCCCAGCGCGATTTCTGGATCGCCGACGCCGCCCTGCAACTGGCCCTCAACGGCCGCCCCACCCAAGGAAAGCAACCATGAACCCGAGCGACAAAGACCGCCGCCACTTCCTGCGCGGCGCCGCCCTGGCGGTAACCGCCGGCGCCGTCAGCCGCGTCGGCGCGGCCAGCCTGCCCGAGGCCGCGCTGCAGACCACCGCCGCCACCCAGCCACCGCTGCAACCGGCCACTGGCCGCCCCTATCAACCGGTGGTCACGCTCAACGGCTGGACCCTGCCCTGGCGCATGAAGAATGGCGTCAAGGAATTCCACCTGGTGGCCGAACCGGTGGTGCGTGAAATCGCCCCCGGCATGAAAGCCAATCTGTGGGGCTACAACGGCCAGAGCCCCGGCCCCACCATCGAAGTGGTGGAAGGCGACCGGGTGCGCATCTTCGTGACCAACAAGCTGCCCGAGGCGACCTCGGTGCACTGGCATGGCCAGCGCCTGCCCAACGGCATGGATGGCGTCTCCGGCCTGACCCAGCCGGCCATCCCGCCGGGCAAGACCTATGTCTATGAATTCACCGCCCGGCGCGCTGGCACCTTCATGTACCACCCGCATGCCGACGAAATGGTGCAGATGGCCATGGGCATGATGGGCTTCTGGGTCACTCATCCCAGGGACCCCGGCCAGATGCGCGTGGACCGCGACTTCGTGTTCCTGATGAATGCCTACGACATCGCACCCGGTGCGGCCGTCCCCAAGGTCAGCACCATGCTGGACTTCAATCTCTGGACCTGGAACAGCCGCGCCTTCCCCGGCATCGACCCGCTGGTGGTGCGGCAGAACGATCGCGTGCGCATCCGCGTGGGCAACCTGACCATGACCAACCATCCCCTGCATCTGCACGGTCACGAATTCAGCGTCACCGGCACCGACGGCGGCTGGGTGCCACCCTCGGCACGCTGGCCCGAAGTCACCACCGACATCGCCGTGGGCCAGATGCGCGCCATCGAGTTCGACGCCACCGAGGAAGGCGACTGGGCGCTGCACTGTCACAAGGCCCACCACACCATGAACGCCATGGGTCACGACGTTCCGACCATGATCGGAGTGGACCAGTCGCGGGTGGTCGCGAAGATCAGCAAGCTCATCCCCGACTACATGGCCATGGGTGACAAGGGTGGCTCCATGGACGGCATGGAGATGCCGTTGCCCGACAACACCTTGCCGATGATGACCGGGACCGGCCCCTACGGCCCCATCGAAATGGGCGGCATGTTCAGCACCGTCAAGGTACGCCGCCACCTGGCCCGTGACGACTACCGCGACCCCGGCTGGTACCGCGCCCCCAGCGGCACGGTCGCCCGCGAATGGCAGGGAGACATGCCCGAAGCCAGGCGCGCGGTCGGCAGCCATACCATGCCGGCAGCGCCGGCCCCGCTGGACGTGGTCAAGCCGGGCGGCCATCACGGCCACTGAGCCAGCCACCGCAAAAATTCACCTTTACACCCTCAAGAAAGGAAGCCCCATGTTACGCACCCTCCTCCTCACCCTGGCTCTTTCGCTGCCCGCGCTGGGCGTCCATGCCCAAAGCACGGCGCCCAAGGTCGACGGCGAAATCCGCAAGGTCGACGCTACCGCCGGCAAGCTCACCATCCGTCACGGCGACATCCCCAACCTGCAGATGTCGGGCATGACCATGGTCTTCAAGGCCGCACCGGAAATCATCGGGCGCGCCCATGAAGGCGAGAAGATCCGCTTCACCGCCGACCGTATCGATGGTGCGCTCACCGTCACCTCGCTGGAAAGCCGGAACTGATCGGCACCGACGGGTGCGGGGCGACGGACTGAAGGCGCCATGCCGGATGCAAATTTCGTCGCCCCGAGGACTATTCCCCTGCGGCATTGGCGTTATCATCGGTTTTTTCCATAACAGGCCATCGCGCCGACACAACAGAGGAGACCCGGCATGCCCCAAGTGATCCAGCAAACGCCCTCGGCCTATGGCTATCCGCTGCTGATCAAGCAATTGCTGCATAGCGCCCTGTCCACCGCCCCCGACCAGGAAATCATCTACGGCCAGCGCCGCCTCACCTATACCGGCTTCTACCAGCGGGTACAGCGCCTGGCCAATGTGCTCAAGGAAATGGGCGTCCAGGCCGGCAACACCGTGGCCGTGATGGACTGGGACAGCAACCGCTATCTCGAATGCTTCTTCGCCGTGCCGATGATGGGATGCGTGCTGCAGACGGTCAACGTGCGCCTGTCGCCGGAGCAGATCGCCTACACCCTCAACCATGCGCAGGCTGATGTGCTCCTGGTCAATTCCGACTTCATGCCGGTGCTCAAGCAGATCCGGGGCGAACTCACCACCCTGACCCGCTGCGTACTGCTCACCGACGATGGCACCCCCTGCCCGCGCGGCCCCGGCTTTGCCGGCGAATATGAAGAACTGCTGGCCCAGGCCGAGGCCAGCTACAGCTTCCCCGACTTCGACGAAAACGCCCGCGCCACCACCTTCTACACCACCGGCACCACCGGCCTGCCCAAGGGCGTCTACTTCAGCCACCGGCAACTGGTCCTGCACACCCTGGGCACCACCGCCGGCCTGGCACTGGCCCCGCAGCAAGGCCGCCTGCACCGCGACGACGTCTACATGCCGCTGACCCCGATGTTCCACGTCCACGCCTGGGGCTTGCCCTATGTCGCGACCATGGCCGGCGTCAAGCAGGTCTACCCTGGCCGCTACGTCCCCGACACCATCTGCCGCCTGATCCGCGAAGAAAAGGTCACCTTCTCGCATTGCGTACCCACCATCCTGCAGATGATCCTGTCATCGGAACAGGCCCGCCAGACCGACCTCACCGGCTGGAAGATGATCATCGGCGGCTCCGCCATGACCGGCGCCCTGGCCAAGGCTGCGCTGGAGCGCGGCCTTGACGTCTTCACCGGCTACGGCATGTCCGAGACCTGCCCGGTCCTGACCCTGGCCCAGGTCGCCACTGCCGACCTTGGCAGCGACCGCGAAACCGCCCTGCGCCTGAAGACCGGCCGCCCGCTGCCCCTGGTGGCCTTACGCACGGTCGATGGCGAGATGAACGACTGCCCGCACGACGGCAAGAGCACGGGAGAAGTCATCGTCCGCGCCCCCTGGCTGACCCAGGGCTACCTGCACCAGCCCGAAGCCTCGGAAGACCTCTGGCACGGTGGCTGGCTGCACACCCAGGACATTGGCCACATCGACGCCGAAGGCTACCTGCAGGTCACCGACCGCATCAAGGACGTCATCAAGACCGGAGGCGAATGGGTATCGTCACTGCAGATCGAAGACATCATCGCCCGCCACCCTGCCGTCGCCGAAACCGCGGTCATTGGCATCCAGGACGGCAAATGGGGCGAGCGCCCGATCGCGCTGGTGGTATTGAAAAAAGACAGCACAGGCGTGACTGAAGAAGACATCCGCCGCCACGTCATGGCCGCTGCCGAAGCCGGCACCATCTCCCGCTACGGCGTACCTGACCGCGTCCAGTTCGTCACCGAACTGGCCCG
>NZ_DASQOH010000035.1:0-48568 GCF_035644555.1 Herbaspirillum sp.
CTCGGTGGCGACGACCGCGAAGCCGCGACCCTGTTCGCCGGCGCGGGCCGCTTCCACGGCGGCATTCAGGGCCAGGATATTGGTCTGGAAGGCGATGCCGTCGATCACCCCGATGATGTCCACGATCTTGCGCGACGAGGTGTTGATGGCGGCCATGGTATCGACGACCTCTTCGACGATGGCGCCACCCTGCTTGGCGATGTCGGAGGCATTGCGGGCCAGCTGGTTGGCTTCGCGGGCATGGCCATCGTTCTGCTTGACGGTCGCCGTCAGTTGTTCCATGGCTGAAGCGGTTTCTTCCAGCGAGGCGGCCTGGTCTTCGGTGCGGGCCGAGAGGTCGCTGTTGCCGGCGGCGATCTGGGCGCTGATGGTGGCGACGCCAGCGGCGGCATCGCGCACTTCACTGACGGTGTTGCGCAGGTTGCCGCTCATCTCGGCCAGGGCTTCCATGATGCTCTGACGACGCCCATTGCCGACACGGCGCAGCGTCACCTCGTGGTACAGCTCGCCACGGTCCACCGCCAGCGCCACGTGCTTGACCTCGTCCGGCTCGGCGCCCAGTGCGCCACGGATGGAGCGGGTGATCAGCGTGGCCAGCACCACCCCGGCCACCAGCGCGGCGCTGAGCAGGATCAGCATGAAGGCCTGGAAGCCGCGTGCGGTGCTGCGGGCCTTGGCTGATTCGGCCTGGCTCATGCCTTCTTCCAGGTCGATGAACTGGTTGATCGCGGCCAGCCATTCGACGAAGGCCGGCTTGACCTGGCCTAGCATCAACTGGCGCGCACCCTCGATGTCACCCGCCTTGCGTGCCGCGATGGCCTTGGCGGCCAGCGGCATGGCGTGTGTCTCGGCGGCCTTGATGCGTTCCAGGCTGGTGCGCTCGTCCGGGCGTACCTTCATGCTGGCGAAGACGGCGTCCAGCGGCTTGGCCGATTGCTGGTAGTCGGCTTCGAGCTTGTCGATCAGTGCCATCACGTCCTTGACCTCGGCATCCCCCACCAGGGTCAGGTCGCGCAGGGCGATGGCGCGGTCATGCACGCTGCCGCGGAAGTTGATGGCGTAGCGCTGCTTGACGTTGTTGTCTTCGCTGACCCGCGCCAGGCTGCCCTCGATGGCATTGACCTTGGTAATGCTGACCACGGTCAGCACCAGCATCATCGCCAGGACCAGCGCAAAGCTCAGCGACAATTGGGCGGCGACGCTCAGCGAGCGACGCTTGGGGGTGAGATTGTGCATGGTAGGGCTCCCTGGAATGATGGACTGGTGACGCGACAGTGACTTGTGACCGATGCTGCCGATTATTGCGGGCCAGTCCTTGGGCGCCTACTAGACGATGGTATTAGTCGACCCTTCGACATGGCGTTGATGACTGGCAACATGGTTCAAAGAGGGCAGTCTAGCGACAATCATCCTGTCCATGGATTGAATCTTCCGATGGCAGCGATAGCCGCAGCGTGGCCCACCGTATGGGGCGGGGAAGGGTGCTTAAGCCTGCGTTAAGTCTTCTGCGGCAAGCTGGGCAGCAAACTCATCGCCAGGACCACGACATGACCGAACGCCCGTCCCCTGCAGTCGCTTCCACGCCACCGGCCGGTGCTGCCCATGCCGGCAACCGTGCCACCCGCGCCCAGATATGGCGGCTCATCCGGCCGTTCTGGGTATCCGAAGAAAAGTGGAAGGCCTGGGCGCTGCTGCTGTCCATCATTGCCCTGAACCTGGGCATGGTCTACATCAACGTGCGCCTGAACTCGTGGAACCGCGACATGTACAACGTGCTGCAATCGCGCGACTATCCGCAGTTCAAATCACTGCTGTGGCAATTCTCGGGCCTGGCCTTCGTGTTCGTGGCCATCGCCATCTACAGCGTCTACCTGAAGCAGGCGCTGCAGATCCGCTGGCGCTACTGGATGAGCACCCGCTATCTCGACCAGTGGCTGGCGCATCGCGCCTATTACCGCATCGAGCAGGGGCAGGAGGGCCGGCTCTCGGACAACCCCGACCAGCGCATCGCCGAAGACCTGCATGCACTGACCTCCGATACGCTGTCGCTGGTGCTCGGATTCATCTCCAGCAGCGTCACCCTGTTTTCCTTCATCCATATCCTGTGGTCGGTCAGTGGCCCGCTGAGTTTTTCGGCCGCTGGTCACAGCTGGGTCATTCCCGGTTACATGGTCTGGTTCGTCATCGCCTATGCCGCCGTCGGGTCCGGACTGGTGTGGTGGATCGGCCGTCCGCTGGTGGGACTGAGCTTCAACCAGGAGCGCTTCGAGGCCAACTTCCGTTTCGGTCTGATCCGCGTGCGCGAGCATGCCGAAGCGGTGGCCCTGTATCGCGGCGAGACGCAGGAACGCACGCAGCTCACGGCACGCCTGGACGATATCCGCCGCAACTGGTGGGACATCATGCGGCTGACCAAGAAGCTCAACGTAGCCGTCAATTTCTATGGCCAGTTCGCCGTGATCTTCCCCATGCTGGTGTCGGCGCCGCGCTACTTCTCGGGCGCCATCTCACTGGGCGTGCTGATGCAGATCAGCGATGCCTTCGGCCAGGTGCAGGATGCGCTGTCATGGTTCATCAATGCCTTCACCACGCTGGCCAGCTGGAAGGCCAGTATCAACCGGCTGGCGGGCTTCCATGCCGATGTGGAGCGTGCGGCCGGCATGGCGCGCACCATCGAGGTCACGCCGCATGCGGGCAGTGCGGTGACGGTGTCGGGTTTGCAGCTGTCCTTCCCGGATGGTGCGCCGATGATGCGCAGCCTCGATGCCCGGGTGGAATCCGGCGAGCATGTGCTCATCAGCGGCCCTTCCGGCTGCGGCAAGTCCACGCTGATCCGCGCCATGGCCGATGTCTGGCCCTATGGTCATGGCCAGGTCGGCCTGCCGCAGGATGCACCGGCGATGTTCCTGCCCCAGCGCAGCTATCTGCCCATCGGTACCCTGCGGGCGGCGCTTTCCTATCCGGCGGCCGAGGGCAGTTTCAAGGATGATCTCATCACCCGTTACCTGGCCCTGTGTCGTCTGTCGCACCTGGCCGACCGGCTGGATGTGGCGGCCAACTGGAGCCAGGCGCTGTCGCCGGGCGAGCAGCAGCGGCTGGCCTTCGTGCGGGTATTCCTCAACCGTCCGCGCATCGTGTTCCTGGACGAGGCCAGCAGCGCCATGGATGGCGAAACCGAAGAGGTGCTCTATGCCGCCTTGCCGCGCGAGCTGCCGGGCGTGACCGTGATCAGCATCGCGCACCGCGAGACGCTGGCGCGCTTCCACGATGTGCGCTGGAAGTTCGTGCCGGCGGCAGCGGGCGAGGGTGCGGGGCATCGCGTACAGATGGAAGCGATGGCCTCGTGAGGGTGCCTGCACCTTATACCGTTTTTGCATAGGATTGCCCGGGGCGGCGTGACAGAATGGATTCATCGCGGCACGGTCTGCCGCATCCACCCGCTCACCCACGATTACTGGAAAGCCCACCATGAACGATCCCATCGTCTATCTCAATGGCGCACTCACGCCGCTGTCCGAAGCCCGCGTCCCGGTGCTGGATCGCGGTTTCATCTTCGGCGATGGCATCTACGAGGTGATCCCCATGTATCGCCGCAAGGCTTTCCGTGGTCGCCAGCACCTGGCGCGCCTGTTCCGCAGCCTGGACAGCATCGGTATTCCCAATCCGCATGACGAGGCCGGCTGGAACGCCCTGATCGACCAGGTTGTGCAGGCCAACGGTCTGGAGGACCAGATGATCTACCTGCAGGTCACCCGGGGTGTGGCCAAGCGCGCCCACGCCTTCCCCAAGGAAGTGGTGCCGACGGTACTGATCATGACCAACCCCATGGCACTGCCGCCGGCTTCGGCCATCGAACAGGGCGTGGCCTGCGTGACCATGGAAGATCGCCGCTGGCTCAATTGCCAGATCAAGTCGACCTCGCTGCTGGGCAATGTGCTGGCCGCGCAGTTCGCCGCCGAAAACCAGGTGACCGAGGCGATCCAGTTCCGTGACGGTTTCCTGTCGGAGGCGTCGTCCTCCAATGTTTGGGTGGTCAAGGATGGCCAGATATCGGCGCCGCCCAAGGACAACCTGATCCTGGAAGGCATCCGCTATGGCCTGATGGAAGAGCTGTGTGCCGAAGAGGGCATCGTGCTGCAGTCGCGTCGCATCACCCGCGAGGAAGTGCTGGCCGCCGACGAGCTCATCATTTCCTCGGCCAGCAAGGAAGTGCTGCCGGTGGTCAAGCTGGACGGCCAGCCGGTGGGCAGCGGACGTCCGGGTCCGGTGTTCGGCAAGGTCTATGCGGCCTACCAGGCGGCCAAGGCCCGTCTGTAAGCGGGACGGCAATGTGGTCAACGGCGACCTTGACGTTTTCTGCACGTCGGGTCGTCGGCATGGCGTAGAATGCAGGCATCCCCCACCCGTATTCACCTGACCCTCCGCTTGAAGCCCGCCGGTTCATCCCCATCTGGGAGCATTGAAACCAGGAGCGCCGAAGCGGACAACGCCAAGGCGGTTTGCCATGACTATGCCCACTATTTCCCCTGAAGAATCCCTGATCGAATATCCCAGCGACTTCCCCATCAAGGTGGTCGGGATCACCCATGACGATTTCGCCGAAACCATCGTCGCCATGGTCATCGAGCACGATCCCGAGTTTCATGCGGGCAAGGTCGAGATGCGGCCGTCCACCCAGGGCAAGTACCTGTCGCTGACGCTGACCGTGCGCGCCACCAGCCGCACCCAGCTCGACAATATCTATCGCGCGCTATCCACGCACGAGATGGTCAAGTTCGTGCTCTGATCCGGTTCGCGGTGTCGCAAGGTCGGCAAAGACCGGCGCAGTCCTTCGGGATGCGCCGGTTTTTTCATGGGCTTTTCGCTTTTTTGCGGGCTGGCGTTTTCGGCACATCGCCCGGCCAGCCGGGGATGGCCTGAAAGCGTTGCATCTCCTCGAAGATCCATTGGCGGAAGGCCACCACGCCGGGCTTTTCCAGTCCTTCCGGCAGGTGCACCAGGTAATGCGCTTCCTCGCACAGCTGGGCCACGTCGAACAGACGCACCAGCGTGCCGCTGGCGATTTCCTGCCAGGCGATGGTGTGTCGCGACAGCGCCACGCCCTTGCCCTCGACGGCATGGCGCAGGGTCAGTGAGGAGTCTTCCACCACCAGCGTGCCGCTGGGTTCCGGCAGATCCAGCCCGGCCAGGGTCAGCCAGGGCTGCCAGGACTCGCGGGTATCCATGCGCAACAGGGTGCAATGGGCCAGGTCAGCCGGGCGGGTGAGCTTGCGGCTACGGCCACCGTCGCCGCGATAGCCGGGGGCGGCCACCGGGTAGTAGTAATCGTCGCTGAGCTTTTCGGTGACCACGCCACTGTACTGTCCGCGACCGAAGCGGATGCCCACGTCCACCCCGTCCAGGCGCAGGTCGGCCAGGTGGCTGCCCGATTGCAGCACCACCTCGATTTCCGGATGGGCATCGATGAACTTCCACAGGCGCGGCGCCAGCCAGCGCGAGGCAAACGAGGGCGTGGCCGAGATCACCAGGCGTTGCTGGCGGTTCAGGCTGCGCAGGTGTTCGGCGGCCTGGGCGATTTCGCCGAGCGACTTGCGGATGGTGGCGGCGAAGCGCTGGCCGGTCTCGGTGATGGCGATGCGCTTGCCGTGGCGTTTGAAGAGCTGCAGGCCCAGGTCTTCTTCCAGCGCGCGCACCTGGTGGCTGATGGCGCCGGGCGTGACATGCACCTCCTCGGCCGCGCGCGAGAAGCATTCGTGGCGGGCGGCCGCGTCGAAGGCGCGCAGGGCGGCCAGGTTGGGCAGTTTCCGGAGATCGGCCATGGTGGGTTCCTTGTGAATTCCATTCGCAAAGAAACGCAATATATATCGTTTTGTCGCGCTGCAGGGTTTTCCTACAATGGTGACTCATTCACCATCACTCCAGGCATTTTCCCTCTGAAAGCCGCACCCGATCGGACAGTGCGGCAGGGACGCGGCTTGTCTGGATTTTCGCAAGGGAGCACCCGCCATGGCAATTTCATTCGCAGATCAGAGGACTCCGGAACGGCTTCTGGAAGGACAGACGCAGACCCGCCGCCTGCGCGGTGGTGTGCGCATCCGCGTCACCAGCGGCCTGGTGTGGCTGACCATTGCCGGTTGCCGGCAGGACATCTGGCTCACGGCCGGACGTTGCTTCGACTACCACGGACGCGGGCTGGCGATCCTCGAAGCGGTGCACGGAGCGGCCGAGTTCACGGTGTCGCCCCTGCGCGTCGCGGGCTGGCGCAGCTGGCTGTCCGGTGCCGGTTCTCCCATCGCCCCGCAGGCACCGCTGCTGCCGGTGGCTGAGGGTAACGACACGGTGCGTATCAGCAGCATCAGCAAGTTGTTGCCGCACGGACTGATCCGCTGGTTCTGACACGGCCCTGTCCGAATTTCGCTACACTGGCGGGCATGCAAACCGCACTACCCCCCGCCAGCGCCAGCACCACGCCCGCCGCCCCGGCCCGCCGTCCAGAGATCGTACGGCGCGGCGTCGAGTCCTACGAGACCAGCTTCGCCGCCATGCGCGCCTACACCGATGCGCGCACCGCCGACAGCCCTGACCAGCTCTGGATCGTCGAACATCCCCCCGTCTATACCCTGGGCCTGGGCGCCGACCGCGCCCATGTGTTGACTCCGCACGACATCCCGGTGGTACAGACCGACCGGGGAGGCGAGGTCACCTACCACGGCCCCGGACAGGTGGTCATCTACCTCCTGATGGACCTGCGCCGCAATCGCAGCGGGGCGCGCCTGTTCGCCCGGGAATTCGTGCACAACATCGAAGAGGCGGTGATCGCCACGCTGGCGGCGTATAATCTCGCCGGTGTACGCAAGGAAGGGGCGCCTGGCATCTACGCCGCCGACGGCCCCTGGCAGGGCGCCAAGGTGGCCGCGCTGGGCTTGAAGATACGGGGCAACGGCTGCACCTACCACGGGGTATCGCTCAACGTGGCCATGGACCTGGCACCGTTTTCCTGGATCAACCCCTGTGGCTACGAAGGCCTGGCCACCGTGGACATGCAGACCCTGGGGGCCGGACAGGCCCGCCTGGCCGATGTCCAGGACTTGCTTGCCGACCAACTGATCGCCCGCTTCGCGGGCATGGCTTGAGCCTCACGCGCTGAGCGCGCCCGGGGCCGGAACGACCGACATGACGACCGAAATCACTCCCGCAGCAGATTCTTCCTCCAATGCCAATGCCGCCGGTGCGGCCCGCGTGAACCCGCTGGACAAGCAGAAGGGCGCCGGCAAGACGGCCTGGATTCCCATCAAGGTGGTGGCCGCCGAAAAGCTGAAGAAGCCGGACTGGATTCGCGTCAAGGCCGGCTCGCCGACCACGCGCTTCTACGAGATCAAGGACATCCTGCGCGCCAACAACCTGGTGACGGTCTGCGAGGAAGCCTCCTGCCCCAACATCGGCGAATGCTTCGGCAAGGGCACGGCGACCTTCATGATCATGGGTGACAAGTGCACCCGCCGCTGCCCGTTCTGCGACGTCGGTCACGGTCGTCCCGACCCGCTGGACCCCAACGAGCCGGAAAACCTGGCCAAGACCATCGCCCAGCTGCGCCTGTCCTACGTGGTCATCACCAGCGTGGACCGCGACGACCTGCGCGATGGCGGTGCCGCCCACTTCGCGGCCTGCATCCAGCGTGTACGTGAATTGTCGCCCGAGACCCGCATCGAGATCCTGACCCCGGACTTCCGTGGCCGCATGGACCGCGCCCTGGAAATCCTCAAGATGGCCCCGCCGGACGTGATGAACCACAACCTGGAAACCGCGCCGCGCCTGTACAAGGAAGCCCGCCCCGGTTCCGACTACGAATATTCGCTGAGCCTGTTGAAGCGCTTCAAGGACCTGCATCCGGAAGTGCCGACCAAGTCCGGCATCATGGTCGGCCTGGGCGAGACCGACGAGGAAGTGCTGCAGGTCATGCGCGACATGCGCGCCCACAACGTCGACATGCTCACCATCGGCCAGTACCTCATGCCCAGCGGCGACCACCTGCCGGTACGCCGCTACGTGCACCCCGACACCTTCAAGATGTACGAGGAAGAGGCCTACAAGATGGGCTTCGTCCACGCCGCCGTGGGCGCCATGGTGCGTTCCAGCTATCACGCCGACCAGCAGGCGCACGGGCTGGTGTAAGCCGGCTGGCTTCGCACTGCAAGGCCCCGCCGTGTGCGGGGCTTTTTCTTGGTTGAGAGCAATTCAAATTCCCCGTACAAGTCGCTCAGGGGGCTTGTACGGGATCGTGGCGCGCTGAAAGAAACCCGGCCGCAAGGTAAGATACGCGGTTCTGAGCATTCGATTCGAAAGCAGGTTGTCATGTCTTCACCCATCGTTCCGGCCGCCGCCGTGCCGGAAGAAAAACTGGTCTTCGTGAGTTCGTGCAAGTTGCCCATGCCCTGGGCCACCTTCGAGCTGCACGCCTTCTACGATGAAGTTTCCGGCAAGGAACATCTGGCCCTGACCCTGGGCGATGTCGGTAATGGCGCGCCGGTGCTGGGCCGCGTGCATTCCGAGTGCCTCACCGGGGACGCCTTGTTCTCCCAGCGCTGCGACTGCGGCGCCCAGCTGGAGGCCGCCCTCAAGAAGATCGCCAAGGAAGGCCGTGGCGTGCTGTTCTACCTGCGCCAGGAAGGCCGTGGCATCGGCTTGTTGAACAAGATCCGTGCCTACCACCTGCAGGACCAGGGCGCCGATACCGTGGAAGCCAATGAACGCCTGGGCTTCCCGGCGGACATGCGGCGCTACACCATCGTATTGCCCATGCTGGCCCACCTGAAGATCACCAGCCTGCGCCTGATGACCAACAATCCGCGCAAGGTGAAGGCGCTGGAAGAGAGCGGCATCACCGTGGCCGAGCGCATTGCCCTGATCGCCAACCACAATCCCTTCAACATCGGCTACCTGGGGACCAAGGCGCGCAAGCTGGGCCACCTGCTGCCGGGCCTGGGCAAGGGCGAGGCCCAGCCGCAGCCGGAGAAGGTGCCGCTGGATGCGCATGACAATGAGTGAACTGCACGGGTAAGCTGCGCGACTGAATCGCACAACACCAGACGGGCCGATACGGTCCGTCTTTTTTTTGCCCGGTTCCGGCCTGCCCCCTTGACGCATCGGTTAGCATGATGGCTGGACTGTCCATTCTCATCCCGTCTTTACAACATGAACCCATCCGTACCCGCCGGCGCTGCGCCGATTCCCGTTTCCCTGCTCACCGGCTTCCTGGGCAGCGGCAAGACCACGCTGTTGAATCACCTGATCACCCAGCCGGAAATGAAGGACACGCTGGTCATCATCAACGAGTTCGGCGAGATCGGCCTGGATCACCTGCTGGTGGCGCACAGCCAGGAAGAAACCATCGTCGAGATGAGCAGCGGCTGCCTGTGCTGCACCATCCGCGGCGATCTCAAGAAGACGCTCAAGGACATCACCTGGCGCTTCGCCGAAGGCGGCCAGCGCAAGTTCGACCGCGTGGTCATCGAGACCACCGGCCTGGCCTCGCCCACGCCCATCCTGCACACGCTGATGACCGACCCCTTCATCTCGGCCCGCTACCGCCTCGATGGCGTGATCGTCACGGTGGACGCGGTCAATGGCATGTCGACCCTGGACAATCATCCGGAAGCCGTGCAACAGGCGGCGGTCGCCGACCGCCTGCTGCTGACCAAGACCGACCTGGCCGACGCCGCCACGCTGTCGGCCCTGCAGGCGCGCCTGCGCACCCTGAACCCCGGTGCGCGCCAGTTGCAGCCGCAGGTGGGCCAGATCGCGGCCGCCGAGCTGCTGGATGCGGGCCTGTTCAAGCCGGGCGAGAAGATGCCCGACGTGGCGCGCTGGCTCAACGAGGAAGCCTTCGCCGAGAAAGCGGCCCAGCACCACCATCACGGCCACGACCACCATCACCACGGTCATCATGACCATGGACATGATGATCACGGCCACGCGCATGCACACGATCATCACGAGCATGATCACGCCCACGACGTGAACCGGCACGACGACCATATCCGCGCCTTCTGCTTCACCTTCGATGAGCCCATCGATCCGGTGCTGTTCGACGAATGGCTGAGCTTGCTGGTCGGCTTCAAGGGACCCAATATCCTGCGCATCAAGGGCATCCTGAACCTCAAGGGCGAGGAGCGGCCCACCGTGATCCATGGCGTGCAGCATATCTTCCATCCCACCGCCACTCTGCCGCAGTGGCCTTCGGAGGACCGCCGCAGCCGCATCGTCTTCATCACCCGCGACGTCGAGCGCGCCACCATCGAACGTTCCTTCGATGCCTTCATGCAGGCCCAGCAGATCGAGCGGGAGGCCCGCGAGGCGCAGCAGAAGCGCAATGCGGCGCCGGCCGCCTATTGAGCAGGACCGGCCGCGCAGGCGGCCGTATGTTCCCGTGGGGAAACATGAAACGCCCCGGCGATGGGATCAGCGCCCGCCGGGAGTGTGACGATTAAAAATAAACCCGCTACGGCCGATAACGAGGGATAGTCCGGATTATGATCGGGCTCACTAGAGATATAACGATTCGTTTATGCAGCGTGTGATCAACAAGCTGGGGGCAACGTTGTCGGCATCGCTCACGCTGATGCTGGGTTTGTGCGCCACCGTGACGGTCTTCGTCGCCACCAGCCACCTGGAAGAGGATGCGGTCAACCTGGACTTCGAGCGCCGGGCCGGACTGCGTGCCTTTACCATCCAGCGCGGGCTGGAAGAGGCGGTCCAGGTGCAGTCGGTGGTGAACCACTTCTATGCCACTGTGGGAGACCCCAGCCGCGAGCAGTTCGAGAGCTTCACCCGCCCGCTGCTCGAGCGTTATCCCTATGTCCGCGCCTTCAGCGTGCAGCGCTTCGTTTCCGACGAGGACCGGCCGGTCTTCGAAGCCCTGCGCCAGGGCGCCAAGCCGGGCTTCGAGATCACCACGCTGCGCGACGGTCGGGTGCAGAGCGCGCCACAGCAGCCGTCCTATCTGGTGGTGGATTACGTGGAGCCGATGGCCGGCAATGAAGCCGCGCTGGGACTGGACGTCTCCGGCAATGCCGCCATCAGGAGCGCCCTGGATGCCGCGCTGGTCAGCGGCCGGCCGGCGTCGACGCCGCCGCTGCAGCTGGCCCAGTCCGGCCCCGACGAGCGCGGCCTGCTGGTGATCCAGCCAGTCTATCGGGGCGGCGTGCAGCCCACCGATCACGCAGCCCGGCGCGCACTACTGGTGGGGGATACCACGGCAGTGCTGGAGCTCGACGGCCTGGTGCAGAAGATCCTGGACGGCGCCGGCCTGATGTCGGATCACGAAATCGGCCTGCGCATCTACGTCGGCGCCCAGGCCGCACCCGGCAACCTGGTGTTCAGCCACGACAGTGCGCCGCACGAGGAGCACTGGCTGGACCATCTGCTCAAGCCCGGCACCCTGTTTCGCCATCCTTCCACCACCGTCACCAGTTTCGACATCGGCGGCCAGACCTGGCACATGGAGATCAGCATCCCGCCACGTTCGGTCTTTGCCGACCACTACGGTTCGCTGCTGATCCTGCTGGTGGGCGTGATCGCCTCGCTGCTGGGCGCGGCCTACATGCGGGCGCTGTCCATGCGTTCGCACCGGGTGCAGCAACTGGTGGAAGACAAGACTGCCGAGCTGCGCACCACCAATGCCCTGCTGTCCGACGACATCAAGGCGCGCCGGCTGGCCGAGCGTGCATTGCGCCTGCGTCACCAGGCCATCGAGGCCAGCGCCAATGCCATCCTGATCCTGTCGGCCCAACAGCCGGACTACACCATCGAATACGTCAACCCGGCTTTTGCCCGCATCACCGGCTACAGCAGCGCGGAGGCGGTGGGCAAGAGCATCCGCTTCCTGGAAGGCCGGGACAGCGATCCCGAGGGATTCGAGACCGTCTGGATCGCCATGCGCGAGCAGCGCGAGCACAACGTGGTCCTGCGCAACTACCACAAGGATGGCTCGGAGCTGTGGAACGATTTCTACATCGCGCCGGTGCGTGATGAAAGCGGTGAGGTCACCCATTTCGTGGCGGCGCTGTACGACATCACCTCCATGAAGCGCTACGAAGCCGAACTGGAATTCCAGGCCAGCCGCGATACGCTCACCGGCCTGATCAACCGCCACATGCTGCGGCATCACCTGGAACAGGCCATCGGCGCGGCCGAGCGGCAGAAGCAGGCCCTCTGGGTGGTGTTCGTCGACCTGGACCGCTTCAAGTTCGTCAATGACACGCTGGGCCACAAGGCCGGCGATACCCTGCTGCGCACGGTGGCCGGGCGACTGCGCGCGGCGGTGCGCGAAGCCGATACCGTGGCGCGTCTGGGCGGCGACGAATTCATCATGATCCTGCCGGAGCAGGATGAACTGTCACTGGATACGCGCAGCCTGCAACGTATCATGGATGCGGTGGCGGCACCGGTGACCCTGGGCGGGCATACCCTCTTCATGACCTGCAGCATCGGCGTGGCCTGCTATCCCAACGACGGCACCGATGGCGAGACCCTGATCAAGCATGCCGACATCGCCATGTATCGCGGCAAGCAGACCGGTCGCAACAATTTCCAGTTCTACACCCCGGCGATGAACGAGCAGGCGCTGGAACGCCTGCGCATCGAAGGCGATCTGCGCAATGCGCTGGACCACGGCGAATTCCTGCTGCATTACCAGCCCAAGGTGGACCTGGCCAGCGGCCGCGTGATCGGCAGCGAGGCCTTGATCCGCTGGCAGCATCCGCAACTGGGCATGGTCTCGCCGGCGCGCTTCATCGGCCTGGCCGAGGAGACCGGGCTGATCCTGCCCATCGGCGCCTGGGTTCTGCGTACCGCCTGCGTGCAGTGCCGCCAGTGGCAGCTGAAGGGGCATGAAGACATCAGCGTCTCGGTCAACCTCTCGGTGGGCCAGTTCCTGCAGAAGGACCTGGTCTCTTCCATTGCCGATGTGCTGGAAGACACCGGCCTGCCGCCGGCCTCGCTGGAGCTGGAACTGACCGAGAGCCTGATGATGACCGACGTCGAGCACGCCATCGGCATCCTGGCGGGTTTGAAGAAGCTCGGTGTGCGCCTGTCCATCGATGACTTCGGCACCGGCTATTCCTCGCTGGCCTACCTGAAACGCTTCCCCATCGACGTACTCAAGATCGACCGCTCTTTCGTGCGCGACATCACCATCGACGCCGACGATGCCGCCATCACCGCCTCCATCATCTCGCTGGCGCGCCACCTGAAGCTGCGCGTGATCGCCGAAGGCGTGGAAACCGACGAACAGCTGGATTACCTGCGCCACTACGGTTGCGACGAGATTCAGGGTTACCTGTTCAGCCCGCCGGTACCGGCTGACAAATTCGAACAGATCCTGCGCGAAGAGCGCGCCATGCTGTAAGCGCAGCGGGCGGCCCGGCCGCCTGCCGGCTGCTCAATGGTGCGCGATCCAGGCCAGGATCACGGCGATGGTGGGCAGCGACAAGGTAGTCGAGATCAGGATGGCGCGCGACATCGCCGTCACCTCACGCTGATACAGCTCGGCCAGCATGAACGGCCCGGTGCCGATCGGCATGGCCGCCAGCAGCACTGCGCTGTCGGCCCATATCCGCGGCAGCGGCAGTACCCAGTAGGCCAGCACCGCCGTCACCGCCGGTTGCAGCAGCAGCTTGAACGCCACCAGCAGCCACACCGGCGCGCCCGCGCCCCGCTGCACCGGCTGCGCCAGGAACAGTCCCAGCGAGACCAGCGCGCACGGCCCGGCGGCCCCTCCCAGAAGCTTGAACAATTGCTGCACCCCGCCGGGGATGCCGACGCCGCTCAAGGCCACCGCGATCCCCGCCACCGGCGCGATCATGATGGGATTGCGCAGCAGCGAGCGGCCCACCTTGGTGACCGTCTGCCCCAGCCCGGCGCGCGCGTGGAGGCAGGTCTCCAGCAACACGATGGCCACCGCGAACAGCAGACAGGCCGTCATCACCATCGCAATCACCGAGGGCGGCAGGCCGTCGCGGCCGAAGGCCAGGTAGCACAGCGGAATCCCGATGAAACCGACATTGGCATAGGAGCTGCCCAGGCTGTCGATGATGACGTCGGCCGCCGCCGCCTTCTGGCGCAGGCGCAGCCATGCGGTGAGCAGGAACACCAGCGCCACCCCCGCAGCGAAGACGGCGATGAAACGCAGGTTGGCGAAGTCGGCGGCCGTCAGCCGCGACATGGAATCGAACAGCAACGCCGGCAGCGCCAGCCAGATCACGAAGCGGTTCAGCTCGGTGGCCGCGGCGGCCGACAGGACGTTGCGCCGGCGGCAGATCCAGCCCAGGAAGATCAGCGAAAAGATCGGAAAGACAATATTGAAGATGGCGAGCATGGCGGGGCGCAGCCGTGCTGCGTACGGATGAAAGGGAAGGAGGGGGCAGGCCGCTCAGGCCTGCTGTCTTGCCTGCCGGGCCTCGCCCAGCGCCCGCGCCAGGTGTTCGGCCGCGCCCTCGGCGTGTTGTCGTGCCAGCTTGTCGGAAAGCGCAGGCTGGCCGTCAAGCACGGCCTGCAGGATCGCTTCGTGCTCATCCCAGACGGTACGGTGCGAACGGACATCGCCGGCCAGGATGGCGCCCATGGCGCGGCGGATGTGGTGCCAGTGCAGCGCGGTGGTCTCCGCGATCACCGGATTGCCGCTGCTGCGATAGAGGAGCTGGTGGAAATCCATGTCGGCCCGGATGCGCGCCGACAGGTCGTCCAGGTCTGGCATGGCACGGGCCGCCGCGATCAGGGCCCGCCCCTCGGTGGCCAGCATCGTGCGCCGGGCGACGTCGTGCCGGCAGTGCGCCGCGCTGTCACGTGCGGCCAGGCCGTCCAGGACGGCGCGCACCTGATAGAGCTGCAGCAGGCGCTGTGGATCAAGCGCGGTCACCATCACACCCTTGCGACCGGCATCGGTGATGAAGCCCTCGCGCCGCAGGATCTGGAACGCCTGCAGGATGGGCTGGCGCGACACCCCCAGTTGTTCGGCCAGGCCTTCCTGGGTGATCTTGCTGTTGGGCGCCAGGGTTCCGGTGCAGATCGCATCCAGGATGGCGTGGTAGACCTGTTCGATGAGCTGTGCGGGGGCGTCGATCTTGAGCATGGTACGCAATGTTCGTCTTTTCTGTGTTCTGTATGCAGATTATGGAGCATGGCGGGCTTTGTCAAGACGCAAGGCCGGTTCCGGCAGGCGGCGTAGAATGGCGGCCTTGTTCGCTCCCTCCTGGATGTCCTGACGATGCCTGCCTGTCCCCTCCAAGCTGCCTCCCCGGAATTGCTCGCCGCCTGGCGCGCCGACGCGGCAACCCGTCCGCCCGGACTGACGGCTCTGCCCGATGGCCTGAGGGAGCAGCATACGGCCGTGGTGCTGGACCTGCATTTCGGCCTGGGCCATGCTTTCTTCGCCACCTGGCATGCTTTTGCCTGCCAGCGGACGCAGGGCGGGGCGCGCGCCTGCCAGCGCCTTCATTACATCGTCATCCTGCCGCATCCTCCCGAGGCTGACGCGCTCCATCCCGATCCGACTTATGCACAGGCGCTGCGCGCGGCCTGGCCCTTGCCGCTGCCGGGCACGCATCGCCTGCTGCTCGATGAGGGCAGGGTGAGCCTGACGCTGATCTGGGGCGCGCTGGAGGAAGAGCTGGCCAGGCTGGAAGCGCCGGTCGATCTGTTCTACCTGCATGCCGACGCGCCGCGCTTCGACGCTGCGGCCCCGGCCTGGCATGCCCACGCCTGCAAACGGCTGGCGCGCCTGGCCTGGACCGGTGCCCAGGCGCGGGTATGGGCGGCAGATCTGACCCCGGCGCTGCCGGCGGCGATGCGCCAGGTCGGTTTCAGCGGCAGCCTGCAGGAAGGCGTGCTGGTCCTGCGCTATGCCCCGGCCTGGGCACGTCCGGCATCGCACGTGGCGACCAGCGACACGCCGCAGCCGCGCCAGCCGCGCCAGCCCCGCCATGCGATCGTGATCGGTGCCGGGCTGGCCGGTACCGCCATCACCGAACGCCTCTGCGCGCGCGGCTGGCACATCGACCTGATCGACGCCGGCCGGGATGTGGCCACACGTGCCTCGGGCAATCATGGCGGCCTCTTCATGCCGGCACTGGCGCGCGACGACAGTCCCCTGGCGCGCCTGACCCGTGCCGCGTTCCTGTTTGCGGCGCAACGCTGGCAGGCCCTGGGCGGGGTGGGGGTGGAGCAGGGTGCGGCGATCATCGGGGAATGCTGCGGCATCCTGCAGTTCGGCCGTGATGCCAGGCAGGCCTGGTCCTTCGAGCAGGGCGCCCGGCAATGGCAATACCCGGCGCGCTATGCGCGCTGGATGTCGGCCGCCGATACCGCTGCCGCGCTGGGCATGGAGACCATGGGTGGAGGCTATTTCTTTCCGGAGGCCGGCTGGCTCAACCCGCCCTCGGTATGCCGTCGCCTGCTGGCGGTGGCGCAGGCCGAAGGGCAAGTGCAGACCCATTTCGGACGCGCCGTGACGCGCCTGCAGCGCGCCGGCCTGCAATGGCAGGCGCTGGATGCGGCCGGCGCGGTGATGGCCGAGGCCCCGGCGCTGATCCTGGCCGCCGGCGCGCAGGCAGGGACGCTGGCCCAGGCCGCCGCACTGCCGCTGAACACGGTGCGCGGCCAGGTCACGCATCTGCCGGCCGAGGGATTTCCCGAGCTACCCTACGCTCTGTGCGGCGACGGCTACCTGACCCGGCCCTTTGCCGGACAAGTCTGCATGGGCGCCAGCTACGACCGCTTTGACGATCCGGCCCTGCGCGCCGACAGCCATGGCGACAATCTGGCCCGCCTGCGCCACATGCTGCCGCAGATCGACCGGCACCATGCCTTGCCCGACGCCACCGATCCCGGGCTGGGGGGGCGGGTCGGCCAGCGCTGCATCGCCCCCGACCGCTTGCCGCTGGTGGGGGCGCTGCCGGGCGGCGAGGACGGGCTCTACGGCTTGCTGGGCTATGCGTCGCGCGGCCTGATCTGGGCGCCGCTGATGGCCGAATTGCTGGCCTCGATGATGGAGCGCGAGCCGCTGCCGCTGCCGCGCGACCTGGTGGCCGCGCTGGACCCGGCCCGCTTTGCCGGCCTCTCAGCCAGTGCGCTCAACGCGCCCAGTGACCCGGAATGAAGTGCCAACCGCCGCCCGGACCTTGCTGCCAGTGCGCTGGCTCGTAGCGCGCATAGCCGCGGCGTACGCGTTCCCAGTGACCACCTACCCACACGTGGCGATGGCCGTTCCAGGCCCAGTAGCCTGGTGCCCAGGCATAGCCGTGGCGCGGTGGGGGCGCCACTTCATAGCGCGGTGCCGGCGGTGGCGTGCCGATGCGTACGTCCACGCCGACCACCTGCGCCTGCGCGGCAGGGGCGGTGGCCAGGGTGACGCCGAGGGCGGAGAAGGTGGTGAGAAGGACGAAGGCGATGCGGCTTGTTGTGGTTTTCATCATGGACTCCTGTCATGAAACAGTTTGGCGGTGGATGAGACGCGTCGCGAAGGTCGCGCCGTGAATCCACTCTAGGAGCCGTGCCTCTTTAAAGCTGTAATGTTGTGTTTCCAGTTGTGTCACGCTGCTTGGCGCGGGACCCGCCGGCACCGGCGCCGCGGCCCGATTGCGGTGGCGACCGGTAACAAACGCCGGCAGACCGATACTTTGCGATACGTGAGCGCTCAGTCCGACCCGTCCGCAGGCTCCCCCAGCGGCACTGCGCGCGCCGCACGCACATAGCGCTGTTCCACCACCCGGCTGCCCCATTGTTCGCCCGGCGCTTCCTCGGCCAGCGCGAAACCCGCCGCCAGATACAGATGCCGCGCCGCCTCCAGCCCCTTGAACGTCCACAGATAGCATTCGAATCCATGCGCATCGACAAAGGCCATGGCCTGGTCCAGCAGGTGCCGTCCCACGCCGCTGCCGCGCAGGCTGTCATCGACGATGAACCAGCGCAGATGGGCCACGCCGCTGGCGGGATCGCCGTCGATGACGATCGAGGCCAGGGTGCGCCCTTGTTCCACGTGGGTCCAGAGCTGCTTGCCGGCGGCCGGCAGGGACTGTGCGAACGCGCCCAGTTCGCTGGCCACCTTGTGCTCGAAGAACACGCCGAAGCCCGACGTGCCCGCGTAATAGCGCGCATGCAGTCCGGCGATATCGCCGATGCAGCCGGGCTGGTAGCCGGTCGTCAAGGCTGCCGGCGCCGGGCCTTGTGGTGCTGCCAGGTTGGGGTTGTCGCGTGACAGGGCCTGCGAATACAGGGCCAGGGCGCGCAGCAGACCTTGCTGGTCTTCCGGCATGATCCGTCGCAGCGCCGCCGAGACCTGGTCGGTGGCGAAGCGGTCGATCTTCTTGCGCAGCGCCTGGCCCGTCTCCGTCAGCGACAGGCTGAAGGCCCGCCCATCCGCTTCCAGCGGCGCACGGCGCACCAGACCCAGTGCTTCCAGCTTGGCTACCTGGCGACTGGTATTGGACTTGTCCAGACACAGCAGCTCGCCCAGGTCACGGGCCTGGATGCCAGGGTTGAGCCCGATCTCGATGATGGCGTGCACCGCCGAAGGCGCCATGTCGCTGCCCGCCAGCGTGCTGCGCATGAAGCCGAGTTCGCGCACCAGCTTGCGCGACAGCTCCCGCAACTGGCGGATGGTCTGTTCCCGCGCGGGAAGCTGCAGGCCGTCGTAGTCCATGGGGATCTCCAGAAAAGGCATATGGTTGCGAAGTGCAATTAATTTACCGCCACATGATTGCGAAGTGCAACTTGTTTTGGCGGTCGGCCCGGCCCCTGTCTCGCCGGCGCAACTGGCCTCGGGCGGCAGCGGGTTGGGTCGGCCAGCCTGCTGGAGTAGAATGTCGCCTTTCGCGCAGCCCGCCCGCCGTGACCCTGCCGGCCGCCGTGGCGCGCCACCTCCTGCATCCCCAGCCTTGTTGAAAGTCCCCGCACATGTTGCGCATCTCTGAGCTCACCCTGCCGTTGAACCATACGGAAGACGAACTGAACGCCGCCATCCTCGAACGCCTGGGCATCACGGCCGACGAGATGCTGTCCTTCACGCTGTTTCGGCGCAGCTACGATGCCCGCAAGAAGACGGCCATCACCCTGACCTACACCATCGATGTCGAGCTTCGCAACGAAGCGCCGGTCCTGCAGCGCCATGCGAAGAAGAGCAATGTCGGTCCCACGCCGGATACCTCCTACCATTTCGTCACCCGTGCCCCGGCCACGCTGAAGCAGCGCCCGGTGGTGATCGGCTTCGGCCCCTGCGGCCTGTTCGCCGCGCTGATCCTGGCCGAGATGGGCTTCAACCCGATCATCCTGGAGCGCGGCAAGACCGTGCGCGAGCGCACCAAGGACACCTGGGGCCTGTGGCGCCAGCGCGATCTCAAGCCCGAGTCCAATGTGCAATTCGGCGAAGGCGGCGCCGGTACCTTCTCCGACGGCAAGCTCTACAGCCAGGTCAAGGACCCCAAGCATTACGGTCGCAAGGTGCTGTCCGAATTCGTGGCCGCCGATGCGCCGCCGGAAATCATGTACGTCAGCAAGCCCCACATCGGCACCTTCCGCCTGGTCAAGATGATCCAGCTGATGCGCGACAAGATCGAGAAGCTGGGCGGTGAATTCCGCTTCGAACAGCGGGTCGAGGATGTACTGATCGAGGATGGCCGCATCCGTGGCCTGACCCTGGCCACCGGTGAACAGATCGAGGCCGACCATGTGGTGCTGGCCATCGGCCACAGTGCCCGCGATACCTTCGAGATGCTCTACGAACGTGGTGTCTACATCGAGGCCAAGCCGTTCTCCATCGGCTTCCGCGCCGAACATCCGCAGTCGCTGATCGACAAGTGCCGCTTCGGCCCCGGCGCCGGCCATCCCATCCTCGGCGCGGCCGATTACAAGCTGGTGCACCATGCCTCCAACGGCCGTTCGGTGTACAGCTTCTGCATGTGCCCGGGCGGCACGGTGGTGGCGGCCACCTCCGAGCCGGGCCGGGTGGTCACCAATGGCATGAGCCAGTACTCCCGCAACGAACGCAACGCCAACAGCGGCATCGTGGTCGGCATTTCGCCGGCCGATTATCCGGGGCATCCGCTGGCCGGCGTGGCCTTCCAGCGTGAATGGGAAAGCCGCGCCTATGAGCTCGGCGGCGGCAACTACAATGCGCCGGCCCAGCTGGTGGGCGACTTCATCGCCAACCGTCCTTCGGCGCAACTGGGCAGCGTGGAACCCTCCTACAAGCCGGGCGTGACCTTGGGTGACCTCAATCCTTCGTTGCCGAGCTACGCCATCGAGGCCATCCGCGAAGCGCTGCCGGCCTTCGAGAAGCAGATCCGCGGCTATTCCATGCACGACGCCGTGCTGACCGGCATTGAGACCCGCACCTCTTCACCCATCCGCATCAAGCGCGATGACCACACGCTGCAGAGCCTCAACACCAAGGGTCTGTATCCGGCCGGCGAGGGGGCCGGTTATGCCGGTGGCATCATGTCGGCTGCCATCGATGGCATCCGCGTGGCCGAGGCGCTGGCGCTGGACATGGTGGCGCAGGGCTGATTGTCGGACCGCCCAAGCAAAACGCCGCTCCGGTTGCCCGGAGCGGCGTTTTTCGTTTGCCTTGCTCAGTATTGCCTGACGCCTTGGCTTGCTGCCTGGCTTACTTCTTGGCGCGGGCCGAAGCGACGGTCTTTTCAGCCGCAGCCGTGAATTGCTTGGTGGCGTTGGCCAGGTTGGCTTCCAGGGTTTCCACGGCCTGCTTGGAGTTCTTGGACAGTTGCTCGTAGGCGGCGTTGGCGTTGGTCAGGGTGGCCTTCAGGATGGACACGGCCTGTTCCGAACCCGGGGGCGCATTCTTGCTGATCTCGTCGATCAGGGCCGACAGCTTGCGGCTGGTTTCGGAAATCTGGGCTTCGGCCGCCTTGGTGAATTCAGCCTGGGTCGAGGACACGATACCGGCCAGGTGACGGCTGTAGGCGGTAGCCTTCTCGGCGCCCGGCTGGGCCTGTGCAGCGGCCAGCGACAGCAGTTCCTGCGGGTCCTTGGCGGCGGCCAGCTGCTTGGCGGCGGCGGTGGCTTCTTCCAGGGTGGCCTTGGTGGCCGACAGGTTCAGCTCAACGATCTTTTCCACGCCTTCGAAGGCCTTGGCGGTCAGGTTGTTGATGAGGTCCAGGTGGGCTTGCAGGTTGGCCTTGGTGGCGGCGGAAAACTGATCTTGGTACGAAAACATGTTCATCTCCTAGGTGATATGACAAATGAGCGTGCCGACGCGCGTGACGTTAAACAATCGGCGTTCGAGAGCGGCTTTCGACCAGAATCAACTGACAATCTTGATTTTGTGCGCCGCAACAATTCCTATTTTATGCACTTCTTTGGTGAAATCAAGGGTTATTTGTGCGCCGCACAAAAATAGTCCGGCGCGCGTGGACATTATGCGACGGCCAGCCCCCGGCCGTATTGCGGGCCATCAAGTCGCGCCCGCGGCGCTCTTGCCGGGGCGCACATGGGTCTGCCCGCTGGGCAGGTCATGCACCACGATGCCGGTATCACTCTCGCCGAACGGACAGCCCTTGCCCAGCGCGATGGCGCGTAGCCCATCCTGGTAACCCTGTTCCCAGCGCCACATCACCGACCCGCGGGCGAAGTTGACATCCTTGGAGGCCATGTTCCAGTCACGTCCGGCGTAGGCCAGGCGCACGATGTGGATGGTGCTGTCGGCGCCCAGTTCGGCCATCATCTGCTTGTCCTGCTGGGTCAGCAGTTCGCGTGGCAAGCGCTTGTAGAGCGCATGGGCGGCGCGGCGCAGCCGATACTGCTGCAGGTAGGCATCGATATGGCGCTGCGAGCGCGAGGCGAAGGTGACATCCTTCTCCCGCGTCTGCACTTCTTCCAGGGTACGCGGCTCGGGGCCGTCGGAGTGCCACAGGTCCACCATCATGCACAGCAGGTTGGTGCGCGGTTCATCGTTGAGGACGGCCTCCAGCGGTGTATTGGAATACAGGCCGCCGTCCCAGTACAGCTCGCCATCCACCCGCACCGGTGCGAAACCCGGGGGCAGGGCGCCGCTGGCCATGACGTGTTCCGGTCCCAGCGGTTGCTCGCGCGAATCGAAATTGACCAGCGTGCCACAGGTGACCTTGACCGCCGCCACCGTCATGCGGATACCCGACTGGCTATTGAGGTAATCGAAATCGACCAGCCGCGCCAGGGTCTCGCCCAGTTCGGCGGTGCTATAGAAACTGGCGTCCTCGGGTGACACCGGCAGGCCCAGCGAAAAGGCATTGAGCGGGCGCGGCCGGAAGAAGCCGGGTGCACCCCGCAGGAAGGTATCCAGCGTGGTCACGCGGGTGGCCCAGGGACGCAGTGCGTCCGGAACCTGGCGCAGGTCGAACAGGTCGGGATGGGCCACCGTCTCCCAGAATTCCCGCAGGCGGGCGATCCGGGTCTGGCGCGGGTTGCCGGCGATCAGGGCGGCATTGATGGCGCCAATTGAGGTTCCTACCACCCAGTCCGGCGTGAGGTCGTGCTCATGCAGGGCCTGGTACACCCCTGCCTGGTAGGCGCCCAGCGCGCCACCACCTTGCAGCACCAGTGCCACGCGCGGCTTGACCGCCGGCGCGGCTGAGCGGCTGGCGGGTTTGCGGGGAGCGGACGGGGGCGTCTGTTCGGGGTCCTTGCGCATTGTCGATCCTTTCAGGGAGTGCCCGTTGCGAAGCGGGCAGACACATCATCAAGGAGTCTAGGATAACGCGCTTACGGCCACGTGACCGTATCGATCTGCCGGCGGCGGCTCAGCTGGCCAGCCACGCCTCGATCAGCTGGCGCGCCTGCGTATCGATCTGGTCCAGGTCGACCTCGTGGCGGCGATGGAAGATCATCAGCGCGTACAGCCCGGCGAGGGCATTGACTTCGGGGGATAGTGCGCACTCCTCTCCGCTGGCCGGGCGCTGCTGACGCCAGTAGTTGATTGCATCTTCGAGTTCGGTGAGGGTGAGCATGGCGGTGATTCTTGATAAAGACTTAAGCTGAAACGTCGGCGCATTCTAACGCATTTCGCCCCCGAATACTGGTTGGAAATACAGTGCTGCCGCGCTTGCCCGAGGGCATCAACCCATGGCCCGGCGCTGGTCGCGCCATGGACAGCATGCGAAAAGCAAACAAGCACATGCGTAATGCTTCGTTCGGATTCACAGGTCGCTTTGCTCTAATGAACGTCTGCTGACGCAAGGCTTGCGCCACTGGTCTCCCATTTTCCATTGAGCTTGCCCCGACCAGCCCTGACTTCTCCCCGAACCTTATCGCCCGCCATGACCCAGACTGCTGCCGCTTCCACCTCCCTGATCGATACCCTGCCGCCGCCCTCGGCCACCTCCACCCGCCTGGTCGCCCGCATCCGCGACGAGGCCGAGGCGCTGGCCGCTGCCCGCAAGCTGGCCGAGGATTTCCGCCGTGAAGCCGGCCTGCGCGACCGCGAACGCAAGCTCCCCTGGGACGAGCTGGAGCGCTACGTGCGTTCCGGCCTGTGGGGCATCAGCGTGCCGCGTGAATACGGTGGTGCCGGTGTGTCCTATGGCACGCTGGCTGAAGTGATCGCCATCATCTCCGCTGCCGATGGCTCGCTCGGACAGATTCCGCAGAATCACTTCTATGCGGTGGAACTCATCCGCGTCAACGGCAACGAAACGCAGAAGCGTTTCTTCTTCGAGCGCGTACTGCAGGGCGACCGCTTCGGCAATGCCCTGGCCGAGCTGGGGACACGCACCTCGCACGACCGCAAGACCAGCCTCGCACCCAACCCACACGGCCCCGGCTACCGCATCAACGGTCGCAAGTTCTACGCCACCGGCGCACTCTACGCCGACTGGGTTCCGACCTCGGTGATCGACGAACAGGGCGTGCAGCAACTGGCCATCGTTCCGCGCCATGCCGCCGGCCTGACTGTCATCGATGACTGGTCCGGCTTCGGCCAGCGCACCACCGGCAGCGGCAGCGCCGTATTCGACAACGTACAGGTCCCGGCCGACGCCGTGATCGGGTTTGCCTCGGCCTTCACGCGCCCCACCCAGATCGGCCCGCTGGCGCAGATCCTGCACGCCGCCATCGACTTGGGCATCGCCCGCGCCGCCTATGCCGACCTGCTGGAATTCGTGCGAACCCGATCGCGTCCCTGGATCGACAGCGGTGTCGAACGCGCCGGTGACGATCCGTTGACCCTGCGCGAAGTAGGCGACCTGACCATCCAGTTGCATGCCGCCGAAGCATTGCTGCAGCGTGCCGGTGACCGGCTCGACACCGCCGCCGCAGAGCCGACCGAGGACAGTGTGGCCGCTGCCTCCATCGCCGTGGCCGAGGCGCGGGTCTTGACCACTGATGTCTCGCTGGCCGCCGGCAGCAAGCTCTTCGAACTGGCCGGTTCGCAGGCCACTCTGGCGGAGCACAACCTCGATCGCCACTGGCGCAATGCCCGTACCCACACCCTGCATGATCCGGTGCGCTGGAAATACCACGCCATCGGCAACTACGTGCTCAACGGCCAGAAGCCACCGCGTCACGGCGCGCTCTGAGCCATCCGGGAGCCATCATGAGCAGGAAGGAAATCCGCCTCAACGCATTCAACATGAACTGCGTCAGTCACATCAATCACGGCCTGTGGACGCATCCCCGCGATCGTTCGCAGGACTACACCGATATCGCCTATTGGACCGGTCTGGCGCGCCTGCTGGAACGCGGCAAGTTCGATGGCCTGTTCCTGGCCGACATTGTCGGCGTCTACGACGTCTACCAGGGCAATACCGACCTCACCCTGCGCGAAACCATCCAGTTGCCGGTCAACGATCCCATGATGCTGGTGTCGGCCATGGCTGCCGTGACTGACCACCTGGGCTTCGGCATCACCGCCAACCTGAGCTACGAAGCCCCGTTCCTGTTCGCACGCCGCATGTCCACCCTGGATCACCTGAGCAAGGGACGCGTGGGCTGGAACATCGTCACCGGCTATCTCGACAGCGCCGCCCGCGCCATGGGCCTGCACGAACAGCTGGAACACGACCAGCGCTATGACCGCGCCGACGAATTCATGGAGGTCGTCTACAAGCTCTGGGAAGGCAGCTGGGAAGACGGTGCCGTGCTGCGCGACCGCGCGCGCCGCATCTATGCCGACCCGGCCAAGGTGCACAAGATCGCCCACCATGGCGACTACTATCACGTCGAGGGCATCCACCTGAGCGAACCCTCGCGCCAGCGCACGCCGGTGCTGTACCAGGCCGGTTCCTCCGGGCGTGGTCAGGCCTTCGGCGCGCGTCATGCCGAGTGCGTCTTCATCTCCAGCCAGAGCAAGGATGCCACCCGCAAGCTGGTGCAGAGCATACGCGACGGCGCCGTGCGCGAGGGGCGCGATCCGGAGGCGATCAAGATCTTCATGGGCCTGACCGTGGTCACCGGCCGCACCGAGCAGGAAGCCCAGGACCGCTATCGCGAATACGCCAGTTACGCCAGCCCGGAAGCCGGCCTGGCCCACTTCTCGGCCGGCACCGGTATCGACTTTTCGCGTTACGACCTGGATGAACCGATCCGCCCTGCCAAGACCAACGCCATCCAGTCGCTCACCAAGGCGGTCACGCAACCGGAATCGAACTGGACCAAGCGCAAGCTCCTGCAGCAACTCGAACTGGGTGGCCGCTATGCCAGCATCGTCGGCGCCCCGGATCGCATCGCCGATGAACTGGAAAGCTGGGTCGCCGACACCGGCATCGACGGCTACAACCTGACCCGCACGGTGACGCCGGAGAGTTTCGAAGACTTCGTCGATCTGGTCATTCCGGTATTGCAGGAGCGCGGCTCCTACAAGCGCGAATACGCGCAGGGCAGCCTGCGCGAAAAACTCTTCCAGCGTGCCGCGACCCTGCCGCAAGAGCACGTAGGCGCGGGTTTCCGGAAGGTGGCGGCAGTCGAACACGCCTGATTCCATCACGGGGGCTGGCGCGTGTTGGCACATGCGCGCAGCACATATGCAAAGCGGAAATCATTCCTTCCGCCCCGCTTGAGCGGTCGCTACATTGGACCTTTTTCAATCGGGGAAGACAATGAAATTCAACGCAGCGAAATGGATTTCCGGCATCGCCCTGTGCGCGCTCGCCAGCATTGGCGGGACGGCACAGGCCGCACCGGATCAGGTGATCCGCGTCGGCGTCACCAGTGGTCCGCACGCACAGATCTTTGAGCAGGCACGACGCGTCTTCGAACGCGACAATCCAGGCTACAAGGTCAAGATCATCGAGTTCAACGACTACATCCAGCCCAACGCCGCCCTCGATGCGGGCGAACTCGACGCCAACAGCTACCAGCATCGCCCCTTCCTCAATGCCCAGATCAAGGCACGCGGCTATAAGCTGTATGCCGAGGGCAAGACCATGATCGGCCCGATGGCGATCTATTCGAAGAAGTACCGTAAGCTTGAGGACGTCCCCACCGGTGCCAAGATCGGCATCCCCAACGACCCCGCCAACGAAAGCCGCGTGCTGTTGCTGCTGCAGAAGCATGGCGTCATCAAACTGCGCGCCGGCATCGACCCGCTCATCGGCACCAACGCCACCCCCATCGACATCACCGAAAATCCGAAGAAGTGGAAGTTCGTCGAGATCGACGCCGCGCAACTGCCACGCACGCTGGATGACCTCGATGCCTCCGCCATCAACGCCGACTACGCTTCCAAGGCCGGCTTCAATCCCGCCCGCGACAGCCTGGTGGTGGAAAGCGGCGACAGCCCCTACGCCTGCCTGATCGCCGTGCGCGAGAAGGATCGCGGCCAGCCCTGGCTGGGCAAGCTGGTGCAGGCCTATCAGTCGCCGGAGGTGAAGCAGTACATCGAGACGGAGTTCAAGGGCGGGATTCTGGCGGCGTGGTAAACATGAGCGGCGAATGCCACCGTGCGTCACGTTTCGGTCGGTAGCTCTTGAGCGGGTAAAATGCTGGCTCCCCCAGCGCGCCACATTTCACGGCGCCTGGTCCCGAGACAAACATCAAACCGCACATGAGCTACACCCCCAGCCGCCCCATGGGCTACGGCTGCCTGATCCTGAGCATGTCCATGGTGGGCGCCTACGTTGCGCTGACCAAACCGCTGGCGGCGATGCTGCCGGTGTTCCTGCTGGCCTGGCTGCGCTTTGGCATCGGCGCCATCGCCATGCTGCGCTGGCTGAAGAAACCTGCCGATGAAAAGCCCTTGAGCTCGCAATCGCGCTGGCTGGTCTTCCTCGAATCCTTCCTCGGCAATTTCCTCTTCACGCTGTGCATGATCACCGGTGTGTCGATGACCAATGCGGTCTCGGCCGGTGTGATCATGTCGGCGATTCCGGCGGTGGTGGCGGTGATGAGCTGGGTCTTCCTGAAGGAGAAGATCAGCCTGCGCGTCTGGGGTGCGGTGGCCTGCGGCGCCATCGGCATCGGCTTGCTGTCGCTGGCCAAGGATCATCACGGAGCAGCGGCCGCAGCCAGCCACGGCCAGTACGCGTGGCTGGGCAATGTGCTGGTGTTCTGTGCGGTGCTGTGTGAGGCCGCCTATGCCGTCATCGGCAAGAAGCTGACCGCCGTGCTCACGCCCAAGCGCATCAGCGCCGTCATCAACCTGTGGGGGCTGTTGCTGATGACGCCCATGGGCCTCTATACCGCGCTGCAGTTCGACTTCGTCTCGGTGCCGGCCAACATCTGGCTGTTGCTGGTGTTCTACGCGCTGGCCGCCAGTGTGTGGACCGTGTGGCTGTGGATGACCGGCCTGAAGGTGGTGCCGGCCGCGCGTGCGGGCGTGTTCACGGTGATGCTGCCGATATCGGCAGCCGTGGTCGGTGTGCTGGCGCTGGGCGAGAGCCTGTCGGCGCTACAGGCCACGGCCTTTGCGGTGGCCCTGGCGGGGATGTTCCTGGCGACCTTGCCTGGCCGTTCCAGTTCTGAAAAATTACCGCTGCATTGAGCGAGGAAGACATGAATCAAGCCAAGCGCCCCTCCGGCAAATCACCCTCGAACGCAGCCCGGAAACCGGCTGCCAGCCAGTCCCGCCCGGCGGCCAAGCCGGCCACCCAGGGTCCGGTGCGCGACAAGCCCCGCACCCACGTCTCCACCGAAGCGGCACGTCGGCGCCAGCATCAGGCCCACGCGGCCTCGCAGAGCCTGGACGAAGATGAACTGCGTGTGCAGCAGATGGTGGCCCTGGCCAGCGCCGTGGCCGCCAGTGCGCCAGACCATCGCGGTCGCCGTACCGGCCAGGATGAGCTGGAGCGCATGGTGCGCAATACCCTGCGCGAGCGCGACGACGATACCCTCTACGAGGCCCTGGAGCAGTTGCGCTACGACGACCAGCGTGGTCATGCCTTCTTGCGCGAGGTGGTGGAAGAGGGCGCGGACATCATCGTGCTGCGACGGGGAGAGAAGGAGCTGGAGATCAACGCCTTCCTGATCCCGCTGCTGGTGCGCACCCGTGGCGGCCTGAAGGAAGCGCTGGCACTGGCCGATGGCGATGCCTTCGATGCGCTGCGTACCAGCCTGCAGGAGGCCGGTCTGGAAAGCACCGGCGCGCGCGTGGTGCTGGTGCACCATCTCTATCACCCTGAAGAAATCAATGCGCTCAGCTTCAGCGAAGTCGAGGCCATGAACCGCGACGCCTTCGCCTCGCTCACCGACAAGAAGATACTGAGCGTGCCGGCCATCGAGCGCAGCATGCGCGGCTGGCCGGAGAGCGCTTTCGGAGCTGACGATGAGGCGCTCGAATTACGCTTCCTGCTGGGCTTCGCCTTGAAGGACGTGGACGATCCCTTCTATGCCATTCCGGCGGAAGAGGCGGCAGCCGATGCCTATTTCGAAGCGCGCGCGCAGCGCTTCCGCCAGTGGAGCGAGCAGATCACGCCGCTGATGCAGCAATGCCTGACCGGGCAATCCGGCGAGGCGGCGCAGTGCCAGCTGCACTTCCTGTACCAGGACCTGTTCCACGGTGCCAAGCAGACCGGCAATGCGGAATATCGTACGTTGCAGATGCTGTCGGAACTGGAGGCTGGGCTGGCGCAGGCAGGTGCGCAGGCCGCGCAGGCCAGCGCCTTCTTTGCCATCGACGATGCAGAGGGCGAGATCCAGTTGCAGGTCGTGCTGCGGGGTGCGCAGGGGCTGCTGGCGCGTTCGGTGCAGCCTGTCGACGGGGATGTGCAGGTGGTCCTGTTCGATGCTGCCGATGCCGTCGCTTCGCTGGGTGTAGCCGCAGTGAAGCTGGCCGAGGCGATCGATGCCGATGGCCAGCCGCTGTGCGAGCGCGATTTCCCGGCGGCCTCGGGCTCCTAGTCCAGCAGCGCCTGCAAGCTCACACCCGTGGGCTGGCAGCGGAAATACAGGTCCACCTGCATCGGCCGCCAACCGCGCACCAGCTGGCGCAGGTCGGCCTGCATCTGCTGCCGGCCGCAGAAGTCGCGGGCCTTTTCACGCGCTGCCGCGGTGAGGGCAGGGATGGACATGGTGTAGCTCACGCCCGTGGCCGAGACCTGATAGAGCTCGTCCTGCCCGGCGCTGACTTCGCTGAAGTTGGCGCAGCCGCCCAGGGCGACCGCGCTCAGGCAGGCGAGCACGATGCCGCCCCTACGCTGGCTGGTTTGTTCAATACGCATGAAATCCCCCCGTTGACTGGTCCTCGCGTGCGTGTGCATGGCAATCGTGGCATTGCCGTGCGGCGTCGATGCGAGAGGTCCCAGATTAAGCTTGCGGGTTTCCGTGCAGCGTCGGCCTTACCCGGTTTTACCCGGATGGCGTGGCTGTAAGAAAATCTTCAACCGGGCTTGCACGCATGCGCAGGCTGTCAGATTTCGTTCAACGGTGTGAGTCCGCGACTGTTTGTGCGGTAGCCGGGAAGATTTTCCTGCCTGCTGGGAGGCAGCCGCACTCGGGTCCCTGCGGCTGGCAATTGCCCGGGCGGGCCGCCTGCGGCTGGGCTAAAATCCTTGACGCCGTCCGGCGTGGGCCGGGCGCAGACCACTTGCGCAACGCTGCCGTCCACGCGGTGGCGGCGCCATCCGCCAAATCAGGGAGAACAGAGAAATGACCAACCGTCGCAGTTTCATCACCAGCGTGGCCGGCCTTGCCGCTGCCAGCGCGATTCCGAACGTCTTCGCCCAGGCCGCCGCTGCGACCGGCTCAACCGAACCGACCCTGGCCCGCGTGCAGCGTACCAAGACCCTGCGTATCGGCGCCGTGCGTGGTGCTGCACCTTACTACAACAAGGATCTGGCCAGCGGTGAATGGGGCGGCTTCATGATCGACTTCGCCAAGAGCCTGGCGGCCAGCCTGAACGTCAAGCTGGACATCACCGAAACCACCTGGGGCAACTCGGTGCTGGATTTGCAGACCCACAAGATCGACCTGTTCTTCGGCATGAATCCGACCCCGGCACGCCGCGAAGTGATCGGCTTTACCGAACCGCTGTTCCTGAATGCCTTCACCGTGGTCTCCAAGAAGGAATTCAAGACCTGGGCCGAGCTGAACAAGCCGGAAGTGAAGATTGCCGTGGACATCGGTTCTTCGCACGACCAGATGATCAGCCGCGTCTGCCCCAATGCCACCATCGTGCGCCTGGAGAAGGCCGATGACGCCACCCTGGCGCTGCAGACCGGGCGTGTCGATGCGCAGGTGCTGGTGTGGCTGCTGGCGCTGAACATCCTGAAGAAGAACCCTTCGCTGGGCAAGATGTACGTGCCGCAACCGCTGGAGGCGACCTCCACCAACATCGGCGTGCCCAAGGAAGAAGACAAGGCCTGGGTCGAGACCATCAACAAGTGGATTGTGGCCGAGCGCGCTGCCGGCAAGATCAAGCCGACCGTGCTGGGCAACCTGCAAAAGCTCTCCGGCGTGAAGCCGGAAGATGTGCCGCCGCAGATCCCGCTGTAAGTGCAGGCCGGCGTCCCGCACGCCAGCACTCGGACCGCACCAGCGATGGTGTGGTTTTTTTTGCCTGTGCAGGGCCGGGTTGAGAACTTTGCTTAATTCGGGGAAGGGATGGAACTGCCCGTCGAAGGCCGGGCGTTTGTCGTCAATTGAGACGTTTGAATTCGCTGGAGCGGATCACCACTTCCAGCAAGGCCTCGAGCCTGATCATGCGCTCGGTCAGATTTTCTATCCTGGCCTGTTGCTGGCGGATCGCTTCGCTTTGTCGCGTGACCTTGTCTTCCAGTTTGATGATGGCTGTCAGTGCTGCCCACAGCCGCCCGGTGAGACCGAACATCAGGACCTCGCCGCGCTGACCTGACGTTGCGCCTCCAGTGCCTCCAGGCGGGCGTTGCTGGCGGCAACAAAGTCCAGCGTCTCATCGATGGCGACACAAGCCCGCTCGGCAGCCTGTCGGGCCTGGCTGGCCAGTTCGCCCAGCGCCTCATCCATCTGTCCGCCTTCGTAGGCCAGTGCGCCCTTGCACATCAGGTCCGGTACATCCAGGCCGAGCCTGCGCGCCTTGGCGGAGATGACCAGCTTTTCACGGGTGGTCGCCCTGACCACGATGGTTTCGTTGGCAGACGTTTTCATTGCGTTTCTCCAGAAAGGACGGTTGCGGGAAAGCGGTACGCTGCCTGATCCGGATAACCATGTCGAGTCGGCACTGGCTAAACTGCGCAAGAACTCGATTTTTTTCAGCGCCCGTCCCGTCTGTCGATGGCACCGGAAATGAAAATGGCGCGCCACCGAAACAGGTGACACGCCATTCTCATGAATTACGTTGAACGTAATTCAATGTAACAGGTAATCAAGCATTGAAACGTGACAGGAAGGCCTGGGTCGCCGCCTGCTGCGGATTGTCGATCACCTGCGACGGCGGTCCGGCTTCCACCACCACACCGTCGCGCATGAAGACCACCTGGTCCGCGACTTCACGGGCGAAGGCGATTTCGTGGGTGACCAGGATCATGGTCATGCCGTCGGCGGCCAGGCTGCGGATCACGTTGAGCACTTCGCCCACCAGTTCCGGGTCCAGTGCCGAGGTGGCTTCGTCGAACAGCATCACGTCCGGTTGCATGGCCAGGGCGCGGGCGATGGCGACGCGCTGCTTCTGGCCGCCGGAGAGCTTTTGTGGATACATGTCGGCACGGTCGGCCAGGCCGACCTTCTGCAGCAGCTCCATGGCCTGCGTGCGGGCCTGCGCCTTGGGCGTGCGCAGCACGGTGACCATGCCTTCCATCACGTTTTCCAGCGCCGTCATGTGCGGGAACAGGTTGAAATGCTGGAACACCATGCCGGTGCGGGCGCGGAAGGCGGCCAGTTCACGATCCTTGGGCAGACGAGACTTGCGGCCGTCGAATTCGAAGTGGCGCTCGCCGATGCGTACTGCGCCCTGGTCGGGCACGGTCAGCAGGTTCAGGCAGCGCAGCAGGGTGGACTTGCCCGAGCCGGATGGCCCGATCATGGCGACCACGCTGCCCTTGCCGATCTGGATGGAGATGTCCTTGAGCACCACGTGCTCGCCGAAGGCCTTCTTGAGATTGCTGATCTGGATCATCGCGTTGGCGTTGTTGTTGACCTGGGTGTTCATCCTGTTCTCCTCAACCATGCTGCGCCGACAGGCGATTTTCCAGGCGCTTGGCCCAGATGGTGGCTGGCAGCAGGATGACGAAATAGATGATCGCCACCAGCGTGTAGATTTCCAGCGGACGATAGGTTTCGTGGGCGATGATCTGGCCCTGGTACAGCAGATCCGGCACGGCCAGCACCGACAGCAGCGAGGTGTTCTTGAGCTGCATGATGGACTGGTTCACCAGCGGCGGCGTCATGCGCTTGAAGGCTTGCGGCAGGATCACGCGCTTCATCAGCTGGAAGCGCGTCATGCCCAGGGCCCAGCCGGCTTCGGACTGGCCCAGGTCGATGGAGACGATGCCGCCGCGGATGATCTCGGAATAGAAGGCGCCGCCGTACAGCGCCAGCGACAGCATGGCGGCGGTACCGGCCGACATCTCGATACCCAGCAGCACCGGCAGCGCGTAGTAGAACCACACCAGTTGCACCAGCACCGGGGTGCAGCGGAACACTTCGACGAAGGCCCGCAGCGGACCGGAGATGAAGGGGTTGGTGGACAGCCGACCCAGACCGACCACCAGGCCCACCAGCAAGCCGAGGGCAATACAGGCAACCGTATAGCTCAGCGTATAGACGAAGCCGATGCCGATGATGCTCCTGAATTGCCAGAGCGAGCCGAAGTCCCATTGATACATCTGTGTTTTTCCTTGGTTACGAAACGCGTGATTCCAGCGAAGGGCGGGGGCCGGCTCCGTGGAAGAGGGATGCCCGCATCGCATGCACGAACCATGCCCTGTGCGCCCGGGGCGCATGCTGGCATGGGTCAGGTAGAAGGTCGGACATGGGAAGGGGCGTCATCACATGGACCAGCATGGCCGGTGGCGCATGCCGTGAATCCTGAAAATCCGGCCATTGTAATGGAGAACGGTCGGCCGGCACATCGCGCAGGACAGCAATCGACAGCCCGCAAGCCCACGCCGCGACTGGCTTTGGCTAAAATGGCGGGATTGCGCCGACGTGCATCCACGTCAATTCCCGGCATCCGGGAACGCGCCTTCTTTTCTTCAGGACCATGAGCGCATCTTCCCCCGCCATCGATGGCGAAACCGTCCGTACCATTCTCATCACGGGCGCTGCCCGCGGCATTGGCGCGGCGGTCGCCACCACCGTGGCCGCGCCCGGCGTGGCCTTGATCCTCCATGCGCGCAGCGAGTCACCCGAGCTGCAGGCGGTGGCGCAACACTGCCGCGCTCTGGGGGCGCGCTGCACCCTGGCATTGGGCGACCTGGCCGATCCGCAGACCGCCGCACATCTGCGTGATACGGCGCTGCTGCAACACGGCCGCCTCGATGCGTTGGTGGCCAATGCCGGCTTTGCCGATCGCAAGCGCATCGGCGAGCTCTCCGAGGCGGACTGGTCGCGTTCGCTGGATGCCTTGTTGAGCGGCTTCTTCCGTCTGGTCACGGCGTGCCGCGAGCCGTTGATGGCCAGTGGACAGGGCAGGGTGGTGGCGGTGAGTTCCTTCGTGGCCCATGTGTATCGGCTGGGCGAATCGGGCTTCCCGGCGTCGGCGGCGGCCAAGGCCGGCATCGAGGCGCTGGTCAAGTCACTGGCGGTGCAACTGGCACCGGCAGGCGTGACGGTCAACGCGGTGGCGCCGGGCTACGTTCAGAAGAGTGATCCGGCCAAGTCGGCCATCGATCCGGCAGCGTGGCAGGCGGCATTGGCGCGTATTCCCATGCAGCGCCTGGGCCAGCCGCAGGAGATTGCCAATGTGATCGGCTTCCTGCTGAGCCCGCCGGCGTCCTATGTCACCGGCCAGGTGTGGCATGTGGATGGTGGCCTGACGCTGTAGTGCACATGCTGTCATCCACGAAATAATTTATAAGATTTACGTCATTCATCTTTCTTCGAGAAGTCCAAACCATGCGCATCATCGTGCTGGGCGCCGGCATCGTCGGCGTCACCACTGCTTATTTCCTCCGCGAGCGCGGCCATGAAGTGGTCGTGGTTGAGCGCCGCGCCGAAGTGGCGGCCGAGACCAGCGTGGGCAATGCCGGACACGTCTGTCCGTCCTACGCCACGCCCTGGGCCGCACCGGGCATGCCGGGCAAGTCGCTGAAATGGTCGGTGCAGAGCTGGCTGGGCATCGAGGCGGCGCTACGCTTTACACCGCGCCTGGATGCGCACCAGTGGAGGTGGCTGCAGCGCTTCCTGGCGCAATGCACGCCTGAGCGCTATGCCATCAACAAGGCCCGCATGGGGCGTCTGGCGCGCTACAGCCATGGCCAGTTGAAGCAGATCCGCGAACGCCTGGACATCCGCTACGAACAGACCACTGGCGGCAACCTGCAGCTGTTCCGTACGCAGGAGGGACTGGACAATGCCGGCCTGTCGACCCAGGTATTGGCCGAAGCCGGCGTGCCTTTCGAATTGCTGGATGCCGATGGCTGCGTGGCCTTCGATCCCGGCCTGCACGCAGCGCGTCACGAACTGAAGGGGGGGCTGCTGTTGCCCCTGGACGAGACCGGCAACTGCCCGCTGTTCGCGCGCGCCCTGGCGGCCTGGCTGCAGGCGCACGGCGTGGAGTTCCACTTGTCCACAGAGGTGCAGGCCATCGAGGTGGCCGGTGGTCAGGTCAGCGGCGTGCGCACACGGAACGCCACGCTGCGCGCCGATGCCTACGTGGTGGCCTGCGCCAGTGCTTCGGTGCCGATGTTGAAGCCGCTCGGCCTGGACCTGCCCATCTATCCGGTCAAGGGCTATGCCATCACGGTGCCGGTGGCAGACCCTGCCAGCGCACCGCGCAGTGGCGTCATGGACGAATACTACAAGGTGGCCATCACGCGCATGGGCCAGCATATCCGCGCCGCCGGCACGGCTGAGATCGGCAGCTGGGACACGCGCGTCACGCCGCGCGATTGCGCCACCGCACTGAAGTCGCTGAAGAATCTTTATCCACAGGGCGCCGACCTGGCCAAGGTGGAATACTGGGCCGGCCTGCGACCGATGACCCCCGATGGTGCACCGCTGATCGGCGCGACCCGTTATCCGAATCTCTGGCTCAATGCCGGCCATGGTTCCAATGGCTGGACCACGGCCTGCGGTTCCTCGCGTCTGATCGCCGACAAGATATCGGGTGTGGCCAGCGAGATCGAGAGTGCCGACCTGGAGCCGCAGCGCGTGATCTGAGTGGATCGTCGCCGGGCTGGCGTCAGCGATCGAACAGCGCGTCGACGTTGGCGCCGTTGCTGAAGGTGCTGACCGCCCAGCCGGTCGGCGCCTTGTAGAAGATGAACATCCAGGGGATGGCCTGGCGCTCGGTCTTTTCGATGTAGGTCAGCTTGATGAGGGATTCACCGACCTTTTCCGAACGGATGAATTCATAGCCGACCGAATTGCCGACCAGGGCTTCGATGGCCATGCGCGAACTGCGGGCGTTGGTGCGGGCCGTTTCGAAGGCGCGGATATCGACCAGCGCATACGGCGAGAGCATGCCGTAGGCGTCGTCGGTACGGCCGGCACCGGCCTGGGCCATGACCTTGTCGGTCAGGGCGCGCACTTCGGCTTCGGACTTGAGGGTGTCGGCCTGCGCGGCCGGCAGCGCGACCAGGGCCAGCGCGGCCAGCAGGGTGCGGGGGAGGAAAGCGGACATGGAAATCTCCTTGGAGGAAGGGCACAAGGCGCCACAGGCGGCTATTGTGCCAGCACTGCCAGCGCCGTGGGCTATGCGCAGTGCGCTCAAACCGGGGACGCTTTGCGTCATGCTGCCTGCTGTTAAGCACGCAAGCGGCCAGCGTAAATACAGGTAAAACGGAACGGCCGCCCTGCCGTGCGCCGCTATGATGGGCAGCCTGTGATCCGGCCACCCGCGCCATGCGGGATGCGGCACATCGGATTGCGCTCGGGGGAGAGCATCATGCGCACCATCATCACTGCCACCTTGCTGGTTTCATCGCTGGCGGGTTGTGTCGTCACTTCCGGTAATGCTCTGGTGGATGCCGTCGGTCTGGTGGGCTCGGCGGCGTCCAGCGTCAAGGCGATGACACCCAACACGACCCAAAATCCCATCGTCTACAGCAAGGATCCGATCCGCGAGGTCTGCATCGAGTGGAATGGCTCGGTGGCTCTGAGCGATTTCGTGCCGGGCTTGCAGGGCGAGCTGCAGAAGCACGGGGTGCAAAGCCGGGTCTATGATGCCGGCACCCAGGCGCTGGCCTGCCCGGTGACCCTGAGTTACGTCGGTTACGTCAAGTGGGATACCAAGGTCTTCACCGATGCTTACACCCCCTATCTCACCTATGCCGCCCTGACCCTGCGGCGCGACGGTCGCGTGCTGGGCACGGCGCAATACCGGCTGGGGTCCTTCGGCCAGGACAAGTGGGCTTCCGCCGGCGACAAGCTGGCGCCCCTGATTGATGCGCTGTTCCCGGGCAACCCCATCGTGGCGGATAATTCGCCGGACAATATGCGGAGCGCCGCCAACGGTTTCTGAGGGCAGGGCGGAGCTGGATGGGCCCCATCACGATCCTGAAGCATCCATGAACAACGGCAAGCCTGGCTTGCCGTTGTTCATGGTCCGCGCCGCCGTGCTTACCAGATCGTCAGCAGGCGCCGGAAGAAGTTGTTGTCGGTGCTGGCATCGGCGATGGAACCGCCGCCGACCTGTTCCAGCCGCGCATCGGCGACATTGGATGAGGCCACGATGCCGCCCCGGATATCGCGTGTGCGCACCACGCCCGAGAAGCGCAGCGTGTTGATGTTGCCGTTCACGCCAATGCGTTTTTCACCGGCCACCACCAGGTTGCGGTTGGGCAGCACCTCCACGATGGAGACCATCAAGGTGCCACTCATGGTGTTGGTGTTGCTGCTGTCGCCCGAACCCTTGAAGGTGTTGTTGCCGGATGCCGAATAGTTGGCGTCGTAGAGTTGCGTGAACAGGCCGCCCAGCGGCGCGCCCGAACCTGGGCCCTTCTGCGTGAGCGAACTGTCGCGGCTGTTGCTGGTAGCGGCCTTGTTGCTGCTGCTGATCGATTCGGAGATGTCGATCTTGATGATGTCGCCGACGTTGTAGGTGGTCGGTTCCTCGAACAGCTGGGCGCTGGAGACCCGGAAGATGGCGCCGTTGTTTTCCACGTTGGGCACCTGGTAGGCCGGGCGCACGCTGGTGGGCCCGCTGATCATCGGCGCCGGGCTGTTGCAGGCCGACAGCGAAACGGCCAGCGCGCAGGCGCCGGCAAGGCGAAACTGGAATGTCATGGCGATCCCCCGGTGGGCGGCCTGGCTGGATGCCCGGCGCGCATGGCCGCCGACACCGTGGCGGGCGTGGCAGCACTGGCAGCGATGATGGTGGGGAACCGTGTAAGCAGCGGTTAGGTCGTTGTAAAGTGCGGAAAACTATCATCAACGGTAGTTAAGTGCCGACCTTGCGGAGCGCTGGATTGACTCGGGCTTGACGCAGGTTCGGCGTCGATGCGGTGGCGCATTTCCGTGCATAATGGCGCCACTCCCAACTCTGCGGTCCCGCCGGGCGTGATCGCATACCATCATGGCAACAGAAAAACACCAGGCCGCGGCCACTCCCGAGGCTGCCACCGCCGCACCGAGCGTGCACGAGCAACTGGTCTCGGCCCGCATCCGCCAGCGCATCAAGGCGGCCGGCGTGCGGTTCCACGCCAACGACAATATTGCCGCCTTCATCAAGGAGGGTGAACTGGAGCAGTTGCAGGCCGAAGTGCAATCCAAGCTGGCTGCTGTCCTGGAGAGCCTGGTGATCGATGTCGAGAGCGACCACAACACCCAGGACACCGCCAAGCGCGTGGCCAAGATGTACCTCAATGAAGTCTTCAAGGGCCGCTATCAGGTGGCGCCGCCGGTGACCGAGTTCCCCAACATCGAGCGCCTCAACGAGCTGATGATCGTGGGACCCATCACGGTGCGTAGCGCCTGCTCGCACCACCTGTGCCCGATCATGGGCAAGGTATGGGTCGGCGTGATGCCCAACGAACACTCCAACCTGATCGGCCTGTCCAAGTATGCGCGCCTGCTGGAGTGGGTGATGAGCCGTCCGCAGATCCAGGAAGAGGCGGTTTCGCAGGCGGCCGACCTGCTGATGCAGAAGCTGCAGCCGGACGGCCTGGCCATCGTCATGGAGGCCGACCACTTCTGCATGCACTGGCGCGGCGTCAAGGACATGGATTCGAAGATGATCAACAGCGTCATGCGTGGCTCCTTCCTGCGTGATGCCAACCTGCGCCGTGAATTCCTGGCGCTGATTTCCCAACGTCAACGAGGTTAATCATGCTGGTTCGTCTGATCTACGCAAGCCGCGCACGCGAGACCATCACCCACGAGACCATCGAAGGCATCCTGGCGGCGTCGCGTCAGCGCAATCCGCAACAGGGCATCACCGGGGTGCTGTGCTATAGCGATACCATCTTCGTGCAGGTGCTCGAAGGCGGGCGCGACCAGGTCAATCGCCTGTATGGCCGGCTGCTGGGCGATGCGCGGCACCAGGACGTGATCCTGCTGGCCTATGAGGCTATCGACGAGCGCCAGTATTCTTCCTGGACCATGGGCAAGATCCGGCTGGACAAGATCAATCGTTCCCTGCTGCTGAAGTATTCGGTCACCGGCGAACTCAACCCCTACGAGGTGTCGTGCTGTTCCACCGTGGCATTGTTGAATGAGCTGGCGTCGACGGCGGCATTTGCGCAACGTGACTGAGACCGGTTTGCGGCAGCACTGACATGGGAACGGCGCCAGGAAGAGAACCTGGCGCCGTTTCTTTTTGGGCAGTAAACAGGCCCTAGAGCAGGTCGATGCTGGGCAGGCTGCGGATGCCCCACTTGGCCGGGTCGGCGTAAGCCACGATCTTGTCGTTGCCGTGGGACAGATCGATGATTTCCGTTTTCAGTGGCATGCGGCTGAGGGTCGAATAGAACAGCTTCACGCGAGGCGTGAGCAGGTGGTCGGGACGCTGGTCCACCACCACGCCGAGGCGGCCCGATTGCAGGATCACGCAGGATCCGGTCGGATAGATGCCGATGGCCTTGACGAAAGCCTGCATGGTCACCGGGTCGAAATGCCCGGCGCTGCTGGCCATGTGGCGGATCGAGCGGGCCGGGTCCCAGCCGGCCTTGTAGGGACGGTTGGACGTGATGGCATCGTAGACGTCGCATACCGCGCCCATCTTGGCCATGATGGAAATGCTGTCGGCCTTGAGGTTGAAGGGGTAACCGCTACCATCGATCTTTTCGTGATGGTGCAGCGAGACATCCAGCGCGACCTCACCGATGCCTTCGATCTGTTGCAGGATGTTGTGGCCCTGCACGGTGTGCGAACGGATGGAGGCGAATTCTTCTTCGGTCAGCTTGGCGGGTTTGTTGAGGATGTCCAGCGGCACGGCCATCTTGCCGACGTCGTGCAACAGCCCGGCCATGCCGGCTTGCCGGGTCTGTTCCTGGCTCATGCCCAGCTGGTTGGCCAGCGAGATCATCATTGCGCAGACCGCCACCGAATGCATGTAAGTGTAATCGTCGGTGGTCTTCAGGCGGGCCAGGCTGATCAGTGCATCGGCATTGCGCGAGACCGAGGAGGTGATCTCGGTCACCAGCTCGGCGGCATCCTTGACGTCCACCGCCTTGCCCATGCGTGCTTCGGAAAACATGTTGAGCACGGTGGACTTGGAGGAGGAGATGATGCGTGCCGCGCGCTCCCGTTCCACGGTGGTCTCGGTGCGCTGCGGCGGCCGACGGGCGGCGGCAGCTGCGAGAGCGGCGGCTTCGGTCGCCAGCGCCAGCGCTTCGCCGTCGTGTTCCTCGTCCTCGTCTTCTTCCAGATGCTCGGGCGCGACGTCGCGGCCCTTGGCGGTATCGATGGTGACCTCATCCACCGGGCAGTCGCGCAGTGTCTGCAGGTCTTCCAGACTTTCGATCTTGAATGACTTGCGCCAGAAAGGATGTTTGATCCATCCTCCGGGGATGGAATGGACGTACATGCCCAAACGCAATTGTTCTAAGGCGATGGATTTCAACATATCGAATTCAGGTCTTTGCCTGTCGCTGGTTACCGTACTGAAAGCGGTTCGATTTCCCTGATGAAATTGACGCCGATATTATGGGTGAATGCCTCATGGGACAGCTCCGGTTCAATGGCTGAGCTGTCTGGTTTTATCGTAACAGAATGCGTTTTGCTTTAGGCCGCCTGCACACGAATTGCGCGAGGAAATTTGCGTTTGTTTTCCCAGATATTTATGCGTGGAAAATGTTTGGCGCGTCGTGTGCCGGGAAACTGACAAAACGCTGTCGGGAACAGCCACCGCATGGGAATTTGGCCAGGCGGTGGCCGTGAGGAACGGTGAGAAAAACTTATTTTTTCAGCGGTGGTGCATAGGGGTTTTTGGTCAGCAGGCGCAGGAAGCTGGCGATGCACGCCACCCCTGCGAATGCGGCACCGAATCCCAGTGCCAGCCGCGAGCCTTGAGCTTCGGAAAGATTGAAGCACAGCGCGACCAGTGCCGCTCCCACGCTCTGGCCGAGCAGGCGTGCGGTGGCCACGATGCCGGAGGCGCCGCCGCTGCGGTGCGGGGGGGCGCTGGTCATCAATGCCTTCAGGTTGGGTGATTGGAAGAAGCCGAAACCCATGCCGCACAGGAGCATGCGCCAGCTGATTTCCCACACCGTGGGCGCGGCCGGCATGAAGGTCATCGACAGCAGGCCCGCGCACAGCAGGGCCAGCCCGACACCGCCGAGAATGCCGACCGGATAGCGGTCCGACAGCCGCCCCGCGATGGGCGCCATGATGGCGACCGCCACCGGCCACGGCGTCATCAACAGACCGATCTCGACCTGGCTGCGTCCGAGGTCGTGATGGAAGAAGAAGGGCAGTGAGACGAAGGCCAGGCCTTGCGCGGCGAAGGAGCAGATGGCGGTGATCGTCGAGAGCGAAAACATCGCATGGCGGAACAGGTCCACCGGCAGCATCGGCGCCGGATGCGATAGCTCACGCCTGAGCAGGAACAGCCCGCAGACGATGGCAGCGGCCAGTTCCAGACCGACCACGCTGGCCTGGGCCTGGTGCGCGCCTTCGCCGATGGCCAGGATCAGCAGACCGAAGGCCGCCGCGTTGAGCACCGCGCTGCGCAGGTCGAAGGCGTGGGTGGACAGGTTGGTATGCGGCAGTGAGGGTAGGGCCAGCACGACCGCCAGTACGCCCAGCGGTACGTTGACCGCAAACAGCCAGGGCCAGGGCGCAATGGCGAGGATGCCCGAGGCCACCGAGGGGCCGACCGTGAAGGCGATGGCCACGATGAGCGTGTTCAGGCCGACGCCGCGTCCCAGCGAACGGGTCGGATAGATGAAGCGGATCAGCGCGGTGTTCACGCTCATGATGCCGGCCCCGCCCAGGCCCTGGAGGAAACGCGCCATCACCAGGGTGGGCAGCGACCAGGCCACCGCGCACAGCAGCGAAGCGGCGGTAAACAGCACCAGGCCCCAGACATAGATGCGGCGATAGCCGACGATCTCGCCCAGCGCCGCCAGCGGCAGCAACGACACCATCATCGCCAGCTGGTAGGCGGTCACGATCCAGACCGAGGCGGCCGGTGTGGTGTTGAGGTCCAGCGCCATGGCCGGCAGGGCGGTGTTGGCGATGGCGGTGTCCAGCGTGGCCAGGCCCACGGCGATGCCCAGCGCCAGGATGGCGCGGCCGCGTTGTTCCGGCGGCAGGCCTTCGCCGGCGATGACGATGTGATGTTTGGGACTGGTGGTGCCGGGGGCGGAGGGCAGGGTGGACATGGGTCTTGGATATCGGGCGAAGGCGTGCGTGCCGGCATGACGCCCGGGAGGTCTGCCGCCGCTGGTGTGCTCTTGGAATTCTGCAATGAAGACGTATGCCGCTCGGCTAGGCGGCGCCGCACAATGATAGCGGGGAACGCCCGAGTGCGCTGGCGGCGGCCACGAGCAGGGCGGCTGCGCTATGATGGCGGTTTGCGCCGGCGTGGCTGGCGCGTTTTGATCACGGAGTCGTCAGCATGTCCAAACAGCAGTTGTCGGAGCGCCTGTGCGCATGGATCGATCAGCATTTCGACGAGGAGGTCGGCGTGCTGCAGCAGTTGATCCGCATCCCGACCGATACGCCCCCCGGCAACAACGCCCCGCACGCCGATGCGGTGGCCGAGCTGGTGCAGTCCTGGGGCTGGAATGCCGAGAAGCATCCGGTGCCGCAACAGCAGGTGCGGGACTACGGCATGCAGAGCATCACCAACCTGATCGTGCGTCGCCCCTATGCCGAGGGCGGTCCGACCCTGGCCCTGAATGCACATGGTGATGTGGTGCCGCCCGGCGAGGGCTGGTCGCATGACCCCTACGGCGGCGAAGTGGCCGATGGCCGCATCTATGGCCGGGCAGCGGCAGTCTCCAAGAGCGATTTCGCCAGCTATATCTTCGCTACCCGCGCGCTGGAGGCGCTGGGCGCCTCGCTGCGCGGTGCGGTCGAGCTGCATTTCACCTACGACGAGGAGTTCGGTGGCCTGCTCGGCCCGGGCTGGCTGCTGGAGCAGAAGCTGACCAAACCGGATTACGTGCTGGCAGCCGGCTTCAGCTATAACGTGGTGACCGCCCACAACGCCTGCCTGCAGTTCGAGGTGACCGTGCATGGCCGCGCCACCCACGGCTCCATGCCCGAGACCGGTCACGATGCGCTGCAGGCCGCCAATGCCGTCCTCAACGCCATCTATGGCGCCTTGCCCGGCCTGAAGGACATCCGTTCCTCCATCCCCGGCATCAGCCATCCGACCATGATCGTCGGCCGCATCGATGGTGGCACCAATACCAATGTGGTGCCGGGCAAGGTGGTGCTGAAGATGGATCGTCGCATGATCCCCGAGGAAGACCCGGCGCAGGTCGAGGCCGGCGTACGCAAGCTGATCGAGGATGCCGTGGCGGGGCTGCCGGGCATCCGCGTGGAAATCCGCCGGCTGCTGCTGGCGCGTGCACTGCGCCCGCTGCCGGGTCACGAGAAGCTGGTGCAGAGCCTGCTGCGCAATGCCGAGACGGTCATGGGCGAAACGCTCACCACCAACGGCTCGGCGCTCTATACCGATGCCCGCCTGTATGGCGAGCAGGGTATCCCGGTGGTGCTATTCGGCGCCGGCCCGCGTACGCTGATGGAATCCAATGCCAAGCAGGCCGACGAGAACCTGGCCCTGGATGACTTGCGCAAGGCGACCAAGGTGGTGGCGCTGATGCTGCTGGATTTCCTGGGACCGCAAGACCAGGCCTGATGCGATCCCGGCCGGCGCATCGCGGCCGGCTCGACAAATGATTACAATGTGTGCCCGCGACCTGAGGGCCGACGTTTCCTGTCGGCATGTTCCGGGCCGGGTGGGGCCTTGCGCCCACCCGGGTAACGAAGCAAGTCTTGAGGGACCGAGATCAATCGCATGTTGAACGCCATCGAGCACACTCATCCGCCCACACCGGCGCCGACGCGCAAGCCCGGCTATCTCGGCTTGTCGTTCCGGCAACTGCTGCTGGCTGCGTTCCTGCTGATCGCGGCGCTGCTCAGCGGCACTTCCATCCATGCCCTGTTCACGCTGGACCGCATGTCGGCCAACAGCCGCGAGACCGCCCGGCAGGCCGTGCAGCTGACCGAGGCGGCGCAGCGCCTGGCCGAGCGCACGGTGGCCATGGAGCGCAGTGCGCGCCAGTTCCTGGTACTCGACGATGCGTCCTTCCAGGAGCGGTTCAATGAGGCGCGCGAGCAGGCCCGACAGGCGCTGGGCGAACTGTCCGACGCCCTGCCGATGGCGCCGCGGGAAATGTTCAGCCAGTGGGGACTGTATGTCGATGAGGCCGCTGCCGTGCTGGAGGCCGATTCGCGCAAGGACAAGGGCGAGCAGGCCAAGCTGTTTCAGGACTTCGCCCGCCTGCCGGCCTTGAACGAGCGCATTGCGCTGGAGAGCCGGCGCGAGGTCGATCGCCGCAACAATGCGCTGTCTGCGGCGCTGGAACAGCAGCGCCAGTTGCTGACCGCCCAGGTGGTGGGCGCCATCGTGCTGGCGGTCTTGCTGGCGTTTTGCTTCGGCCTGTGGCTGTCGCGGCCGATGGCGCGCCTGGAGCAGGCCATCGGCCGGCTCGGGGATAACCGCTTCGATCAGCCCATTGACGTGCGCGGCCCCGCCGACATCCGCCGCCTGGGCCAGCAGCTGGACTGGCTGCGCCAGCGGCTGGCGGATCTGGAGGCCGAGAAGTCGCGCTTCCTGCGCCACGTTTCGCACGAACTGAAGACGCCGCTGTCGGCCCTGTGCGAGGGCGCGGCCCTGCTCGATGACGGCGTGGCCGGGCAACTCACCGATAACCAGCGCGAGATCGCCCGCATCCTGCGCCAGAACACGCAGTCGTTGCAGACCCAGATCGAGGATCTGCTGCGCTATAACGAGGTCTCCTTCGATGCCCAGCGCATCCACCCGGTGCCGGTGGACCTGCGTGCCTTGCTGCACAAGGTGATCGACGACCAGCGCCTGCAATGGCTGGCGCGCCAGCTGAAAGTGGAGATTGAGGGGGCCGCCCGTACCGTGGTAGTGGATCCCGAGAAGATGGCCATCGTGCTGGCCAACCTGTTGTCCAATGCCGTACGTTTCAGCCCGCAGGGCGGTTTTATCCGCTTCATGCTGGCCGAGGCGCCGGGGATGGTCAGGGTCGAATGCATCGATCAGGGGCCGGGCGTGGCTCCCACCGACGCGGCCCGCATCTTCGAACCGTTCTACCAGGGCCTGCACCAGCCACCTGGCGCACGCCGGGGCAATGGCATCGGCCTGTCGGTGGTGCGCGAGTACGTGCAGGCGCACAGCGGCAAGGTCTATCTGGTCCCGCGCGAGGGCGGGGCGCATTTCCGAATCGAGTTGCCTGATGAAAAATAAGATACTGATCCTGGCTTCCTGCATGCTGCTGGCCGCCTGCACGACGCAGCCGCAAGCACCGACCTCCACCGTCCAGCTGATCCACGCCAGCAGCAACATCGACGAACTGCTGGCCTATAACGCCCAGCTGCGCAAGATGTCCCCAACCGAACTGGGGCGCGAGCTGCAACGCCTGAACAGCTATCCGGCCGGCCCGGCCACCACGGTGCGGCGTGCGATGGCGCTGTCGCTGACCCGCGACGGCATCGACCTGGCCAAGGCCGAAGCCCAGCTATGGAACGTCATGGCCGATCGCAGCGTCGAAGCGGAGAAGCTCAAGCCGCTGGCGCAGTTGTTGGTCGGTCATTATTCCGACCTGCGCCGGGTGGCTGACAGTGCCGAGAAGTCTTCGGTGCAGCTCAAGGAAGCCCAGCGCAAGGTGGATCAGCTCAACGACAAGCTGGAAGCGCTGAAGAATATCGAACGGACCCTGCCGGCCGGCGGCAAGTGAGGCCAGCCCCGCCGGGGTCCGTTCCTTTTTGACTGGAACTGGAGTCCCGATGGGAAAGACTGCCCCCCTCATGCTGGTCGATGACGATCCCGACCTGCTGCGCCTGCTGACGCTGCGGCTCAATGCCAGTGGTTACCGCATCCTGGCCGTGGAAAGCGCTGAAGCCGCGCTGGCCCAGCTGGCCATTGCATTGCCGGCGCTGGTGATCACCGATGTGCGGCTGCCGGGCATGGACGGCCTGGCGCTGTTTGCCGAGATCCGCAGTCGCTATCCGGCTTTGCCGGTGATCCTGCTGACCGCCCACGGCACCATCCCTGATGCGGTGGATGCCACCACCAAGGGCGCCTTCGCTTATCTGACCAAGCCCTTCGATGGCCATGTCCTGCTGGATAAGGTGGCCCAGGCCCTGAGCCTGTCGGCGCCAGCCCAGGAGGCGCCGGACGAAGCCTGGCGCGCCGGGATCATCAGCCGCAGCCAACGGGTGGACGAATTGCTGGCCGAGGCCCGGCTGGTGGCGGCCTCGGATGCCAGCATCTTGATTCGCGGTGACAGCGGTACCGGCAAGGAGCTGCTGGCCCGTGCCATCCACAGCGCCAGTCCGCGCGCCCACCAGCCTTTCATCGCCGTCAATTGCGGTGCCATTCCGGAGCAGTTGCTGGAGTCGGAACTGTTCGGCCATGTGAAGGGCGCCTTCACCGGGGCCGTGGAGCATCGGGAGGGGTTGTTCCAGGCGGCCGATGGCGGGACCCTGTTCCTGGACGAGATCGGCGACATGCCCATGGCCCTGCAGGTCAAGCTGCTGCGCGTGCTACAGGAAAAGACCGTGCGCCAGGTTGGTGCCAATCAGGCCACGGAGGTCGACGTGCGCGTGATCTCCGCCACCCATCGCGATCTGGAAGCGGCCATGACCGAGGGCCAGTTCCGCGAGGACCTGTATTACCGGCTCAACGTGGTGACGCTGCAGTTGCCTGCGCTGGAAGAGCGGCGTGAGGACATCGCTCTGTTGGCCAATCATTTCCTCAAGAGCATTGCCGCCAGGTATCCCAAGCGCCTGACCGGGTTCGCCCCGGATGCGCTGGAGGTGCTGAGCCTGGCGCATTGGCCGGGCAATGTGCGCCAGCTTTATAACGTGGTCGAGCAGGTCTGTGCGCTTTCGACCGCGCCATTGATCCCGGCCTCGCTGGTGCAGCGCGCGCTGCGCGTACCCACCCTGGACCTGCTGCGCTATGCCGAGGCCAAGCAGAAGTTCGAGCGGGACTACCTGGTGCGGCTGCTGAAGCTGACGGATGGCAATGTATCGGACGCGGCCCGCCTGGCCGATCGCAATCGCACGGAGTTCTATCGCCTGCTGCAGAAGAATGGCCTCGACCCGCGCCGCTTCCGGGGCGGCGACGAGCCTGTCCCGTTGCCTGTCGCGATGGAGCGACAGGACGGAACCGTTTGAAATCAAGCACTTGCGTGAATTAGCCTGGACGGAGTCGCAGCCACCCGACAGAAATCGCCGTTTTTCGCCGGCTGGTGATCTCTGCCGTGTCTATCATTATTTCCAAGTGATTGATTTCAATGGGAAAAATGCCGTCTGGCATGGCCCTTGCGATACCGGTGACACATGCCGCTCTGTCGCACTCTATATAGGAGTCGAAGGAAGAGCGGTGCCACAATGACTGATTCATAAGGAGAACGCCATGAACAAGACCATCTTTGCCGCCCGCCTGCTGGCTGCCAGCTTTCTGATCGCTGCCGCCGCGCCGGCGGTCCAGGCCGCCGACACCACCCGGGCCGACATGCCTACTGCGCAGAAGGCCGGCGCCTATATCGATGATTCCGTCATCACCGCCAAGGTGAAGGCTGCGCTGGTCGAGGACAAGCAGATCTCGTCGCTGAAGATCAAGGTCAGCACCAAGGATGGGGTCGTGACACTCAAGGGCTCGGTTCCTAGCGCCGAACTTGGCCAGCATGCATTGCAATTGGTGGCGGGCGTGGACGGAGTGCGCGATGTGAAGAGCGACCTTACTGTGAAGGCGGGTTGAGAATAGTGTCAGGGTACCCGGCTCGGCCCGGTTCCTCTGAACGGATGGGAAAGTGGAAGCAAGAGGCCATCCCGCGAGGGATGGCCTCTTGCTTTTGCGGTGGTCTGATTGCCCTGCATCCGACGCAATCGGCGCGCGTAGCGGGTTTGCCGGAGCTTGTGCAGACCGTAGCGGTCCCGTTGCTAAATTATTTTCGAATATTTTTCAAAAAGTGCTTGCGCGGTGAGGAGGGCGTTGCTATAGTTCGCCCCCTGCTGACGCGACACACGAAGCGAAGTTGAAAAACAGAGCGACGAAAGTGGGCGAAGCAGGTGAGTAGTGAGGCAGTTGGAAGGGCGTTTTAAATGGAAGTCGTCAAGCGGTAGCAAAAGCGAAGACGAAAAAATTTAAAGCGAATCGCAAAAAAGTAGTTGACGCGATGAACTAACTGCTACATAATCTCGTTTCTCTGCTGCTGACGAACAAAACGATTCGCAGCGATGCAAACAGCGCCAGGCGCGTTTGATGCAGATGATCTTTAAAAATTAACAGCCGATAAGCGTGGGCGTTTAATGAAGTGCGACAGAACCTCGGTTCTGGAAACTTTAAATATTAAATGCTCACAAG
>NZ_DASQOH010000036.1:0-33804 GCF_035644555.1 Herbaspirillum sp.
ATGGTCAGGTTTTCCTGGGTGACGGCGGTCACGCCGTTGGGCAGCTTCAGGTCAGCCAGGTGGATCGATTGGCCGACGTCCAGCTTGGACAGGTCGACTTCGATGAACTCAGGCAGGTTCTTCGGCAGGCAGGTCACGTCCAGTTCAGCAGCCACGTGGCTGATGATGCCGCCGTGCAGCTTGACGGCCGGCGACACTTCAGCGTTCACGAAGTGCAGGGGCACCTTGGTGTGCAGCTTCTGGGAAGCGTCCACGCGTTGGAAGTCAACGTGCAGGACCAGTTGCTTGAACGCGTGGACTTGGAAGTCACGCAGCAGCACTTGTTCGACCTTGCCGTCGATTTCCAGGTCCAGGATGGACGAGTGGAAGGTTTCCTTCTTCAGGGCGTGGTACAGGGCGTTGTGGTCAACGGCGATGTTCAGCGGGGCAGCGGTGCCACCGTAGACGATACCCGGGGTTTGACCCGCGCGACGCAGGCGGCGGCTCGCTCCGGTGCCCTGTTCATTACGCGGAAAGGCGATCACTTTCATGTTGAAGCTCCAATGTTGGCAGGGCTCGTCGTTGAATCATTCAATCGACGGTTGCCCCGCAAGTTAAATATTCCCCGCGACCAGGGAATATGAAAAAACCTCGCCACGGAAAACCGCAGCGAGGCGAATGCAAAATCTTATTCAGCGAACAGCGACATAACCGAGTCACCCTTGGTGATGCGCTTGAAGGTCTCGGCCAGCAGGTCGGCACAGGTCAGCTGACGGATCTTCGCGCAGCCACGTGCAGCCGGCGACAGCGGGATGGTATCGGTCACCACCAGTTCGTCCAGAGGCGAATTGGCGATGCGGTCGATGGCCGGGCCCGACAGCACCGGGTGGGTACAGTAGGCCACGACCTTCTTGGCACCACGTTCCTTCAACACTTCGGCAGCCTTGGTCAGGGTGCCGGCGGTGTCGACCATGTCATCCATGATCACGCAGTTGCGGCCTTCGACTTCACCGATGATGTTCATCACTTCGGAGACGTTGGCCTTGGGACGACGCTTGTCGATGATGGCCAGGTCGCAGTTCAGGCGCTTGGCCAGCGCGCGGGCGCGCACCACGCCGCCGACGTCGGGCGAGACCACCAGCAGGTCTTCGTAGTTCTTGTTGACCAGGTCGCTGAGCAGAATGGGCGAGGCGTAGATGTTGTCCACCGGGATGTCGAAGAAACCCTGGATCTGGTCTGCATGCAGATCCATGATCAGGACGCGCTCGACGCCGGCTTCCTGCAGCATGTTGGCTACGACCTTGGCCGAGATGGCCACCCGCGCCGAACGCGGGCGGCGATCCTGGCGGGCATAGCCGAAGTAGGGGATGGCGGCGGTGATGCGACCGGCCGAGGCGCGCTTCAGAGCATCGACCATGATCATGATTTCCATCAGGTTGTCATTGGTCGGTGCGCAGGTGGACTGCAGCACGAAGACGTCCTTGCCGCGAACGTTTTCATTGATCTCGACCATGACTTCGCCGTCGGAGAACTTGGAAACATTGGCCTTGCCCAGCGGGATACCGAGTTTCTCAGCGACGCCGCGCGCCAGTTCGGGGTTGGCGTTGCCCGTAAAAACCATCAGGTTCTCAAGTGCCATGTGGGTATCCCTGAATGCAATCGTTAAAAAGTCGAAAAGCCGACAATGCTTGACTTGATCGGTCTCACATTGACGGCTTATTTTTCTGACTGGACCCGGGCCTGTACTACGGCCTGTCCGAATTAAATGGCAGGGGAACAAGGATTCGAACCTTGGAATGCCGGAATCAAAATCCGGTGCCTTAACCAGCTTGGCGATTCCCCTACGCAACTTGCTGCTCGCCGTGTCGCGCGCTCTATGCCAGGCGCTGCGCTCACGTCAAACCAATTCTTCATTACGACTGCACTAAATGGGCGAGAGGATGTTCCTGCATCGCTTTGGCTTTCCAGCCGATCCAGCGCGAAGGCAATTGCTCGAGCACTTCGTCTGCCTGATGTTCGTGTTCGAATGCACAAAACACACAGGCGCCAGATCCGGTCATTCTTGCGCTTCCGAACCTGCTCAGCCATTCGACTGCCGCTGCAACTTCGGGGAAATGCGCAGTTGCCACCATTTCCAGATCGTTCTTCCCGAAGCTGGAAGCGATTTGTTTCGTCGCATCAGGAAAGTCCGTTATTCTGACGGGTTCGGTATCCCTTGTCAACAACTTTGAAGAAAATATTAAAGAAGTTGGAACAGATACGCCTGGTTCAATGACCACGAACCAGCAATCCGCAGTTCGCAGTGCCGCCAGCTCTTCCCCCACGCCTTCTGCGAATGCATTGCGGCCAAACAGGAAGAAGGGAACGTCGGCGCCCAGTTTCAGGCCCATCTCCATCAGAGAGGCGCGATTGTATCCGCAATTCCACAGATGATTCAAGACCATCAGCGTGGTCGCTGCGTCCGATGAGCCACCCCCCACGCCACCGCCCATGGGCAGGATCTTGTGCACGGTGATGTCGGCGCCCAGGTGGGGCTTGCCGCTGGCCTCGCGCAGCAGGTGCGCCGCGCGGATCACCAGATCGGACTCGGCCGGCACGCCCGCCACCTCATTGGTCCTGACGATGCGGCCGTCGTCGCGCAGGGCGAAGTCCAGCGTGTCGCACCGGTCGATCAACTGGAAGGCCGATTGCAGCAGGTGATAGCCATCCGGACGGCGGCCCGTCACATGCAGGAACAGATTGAGCTTGGCCGGTGCCGGGCAGGCGGTGAGGGTGGTGGTCATGCTTGTTGCGTGGTCAGGTGAGGGCCTTGCGTTGTCCGCGCTCAGGGTCGTTTCCAGCCATCGATGGCAATGCGGATGGCGACCTTGCCGGCCTGGGCGGTGCTGCGGGTCATGTCGATGCGCTTGGGGCGGGCCTGGCCGCTGGCGGCATCGGTCTCCCAGTTGGCGTAGGTGATTCGCCAGCCATCGCGCGTGTCGAAGCTGGCCGCTTCCGTGCCGGCACGGGCGGTGAAGGGCTTACCGCTGGCATCGATGCCGCTGCCCTGCAGCCACTGGCGCATGCCAGACACCGGCAGCGGCCATCCCAGTGATTGCGCGGCCAGTTCATCCACATCGGGCGCCACCTGCGGTGCGCGCCCGGATTGCACCAGGGTGGCGATGCCGGGCTTGACGTTGATGGTGGCGACCGTCTGGCCCAAGGGGGAGAACATCTCCAGGTTCAGTTCCTGCGGGGTCTGCTTCCAGAAGAAGCTGCCGTGCAGCGACTGCGGGCGCTGGTCCTGCTCGTACTGGACCGAGATGCGGCCATCGATCTCGATGCTGGACTGGTAGGCCGGCGCGCTGGCGTTGGGCGCCACGCTGTCCTGTGATACCGTGGCGCAGCCGGCCAGCAGGATGGCAAGACAGAAAGGCGCCGCCTTCAGGAAGCTATGATAGGAACGCACGCGACTCATAACTTCACATTGAGCCGCGCCAGCGTGCTTTTCAGGACTTCATTGCTGGGCTCTTTCGCAGCAGCCTCACGCCAGACATTGCGCGCCTCGTCCTGCTTGCCGTTGGTCCAGAGCACTTCGCCCAGGTGGACGCCGATCTCGACATCCGGACGCAGCCCATAGGCACGGCGCATCTGCGTCTCGGCCTGCTCCAGGCGACCCATGCGGAACAGCACCCAACCCAGGCTGTCGGCGATGAAGGCGTCTTCCGGGGCCATGTCCGCCGCCTTCTGGATCAGCTCCAGCGCTTCCGGCAGTCGCACATTGCGATCGGCCAGAGAATAGCCCAGCGCGTTGTAGGCATGCTGGTTGCCGGGGGCCAGTTGCATCACGCGACGCAGGGACTTTTCCATCTCGTCGTACTTGCCCAGCTTTTCCAGGACCATGGAATAGTCGTAGAGCAGGTCGGTATTGTTGGGGAAGCGTTCCAGGCCGCCCTTGAGCACGTCGGCGGCTTCCTGGTTGCGGTTGGCGTCGCGCAGCAGGCTCGATTCGGCCAGCAGCAGTTGCAGTTGCTCGCCGTCGTTGGCCGATTCGGCCTGGGCGCCTTCGAGCGCCTTGCGGGCGCCCTCGATGTCGTTCTTGCGCGCCAGCAGCTGGGCGCGCCGCACCTGGATGTTGACGTAGCCCTCGTTGCCCGGCTCGGCCTGGTCCAGGTAGCGCAACGCCGAATCCAGGTCACGCCGCTCCTCGGCGATGCGCGAGAGCAGCAGGATGGCCTGGCTGGGATCACGGTCTTCTTCGGGCTGGGCCGAGAGCACCTGCAGGTAGCGCTGCAGATAGTATTCGGCATCCTTCAACTGCTCGGTCTGGGCCGACAGCACACCCAGCGCGAAGAGGGTGGTGGCGTCTTCGCCGTCTTCCTTCAACAGCGTCTCGAACTGGCTGCGGGCCTGCTTGTAATCCTTTTGTTCCACCAGGCTGCGGGCGTAGGCCACGCGCACTTCGCGCGCATCGGGATACTTGCGCAGGAAGTCGGTCACCAGCTTGGTCGCTTCCTTGTTGTCCGAGGCCACCTGGGCGGCGGTCAGCACGGCCAGTTCGGAGTCCGGCTTGATCTTCAGTGCCGCGCGAGCCTCGCGCTGGGCCTGGGCGCCGTCGCCGATGCTGAAGGCGCCCTGGGCCAGGGCCAGGTGGGTTTCCATCAGGTCGCCATAGGGCTTGGTGATGTTCTGCAGGATGGTGAAGCTGGCCTGCTTGTCCTTGGCCCGCGAGAGCAGGCGCTGGATCTGCAGGATCATCGGGCCACGCGCCTGGGGCGCGGCATCGGCCAGGCGCTGGGTCAGCAGCGGTTCGATTTCATCGACGCTGTCCGAGAGCATGATCAGGCCCAGGTAGTTCTGCAGGGCTTCATCGGAGTGCGGTGCCAGTTCGGTCCACAGGCGCACTGCCACCAGCGCTTCGCCAGCCTGGCGCGCCGCAACTGCCATCTCGGCAGCACGCTTGGCCAGGCGCGGGTCGCGCGTCTGCTGCGCGGCCGCCAGCATGGTCACGTAGGCCGACTGCCACTGGCCGCGCTGGAAGGCGATCTCGGCTGTCAGCACTTTGTAAAGGATGTCCTCGCTCAGCTCCAGCGCCGGCAGGGCATCTTCCTGCGGCTGGACCTTGGCCTTGGGGGCTTTCTTGCGATTGGCGGCCGACTTGGCCGACGCGCTCTTCTGGTCCTGGGCCGCCTGGGCATCCGCCTTGTCGCCGGGCTGTTGCAGGCTTGCGCAGGCAGTCAGCAGCAGGGAACTGGTGATGAGAGCGATGGTTTTTTTCAAGATTTCATCCTGACGATTCGGAGAGTTTCGATTTTACGCGCAACAAACGTGGCTTTGCTGACAGCGCAGTGTAATCCATCTTTGACAAGCTTCCCTGCGCAGGTTGCACCTGCGGCTTCAGGTCTTGTTTTCGGCATCTGCATTATCATATGCAGCTTCACGCCCGTCCTCCCTTATCCGCCAGCCGATGCCAGAATTACCAGAAGTCGAAGTCACCCGTCGCGGGGTCGCGCCCTATCTCGAAGGCCAGACCGTCAGCGGCGTCGTCATGCGTCACACCGGCCTGCGCTGGCCGTTCCCGACGGGCTTGCAGGGCCTGCTGGCGGGGCGGGTGATCCGGCGTACCGGACGTCGCGGCAAATACCTGCTGATCCATTTCGACCATGGCACCCTGATCGTGCATCTGGGCATGTCCGGTCACCTGCGCATCCTGCCGCCGGGCATCGCGCCGCAAAAGCATGATCATTTCGATCTGGAAGTCGGCGGCCAAGTCATGCGTATGACCGATCCGCGCCGCTTCGGCGCCATTCTCTGGCATGACAGCGCCGATGGCGCCATCGAGGAACACCTGCTGCTGCGCAGCCTGGGGCTGGAACCGCTGGAAGACAAGTTCAGCGCCCGCGAGCTGTTCAAGCAGACCCGCGGCCGCAGCGCGCCGATCAAGCAGGTATTGCTGGCCGGCGACATCGTGGTGGGGGTGGGCAATATCTACGCGTCCGAGAGCCTGTTCAAGGCGCGCATCAATCCCAAGACGCCGGCCTACAAGATCAGCCTGGCGCGCTACGAACGCCTGGCCGAGGCCATCCGTGAAACGCTGGCGGCGGCCATCGAGCAGGGCGGCAGCACGCTGCGCGACTTCATTGCCGTCAATGGCCAGTCTGGCTATTTCCAGCAGAGTTACTTCGTCTACAACCGCACCGGCGAGGCCTGCCGCATCTGCGCCACGCCGATCCGCCAGATCAAGCAGGGCCAGCGTTCCACTTTTTATTGCGTGAGTTGCCAGAAATGAAGGGTATTGTCGAATCACGGGGCAAGGCTGCTGCCGGTGAGGTGTCGGAATATGAAGATTCCTCCTTCTCGGCTCAGGTGATCGCGTGGCAGAAACAGCACGGTCGCCACAAGCTGCCCTGGCAGAATACCCGCGACGCCTATCGCGTCTGGCTCTCGGAAATCATGCTGCAGCAGACCCAGGTGGCGGCCGTGATCCCGTATTACCAGCGCTTCCTGGAGCGCTGCCCGGATGTGTTCTCGCTGGCCGCCGCGTCGTCCGAGGATGTGATGGCGCTCTGGAGCGGGCTGGGCTACTACACCCGTGCGCGCAACCTGCACAAGTGCGCGCAGCGCGTGGTGGCCGAATACGGTGGACGCTTTCCGGAGGATCCCGAACTGCTGGCCGACCTGCCCGGCATCGGCCGTTCCACGGCGGCGGCGATTGCGGCCTTTTCCTATGGCCGCCGCGCCGCCATCCTGGATGGCAACGTCAAGCGCGTCTTTGCGCGGGTGTTCGGGGTCGATGGCTATCCGGGCGCCAAGCCAGTCGAAGACAAGCTCTGGTTGCGTGCCGTGGCGCTCCTGCCGCAACAGGATATCGAATCCTATACCCAGGGCCTGATGGACCTGGGCGCCACCCTGTGCGTGCGCGGCAAGCCCGCCTGCGAGCGCTGTCCGCTGGCCGGGCGCTGCGTGGCCCTGGCCCAGGACCGGGTGGCGGAACTGCCGGTGAGCAAGCCCAGGAAGGCGGTTCCTGAAAAGGAGACCGTGATGCTGGTCATCACCCATGGCGAGGATGTGCTGCTGGAGCAGCGGCCCGACAGCGGCATCTGGGGCGGCCTGCTGTCGCTGCCGGAGATCGGCGTGGCCGATGCGGCGCGCTTTGATACCGCCGTGCGCACCCTGGTGGCGCCCTACGGCGAGCTGGAAGGCTGCCGCAAGCTGCAGCCGTTCTCGCATGTCTTTACCCACTTCAAGCTGCACGTGGCGCCCTTCCAGGTGGCGCTGAGCAGTCGCAGCCAGGCCATCGCCGAGCGCGGCCTGCTCTGGTATCCCGCCCACAGGCTAGCCGATGCGCCGTTGCCGGCGCCGGTCAAGAAGCTGTTGCTGGGCGTACTGGGGACGCGGGACCTGCTCTCGGTGGTGTAGCAGGCGGCGCCGGCCCGGGTGATCAGTTCAACTGGCGGTGCCGGCTCACCACCTGCTCGGTGGCGCGGAAGTGGCTGGCCAGCAATTCGACCAGATAGACCGAGCGGTGCTGACCGCCGGTGCAGCCGATGGCCACGGTGAGGTAGCTGCGGTTGTCATCCTTGAAGGCCGGCAGCCATTTCTCCACGAAGCCACGGATGTCGTTGAACATGTCGGTCACCTCGGGATAGGCCGCCAGGAATTCGATGACCGGGGCGTCGCGCCCGGTCAGCGGTCGCAGTTCAGCGTCGTAATGGGGATTGGGCAGCATGCGCACGTCGAACACCAGATCGGCATCCAGCGGCAGGCCGTGTTTGAAACCGAAGGATTCGATCTGCAGCGTCAGCGGCGAGCGTTCCAGGTCCACCAGTTCCTTGATCCAGCGACGCAGCTTGTTGGAGCTCAGCTGCGAGGTATCCATGACCAGGCCGATGTCCTGCATGTCGCCCAGCATTTCCTTTTCCAGCGCAATGCATTCGGTGAGCGTGAGGCGGTCGGCCGGATTGCGGCCGGGCAGCAAGCGGTGCGACAGCGGATGGCTGCGGCGGGTTTCGGAGAAGCGGGTGATGAGCGTATCGTCAGAGGCAGTCAGGAAGAAGACCTTGACGTCATGTCCCTCGGTGCGCAGGGTCTCGATGTCGGTGCGCAGGGTGGCCAGGGAATCGGCGCTGCGCGCATCGGTGGCCACGGCCAGCATGCTGGCGCCTTCCTTGATGCGGGTTTGCACCAGGTCGCACAGCAACGAGGGTGGAAGATTGTCGACGCAGAAATAGCCGGCGTCTTCCAGCACATGGAGTGCCACCGATTTGCCGGAGCCGGAGATGCCGGTGATCAGAACGATTCTCATGGCGGCAATCATAACGCATAGGGCGCCGGATTCGCAGTGCAGACGGCATTTCCCGGTCGGCGGGAAGTTGCATCCGAGGGGGGCCTATTCGCCGTTCATGGCGCGTCGCTGGCGTTCGATGAATTCCTTGAGGGTATCGATGCCGCGCAACTGCAGGATGGTATTGCGCACGGCGGCTTCCAGCAGCACCGCGATGTTGCGGCCGGCCGCCACGGGGATGACCACCTTGCGGATCGGCAGGCCCAGCACTTCTTCATACTGCGCATCCAGCGGCAGGCGTTCGTAGTTTTCTTCCAGCGTGCTGCGGCGGACCAGGTGGACGATGAGCTTCAGGCGCATCTTGCGACGCACGGCGGTCTCACCGAAGATCGCCTTGATGTCCAGCAGCCCCAGTCCGCGCACTTCGAGCAGGTTCTGCAGCAGCGGGGGGCAGCGCCCCTCGATCATGTTGGGGGCGATGCGGGCAAACTCCACGGCATCGTCGGCCACCAGGCCGTGGCTGCGCGAAATCAGTTCCAGCCCCAGCTCGCTCTTGCCCAGGCCGGATTCGCCGGTGATCAGCACACCCACGCCCAGCACGTCCATGAATACGCCATGCATGGTGATCTGCTGCGCCAGTTTCTTGGACAGGTACACCCGCAGGTAGTCGATCACCTGCGCCGCCGGCAGCGGGGTGGAGAACAGCGGGATATTCTTTTCGTCGCATACCGCCAGCAGATCGGGCGGTGTCGAGAGACCCTGCGCGATGATGAAAGCCGGCGGTTCGCCGGCCACCAGCTCGGCGGTCTGGTAGGCGCGCGAGGTGTTGGAGAGGCGATTGTAGTATTCGATTTCCTGATGGCCGAAGACCTGCAGGCGGCCCGGGTGGATCAGGTTCAGGTGACCCACCTGGTCGGAAGCCGAGACGGCGTCGCCGGAGATCAGGCGCTCGCCGCCGGGGAAGCCGGCGAACCAGCCCAGTTGCAGGGATTCACGGTTTTCTTCGTAAAGCTGCTGTATCGACAACGCGGAATAATTGGGCATGTAGCTCCGGTCTGGTCTGCTGGCGGGTGGGCGGCGAGCGGAGGCGGCCGGGCTGATCAGCCGGCCTTCTCCATCGAGGTCTGCCAGGTCACGATGCGTGCATGCACCACGGCAGGGTCGGTTTCGACGGCGAGCTCGTTGCGGAACGCGTCGTCGGAAAACATCTCGGCGATTTCCGAGAGGATTTCCAGATGCTGTTGCGTCACGTTGTCAGGAATGAGCAGGAATACCAGCAGCTTGACCGGCTGGCCATCTGGTGACTCGAAGGGAATCGGCGCGGCCAGGCGCATGAACAGCGCCAGCGGCGCCTTCAGGCCCTTGATACGCCCGTGCGGCACGGCCACGCCGTGACCCAGTCCGGTGGAGCCGAGACGCTCACGGGCAAACAGGTTTTCGGAAACGGTGGAGCGGGCGATGCCGCTGTTGTTTTCGAAAGTCAGGCCGGCTTGTTCGAAGGCTCTTTTTTTGCTGGAGACTTCCAGATCCAGAACCACATTTTCTGGAGACAGGATTTTTGCGAGATTAGTCATGACGCTCAAGGAATTGCCACGGGCTGAAGCTTTGAGCAGGATTATAGGCCTCTTTGGACCCGGAGGAACGCTTTGAAAGCGCCGAACAGCAGGTGATTTCGGGCGCATGGAGCGGATTTGCCCCAAGGTACGACTTTTGTAGAGATAGGCGGAAATATTTTTGCCGACCCCAGTGCCGATGAGGGTTGGTGATTTATCCATCACCGCCCCGCTCATCGGTCATCGCATCACCGGCAATGACATTTCGAATTACATCTCAATACGGCCGAAGATCAGCAGCACATCGCCGTTGTTCTTGTTGGAAGACAGACGCGGCACATAGGCAAACATGAGCTTGGCCTTCTGGGTGCCGATGGAGGCCAGCGGCAGCGGCACCGGGAAGGGTACGCTGTGGAAGTAGTCCTGTCGGCTCATGAGCATGGCGGTACCGCCCAGGCCCAGCTCCAGACCTGTCCTGGCAATCGGGAATACCCATTCATAGGCATAACCGGCCATGTATTGCGGATGGCGATGCGAATCCTTGATCACGAAGCCGTAGAGGGACTCGTCATTGCCGCTGTCGTTGCGCAGGGTCTTGCCGTAGCCCAGGCCCCAGGCGTGTTCATTGAGCTCATCCAGCTTCTGCGGGGTATAGGTGCTGCGGCCGTGGTGCGCCACGCCGGACAGGTAGATCGCGCTGTCGCCCTGATCCCAGATGCGAGCGGCGTGGTCCTTGGTCTGCTGCCACAGGCTGTACTGGTTGTCATCGGCATGCGCTGCCGGGGCCAGCGCGCAGGCGGCGGCACCCACGCCGGCGAGGGCGGCACGCCGCAGCAGGGAAAGGAAGGGGGCGGCCAGGTGCCGTTGCAGGGTGGAGGTTGTCATCGTTATTGTGGATGGAAAACAGAAGTCCCACGGCTCCGGCAGGCGGAACCTGAACGTGGTGACAGGATGTTGACGAAAAATCGGATGCGCGGACAAGCCGCCGGCCCGGCAAGCTCATCCACAAGGGAATGGACAGGCAGGAGAGAAAAAATATCCCGCCCCCGCTGCTTCGTAAAACCGAAAATGTTACCAAACCGCAGTGCGGTCGACTGTCCCTTAAAGGCGGCAAACGCGGCGGCCGCCATGTCTGGTGACAATTTTCTTACATCCCACAGCACCCGCAGGGGCGGGCGCCGGCCGGCTCACTGGCGGGCGTTGCGCAATTGCGAGGGGGGCTTGCCGCTGGAGAAATTGCTGCGCCAGGGATTGATGTCCAGGCCGCCGCGTCGCGTGTAGCGTGCATAGACGGCCAGCTTCTGCGGTTTGCAGTAGCGCAGGATGTCGCTGAAGATGCGTTCCACGCATTGCTCGTGGAATTCGTTGTGCTCGCGGAATCCGATGATGTATTTCAGCAGCCGTTCCTGGTCGATCGGCGCGCCCACATAGTGGATCTGCACGCTGCCCCAATCCGGCTGGCTGGTCACCGGGCAATTGGACTTGAGCAGATGCGAGACCAGGGTTTCCTCGACCAGGGCTTCCTCGTGGTTGGCGCGCAGTTGGCTGCCGTCGGGGTGGGCGCCACCGCTGGCGGGTTCGATTTCCACATCCAGGCGATCCAGCGACAGGCCGGCCAGTTCGCCGAACTGCAACTGGCCGAACTGCGACGATTCGGTCAGCATCACCTGCACCCCGGCGCCCGCGGCAGCAGACAGGTCGGTGCGCAGCTTTTCCACCAGTTGGTCGGCACTTTCCAGGCGCTCCTGGTTGAAGGAATTCAGGTACAGCTTGAAGGACTTCGATTCGATGATGTTGGGCGAATCGGCCGGCACCATGAAGGTGGCGATGGCGATCTGCGGCTTGCCGCGCAGGTTCAGCCAGGAGATTTCATAGGCGGTCCAGATATCGACGCCGAAGAAGGGCAGGGTGCCGCTGATCTGCAATTCGGCGCGCTTGGGCGCGCGCGGGATGGGAAACAGCAGGCTCGGATCGTAATGGGTGGGGTATTCCGAGCTCTTGCCCAGGGGCGAGCTTTCCGGCGAATGGCCGATGGCGGCGACGTTCGAGGCGGGCGGGGTGGTGTGGTTCATGGTGAGGCTCCTGCGATGCCAGCCTTGGCTGGCGATGACGTTCGGTATTGCCGTGGCCGCGCCCGGTTGGGGCGCGGCCAGCGGTGCTAGCCGAGGAACAGCTTGTATAGCGGGTTCCTGGTTTCGTCCCAGTGACGATAGCCCAGTTGCGCCAGGAAGGCGCGAAACTCCTTCATCTCCTTCTTGGGTACCTGCAAGCCGATCAGGATGCGGCCGACATCGCCACCCTGGTTGCGGTAGTGGAACAGGCTGATGTTCCAGCCCGGGTTCATGCTGGAGAGGAATTTCATCAGCGCGCCCGGGCGCTCCGGGAATTCGAAGCGATACAGCAGTTCGTCACCGGCAAGTTCACTTTTGCCGCCAACCAGGTGACGGATGTGGACCTTGGCCAGTTCATCGTGGGTCAGGTCCAGCACGCCGAAGCCGGCCTTCTCGAAGTTGCGGGCGATCTTGCCGGCCTCGTCGGCGGCCGAGACCTGGATGCCGACGAAGACGTGTGCGGCCTTGTCATCGCTGATGCGGTAGTTGAACTCGGTCACGTTGCGCGGGCCGACGGTCTCGCAGAAGCGGCGGAAGCTGCCGCGCTCTTCCGGGATGGTGACGGCAAAGACGGCTTCGCGGGCCTCGCCGGCATCGGCCATCTCGGCCACGAAGCGCAGGCGGTCGAAGTTCATGTTGGCGCCGCAGGCGATGGTGATGAGCGACTCGCCCTTGATCGGCTTCTTGCTGGCGCGCGCGCGCTCCACGTAGGCCTTGGCGCCGGCCACGGCCAGTGCACCGGCAGGCTCCACGATGCTGCGCGTGTCCTGGAAGATGTCCTTGATGGCGGTGCAGACGGCATCGGTATCGACGATGATGATCTCGTCCACCAGCTCCTTGGCGATGCGGAAGGTTTCTTCACCGACCAGCTTCACCGCCGTACCATCCGAGAACAGGCCCACGTCCGGCAGGGCCACGCGGCGACCGGCCTTGAGGCTGCGGGCCATGGCGTCGGAGTCGGTGGTCTGCACGCCGATGATCTTGATGTCCGGGCGCACTGCCTTGACGTAGGAGGCCACACCGGCGATCAGCCCGCCACCGCCGATGGCCACGAAGATGGCGTGGATCGGGTCCGGGTGCTGGCGCAGGATTTCCATGCCCACCGTCCCCTGGCCGGCGATCACATACGGATCGTCGAAGGGATGCACGAAGGTCAGCTTCTGCTTCTTTTCCAGCGTGAGCGCGTGTTCATAGGCGTCGGTGAAGGAGTCGCCGAAGAGCACCACTTCGCCGCCCCGCGCCTTGACGGCGTCGATCTTGACCTGCGGGGTGGTGGTGGGCATCACGATCACGGCGCGGCAGCCCAGGCGGGCGGCCGACAGTGCCACGCCCTGGGCGTGGTTGCCGGCGGAGGCACAGATGACGCCGCGCTTGAGTTGCGCCGGCGTCAGGTGGGCCATCTTGTTGTAGGCGCCGCGCAGCTTGAAGCTGAACACGCTCTGCATGTCTTCGCGCTTGAAGTAAATTCGATTATCAATCCTTTGCGACAGCGTGTTCGCCAGTTCCAGCGGGGTTTCTTGGGCGACGTCATAGACGCGGGCAGTCAGGATTTTTTTCAGATAATCGTTACTCATGTCGGTCTTCAGTGAAGTGAGGTCAGGCGAGCAGCAGCGGGTTCAGGCGCGGTCATATCGCATTCAGGCAAAGGGAAAAAGCGGCTCGGTAAGCCGGTCGGGATTCCTCCTGGGCGCGGAGAGCGGTAGCTGCTCCGGTCCAGGGGAACTGGACATTATAAAGGAGCCCACCGGCGCAGGGCAGGGCACCGGCAAGCCGGGGGGGCAAGTTCCGGGTGAGGGTGAATCTTTCTTCAGTTCTTGAATTCAGCCCCGATGGCACCAGCTAGAATGCACGCTGCGCCATTCGACCGGGCTTGATGGATGGCAAGTTTCGCAACATATTCCCCCTGGCCGCGGCCAGCCTTCAATCTACCCTCCGCCTGCATGATCGAATCCGCCGTCCTCTGGCTGCTCAATATCCTCGCTATCCCCACGGTCGGCCTGACGTCGGTCTTCCTGATCAGCTTCATCTCCGCCACCCTGCTGCCGCTGGGCTCGGAACCGGCGGTGTTCGCCGTCATCAAGGCCAGTCCGGAGATGTTCTGGCCGGTGATCCTGGTGGCCACGCTGGGCAATACCCTGGGCGGCATCGTCGACTACTGGATGGGCTATGGCGCCAAGCAGGCCTTCGCCAAGGAGCGTTCCTCGCGCTGGTTCCACTGGCTGGAGAGGTTTGGCGCCAAGACCATGCTGCTGGCCTGGCTACCCGGCATCGGTGACCCCATCTGTACCCTGGCCGGCTGGCTGCGCCTGCCGTTCTGGCCCTCGGTGGTGTACATGGCCATCGGCAAGTTCATCCGCTATGTACTGATGACCTGGCTGCTGTTGAATGTACCGGACGGCTTCTGGCACAAGCTGGGGAGCTGGCTGGCGTGATCCGGGCCCTGGGTCGATAGGTCAGCGCTGACGCAAATGGAAACGGCACCCGCAGGTGCCGTCTGGCCGGCCGGAGCAAGCGCTCACGCGGTCAACTCAGGCGCTCAAGGCTGGCAGCAGGCCTTCCACCACGCGGATGGCCAGGAAGGTGGCCGTCACGCCCAGCACCGCCAGGTGGCGTGTCTTGAGCTTCAGGTAAAGGCCGGTGTCACTGAAGGTTGTCGCGGTGTTCATTGTGTTCATGATCTCTCCCTCATGCCTTGCATTGGGCATAGTCGGCCAGGGTAATGGCCAGGTTTTCCAGGAATTCCGTCATCAGTGCTTGCAACATGGGAGCCTCCTCGCTGGTATTGGTTCAGGAATGTTCACCTGAGGTCTGAACGAAGTATAGATTTATTCAATCAATTTACTGAAATTGATTGCATTTATAAATTCAATCGACCCTGGCTATGGCTCCTCCACCGCCAGGCCGCCCCTGCAAACGTCGTCCGGTCGCTCCCCAAAACCGGCCCATCCCGTCGCGAGTTTTGCCAATAGGCTAAAATGCTCCTCCGGCAGCAGATTTACCTCATACATAGATGAACGCCCCCGCACAGATCCAGGCCTTGCTTACAGACGCGCCCCATGGCGCCACGCCTCCGCGCTTGCGCGAAATCCCCTACAACTACACCTCCTTCTCAGATCGCGAGATCGTGATCCGGTTGTTGGGCGAAGCGTCCTGGTCCCTGCTGGACGAGCTGCGCGGCAAGCGCCAGACCGGTCGCTCGGCGCGCATGCTATATGAAGTCCTGGGTGATATCTGGGTGGTCCGCCGCAATCCCTACCTGCAGGACGACCTGCTGGACAACCCCAAGCGCCGCGCCGCGCTGATCGAGGCGCTCAATCACCGCCTCAATGAAGTGGACAAGCGCCGCCTGGCCACCGATCTGGCCGAATCCGGCGATGCCGAGGCCCAGCGCCGCAGCGCCAGCGTGGAAGCCCTGCTGAAGGCAGCCAAGAAGGCCATCGCCGACTTTGCCGAGGAATTCCGCCAGACCTATGACCTGCGCAAGCGCGCTACCCGTGTGCTGGGCCGCTACACGGCCAAGGACAACATCAAGTTCGACGGCCTCTCGCGCGTGTCACACGTCACCGACGCCACCGACTGGCGCGTCGAGTACCCCTTCGTGGTGCTGACCCCGGACACCGAAGACGAGATGGCCGGCCTGGTCAAGGCCTGTATCGAACTGGGCCTGACCATCATCCCGCGTGGCGGCGGCACTGGCTATACCGGCGGCGCCATTCCGCTGACGCCCCTGTCGGCCGTCATCAATACCGAAAAGCTGGAACAGCTGGGCGCGGTCGAGATGGAAATCCTGCCCGGCCTGGACAAGCCCTACGCCACCATCTACTCGGGTGCCGGCGTGGTCACCAAACGCGTCTCGGATGCGGCTGAAAAGGCCGGTTTCGTCTTTGCGGTGGACCCGACCTCGGCTGAAGCTTCCTGCATCGGCGGCAATGTCGCCATGAATGCCGGCGGCAAGAAGGCCGTCCTGTGGGGCACCGCCCTGGACAACCTGGCCAGCTGGCGCATGGTCGATCCGCAAGGCGACTGGCTGGAAGTGACGCGCCTGGACCACAACCTGGGCAAGATCCACGACGTCGAAGTGGCGCGCTTCAAGCTGGAATGGTCGCACCCCGGCGAAAAGGGCCAGAAGACCGAAGTCTTCAAGACCGAGATCCTGGAAATCTCCGGCAAGAAATTCCGCAAGGAAGGCCTGGGCAAGGACGTCACCGACAAGTTCCTCTCGGGCCTGCCCGGCGTGCAGAAGGAAGGTTGCGACGGCCTGATCACCTCGGCCCGCTGGATCCTGCACAAGATGCCCAAGCAGACCCGTACGGTCTGCCTGGAGTTCTTCGGTCAGGCGCGCGATGCGATTCCCTCGATCGTCGAGATCAAGGATTACCTGGACGCCGAAACCAAGCGTGGCGGCGCCATCCTGGCCGGCCTGGAACACCTGGACGAGCGCTACCTGCGCGCGGTTGGCTATGCCACCAAGTCCAAGCGCGGCGTGCTGCCCAAGATGGTGCTGATCGGCGACATCGTTGGTGATGACGAAAACGCCGTGGCCGCTGCCGCTTCGGAAGTGATCCGCATGGCCAACAACCGCGTGGGTGAGGGCTTCGTCGCCGTCAGCCCGGAGGCGCGCAAGAAGTTCTGGCTGGACCGTTCGCGCACCGCCGCCATTGCCAAGCACACCAACGCCTTCAAGATCAACGAAGACGTGGTGATCCCGCTGAACCGCATGGGCGAATACACCGACGGTATCGAGCGCATCAACATCGAACTGTCGATCAAGAACAAGCTGCAACTGCTGGCCGAACTGGACAGCTTCTTCGTCAAGGGCAACCTGCCGCTGGGCAAGAGCGACGACGCCGAGGGTGATGACATCCCCGCCGCCGAAATGCTGGAAGACCGTGTCCACCAGGCTGAAACCCTGCTGGAGCAGACCCACGCACGCTGGTCCTATCTGCTGGCCAACCTGGACAAGCCGCTCGGCGAAGCCAAGGCCGAACTGGTCGCCCTGGGCCTGGAAAAGCTGCTGCCGGTGTTCGAGCAGCGTCTGATCGAGCAGCCCGAGGCGGCCGTCTTCCACGTGGTGCAGGACCGCACCGTACGCATCTCCTGGAAGCAGGAAGTGCGCGCGCAACTGCGCCAGATCTTCTCGGGTGCGGCCTTCAAGCTGATCCTGGAAGAATGCCAGGCCATCCACAAGCGCGTGCTGCGCGGCCGCGTCTTCGTGGCGCTGCACATGCACGCAGGCGATGGCAACGTGCACACCAACATCCCGGTCAATTCCGACCACTACGAAATGCTGCAGGATGCCCACGTCGCCGTGGCCCGCATCATGAAGCTGGCGCGTTCGCTGGATGGCGTCATCTCGGGTGAGCACGGCATCGGCATCACCAAGCTGGAATTCCTGACCGAGGATGAGATCGGCGAATTCCGCGACTACAAGAAGCGCGTGGACCCGGAAGGCCGCTTCAACAAGGGCAAGCTGCTGGACCTGCCCGGCATGGAAGCCGACCTGCGCAATGCCTATACGCCGTCCTTCGGCCTGATGGGTCACGAATCGCTGATCATGCAGCAGAGCGACATCGGCGCCATTGCCAGCAGCGTCAAGGACTGCCTGCGCTGCGGCAAGTGCAAGCCGGTCTGCTCGACCCACGTGCCGCGCGCCAACCTGCTGTACTCGCCGCGCAACAAGATCCTGGCGACCTCGCTGCTGGTGGAAGCCTTCCTCTATGAAGAGCAGACCCGTCGCGGTGTCTCCATCAAGCATTGGGAAGAGTTCGAGGACGTGGCCGACCACTGCACGGTCTGCCACAAGTGCGTCACGCCTTGCCCGGTCGATATCGACTTCGGCGATGTCTCGATGAACATGCGCAACCTGCTGCGCAAGATGGGCAAGAAGTCCTTCAACGCCGGCACCAATGCGGCAATGTTCTTCCTGAACGCCACCGACCCGGCCACCATCAACGCCACCCGCAAGGTGATGACGCAGTGGGGCTTCAAGGCGCAGCGCCTGGGCAATGACCTGATGAAGAAGTTTGCCAAGAAGCAGACCCAGAAGCCGCCTGCCACCGTCGGCAAGCCGCCGATCAAGGAACAGGTGATCCACTTCATCAACAAGAAGATGCCGGGCAACCTGCCCAAGAAGACCGCACGCGCCTTGCTGGATATCGAAGACGACAAGATCGTCCCCATCATCCGCAATCCCAAGACCACCACGGCCGATACCGAGGCGGTGTTCTACTTCCCCGGCTGCGGCTCGGAGCGCCTGTTCTCGCAGGTCGGCCTGGCCACCCAGGCGATGCTGTGGAACGTGGGTGTGCAGACGGTGCTACCGCCGGGTTACCTGTGCTGCGGTTACCCGCAACGCGGCACCGGCGACTTTGCCAAGGGCGAGAAGATCATCACCGACAACCGCGTGCTGTTCCATCGCATGGCCAACACGCTGAACTACCTCGACATCAAGACCGTCGTGGTCTCCTGCGGTACCTGCTACGACCAGCTGCAGGGCTATGAATTCGAGAAGATCTTCCCCGGCTGCCGCATCATCGACATCCACGAATACCTGCTGGAAAAGGGCGTCAAGCTGGAAGGCGTGACCGGTACCCGCTACATGTACCACGATCCCTGCCACACCCCGATGAAGCTGCAGGATCCGCTGAAGACGGTCAACTCGCTCATCACCACGGTGGATGCGCAGAAGATCGAGAAGAACGACCGCTGCTGCGGCGAGTCGGGTACCTTCGGCGTGTCGCGTCCGGATGTCTCGACCCAGGTCCGCTTCCGCAAGGAAGAGGAAATGCGTAAGGGCAGCGACAAGGTGCGCGCCGACGGCTTCACTGGCGACGTCAAGATCCTGACGTCCTGCCCGTCCTGCTTCCAGGGGCTGTCGCGCTACAACGACGACGCCGGCACCACGGCGGACTACATCGTGGTCGAGATGGCGCGTCATCTGCTGGGCGAAAACTGGATGCCGGAATACGTCGAGCGCGCCAACAATGGCGGCATCGAACGCATCCTGGTGTAAGCGGAGACGATGATGAGCCAGAGTCCTGCATGCGAACTGTGCGCCGGCGATGGCGGCGAGGTGCTGTGGCGCCATCCGGAGTTCCGGGTGGTGCTGGTGGATGAAGCGGATTACCCCGGCTTTTGCCGCGTGATCTGCAATACCCACGTCAAGGAAATGACCGACCTCACGCCGCAGCAGCGTACCCGCATGGCCAACGCCGTCTGGGCGGTGGAGGCGGCGCAGCGCGAAGTCATGCAACCCGAGAAGGTCAACCTGGCCACGCTGGGCAACATGACCCCGCACGTGCACTGGCACGTGATCCCGCGCTTCCTCGACGATCGTCATTTCCCCAGCCCGGTATGGGCCGAACCGCGTCGGCCGGCCGATGCGGCCAGCCTCGCCGCGCGTCGCGCCTTGCTGCCGCAACTGCGCGAAGCCGTGCGCCGGCAGCTGGACGCGGCAGGTCTCGGAAGCTGACCGTCCGCGCCGGTCACGGCGGGCGTGAAATACGCCCCGGCCTGACCGTTTCTCTCACGAGTGTCACAGATTTCACAAGGGATGGCCCATGAGCGTCCAATCTTCTCCGGTTCCGCTGTCCTTCAAGGTACGCAAGCTCTCGCGCGTGGTGGAGGTCGAGTTCGATGATGGCGTGATGTTTTCGCTGCCATTCGAATTGATGCGCGTGTATTCACCCTCGGCCGAAGTACGTGGCCATGGCCCCGGCCAGGAAGTGCTGCAGACCGGCAAGCGCGAGGTCGAGATCAACGGCATCGAACCGGTCGGCAACTACGGCGTCAAACCGCTGTTCTCGGACGGCCATGCCAGTGGCATCTTCACCTGGGATTACCTCTACCAGCTCGGCCGTGACCAGGCCGCCATGTGGGAAACCTATCTGCAGAAACTGGAAGCGGCGGGCTTCACCCGCGAGAGCGGGCGCGACCACCAGGCCGAGGCCGCAGGTGGTCACGGCTGCGGCCACTCGCACTGAACGCTGCAAGGCCATGCTGATCCAGGGCAAACCGCAGCGTGGCCGGTCTCTTATAATGTCGTCTTCAACGTTACAGGCCTAGCCATGACCAACACCACCCATTTCGGTTACGAAACCGTCAAAGAAGAAGAGAAGGTCCGCAAGGTCGCGGAAGTGTTCCACTCCGTCGCCGCCAAGTACGACGTGATGAACGACTTCATGTCGGCTGGCCTGCATCGCATCTGGAAGGCTTTCACCATCGCTCAGGCGGGTGTTCGCCCCGGCTTCAAGGTGCTTGATATTGCCGGTGGCACCGGTGACCTGTCCAAGGCCTTCGCCAAGCAGGCCGGTCCCAGCGGCGAAGTATGGCTGACCGACATCAACGAATCCATGCTGCGCGTGGGCCGCGACCGCCTGCTCGACAAGGGCATCGTCACCCCCACGATGCTGTGCGACGCCGAGAAGCTGCCCTTTCCGGACAACTACTTCGACCGCGTTTCGGTGGCCTTCGGCCTGCGCAACATGACCCACAAGGATGCCGCCCTGGCCGAGATGCGCCGTGTGCTGAAACCCGGTGGCAAGCTGCTGGTGCTGGAATTCTCCAAGGTCTGGGAGCCGCTGAAGAAGCCCTACGACGTGTACTCCTTCTCGGTCCTGCCGTGGCTGGGCAAGAAGGTCGCCAACGACGCCGACAGCTATCGCTACCTGGCCGAATCGATCCGCATGCACCCTGACCAGGAAACCCTGAAGCAGATGATGGAACAGGTCGGTCTGGAGCGCGTGCAGTATTTCAACCTGACCGCCGGCGTGGCCGCGCTGCATACCGGCATCAAGATGTAAGCCAGGCGGGCAGCGGCTGACCTGGCGTGGCCCGGCATTAAGGCTGGCTTAATTTTGCCGGGTGACAATGGCCCTGTCGGATCGCCAATCTGCTTTGCGCTCCGGCATCCCGCACTGACGGCAACATCCACAAGAGGTAAGCCATGAAAAAATTCCTTCTCGCATTGCTGCTGGCGATGACATCGCTGGCGCTGGTCATGTCTCCGGCCGAAGCCAAGCGCCTGGGTGGCGGCGGCTCCTTCGGCAAGCAATCGTCCAATTATTCGCGCCAGGCGGCGCCGTCTTCGCCGTCCTACAGTCAGCCTGCTGCCACGCCTTATCGGCCCGCGACGCCGGCTGCCACGCCGCAAAGCGCTCCCCTGCCCAAGCCTGCCAGCCCCTGGCGCAACGTGCTGGGCGGCGCCTTGCTGGGCTTCGGCCTGGGTGCGCTGATGTCGCACTTCGGCATCGGCGGTGCGATGGGTGGCATGCTGGGTTCTCTGCTGACCATTGCCTTGCTGTGCGCGGCGGTGATCTTCCTGATCCGCCTGTTCGCCCGGGGGCGCGAGGCGCAGAACAGCAATCCGGCCTATGCCACGCCGATGCCGGGCGTGAGCCCCATCGGCAGCGCCGCCGGCGCGACACCAGAAATCGGCTCGGGCCTGCGTGACATCAACCCGCCGCCGACCTTCCCCGGCAGCTCCCCGGCCGCGCTGCAAGGCAGCGGCTACGGCGCCAGCGGCCAGCCTGCGCAGATTCAGCACTGGGGCATTCCCGAGGGCTTCGACACTGCCGGTTTCGTACGCAATGCCAAGACCTACTTCATCCGTTTGCAGGCCGCCTGGGATCGCGCCGATGCCAACGACATCCGCGAATTCACCACGCCGGAAATGTTCGCCGAACTGCGCATGCAGCTCACCGAACGCGGCGCCGCACCCAATGCCACCGATGTCGTGCAGCTGGATGCAGAACTGCTGGGCATCGAGACCATGGCCTTCGATTACCTCGCCACCGTGCGCTTCCAGGGGCTGATCAAGGAAGCTCCGGACGCCTCGGCCGAGCCCTTCGCCGAGATCTGGAACCTGTCCAAGCCCCTCAACGGCAGCGGCGGCTGGGTGCTGGCCGGTATCCAGCAGGTGTAGCCGAGCCGGGCGGTGCTGGATCAAGGAACACGCGGCGCGTGAACCTTGCCGGTGCGCCAAGCTGTTACACTTGAGACCGCCCGCTTGATCGGGCGGTTTTGTTTTTGCGGAGCTGAATATTGGTGAATTCTTCGCCGCTTCCGCGTTCTTATTGCTGTCCCCGGCTCAACCCGTTTCTGGAACCCATGTCCGTGCTGCCCGACCCGTCCACCCTGGCCCTCGGCCCGATGAAACCCGCTGCGGCGGTGATCAACCATCTGCTGGCGCAGGAGCCGTGGGCGCGCAATACCCTCATCACCCATGCCGGCAAGGTCGCCTGCATCGATACCGGCGTCATGCAGTTGCGCCTGAAGGTGGCCGGTGACGGCTACCTGCAGGATGTCCCCGCCGACGCGCCGGCCAATGTCACCATCCGCCTGAAACTGTCGGATCTGCCGCTGATCGCCGCCAACCGCGAACGCGCCGTGTCCTACGTCAAGCTGGAGGGCGATGCCGATTTTGCCAATGCCATTTCGCAACTGAGCCAGAAGCTGCGCTGGGATGCCGAGGATGACCTGTCACGCGTGGTCGGCGATGTCGCCGCCACCCGCATCGTCTCCGGCGCGCGCGGCCTGTTCGAGGCTGCCCGCACCACCCAGCGCAAGCTGACCGAAAACCTGGCCGAGTATTTCCTGGAAGAACAACCGATGCTGATCCGCCCCCGCCAGCTGCAGGACTTTTCTGCCGACGTCGTGCGCCTGCGCGATGACCTGGAACGTCTGTCCAAGCGCATCGAGAAACTGGAGCGTCGCTAAATGCTGCTGCGTTCCATGCGTCTGCTCAAGATCATCCGCGTCGCCATTCTCTATGGCCTGGATGAAATCATCGCCTCCGAATTCGCGCCGCCGCGCTTCGCCCGCATCGTCAACCGCATCTTCTTCTGGCGCGACCTGTCCGCGCCACGCGGCGAGCGCTTACGCCGCGCGCTGGAAGACCTGGGACCCATCTTCATCAAGTTCGGCCAGGTGTTGTCGACCCGGCGCGACCTGATGCCGCCCGACATCGCCAACGAACTCACGCTGTTGCAGGACCGCGTGCCACCGTTCGAATCCGAACTGGCCGTGCGTCAGATCGAGAAATCGCTGGGCGCCCATCCGGACCTGCTCTTCGCCAGCTTCGAACGCACCCCGGTGGCCTCGGCCTCGATTGCCCAGGTCCACTTCGCCACCCTGAAGGATGGCAAGGAAGTCGCGGTCAAGGTGCTGCGCCCCGGCATGCGCGACATCATCGACCATGACATCGGCCTCATGCACGTGGCCGCCGACTGGCTGGAGCGTCTGTGGGCGGATGGCCGCCGTCTCAAGGCCAAGGAAGTCGTGGGCGAGTTCGACAAGTACCTGCACGACGAACTGGACCTGATGCGCGAAGCCGCCAACGCCAGCCAGCTGCGCCGCAACTTTGCCGAATCCACGCTGCTGATGGTGCCGGAGATGTACTGGGATTACTGCTCGCCCTCGGTGATCGTGATGGAGCGCATGCATGGCATCCCCATCTCGCAGACCGAGCGCCTGCGTGCGGAAGGGGTGGACCTGTCCAAGCTGTCGCGGGATGGCGTGGAGATCTTCTTCACCCAGGTGTTCCGCGATGGCTTCTTCCATGCCGACATGCACCCGGGCAATATCCTGGTGTCGGTGGCGCCGGAAACCTTCGGTCGCTACATCGCACTGGACTTCGGCATCGTCGGCACGCTCAACGACTTCGACAAGGATTACCTGTCGCAGAATTTCCTGGCCTTCTTCCGTCGCGACTACAAGCGCGTGGCCGAGGCCCACATCGAATCCGGCTGGGCGCCCAAGGATACCCGCGTCGATGAACTGGAAGCGGCCGTGCGCGCCTGCTGCGAACCCATCTTCGATCGCCCGCTCAAGGACATCTCCTTCGGCCAGGTGCTGCTGCGCCTGTTCCAGACCTCGCGCCGCTTCAATGTCGAGGTGCAGCCGCAACTGGTGCTGTTGCAGAAGACCCTGCTCAACGTCGAAGGCCTGGGCCGCCAGCTCGATCCCGACCTGGACTTGTGGAAGACTGCCAAGCCCTATCTGGAACGCTGGATGAGTGAGCAGATCGGCTGGCGTGGTTTCGTCGAGCAATTGAAGGTCGAGGTGCCGCGCTACAGCCGTCTGCTGCCCGAGCTGCCGCGTCTGGCACACCAGGCGTTGACCCGCTACACCAACGGCGAAGGCCAGCCGCAGAATACCGAACTGATGCGCAAGCTCCTGGCCGAGCAGCGCCGCACCAACATGTTGCTCGGGGTGATCGTCTATTTTGGCGGCGGGCTGATCGGCGGCATCATCGTGATCCAGGTACTGATGCATGTGCTGAGGTTCTATTGATGCAGGGCCGGTTTTGTAAATGATATAAATAATTTTGAAAAGGAGCGCCGGCACATGCCGGCGTTTCGCATGTCGGACCAGCAGACAGGGATAGAGGACGTGGGAACCAACGACAACAGCTTGCCGGACGCGCGCGTGCGCATGTTGCCCTACATCGTGGCGGCGACCTTCTTCATGGAGTATCTGGACACCACCATCATCGCCACGGCATTGCCGCAGATGGCCCAGTCCTTCGGTGTCGGTCCCAACGAACTGAGCCTGGGCATGACCGCCTATATGCTCACGCTGGCGGTGTTCATCCCCATCAGTGGTTGGGTAGCGGACCGCTTCGGGTCGCGTACGGTGTTCGGCATGGCCATCGTCATCTTCACCCTGGCGTCCATCCTGTGCGGGTATTCGGAGAATGTCTGGCAATTCACGGCGGCGCGGGTCTTGCAGGGATTGGGCGGGGCCATGATGGTGCCGGTCGGGCGCATGATCGTGGTACGCAGCACCGGCAAGGAGCGGTTGATGAAGGCCATCGCCACCATCACCTGGCCGGCCATCGTGGCGCCGGTGGTGGGGCCATCCATCGGTGGCTTCATCACGACCTATGCCTCGTGGCATTGGATCTTCCTGATGAACGTGCCGTTCGGTATCGCCGCTTTCATCGCGGTGATGACGGTGGTGCGCAACGAGCATGGTCACAGCCGGCGGCCGCTGGACGTGATGGGCTTCCTGCTCTCGGGCGCGGCGCTGACCTCGCTGTTGTATGGCACCGAGATCGCCAGCCACATGGAATCCAACATCAAGGTGGCGCTGGGCTTCGTGGCCCTGGGGGTGGTGCTGGGCGGGTGCGCCTGGTGGCACATGCAGCGCATCGAACATCCGCTGCTGGACTTTTCCAATCTGCGCATTCCGACCTATTCGGTGACGGTGCTGACCGGTTCGCTCACGCGTATCGGTGTGGATGCGGTGCCTTACCTGATGCCCCTGATGTTCCAGATCGGTTTCGGTCTCACGGCGTTCCAGTCGGGGCTGCTGCTGCTGGCCACCGCCCTGGGCAACCTGGGCATGAAGGCCTTCACCACGCGCATCCTGCAGCGCTTTGGTTTCCGCAGCGTGGCGCTGAACAATGCCGCCATCGCCAGTTGTCTCATCATTGCCTGCGGCCTGCTCACGCCGGGCACGCCCTTGCCGGTGATCCTGGGGGTGATCTTCTGTTACGGCCTGTCGCGCTCGATGCAGTTTTCCACGCTCGCCACGCTGGCCTATGCCGACATCAGCGATGCCCGCAAATCCTCTGCCAGCACGCTCTGGAGCGTGGCGCAGCAGATGACCATCGGCATGGGCATCGCCTTTGGCGCGCTGGCCTTGCGCGTGGCGGCCTATCTGCGTGGGGAAGCGGTGGACGCCAGCGGCGCCCACTTTACGCTGGGCGACTTCCAGTGGGCCTTCGCGATGGCCGGCCTGGTGACGCTGGTCTCGGTGATCGGCTACCGTGGTCTGTCGCACGATGCCGGCAGCAACATCGGTGGTGGCATGCGCGCCGCCCGGCAGGGCAAGGCGTGAGGGCGATCTTCAGTCCAGTGCGTTGAAGCGCTGCGCCAGCCGCTGCTGCCGGAAATGTTCGACCACGAAATCGACGAAGACCCGGGTCTTGGCCGGCAACAGCCGTGCCGCCGTGAAATACAGCGACAGCATGCCGGTATCGACGTACCAGTCCGGCAATACCCGCACCAGGGTGCCGCGATCGAGGTAGATCAGGGCGTGCGGCATCGAGACCAGGGTGATGCCCAGCCCGGCCTCAGCCACCTCGCAGGCGGCGTTGGCGTCGCTCATGGTCATCCGCTGTTGCAAGGTCACCGGCGCCTGTTGGCCATGGCGGTCGCGCAGCGAGAACGGGCGGATGCGCCCGGTCTGCGGCGAGCGGATCAGCACGCCGGCATGGTCGGCCAGATCGGCCGGCGAGCGTAGCGCCGGGTGCGCCTCCAGATAGGCCGGTGAGGCCAGCAATACCCGGTGTGCCGGCGCCAGTTCGCGCGCCACCACCCCGGGCGAGAGTTCGGTACCGCCGGCAATGGCGGCGTCGAATCCTTCCGTGATCAGATCCACCGGGCGATTCTCGAAATGCCAGTCCGGCAGGATGCCGGGGTAGCGGCCCAGGAATTCCCCCAGCAACGGCACGATGTATTGCCGCCCGAACCCCGTTCCCATGCTGACCTTGAGCGTGCCGGCCGGCTGCCCGCCGGCGCTGGCCAGATTGGCCACGGCGCTGCGGATGGCCTGCAGCCCGCCGGCCACCTCCTGCAGGAAGCGCTCGCCCGCCTCGGTCAGCGACAGCTTGCGGGTGCTGCGGTGGAACAGGCGCACCCCCAATGAAGATTCCAGTCGGGCCACGTTCTTGCCGACCGCGGCCGAGGTCAGGCCTAGCTGGCGCGCCGCCGCCGAAAAGCTGCCGGCATTGGCCGCAGCGACGAAGCATTCGATGCTGGTCATGGTTTCCATGGCCCTGATTCTAAACCATTGGTTTAAAAAGAAGATAGTGATTGCCGGCTAGTCGCAACATAATCAAACGCCGATACTTGCTTCAACCCAGACGCAAACAGAAACGCGCCAACGGGTTCAACCCTACGCAATCACTTACGCATCTATCCAAGGAGCAAGATCATGACCAAGCAAATTACTACGACTTCCCACAACACCCTGGTGTCCAAGGTGGCCTTCGTCCAGGGCGGCTCGCGCGGCATCGGCGCGGCCATCGTGCAGCGTCTGGCCGCCGAAGGCGCCACCGTCGCCTTCACCTATGTCAGCTCGCCGGACAAGGCGCAGGCCCTGGTCAGCAGCGTGGAAGCCGCCGGTGGCCGCGCCCTGGCCATCCAGGCCGACAGCTCGGACGCGACCGCCCTGCAGCAAGCCATTCGCCTGGCTGCAGAAACCTTCGGTCGTCTCGATATCCTGGTGAACAATGCCGGTGTGCTGGCCATGGGCCCGATCGACCAATTCAAGCTGGAAGACCTGGACCGCACCCTCGCCGTGAACGTGCGCAGCGTCTTCGTCGCCACGCAGGAAGCCGCCCGCTACATGGGCGATGGCGGTCGCGTCATCAGCATCGGCAGCACCAATGCCGAGCGCATGCCCTTCGCTGGCGGCGCCGTGTATGCGATGAGCAAGTCGGCCCTGGTGGGCTTGACCAAGGGTCTGGCACGCGACCTGGGTCCGCGTGGCATCACCGTCAACAACGTGCAGCCCGGTCCGGTCGATACCGACATGAACCCGGCCAGCGGTGACTTCGCTGCCGTCATGACCGGCCTGATGGCCCTGCCGCGCTACGGCAAGGCCGAGGAAATCGCCAGCTTCGTGGCCTATCTCGCCGGTCCGGAATCGGGTTACATCACCGGTGCCAACCTGACCATCGACGGCGGTTTCGCAGCCTGATCTGCGTCCTCCCCGGGAGCAAAAATAAACCTCGCACCGGTTTGCACCGGGCGAGGTTTTTTCCTGCACGCGAAGATCAGTTCAGGCGAACAGTCGTGCCAGCTCGACCCCCGGTTCCGGCGCCCGCATGAAGGCTTCGCCGACCAGGAAGGCATGTACGTCGGCGTCGCGCATGCGCCTGACGTCGTCCGGGGTGGCGATGGCCGATTCGGTGACCACCAGTTTTTCCGGCGGGATGCGCGGCAGCAGGCCCAGCGTGGTATCGAGCGTGGTCTCGAAGGTGCGCAGGTTGCGGTTGTTGATGCCCAGCAGGCGGGTCTTGAGCTTGAGTGCCGCATCCAGTTCGGCGCGGTCATGCACTTCCACCAGCACGCTCATGCCCAGTTCGTGGGCGCAGGCTTCCATGTCGGCCATCAGGCCGTGGTCCAGGGCGGCCACGATCAGCAGGATGGCATCGGCGCCCCAGGAGCGGGCCTGGTAGATCTGGTAGTGATCGACCATGAAATCCTTGCGCAGGACCGGCAGCGCGCAGGCGGCGCGGGCCTGCTTGAGATAGTCGGGCGACCCCTGGAAGAACTGCTCGTCGGTCAAGACCGACAGGCAGGCCGCGCCGTGGGTGGCATAGCTGACAGCGATCTCGGCCGGCTTGAAGTCGGGGCGGATCACGCCCTTGGAGGGGGAGGCCTTCTTGACCTCGGCAATCACGCCGGCCTGGCCGTTGGCGATCTTGTCGCGCAGGCTGGCTTCGAAGTTGCGCAGTTCGGAGCGCAGCTCGCTGTCGGTTTCGACGTCGCGGCGCAGGCTGGCCAGGTCGCGCTGCTTTTGCGCGATGCGGATTTCCTCGGCCTTGACGTCGAGGATCTTGTTGAGGATGTCGGACATGGGCTTCCTTGTCGGATTAGTGTTTGCCGCCAAGCTGGCGCGTGACTTGCACGAACTGGTCCAGCTTGGCGCGGGCGGCGCCGGAGGCGATGGTGGCGCGCGCGGTCGCCAGGCCATCGGCAATCGAGGGGGCCACGCCGGCTGCATACAGGGCGGTGGCGGCGTTGATCAGTACGATGTCGTGCACCGGACCGGGTTCCCCGCGCAGGGCTTCGAAGATTTTCTCCTTGGACTCGGTCGAGTTCGCCACCTGCAGATTGCGGCTGGCGAACATGGACAAGCCGTAGTCTTCCGGGTGGATTTCATATTCGCGGATCTCGCCATTGACCAGCTCGCCCACCATGGTGGCGCCGCCCAGGGTGACTTCGTCCAGGTTGTCGCGACCCCAGACCACGATGGCGTGTTGCGCGCCCAGGCGTTGCAGTACGCGTACCTGGATGCCGACCAGGTCGGCATGGAACACGCCCATCAGGATATTGGGGGCGCCGGCCGGATTGGTCAGCGGGCCGAGGATATTGAAGATGGTGCGCACGCCCAGCTCCCTGCGCACCGGGGCGGCGTGCTTCATGGCGGCGTGGTGGTTGGGCGCGAACATGAAGCCGATGCCGCTCTGGGCGATCGATTGCGCCACCTGTTCGGGTTGCAGGTTGATGTCCGCGCCCAGGGCTTCGAGTACGTCGGCGCTGCCCGAGGAGGAGGACACGCTGCGCCCGCCGTGCTTGGCCACGCGCGCTCCGGCGGCGGCCGCCACGAACATGGAGGCGGTGGAGATGTTGAAGGTATGCGCGCCGTCGCCGCCAGTGCCGACGATGTCCAGCAGGCCGGTGGTGTCGGCCATCGGTACCTTGGTGGCGAATTCGCGCATGACCTGCGCGGCGGCGGCGATCTCGCCGATGCTTTCCTTCTTCACGCGCAGGCCCATGGTGAGGGCGGCGATCATGACCGGCGACATCTCGCCGCCCATGATCTGGCGGAACAGGGTCAGCATTTCGTCGTGGAAGATTTCGCGGTGTTCGATACAGCGCAACAGCGCTTCTTGCGGGGTGATAGGCATGTCTGGTCTCTTTTTGGTGTTGTGGTCCCGGCGCGGCCTCAGCCGTGGGCGCTGCCGGTCAGGAAGTTCTTGAGCAGGGCGTGGCCGTGCTCGGAGAGGATGGACTCGGGGTGGAACTGCACGCCTTGCAGTTCGAACTGCTTGTGGCGCACGCCCATGATCTCGCCGTCATCGGTCCAGGCGGTCACTTCCAGGCAGTCCGGCAGCGTGGCGCGTTCGATGGCCAGCGAGTGGTAGCGGATCACGGTGTAGGGCGAGGGCAGGTCCTTGAAGACGCCCACACCGGTATGGGCGATTTTCGATGTCTTGCCATGCATGACCTGCTTGGCGCGCACGATGTTGCCGCCGAAGGCTTCGCCGATGGCCTGGTGGCCGAGGCAGACACCCAGGATGGGCAGCTTGCCCGAGAACTCCTTCAACAGGTCCACGCAGATGCCGGCTTCCTTGGGGCTGCAGGGGCCGGGGGAGAGGCAGATGCGCTCGGGATTGAGCTTCTTGATGTCATCCAGCGTGATCTCGTCATTGCGGATGGTCAGCACCTCCTCGCCGAGTTCGCCGAAGTATTGCACCAGGTTGTAGGTGAAGGAGTCGTAGTTGTCGATCATCAGCAGCATTTAGATTTCTCCGTCCAGGCCGTCTTGCACTTGTTCAGCGGCACGCAATACGGCGCGCGCCTTGTTTTCGGTTTCTTCCCATTCCATTTCCGGCACCGAGTCGGCCACGATGCCGGCGGCGGCTTGTACGTACAGCGTGCCATCCTTGATGACGCCGGTGCGAATCGCAATGGCCACGTCCATCTCGCCACCGAAGGAGAGATAGCCGCAGGCGCCGCCGTAGATGCCGCGCTTGCTGGGTTCGAGCTCGTCGATGATTTCCATGGCCCTTACCTTGGGCGCGCCCGACAGGGTGCCGGCGGGGAAGGTGGCCTTGAGCACATCCAGGTTGGACATGCCGGGCTTGAGGATGCCTTCGACGTTGGAGACGATGTGCTGCACGTGGGAGTATTTTTCGATCACCATCTGGTCGGTGACCTTGACGCTGCCGGTGGTGGCGATGCGGCCGATGTCGTTGCGGGCCAGGTCGATCAGCATGACGTGCTCGGCGATTTCCTTGGGATCGGCCAGCAGTTCGCGGGCCAGCTGTTCATCGCGCTCGATGGTGGAGCCGCGCGGGCGGGTGCCGGCCAGGGGGCGGATGGTGATCTTCTTCTGGCCTTCGCCGATGGATTCGTTGCGCACCAGGATTTCGGGCGATGCGCCGACGATCTGCATGTCGCCGAAGTTGTAGAAGTACATGTAGGGCGAGGGGTTCAGCGAACGCAGGGCGCGGTACAGCATCAGCGGCGAATCGACGTAGGACTTCTTCAGGCGCTGGCCGATCTGCACCTGCATCAGGTCGCCGGCCATCACGTATTCCTTGGCGCGGGCCACGGCCTTGAGATATTCATCCTTGGGGAATTCGCGGATGGTCTCGGTGCGCACCGAGCCGGTGGTGACCGGCGCATCGGCAGGACGGCGCAGCATGGCGCGCAGGTCGCGCAGGCGTTGGCGGCCGCGGGAGAAGGCTTCCGGTTGGGTAGGGTCGGCGTAGACGATCAGGTAGAGCTTGCCGGAGAGGTTGTCGATGACGGCCAGTTCTTCGGTCAGCAGCAGCTGGATGTCGGGCAGGCCCAGGGTATCGGGCGGGGCGCTGTCTTCCAGGCGCTTTTCGATATAGCGCACGGCGTCGTAGCCGAAGTAGCCGGCCAGGCCGCCGCAGAAGCGCGGCATGCCGGGGCGGATGGCGACCTTGAAGCGGGACTGGTATTCGGCAATGAATTCCAGCGCATTGCCTTCGGCGGTTTCGATGACGACGTCATTCTTCAGGACCTCGATCTGCTTGCCGCTGCAGCGGATCTTGGTGGAAGCGGGCAGGCCGATGAAGGAATAGCGGCCGAAGCGCTCGCCACCCACGACAGACTCCAGCAGGAAGGTGTTCTTGCCGGTGTTGTGGCTCTGGGCCAGCTTGAGATAGAGCGTCAGCGGGGTTTCCAGGTCGGCGAAGGCTTCGGCGATCAGGGGGATGCGGTTGTAGCCTTCGGTGGCCAGCGATTTGAATTCGAGTTCGGTCATGTTTCACTCCAGACCGCCATTGTAGGGTACGCAGCGCTGGCCACCGGGCGGCGCGCAGGCGCAATGAGCGCGATGCACACGAAGCACGTGGACAGGTGCGGACTCTCGTCAGCGGTGTCGTTGTTTGAATTGCGGGAAATGCAGGGGATGCGGTACTACAACAAACGACCCGGCGCGCAGGTGCGGCCAGGTCCAGGCGTCAATCACTGAGCCTGGAATTGCCAGCGTCGCCACAGCCAGGCCTCAGGGGCGGCTGTAGTTTGTGCGGTACGTTTGTTGTTGCGAAACATTGATGTGGGGTCGCGGTTCGATCTTTGGTCTATCGACCGGTGGCTGACAGGGTGTCAATCCACCGAGATTTGCTGCGCTGCTTCTACAAGCGTCGAAACTATACCATCCGAATCGACGTCGTGTATAGATTCACCGTGGTTGTATCCATACGGAACATTGAGGACACGGCATCCCGCCGCACGGGCGGCCTGGGCGTCATTGCTGGAGTCGCCGATGGCGACCACCTGGGCCGGGGCCAGGCCGAAATCCTCGCACACCTGCAATAGCGGCATGGGGTCGGGCTTCTTGCGGGGGAAGGAGTCGCCACCATAGACGATCTCGAAGAAGCCGGAGAGGCCCTTCTTTTCCAGCAGCGGCGCGGCGAATGCCAGCGGCTTGTTGGTCACGCAGGCCAGGCGCAGGCCTTTCTCGCGCATGGCCTGCAAGCCTTCGAGCACGCCCGGGTAGAGCGAGGAGTAGTCACCGTTGATGGTCAGGTAGTGCTCGGTATAGGCATCCAGTGCCTGCTGGAAGTATTGCGCTGCCTCGTCTTCGGGATAATCCACGGCCAGTACCCGGCGGATCAGGTTTTCCGTTCCCTTGCCGACGAAGTTGACGATGGTTTCCTGCGACAGGGGCGTCAGGCCCAACTCGGCACGCATGCGGTTGACTGCGACATGGAAGTCGGCTGCGGTGTCCAGCATGGTGCCGTCGAGGTCGATGATGGCGGCTTTGATGTTGGTCAGCTTGCTCATGTGCGCGGGAAACCTCGTGGTCGGTTCGTCAATGGGTGGCGGGTTGGGGCAAAGGTTGAAGGGGCGGGCTCAGACCTGCGCCAGTTCGGCGCGCATGGCGTCGATCACGGCCTTGTAGTCGGGCTTGCCGAAGATGGCGGAGCCGGCCACGAAGGTGTCGGCACCGGCACGGGCGGCGGCGGCGATGTTCTCGATCTTGATGCCGCCATCGACTTCCAGCAGGATGTCGCGGCCGGATTCATCAATGCGGCGGCGCACTTCGGCGATCTTCTTCAGCGCTTCGGGAATGAAGGACTGGCCGCCAAAACCGGGGTTCACCGACATGATCAGGACCATATCCAGCTTGTCCATGACGTGATCCAGATAATGCAGTGGCGTGCCGGGGTTGAACACCAGGCCGGCCTTGCAGCCGTTGTCGCGGATCAGCTGCAGCGAGCGGTCGATGTGCTCGGAGGCTTCCGGGTGGAAGGTGATCAGGTTGGCGCCGGCCTTGGCGAAGTCGGGGATGATGCGGTCCACGGGCTTTACCATCAGGTGCACGTCGATGGGGACCTGTACATGCGGGCGGATCGCTTCGCACACCAGCGGGCCGATGGTCAGGTTGGGGACATAATGGTTGTCCATCACGTCGAAGTGGATGAAATCGGCGCCGGCGGCGACGACATTGCGCACTTCTTCACCCAGTCGGGCAAAATCGGCGGACAGGATGCTGGGGGCGATACGATAGGTCGGCATGGCTGTAAAGAAAGGATGGCTGAATCGACGGCGGCCCCGGCGCTCGGCACGGAGGCGGCAAAGCTGCTATTTTACCCTGTCGCCGGGCGCTGACGCGCTGACGGAACGTTGCGGCTTGCGCTGCGTGACGAATTCGTGTGCAATCGGGGATGGTCGCTGCGAGATTTCTTCATGCGCGGCCCGACATAACGACAACACAGGAAAAATCCCATGGCAGCGTACGAGTTCACGGTGACGGTCAAGACCCAGTACCTGGAGGAACAATCCGATCCATCGCGTTCGCACTACGTGTTCGCCTATGCGATCACCATCGCCAACACCGGCACCGTGCCGGCCCAGCTGATCTCGCGCCACTGGGTGATCACCGATGCCAACAACCACGT
>NZ_DASQOH010000037.1:0-11988 GCF_035644555.1 Herbaspirillum sp.
TGCCGCCGACCTGGGCCTGAACACGGTCATCGTCGAGCGCGAAGCCACCCTGGGTGGCGTCTGCCTGAACGTCGGTTGCATCCCCTCCAAGGCGCTGCTGCACGTGGCCGCCGTGATCGACGAGACCGCCGCCATGGCCTCCCACGGTGTCACCTTCGGCAAGCCCGAGATCGACATCGACAAGCTGCGCGGCTACAAGGACAAGGTCATCGGCACCATGACCGGCGGCCTGGCCGGCATGGCCAAGGCGCGCAAGGTGGCAGTGGTCAATGGTGATGGCCAGTTCGCCGGCCCCAACCACATCGAAGTGACCGCCGCTGACGGCAGCAAGAAGGTGGTGCAGTTCAAGCACGCCATCATCGCCGCCGGTTCCTCGGTGGTGAACCTGCCCTTCGTACCGCAGGACCCGCGCATCGTCGACTCCACCGGCGCGCTGGAACTGCGCCAGGTGCCCAAGCGCATGCTGGTCATCGGCGGCGGCATCATCGGCCTGGAAATGGCCACCGTCTATTCCACCCTGGGCGCACGCATCGACGTGGTCGAGATGATGGATGGCCTGATGCAGGGCGCTGACCGCGACATGGTCAAGGTATGGCAGAAGTTCAACGAAAAGCGCTTCGACAACGTCATGGTCAAGACCAAGACCGTGGCTGTAGAAGCCCTGGCCGAAGGCATCAAGGTGACGTTCGAAGCCGCCGAAGCCGGTGCCACCGCTCCCGAACCGCAACTGTACGACCTGGTGCTGGTGGCCGTGGGCCGCAGCCCCAACGGCAAGAAGGTCTCGGCCGACAAGGCCGGCGTGATCGTGGGTGATCGCGGCTTCATCCCGGTGGACAAGCAGATGCGCACCAACGTCCCGCACATCTTCGCCATCGGCGACCTGGTGGGCCAGCCCATGCTGGCGCACAAGGCCGTGCATGAAGGCCACGTCGCTGCTGAAGCGATTGCCGGCGAGAAGAGCTTCTTCGACGCCAGCGTCATCCCCTCGGTGGCCTACACCGATCCGGAAGTGGCATGGGTCGGCGTGACCGAAGACGAAGCCAAGGCAAAGGGCATCAAGATCGAGAAGGGCCACTTCCCGTGGGCCGCCTCCGGTCGTGCCGTGGCCAATGGCCGTTCGGAAGGCTTTACCAAGCTGCTTTTCGATGCCGAGACCCACCGCATCATCGGTGGCGGTATCGTCGGCACCCATGCCGGCGACATGATCGGCGAAGTGGCCCTGGCCATCGAGATGGGCGCGGACGCCGTGGATATCGGCAAGACCATCCACCCGCACCCGACCCTGGGCGAGTCCCTGGGCATGGCTGCGGAAGTGGCCGAAGGTCATTGCACGGACTTGCCGCCGCAGCGCAAGAAGTAAGCGCAGCCAGCAGCAAAGCAGCAACAAGAAAATCGGCGGACCATCTGGTCCGCCGATTTTTTTACCTACCCTCCATGCCGCTCAAGCTGAATGGAACCAGCTAGAGCAACTTCCCCGGATTCATGATCAGGTTGGGATCGAAGGCCTGCTTGATACGCAGCATCAGCTCCATCTCCAGCGGCGACTTGTAGTGCTGCAGCTCGTCGCGCCGCAACTGTCCCACGCCATGCTCGGCGCTGATGCTGCCCTGCAGGTCGGTGATCAGGTCGTGTACCAGGCGGTTCAGCAGCAGCGTGGCCTGCTTGACGTCTTCATAGGTGGAGGACAGCGGGATCATCACGTTGAAATGCAGGTTGCCATCGCCCAGGTGGCCGAAGTTGATGATCTGCGCGGCCAGGCCGCAATCGGCGATGCGTGCCTCGGCCTGCGCCACGAAGCCGGCGATGGCCGAGATCGGCAGGGCGATGTCGTGCTTGATGACCTTGCCGGCGCGTACCTGCGCCTGCGAGATGCCTTCGCGGATTTTCCACAAGGCTGCGGCCTGTGTGCCGCTGGTGCAGAACATGGCATCGCTGATCGTTTCATCCTCCAGGGCCTGGCCCAGTACCTCTTCCAGCATCGCCTGCAGGCCCAGGTCTTCGGTATCGGCCAGTTCGATCAGGGCGTTGTAGGGCGTCGCCCGGGCCAGCGGGGCGCGGGTGTCGGTGACGTGCTGCAGCACCAGTGCCAGTGACGCAGCCGACATCATTTCAAAGGCCACCAGACGGTCGCCGCAACGGGCACGGGTGCGCGCCAGCAGCTCGGCCAGTTGTGCCGGCGAGTCGGCACCCACCCAGGCCGTGGCGCGGGCGTGCGGCTGCGAGAAGAGCTTCAGCACCGCGCCGGTGATCACGCCCAGCGTGCCTTCCGAGCCGATGAAGAGATCGCGCAGGTCGTAACCGGTATTGTCCTTGCGCAGGCCGCGCAGGCCGTTCCAGATGCGCCCGTCGGGCAAGACTACTTCCAGCCCCAGGGCCAGTTCGCGCATGTTGCCAAAGCGCAGCACGGCGATGCCGCCGGCATTGGTGGCGAGATTGCCGCCGACCGTGCAGCTGCCTTCCGCACCCAGGCTCAGCGGGAAATAGCGTCCCGCGCCGCGTGCCGCCTCCTGCGCATGCGCCAGGATCACGCCGGCATCCACGGTCATGGTGTTGTTGATGGGATCGACCTCGCGCACACGGTTCATGCGGGTGGTGGAGAGGATCACCTGGGCGCCGCTGTCGTCCGGCGTGGCGCCACCGCTCATGCCGGTGTTGCCACCCTGGGTCACGATGGGGGTGTGGGTGAGATGGCACAGCCGCACCACCTCGGCGGTCTGCGCCGTGTCGGCCGGACGCACCACCACCGCCACGCGGCCCTGCCACTTGCCGAGCCAGTCCTTGAGATAGGGTGCCTGGGCCTCGGCCTCGGTGACCAGTCCGGCATCGCCGACGATGGCGTGCAGCTGGCGGATCAGTTCCTGGGTGTTCTCGCTCATGTCAGTCCTCATGCTCCATGCCAGTTCATCTTGATACGGCCGATGGCCATTGCCGCAGCGGCCTGGCTGGGCTCGACCACGGGCAGGCCCAGCGCCTGCTGCAGGGGATCGCGATAGGCCGCCATGCCGGCGCAGCCCATGACGATGACATCGGCGCCATGTTCGTCGCGCAGGCGGCGGCCGACTTCGGTCATGCGCGCCAGCGTGCGTTCGTATTGCGCCAGTTCGGTCACGTTCAGGCCGATGGCCAGCTCGCCGGCCAGTCGTGCCTGCACCCCCATGGCGCCATAGGCGCGCAGGTGGCGCGGGATCGAGCCCGGCAGGATGGCGATCACGCCAAAGCGCTGGCCCAGCGTCAGGGCGGTCAGCACGCCGCTTTCCATGATGCCCAGCACTGGGACGTCCACCGCCTCGCGCACCGCATGCAGGCCGGGATCGGAGTAGCAGGCAATCACGAAGCCTGCCGCCCGGGGACGCAAGGAGCGCGCCAGCGCCACCAGTTGCGGCGCCACGCTGTCCACGTCCTGCTGGGTCTGGATGCCGGGTGGCCCCGACTGCAGCGACAGGCATTCGATGGCCGGTCCGCCCGCCATGCGCAGCGGCGCCATGGCGGCGTCGATGCCGCGCGTGACGGCGGCCGTACTATTGGGATTGATGATGAACAGGGCAGGGCCGTCGGCGGGGGCAATGGACATGATGGTTTCTCGCGGGTTCTCGCAAAACAGGAGTCAGCACAGGCAAGGACTGTACCCCAGGCCGACGGGCATGCTCCTTGCTCATTTGTCGGTTCCCCTTAACATGCTGTTATGCGCGACGAGGATCCATGGCACTGAACCTGCGCCAGATCGAGGTATTCCGGGCGGTCATGACGACCGGCTCCATCAGCGGCGCCTCGCAATTGCTGTTCGTCTCCCAGCCGGCGGTGAGCCGCCTGCTGTCCCACACCGAGCAACGGGTGGGCTTCGCCCTGTTCGAACGCATCAAGGGCCGGCTCTATGCCACGCCCGAGGCCAAGAAACTGTTCCACGAGGTGGAGCACGTCTACCAGGCCGTGCAGCGCGTCAACGAGCTGGCCACCGACCTCTCGGAAAACCGCAGCGGCATCCTCAACATCGTCTCCAGCCCCAGCATCGGGCAGATGCTGATCCCGCAGGCCATCGCCCTGTTCCGCAACCGGCATCCGGATGTCAAGCTGACCTTCCACTGCCTCAATTACGGCTACCTGAAGGATCGCCTGCTGGCGCGCCAGGCCGACCTGGGCATCATCATCCTGCCCATGGAACACCCCAGCCTGCAGGTCACACCCCTGTGCAGCAACCGGCTGGTGTGCGTGCTGCCCTACAACCATGAACTGACCCGGCGCGGCACCCTGAGCCTGGCCGATCTGCGGCCCTTCCCGCTGATCTCCTACAACCGCGATTCCCCCTTCGGCGGCATCGTCGGCCGCTTCTATCAGTCCGAGGAAGAACCGCTGCGACCCATCATGGAAGTGGGCTCGCCGCAGAACGCCTGTTCCCTGGTACAGATGGGGGCCGGGGTGGCGCTGGTGGATGAATTCTCGGTGCGCAGCTGGGCCGGCACCAGCCAGATGGTGGTGCGTCCGGTGGCTCGGGCGCCCATCCTGCGGGCCAACCTGGTGCATGTGCGCACCGAGCCGCTGTCGCAGCTGACCCAGGCCTTCGTCGCCGAGTTGCAGCAGCTGGTGCGGGCCCAGGGCTACGGCCTGCCGCATGAAGAGGAGGTGAATGGTATCGATGGCGAGCATTAACACCACGTTAAGGCGTGCGCACAAAAAGGCATGCGACAAGCACGGATGACTCCACGACAATCGTTTCCATCCTGTCCGGCCTGGCCCAGCGCCCGGTCGCCGCTGCCACCATCTCTTCATGGAATGTCGCGCATGTCTTCTTTGTCCACCTCTGCTTCTTCGCTGGCCACCGCCCGCGGTGTCTACACCATCTGCCCCACGCCCTTCCACGCCGATGGCGGCCTGGACCTGGGCAGCATCGCCACCCTGGTCGAGTTCCAGATCCAGGCTGGCGTCTCGGGCCTGGCCATCCTCGGTTTCCTGGGCGAGGCACACAAGCTCTCCAATGCCGAACGGCGCGCCGTGACCGCCACCTTCGTCAAGTGCGCCGCCGGTCGCGTGCCGGTCTGGGTTGGGGTGCGCGCACTGGGTCTGGCCGGTGCCATCGAGCAAGCCACCGAAGCGGCCGAGGCCGGCGCTGCCGCGGTCTTCGCCGCACCGCTGGACATGGCCTCGGACGCCGTGCAGTTCGATTACTACAAGTCGCTGGCGGCGGCCCTGAACATCCCGGTGGTGATCCACGATTTCCCCGACTCCTTCGGCACCGAGATCAAGGCCGAAGTGATCGCCCGCCTGGGCCGCGAAGGCGGGGTCAACTTCATCAAGATGGAAGAGCCGCCGGTGGGCCAGAAGATCAGCCGCATCCGCGACCTGGCGGGCGAATCCATGCGCATCTTCGGTGGACTGGGCGGCGTGTACTTCCTGGAAGAGCTGCAGCGCGGCGCGGTCGGCACCATGACCGGCTTTGCCTTCCCCGAAATCCTGGTGCGCATCTATGACCAGTTCGCCGCCGGCGACCTGGCCGGTGCAGCAGCCACCTTCGACAAGTATTGTCCGCTCATCCGCTATGAATTCCAGCCCAAGATCGGCCTGTCGCTGCGCAAGTATGTCTACCGCAAGCGCGGCGTGATCTCCAGCGACGCCATCCGCTCGCCGGGCATGCGCATCGATCCCGAGACCGAGCGCGAACTGGAAGCCGTGATCGCCCGCGTGGGCCTGGACCTCAACCAGCGCGGCGCGCTGGTCATCCAGTAAGGAGCCGCGCATGGACCTGGGAATCGCCGGACGTCGCGCACTGGTCTGCGCCTCCAGCAAGGGGCTGGGCCTGGCCTGTGCCATTTCTCTGGCGCGCGAAGGCGTGGCCGTGACCATGACCGCACGCGGCGCCGAGGCGCTGGAGGCGGCCGCACAGCAGGTGCGTGAGGCTGCCGGTGCCGCCGGTGCCACCAGTGCCACCGTCATCGCCGTGGCCGGCGACATCACCACGCCCGAGGGCCGCGCCCTGGCGCTGGCGGCCTGTCCCGATCCGGACATCCTCATCACCAACGCCGGTGGCCCCAAGCCCGGCGACTTCCGCGAGTGGTCGCGGGACGACTGGATCGCCGCCGTGGATGCCAACATGCTCACCCCCATCGAGCTCATCAAGGCCACCGTGGACGGCATGATGAAGCGCGGCTTCGGTCGCATCGTCAATATCACCTCCGGCGCGGTGAAGGCGCCCATCGACATCCTCGGCCTGTCCAACGGCGCACGCTCCGGGCTGACCGGGTTCGTCGCCGGCCTGGCGCGCAAGACCGTGGCCCACAACGTGACCATCAACAACCTGCTGCCGGGCCCGTTCGAGACCGATCGCCTGCTGGCCACAGCTGCCGCCGCTGCCCGTGGGACCGACAAGAGCGTGGAGCAGGTCCTGGCGGCCCGCCGCGCCGCCAATCCGGCCGGACGTTTCGGCCAGCCCGGCGAATTCGGCGATGCCTGTGCCTGGCTGTGCAGCGCCCAGGCCGGCTTCGTCACCGGGCAGAACCTGCTGATGGATGGCGGCGCCTATCCCGGCACTTTCTGAACGCAGACTCCGATAAGGAAGGCAATGAGCATGGACTTCGACCTCACCATCCGCAACGGCCGCATCTCCACCGACCGTGACACCTTCGTGGCCGACATCGGCGTCAAGGATGGCGTGATCGTGCGCATCGCACCGGGCCTGTCGCCCGGGTACGAAGACATCGACGCCGCCGGTCGCTGGGTGCTGCCCGGTGGCATCGACAGTCACTGCCACATCGAACAGCTTTCCGGCATGGGCATGATGTGCGCCGACGATTTCTATTCCGGCACCGTGTCGGCGGCCTTCGGCGGCACCACCACCATCATTCCCTTCGCCGCCCAGCATCGCGGCAAGCGCATTCCCGACGTGATTGCCGATTACGCGCAGCGCGCCCGGGAGAAGGCGGTGATCGACTACGGCTTCCACCTGATCCTGGCCGACCCTGACGAGCAGGCATTGCAACACGACCTGCCGCAGGCCATCCGCGACGGCATTACCTCGCTGAAGGTCTACATGACCTACAACGCCTTGAAGCTGGACGACTACCAGCTGCTGGACGTGATGGCGCTGGCCGGCAGGGAAGGGGCGCTGGTGATGATCCACGCCGAAAACCACGACATGATCCGCTGGCTCGCCTCGCGCCTGCTGGACCAGGGCCATACCGCACCCAAGTTCCACGCAGTGGCGCACGACCCGTTGGCCGAAGCCGAAGCCAGCAACCGCGCCATTGCACTGTCGCGCCTGATCGGCGTGCCGGTGCTGATCGTGCACGTGGCCGGCGCCGAAACCGTGCAGACCATCCGCAATGCCAAGCTGCTGGGCGCACAGATCTATGCCGAGAGCTGCCCGCAATACCTGTTCCTCACCGCCGAGGATATCGACCTGCCCGGTGTGGAAGGCGCCAAGTATTGCTGCAGCCCGCCGCCGCGCGACGCCAATGCCCAGGAGGCGGTCTGGGCCGGACTCAAGGATGGCACGCTGGGCATGTATTCCTCCGACCATGCGCCTTACCGCTTCGACGAAAGCGGCAAGCTGCCACGTGGCGAAGACACTACCTTCAAGGAAATGGCCAATGGCGTGCCCGGTATCGAACTGCGCCTGCCGCTGCTGTTTTCCGAAGGCGTACTGGGCGGGCGCATCGACATCCACGAATTCGTGCGCCTGACCGCCACCAACCACGCCCACATGTATGGCCTGTCGCACTGCAAGGGCAACATCGCCGAGGGCCTGGATGCCGACCTGGTGATCTGGAATCCCGAACGCGAAACCACCATCACGGCCGACCTGCTGCACGACAACGTCGGTTACACCCCCTATGAAGGCCGGCAGATCAAGGGCTGGCCGGAAGTGGTCACCAGCCGTGGCCGGGTGGTGGTCAGCGAGGGCGAACTGAAAGTGCAGCGCGGATCGGGCCGCTATATCGCGCGCCAGTGTCCGGAGCCGGCCAGCATCGCGCAACGGCCATCGCGCAGCAATCTGCCGGGCTTGCTCGGCCTCAAGGGAAAAGCATGGGAGCAGCAATGAACGCAAGCAATCACAAACGCTTCGGCCTGGCCGTGGCGCAGATGGGGCCGGTGCAACTGGCCGAGGATCGTGCCACCGTGGTGCGCCGCCTGCTGGAGATGATGCGTGAAGCCGCCTCGCGCGGCGCGAAGATGGTAGTCTTCCCGGAACTGGCGCTGACCACCTTCTTCCCGCGTTACTGGATGGAAGACCAGGCCGAGGTCGATGCCCGTTTCTTCGAGTCCGAGATGCCGGGGCCGCAGACCCGCCCGCTGTTCGAACTGGCGGCGCAACTGGGCATCGGCTTCTATCTCGGCTATGCCGAACTGACCGCCAATGGCCATCACTACAACACCGCCATCCTGGTCGATGACAAGGCGCAGATCGTGGCGCGCTATCGCAAGATCCACCTGCCCGGCCACAGCGATCACAAGCCCGAGGCGCCGTTCCAGCACCTGGAAAAGAAATACTTCGAGGTCGGCAACGATGGCTTCGGCGTCACCGACATGCTGGGCACCCGCATCGGCCAGTGCCTGTGCAACGACCGCCGCTGGCCCGAGACCTATCGTGTCATGAGCCTGCAGAGCGCGCGCATCGTCACGCTGGGCTACAACACGCCGTCCTGGAACATCCACTGGAACGAGCCGCCGCATCTGCGCATGTTCCACCACCTGCTGTCGCTGCAGGCCAATGCCTACCAGAACGGCCTGTGGGTGGCGGCTGCCGCCAAGTGCGGGTTTGAAGACGGCTTCCACATGATCGGCGGCTCGGCCATCGTCGCGCCTTCCGGCGAGATCGTGGCGCAGGCACAGGGCGAGGAAGACGAAGTCATCTTCGCCAACTGCGACCTGGGCCTGGGCGAGACCTTCCTGCAGCACGTCTTCAATTTCGCCAAGCACCGTCGTCCCGAACACTACCGCCTCATCGTCGAACGCACCGGTGCCGGCGAACCGCTGGCGCCGTCCGAACTGTCCACCTGATTCCTGTTCACCTTCCACCCAATCGAGGAGTGTTGCGATGTTGCCCTTCCTGGCCCTGCCGTCCAAGTTATCCCTGAAGTGTTCCCTGCTGGTCGCCCTGTCGGCCAGCGCGCTGCTGTCGGCCGGGGCATTCGCCCAGAGTGCGCCGCTGCGTACCGGCGTGGATGCTACCTTCGCCCCGCATGCCATGGTCAAGCTGGGCGGCGGCCTGCAAGGCTTCAACATTGACCTGGGTGAAGAACTGGCGCGCCGCCTGGGCCGCAAGATCGAGATCGAAGGCACCGAATTCTCCGGTCTGGTACCGGGCCTGAACGCCAAGAAATACGACTTCGTGCTGGCGCCGGTAACGGCCACCCCCGAGCGCGCCAAGGCCATGCTCTTCACCGAGGGCTACCTCGATACCGACTACACCTTCGTCATCAAGAAGGGCGCGCCCGCCATCACCGCCCTGGAAGACCTCAAGGGCAAGACCATCTCGGTCAACAAAGGCTCGGCCTATGAACTGTGGGCGCGTGACAATGCGCCCAAGTACGGCTTCAAGTACGACGTCTACGGCAACAACGCCGATGCCGTGCAGGCGGTGCAATCGGGACGCGCCGACGCCAACCTGGCCGGCAGCACGGTAGCGGCCTGGGCCGCCAAGCAGAACCCGGCCGTGCAGACCACCTATACCGTCAAGACCGGCCTGGTCTGGGCCCTGGCCTTCCGCCTGGACGACAAGGCCGGCCGCGACGCCGCCGGCATGGCGCTCAAGTGCATGAAGCAGGACGGCACGATGGGCAAGATCGCCCAGAAGTGGTTCGGCTATACCCCCGCGCCAGACGCCACCGTGGTCAAGGTCGGCGTGGGGCAGGGCGTGCCGGGCCTGGATGGCTACGACCCGACGCCGGTCACGCTCAAGTGCCACTGATCCCGGCCCTTTTCACCGGATGAACCACCCATGAACCTTGCCGCCCCCATCCTCGAAATCGTCGGCCTGCACAAGTCCTATGAAGGCAATACGGTCTTGCGCGGCATCGACCTGCGCGTGCGCACCGGCCAGCTGATCTGCGTGATCGGCCCGTCCGGCTCGGGCAAGAGCACCATGCTGCGTTGCTGCAACCGGCTGGAAGAACCCAGTGCCGGGCAGATCGTGGTGGATGGGGTGGACATCATGCATGCCCGCACCGACCTCAACGCCGTGCGTCAGCAGATCGGCATGGTGTTCCAGCAGTTCAACCTGTACCCGCACCTGAGCGTGCTGGGCAATGTGATGCTGGCCCTGAAGAAGGTGCAGAAGCACTCGCATGCCGAGGCCGAAGCCCGTGCCCGACGGGCGCTGGAGCAGGTGGGCATGCTGGAAAAGGCGTCCGCCTATCCCGGCCAGCTGTCCGGCGGCCAGCAGCAACGCGTGGGCATTGCCCGCGGCATCGCCCTGCAGCCCAAGGTGATGCTGTTCGACGAACCCACCAGCGCACTCGACCCCGAGCTGGTGGGTAGCGTCCTGCAGGTCATGCGTCAGTTGCGCGAGGCCGGCATGACCATGCTGGTGGTCACGCACGAGATGGCCTTTGCCCGGGCGGCGGCTGATCGCGTGGTGTTCATGGACGGCGGCGTGATCGTCGAGGAAGGCCCGCCCGAACAGATCTTCGGCGATCCGCAACAGGCCCGCACCAAGGCCTTCGTGGCCCGCTACGCCGCACAGCACTGAGCCATGGAGCAATTCCTCTTTACCTTCTTCAATGCCGAGATCGCCGCCCGCTACTGGCCGGATATCCTGCGTGGCATGGGCGTGACCGTCCTGCTGAGCCTGGCCGTGATCGGCGCCGGGCTGCTGCTGGGCCTGTTGCTGGCGGTGCTGCGCGCCACCGGCAAGCGCGGCCTGGTGTTCATGGTGGTGGCCTTCGCCGATGTCATGCGGGCCTTGCCGCCGCTGATCCTGATCATCGTGCTGTTCTTCGCCTTCCCCTACATCGACCTGTCCATGTCGTCCTTCACTGCCACCTGGCTGGCGCTGAGCCTGGTGCTGGCGGCCTACGCCGAGGAAAGCATCTGGGCCGGCATCGCCGCCTTGCCGCGTGGCCAGAGCGAAGCGGCGCGCTCCACCGGCCTGTCCTGGGGCCAGACCATGGGCGCGGTGATCCTGCCGCAGGCCTTGCGCATGGCCGTGCCGGCGCTGACCAACCGTGTCATCTCGATCACCAAGAACACCGCGCTGGGCTCGGTGGTGGCCCTGTCGGAAATCCTCAATACCGCCCAGGCCGCCAGCAGCAATGCCGGCAATCCCACGCCGCTGATGCTGGGGGCCGCGGCCTACCTGCTGATCTTCATTCCGGTGGTCTTGTTCGCGCGCTGGCTGGAAACCCGCTGGCGCTGGAAACGATAGGAGAGGGCGCACATGGAAGCCTTGCTGCAGAATTTCTTCAACCTGGAGGTCTATCGCCAGGTGCTGCCCTTCCTGCTGGGCGGCCTGTGGACCACGGTCTGGCTGTCGTTACTGGTGATTCCCATCGGCGTGCTCTCGGGCCTGCTGCTGGCCTTGCTGGCCACCCAGAGCCGTTCACGCGGGGTGCGCATTGCGGTAGCGGTGTATGTGGACTTCTTCCGTTCCTTCCCGCCGCTAGTGCTGCTGATCCTGATCTATTTCGGCGCCCCCTTTCTGGGGCTGGAGCTGCCCAAGCTGGTGGCCGTGGCGCTGGGCTTCATGTTCAACAATTCCAGCTATTTCGCCGAGGTGCTGCGCGCCGGCATCGAAAGCGTGCCCAGCGGCCAGATGGAAGCGGCACGCTCCACCGGCCTGTCGCGCTGGCAGGCACTGGCCTATGTGGTGGTGCCGCAGGCCGCGCGCAATGCGCTGCCCGACCTAGTGGGCAACTGCATCGAGGTCATCAAGCTGACCACCATCGCCAGCGTGGTGGCCCTGCCCGAACTGCTGCGGGTGGCGCGCGACGCCCAGTCGCTGGTCTACAACCCGTCGCCCATCGTGCTGGCGGCGCTGCTCTACCTGATCCTGCTGCTGCC
>NZ_DASQOH010000038.1:0-86150 GCF_035644555.1 Herbaspirillum sp.
GCGCGCCGCGCAGATCGCACGCGCCATGCTGCAGGACGATCCCGCCCGGCTGGATGGGCAGCGGCGGCTGGAGCGCATCGCGCTGGGTCCCAGCCTGGGACAATGCTGCGGTGGCGTGGTGTTTCTCTGTTTCGAACGGATAGCCAGCGATGCCGAGGCATTGCAGCTGTGGCAGGCACTGGAGCAATCATGGACCCGTGGAAATGACCGGTGGCGGGCCTTGCCACTGGACCATCCCGAGCCCATGCAACTGCTGCAACCTGATGGCCCGCAGCACACGCTGCAGGACAGGGTGCGTACAGCAAGCCAGACGCAGCTGGTGCGCGACCAACAGGGCCGCCGCTGGCTGCTGGACCTGTGTCGTGCGCACCAGCCGCAGGTGGTGCTGTTCGGCGCCGGCCATGTGGGTGCCGCCATCGTCAAGGTCTTGTCCACGCTACCCTGCCGGGTGCTATGGGTGGATGAGCGGGAAGACATGTTCCCGCCCGACCTGCCGGCGCAGATCAGCACCGAAGCCACCGACGTGCCCAATGCCGCGGTGGACATGGCCGAGCCGGGTGCGTACTATCTCGTGATGACCCACAGCCACGCCCTCGACCAGCAACTGACCGAACGCATCCTGAAGCGCGGAGATGCGGCCTGGTTCGGCCTGATCGGGTCGATCACCAAGCGCAGGCAGTTCGAACATCGCCTGGCCGAACGCGGCTTCAGTGCGCAGCAGCTGGAACGCATCACCTGCCCCATCGGCATTCCCGGCATCTACGGCAAGGAGCCGGCCAGTATCGCCATCGCGGTGGTAGCCCAACTGATGCAGTTGTGGGAATTGCGGTCCCGCCAGCCGGCCGCGCAACGCCATCCCTCTTCCCTGGTCACACACGCTCTGGACGGCAGAGGCTGAAGGAACACCCTGCCGTCACCCTCCGGAAATCCGCATCACCGGTCCCGCTCCAGGCGCCAGACACAATCGGATTTCCCCATCGATTCCACCCTATCCCTGTACGGAAAGCATCTTCACGTCTGTGCCTTCCAGTATGATGAATATTGAATCGACGGTCTGCGCCCAATGAGCGCCAGGCCGCCTGCAACGAGGAAATACCATGAGCCCATCCCTGCAAGCCTACCGCGCCAGCCTGCTGTACTTCAGCAACGATCCTGCCTTCGACGAACACGCCACGCACTGGCACAGCGACGGCCTGCTGCTGGTCCGGGACGGCAAGATCCAGGCCGCCGGCGACCATGCCGCGCTGGCCGCCAGCCTGCCGCCTGGCACCGCCATCGAGGACCTGCGCGGCAAGATCCTCTGCCCCGGCTTCATCGACACCCACGTCCACTACCCGCAGACCGACATCATCGGTTCCCCCGCGCCGGGCCTGCTGCCCTGGCTGGAAAACTACACCTTCCCGGCCGAACGTCGCTTCCAGCAGCCCGAGCATGCGGCCGAAGTGGCCGATTTCTTCCTCAGTGAACTGCTGCGCAATGGCACCACCAGTGCGGCGGTGTATTGCACCGTGCATCCGCAGTCGGTGGATGCCTTCTTCAGCGCCAGCCATGCGCGCAACCTGCGCATGGTGGCCGGCAAGTGCCTGATGGACCGCAATGCCCCCGATTTCCTGCGTGACACGGCCGAGAGCGGCGTACGCGAGAGCGAGGCGCTGATCCAGCGCTGGCACAACAAGGGACGCCAGCATTACGCCATCACCGTGCGTTTCGCACCGACGTCCACGCCTGCGCAGATGAAGCTGGCCGGTGAACTGGCGGCGCAATATCCGGATACGTATATCCAGACCCATGTGGCCGAGAACACCGACGAAGTGAAGTGGGTCAAGGAGCTCTACCCCGACGCGCGCAGCTACCTGGACGTCTATGATGGCTACGGCCTCATGCGCCAGCGCGCCCTGTATGCACACTGCATCTGGCTGGACGACCAGGACCGCGCGCGCATGGCGGCCACGCAGTCGGCTGCGACCTTGTGCCCGACGTCCAACCTGTTCCTGGGCAGTGGCCTGTTCGACTTTGCCCGCGCCGACGCGGCCCGCGTACCGCTGTCGCTGGCCACCGACGTCGGTGGCGGCACCAGCTTCTCGATGCTGCAGACCATGAACGAGCTGTACAAGGTGGCGCGCATGGGCGGCACCTATCTGCCGGCGCAGCGCATGTTCTACCTCGCCACCCTGGGCGGTGCACGCGCCCTGCAACTGGAGGGGACCATCGGCAGCTTCACGCCGGGCTGCGACGCCGACTTCGTCGTCCTCGATCCGCAGGCCACGCCCTTGCTGGCGCGCCGCAGTGCGACCACCGACAGCCTGGAAGAACAGTTGTTCGCCCTGGCTATCCTGGGGGACGACCGCGCCATTGCCGCGACCTATTCGGCCGGAGTGAAGGTGCATCAGCGCTGATCGCTTCACATCAGGCCGCCATCATGTGGCCCGGCTTGCCCTTGCGGTAAGCCGGGCTTTTTTACGCCTGCCTTTTTCTTTATTTTTTTCCAACCTTTTCGTGACCACACGGACGCTAATTGATGGAGCATCCAAAGCTCAAATGTATCTACTGAGAAACATCATTTGATATGTATCAACCATTTACTTATCAATTGATTTATATTGGAGCCCATACGATGTCTGCCACCCGCTTGCAGGTCCAAGGTTTTCTCAATCAGCTGTCTGCCATCAACCCGAAGGAAATCATCCTTTCGCGCCAGCGCAAGACGCTGGATTTCCTGGATGAACTCGATTTCGACATGCGCGACGTGATCAAGGCGCTCAGACAACTGCGCGTGGAAGATTACAGCTACGGCCCGAATCAGAACGACTGGGGTGCGGGTTGGGTGTGGCACTTCGGCAAGGCCGTCATCCAGTGGGTCGATGAGGAACAGGTAGTTCGGCGGGTGTACATCAAGCTCTGCCTGGCAGTCAGCAAGGACGGCCGCAAGACCACCTGCATGTCCTTCCATCCCCCTGAGAGGACGATGACCTTTCCCCTCTCCAAGCCCCTCGTTCAATGGAGCGTCTGATGGACAACAAGCTTTTCGATATCTGCCCCAACTGTGCCGGCGAAGGCACGGTACAGGCCGTGAGTACGACCGAAATCCGGACGGTGAACAAGGAAGCCTTCGAGGTTCCGGTGAACTATTTCGCCTGCCAGCGCTGCGGCGAAAGTTTCCAGACGATGGAGATGGACGACAGCCTGGCCCTGGCGCGCGATCTGTATCGCGACAAGCACGGCATGGTCCGGCCGGCGCAACTGACGGCGTGGCGCAAGTCGCTCGGACTGTCCCAGGTCGAACTGGCGGCCGTACTCGGCTGGGGCGTGGCCACCGTCAGTCGCTACGAGAACGGCAAGCTGCAGTCCGATGCCCATGACAAGGCCATGCGCATGGCCATGAGCTCGGCCGAGACCGCCATGGAACTGGTGCGCACCGCCGCCGACCTGGCACCGCAGGTGCGTTCCCGCCTGCTGGCTGATCTCGAAAAGAAGGCCGCCGCCCAGGCGCTGGAAAAGGCCTTTCTGGCCAGCGTGCGTACTGCACCGGCCGAGGGCATCCACCTGGAGAAGCTGGGGCAACTGGTGCTGCTGCTGAGCGAACCGGAAGGCGTCTTCGTCACGAAACTCAACAAGCTGCTGTTCTACAGCGACTTCAGTTTCTATAAGCAACGGGGACGCAGCCTGTCCGGACTGGCCTATGAACGCCTGCCGTATGGACCGGTGCCTTCGGCGTTTCGGCTGCTGTTCTCGCTGCTGGAACAACGTGGCCTGATTCGCCAGGTGGAAGTGAAGGTGGGCGTCATTGAGGGAACACAGGTCCTGCCGCTGCTGGCGTCGGACCGGAACTGCTTCGATGAAGAGGAACTGGCCCTGCTGCTCGATATCAAGAAGCGCTTTGCCAAAATGACGGCCAACGATATCTCGGAAGCCTCCCACCGGGAAGAGGCCTGGATCGCCACACCGATGGGCATGACGATCGGCTACCAGCACGCGGCCGCATTGAGCTTCTGAAAACCCGCCTCAGCGCGGCTGGTACAGGTAGATGAATGCCAGGACTGCCCGCTCGGCCGATTCGCGCTGCTGTTGCGGCGTGATGTCGGTGACCACGTTGAGCACGCGCATCTCCATCCATTCCGCCTCCATCAAGCCCCGGAACTGCATGGCGGCGATCCAGGGATCGCCGCCATGCAGCTTGCCCTCGTCCATCTTGACCTTCAGGAACTCGGCGATGCGGGTCCAGCCGCGACGGGGACCGCGCTCGTAGAGCATGGGGCCCAGATCGGACTTGCCGGCGTAATACGACGCCAGCCGTTTGACGGCAATCACCTCGGGCCGGAACACCACACTCAAATAATGCGTCGCCAGACGCAATAAACCGGTTTTCAGATCGTCTTCGTTGCGTAAGGCCATGAACAGTTCTTCGAACTGGCACCCCACCTGTTTCATCATCACCTCCACGAAGATTTCTTCCTTGGAGTTGAAATAGTTGTAGAGCGTGGCCTTGGAGCCGCCGATGCGGGCCGAGATCTCCGCCATCGAGGCGGCCTCGAAACCGATCTCGTTGAACACCTCGGCAGCCGTGTCGATCATCGCCTGCCGGCGTTCTTCGCTTTTCTTGCGCATGAATTTTCCTGTGATGCAGGCCGGGGTAGCGGCCAATATCGAATTATAGGCGGAGAAGCCATCCAAAGCCGCCGGAATCACATCAAATGCCTGTAGGAAATCACTGTTGCGGCATTGCCGCACAAAGACGAGCAATTTATCGCAATCGATCTTGACTATTCATAAAACCCAATACTATACTGAACTGTACAGTTTTAAAACCCAATAATTCCTGATTCAGTTGTTCACCCCACATTACAAAATCATGAATAGATCTTCATCTCCACGAGGCCCAGCGGGGCCAGGTGCCCTGCCCTGGCGCCGAGCCAGGACGGTCTCGGTCGCCGCGCTGACGGCAGTCCTCATGGCCGGTTGCGCGTCCTTCACCGATCTCGGCCCGCGCGCCGAGCCCAAGACCATCGGCCAATACCAGAGCAGCCAGACGCTGGCGGCCAGCGCCGTGCAGGCGGCCTGGCCGAGCGACCAATGGTGGAAGGTCTATGGAGATGCGCAACTGGATGCCCTCATCGCGGAAGGCCTGCAAGGCGCGCCCTCCATGGCCGTGGCCAAGGCGCGGCTGATGAAGGCCGAAGGCGCGGCCCAGCAGCAGGGTGCAGCGCTGTCTCCGCAGATCAGCGCCAATGCATCGCTGGACCGGATGAAGCAGTCCTATAACAATGGCGTGCCGCCCGATTTCGTCCCCAAGGGTTACAACAACGAAACCCGCACCACCCTGGACTTCAGCTACGAGATCGACTTCTGGGGCAAGAACCGCGCCGCACTGGCCTCGGCCACCTCGGAACTGGAAGCCAGCCGCGCCGATGCCGCCCAGGCCCGCATCACGCTGGCCACCTCGATTGCCTCGGCCTATGCCGACCTAGCCCAGCTGTATGCCCAGCGCGATACCAACGAAGCCGCCCTGAAGGTGCGGGTGGAAAGCCTGGACCTGTTCAACCAGCGTTTCGGCAACGGCCTGGAAACGCGCGGTTCGGTCAAGCAGATGGAAGCGCGTCGCGCGATTGCCCAGGCCGACCTGAAGGCCACCGACGAATCCATCGGCCTGCAGCGCAACAAGCTGGCCGCACTGCTGGGCGCCGGGCCGGATCGTGGCCTGCAACTGGTCCGCCCGAAGATCGACCTGTCCAAGCCCTTCGCCCTGCCTGCGCAACTGCCGGTAGAACTGCTGGGCCGCCGGCCCGACATCGTGGCCGCACGCCTGCGTGCAGAAGCCGCTGGCAAGCAGATCAAGGTGGCGCGCGCGGCCTTCTATCCCAACGTCAACCTGACGGCCTACTTCGGTTTCCAGTCGCTGGGCATTGATATGCTCACGCGCAGCGGTTCGGACATCGGCAGCGTCGGCCCGGCGATCTCGCTGCCGATCTTCAACGGCGGTCGCCTGCGCGGACAGTTCCGCTCGGCCAGCGCCAGCTATGACGAAGCCGTGGCCAACTACGACCAGGCCGTCACCCAGGCCCTGCAGGACGTGGCCGATGTCGGCGTGAGCGAAAAGGCCCTGGCCGGTCGCCTGGCCGACGTACAAGCCGCCGCCGATGCGGCCGAGGAGGCCTATCGCATCGTCAGCAACCGTTACAACGGCGGCCTGGCCAACTACCTCGACGTACTCAATGCGCAGGACACGCTCATCAGCAACCTGCGCCAGCTCTCCGACCTGCGCTCGCGCATGTTCACCCTGGATGTCGCGCTGGTGCGCGCCCTGGGCGGTGGCTACCGCGTCGCCGACGACCGCAGCAGCCAGAACAGCGCCGACGCGCCCCATACCGATATGCCACATACGCAAGCGAAAGGTTGATCATCATGTCCCACAGCGACTCCCAAGCGACCCAGACCCTGGCCGACGACGCCAAGCAACGCAATGAAGCCGCGGCCCAGGCTGCGGCCGCGCAAAAGCGCAAGAAGCTCTTCTCCATCTTCGGCGGCGTGGTCGCCATCGCGGCCGTCGGCTACGGCGCCTACTGGTACCTGATCGGCTCGCGCTATGTCGAGACCGACAATGCCTACACCGCCACCGAGATCGCCACCGTCACCCCGGCCGTCAACGGCATCGTGTCGGCCGTGGACGTGGTCGATACCCAGGCCGTCAAGAAGGGCCAGGTACTGGTGCGCATCGATGACGCCGACGCCCGGCTGGCAGTGGACCAGGCCGCTGCCGACCTGGACCGCACCGAGCGCAAGGTCAAGGGCTTCTTCGCCAATGACGCCGGCCTGGCAGCCCAGGTGCTGGCCCGCGAAGCCGAGCAGAAGCGCGCCGGTGCGCAGTTGCTGTCGGCCCAGGCCGACCTCAAGCGTGCCGAGATCGACCTGCAGCGCCGCGAAGCACTGGCCAAGTCGGGCTCGGTCTCGGGCGAGGAATTGAGCAACGCCCGCACCGCCCTGCTGACCGCCCAGGCCAACCTGAAGGCAGCCGAAGCGGCCGAAGTGCAATCACGCGCCAACATCAAGGCCACCCAGGGCGCGCAGAAGGCCAGCACGGTGCTGACCGCCAACACCACCGTGGAAGACAACCCCGAAGTGGTACTGGCCCGCGCCAAGCTCGACCAGGCCCGCCTGGACCTGGAACGTACCGTCCTGCGCGCCCCCGTCGACGGCGTGATCGCCCGCCGCCAGGTGCAGGTCGGCCAGCGCGTGCAGAGTGGCGCCACCCTGCTGTCGGTGGTGCCGCTGCAGCAGATGCACGTGGACGCCAACTTCAAGGAAGGCCAGTTGACCAAGGTGCGCATCGGCCAGCCGGTGACCATGAAGGCTGACCTCTACGGCGGCTCGGTGGAATACCACGGCGTGGTCACGGGCCTCTCCGGCGGTACTGGCTCGGCCTTTGCCGTGATCCCGGCGCAGAACGCCACCGGTAACTGGATCAAGGTGGTCCAGCGCCTGCCGGTCCGCATCTCGCTGGATCCCAAGGAACTGGCGCAGCGCCCGCTGTCGGTGGGCCTGTCGATGGAGGTGGAAATCGATACCCGCGGCCAGATCCAGGCCGGCGACGTCCAGCCCAAGACCGCGCAGAACACCGAGACCAGGGCCGCCGCGCTGTAAGCCAGGCCCCACGAGAAGAAGAGGTTTCCCATGTCATCCACACTCAGCGCAGATGCCGGCTCGCCGCCCGCACCTCCGCCCACGGCCCGGCCGGCACCGTTCGAAGCACCACTGAGCGGCGGCCAACTGGTCGGCGCCGGCATCCTGCTGGCGGCGGCCAACTTCATCGCCGTGCTCGATACCACCATCGCCAACGTCTCGGTCTCGACCATCGCCGGGGCACTTGGCGCCTCCACCAGCCAGGGTACCTACGTCATCACCTCCTACGCGGTGGCCGAAGCCATCACGGTGCCACTGACCGGCTGGCTGGCCAACCGTTTCGGCACGGTGCGCGTCTTCATCCTGTCGATGGTCATGTTCGGGCTGTTCTCAGCCCTGTGCGGCCTGGCCAATTCGCTGGGCATGCTGATCGCCTTCCGCGTGATGCAGGGCCTGGCCGGTGGTCCCCTGATGCCGCTGTCGCAGACCCTGCTGCTGCGCATCTTCCCCAAGGAAAAAGCGCCCGCTGCGGTCGGCCTGTGGGCCATGACCACGCTGGTGGCACCGATTGCCGGCCCGATCCTGGGCGGCGTGCTGTGCGACCAGTACAGCTGGCCCTACATCTTCTGGATCAACGTGCCGGTGGCCCTGATCTGCGGCTACATCGGCTGGCGCATGCTCAAGCGCTTCGAAACCAGGATGTTCAAGCTGCCGATCGATCGCGTGGGCCTGATCCTGATGGTGGTGTGGGTCGCGGCGCTGCAGCTGATGCTGGATGAAGGCAAGGAAAAGGACTGGTTCGCTTCGACTGAAATCGTGCTGCTGGCGGTGACGGCGGTGGTGTTTTTCATCGCATTCCTGATCTGGGAACTGACCGAACGCAACCCCATCGTCGACCTGCGCGTATTCCGTCATCGCGGCTTCACGGCCAGCGTGACCACCATCTGCCTGGCCTTTGGTGCCTTCTTCGGCTCGGTGGTGCTGACCCCGCTCTGGCTGCAGGGCTACATGGGCTATACCGCTACCTGGTCGGGCTGCATCTCGGCCCTGACCGGCATCCTGGCGGTGATGACGGCGCCCATGGTGGCCAAGATGTCCACCACCATCGATGCCCGCAAGCTGGTCTGCATCGGCGTGACCTGGCTGGGTTTCATCACCTTCCTGCGCGCCTTCAACACGACCGACATGTCCTTCTTCCAGATCGGTTGGCCGCTGTTCCTGCAGGGCATCGGGCTGCCGCTGTTCTTCGTGCCGCTGACCGGGCTGGCGCTGTCCAGCGTCAATGAGGAAGAAACCGCCTCGGCGGCCGGTCTGATGAGTTTCTGCCGCACCATGGCCGGGGCGATTGCCACCTCCATCGTCAACACCAGCTGGGAGAACGATGCGACCTTCTTCCATGCCGAACTGTCCGGCCTGGTCGATCGCGGTGGCGAAGCCGTCAACAGCATGGTGGCTGCGGGCATGAGTCCCGATCAGGCCACCGCCTCGCTGGCACAGACGGTACAGAACCAGGCAGTGATGCTGGCCACCAATCACATCTTCATGATGGCGGCGGTGTCCTTCTCGCTGGCCGCCCTGGCAGTGTGGCTGGCGCCCAAACCCAGCCGCGTGGCCGATACCTCGTCTGCGCACTGACGAGACCCGCTCCCCCTCCCCCCCACAGTCCGTCCACCCCCTGCGGACTGGGCAGGCGGCCACTTCGGTGGCCGCCTGTTTTTTTGCGCTCCGACACGTCGGCAGCGATTTTGCTAGACTGCGCCATCCCATTCCTTCACCTCCCGAGGAGACTGTGCGCATGAGAGCACTGCAAGCCGACGCCTTCGCCATCGACCGTCTCAGCCTGGTCGATCTGCCCACCCCGACGCCCCGACGCGGCGAGATCCTGGTCAAGGTCAAGGCCGCCAGCCTGAACTATCGCGACCTCGCCATCCTCTGCGGCGGCTACATGCCTTCCCTGCCCTTGCCCTACACCCCTTGTTCGGATGCCTGCGGGGTGGTCGAAGCCGTGGGCGAGGATGTCACCCGTTTCAAGCCCGGTGATCGCGTCATCCCGGTCTATATCCAGGGCTGGCGCGATGGCGCGCTCACGCCCGAGCAACGCAGCAGCGGCAGCCTGGGCGGACCGCTGACCGGCGTGCTGCAGGACTACGTGGTGGTGCCGGCCGAAGACGCCGTGGCCGCGCCGGACTACCTCTCCGACGCCCAGGCCAGCACCCTGCCCATCGCCGCCCTGACCGCCTGGTCCTGCCTGCAGCAAGGCGGCCTGCAGGCCGGCCAGACGGTGCTGGTGCAAGGCACCGGCGGAGTGGCCCTGTTCGCGGCCCAGTTCGCCCGCGCCGCCGGCGCACGGGTGATCGGCCTGACCTCGACGGACGAGAAGGCGCAATTGATGCGCGACATGGGCGTGGACACCGTCATCAACTACAGGCAGATCCCGGCCTGGGGCCAGGCCGTGCGCGCCGCCACCGAGGGGCGCGGCGTGGACATCGTGGTCGAGACCACCGGCAGCAGCCTGGGCGAATCGCTCACGGCGGTGCGCTTCAATGGCTTTGTGGGTGTCATCGGCTTCGTCGGCGGCATGGAGACCCCGCTCAACATCCGCCAGCTGATCGGCCCGATGATCCGCATGCAGGGTGTGGTCGTGGGCTCGCGCGCAGGGCTGGAAGCCATGATTCGGATGATGGCGATGCACCGCATCGAGCCCCTGATCGACTCCAGCTTCCCGCTGGCGCAGGCGGCCGAAGGCTTTGCCCGCATGCAACGGGGCGAACATGCGGGCAAGATCGTCATTTCGTTCGATTGAATTCGAGGCAGGCTCCGGCTGCGCGCTTGGCTGCACCCGGCCAAGCGCGTACAATCCCGGCTCAAGCATGCGGACCACGGTCCGCATTTTTGATTTATGGTGACCCGCGCGCCGGGCCGCCCGACTGACTTCCCGCCGCCAGCCGTGGCCTGTCGATCGCCACCGATCCAGGCCAGCCCGCGCGGCACCGCATTCCCGAACTTGCAAGACGCGATCCACGCATCGCCATGAGTGACCAATGACCAAAGACCTCGCCGCCCACACGCCGATGATGCAGCAGTACCTGCGCATCAAGGCAGATCACCCCAACACGCTGGTGTTCTACCGCATGGGCGATTTCTACGAACTGTTCTTCGACGACGCCGAGAAGGCCTCGCGCCTGATGGGCGTGACTTTGACCCAGCGCGGCTCCTCCAACGGCAACCCGATCAAGATGGCCGGTGTGCCCTTCCACTCGGTGGAGCAATACCTGGCGCGGCTGATCAAGCTGGGCGAGTCGGTGGCGATCTGCGAGCAGATCGGCGACCCCGCCACCAGCAAGGGGCCGGTGGAGCGCAAGGTGGTACGGGTGGTCACGCCCGGCACCCTGACCGACTCTGACCTGCTGCCCGAAAAGGCCGAACGCTGCCTGCTGGCCATGCAATTGCTGCCCTCCAAGTCACGCAAGCAGATGCAGGTGGGCCTGGCCTGGCTGTCCATGGCCAGCGGCGCGCTGAAGATGATGGAATTCACGGTCGAGACCACCCTGCTGGACGGCCGCGTGAAGCAGGAACTGGAACGCATCTCGGCGGCCGAGGTGCTGGTGGCCGACGGCCAGCTGGAGCAGTGCGAGCCGCTCCTGCCCAACCGCGCCGTGACGGTACCGGACTGGCACTTCGACCAGCCAAGCAGCGAAAAGGCCCTGCTCGACCAGCTAGGTGTGGCCACCCTGCACGGCTTCGGTGCCGACGGCCTGGGCCCGGCCATCTGCGCGGCCGGCGCCTTGCTGCGCTATGCGCAATCGACCCAGGGACGCGGCCTGCAGCACGTGCGCACGCTGACGGTCGAATCCGAGAACGAATTCATCGGCCTGGACGCCGCCACCCGCCGCAACCTCGAACTGACCGAGACCATCCGCTCCCAGGATGCCAATGCGCTGGCGCCCACCCTGTTCTCCACGCTGGATCACTGCCGCACCGCCATGGGTTCGCGCCTGCTGCGCCACTGGCTGCACCACGCCCTGCGCGACCAGCAGGTGGCGCGCGGCCGCCACGCCGCCATCAATGCGCTGATGCGCACCGACGCCTGCTCGGGCCTGTCGGCCACATTGGCGGCCGTGCCCGACATCGAACGCATCACCACCCGCATCGCCCTGCTGTCGGCCCGTCCGCGTGACCTCGCCGGCCTGCGCGCCGGCCTGCAACAACTGGGCTCGCTGCGCGCCTATGTGGAAATGTGCGGACGTGACGCCGATGCGCCACTCCTGGGCCAGTTGCATGAAGACCTGGCCACGCCGGTGGAATGCCTGGACCTGCTGGAACGCGCCATCATGCTGGAACCGGCTGCCATGGTGCGCGATGGCGGCGTGATCGCACGCGGCTTCGATGCGGAACTCGATGAGCTGCGCGGCCTTTCCGAAAACGCCGGCCAGTACCTGCTGGAACTGGAGGCCCGCGAGCGCGAGCGCACCGGCATCGCCAACCTGCGGGTGGAATACAACAAGGTGCATGGCTTCTACATCGAAGTCACGCACGGCCAGACCGACAAGGTGCCGGAAGACTACCGCCGCCGCCAGACGCTGAAGAACGCCGAGCGTTACATCATCCCCGAGCTCAAGGCCTTCGAGGACAAGGCACTGTCGGCGCAGGAACGTTCGCTGTCGCGCGAGAAGTTCCTCTATGAACAGCTTCTCAACGACATGGGCGAGCACATCCTGCGCCTGCAGTCCATCGCCCACGCGCTGGCCCAGCTCGACACCCTGGTGGCGCTGGCCGACCATGCCGTGCGCAACAACTGGTGCGCGCCGCAACTGGTGGACGAACCCTGCATCCAGATCGAGCAGGGCCGCCACCCGGTGGTGGAAAACCAGATCGAGCGCTTCATCGCCAACGACTGCCAGCTGGCGGCCGAGCGCAAGCTGCTGCTGATCACCGGCCCCAACATGGGCGGTAAATCGACCTTCATGCGCCAGGTGGCGCTGATCACGCTGCTGGCCTACGTGGGCAGCTTCGTGCCGGCCAGCGGTGCCGTGATCGGCCCCATCGACCGCATCTTCACCCGCATCGGCGCAGCCGACGACCTGGCCGGCGGGCGCTCCACCTTCATGGTGGAGATGACCGAATCGGCCGCCATCCTCAACAACGCCACCGAGCATTCGCTGGTGCTGATGGACGAGGTCGGGCGCGGCACCTCCACCTTCGATGGCCTGGCGCTGGCGTGGGCCATCGCCAAGCACCTCATCGACGTGACGCGCAGCTTTACGCTCTTCGCCACCCACTATTTCGAACTGACGCAGTTGCCGGACATCCATCCCACGGCGGCCAACGTCCACCTCTCGGCGGTGGAGCACAAGGACAGCATCGTCTTCCTGCACGCGGTACAAAGCGGCCCGGCCTCGCAGAGCTACGGCCTGCAAGTGGCGCAGCTGGCCGGCGTGCCGGCGCCGGTGATCCGCGCGGCGCGCAAGCACCTGTCCCTGCTGGAGAGTCAGTCCATGCAGGCGACGCCGCAGTTCGACCTGTTCAGCTCGCCGCAATTCGTCGAAGCTGTGGACCCGGACGATTCCATCCAAGCCACGACGGCTGAAGACGATGAACGCGGTGCCGCGCCTGCGGTCGAACCCGATCCGCTGGCCCAGGCGCTGCTGCAGTCGCTGGAACAGATCGACCCCGATGCGCTGACCCCGCGCCAGGCCCTGGAGGCGCTCTACCAGCTCAAGGCCCTGCAGCGCAGCCATTGAGGCGCTGCGGCCCATCCGCTGCTTTCACGGAAAGATCGCATGACTCCACGCCGCTTCCTGCTCCGCACCCTGCTGGCCGCCCTGGTCCTGACGGCCGGGCCGGCATCGGCGGCATCGCAGGATTTCTCGTTCGGGGTCATCAATCACGCCGCTGCCGGGGCCAGGGGCGCGGACACGCTGCGCCAGGCCATTGCCGAGACCGATGCTGACAATCTGGCCTTCGTGGTGGTCAATGGCATCAAGTCGCCCTCCGAAAGCTGCGACGACAGCCTCTACAATGCCCGCCACGAGATGCTGTCACAGGCGCAGAACGGGGTGTTCATGTCCCTGGCCGGCAGTGACTGGATCACCTGCCGCGACCGCGAAAACCGGTCGGACGCCATCGAGCGCCTGGCGCGCATGCGCGAAATCTTCTATTCCGGCGAGTTTTCCCTGGGTGCAACCCGGCTGCCCATGCTGCGCCAGTCGCTTACCCCAAAGTTCCGCAGCTACGCCGAGAACACCCGCTGGGAAGTCGGCAACGTACTCTTCGCCACCGTCAACCTGCCAGCCGGCAACAATCACTTCCTGCTCGACGGCGGGCGCAACAATGAATTCGAGGACAGGCTCATCGCCAACCGCAACTGGCTGCAACACCTGTTCGCCTTCGCCGCGCTGAAGAAGAGCGCGGCCATCGTCTTCTTCAGCGATGGCAACCCCTTCGGGCCTCCGCCCAAGCGCTCCTTCTTCCGCACCCAGCGCGACGGCTTTGCGGAGACGCGGCGGCTGTTCTCGGAACTGGCAGGCAAATTCCCGGGCCGCGTGCTGCTGGTGCATGCCCAGGCCCTCAAACCCAGGACGCCGGCGCACATCCTGTGGACCGGCAATCTCGGCAATGTGGGCGTGGGCGAACGCTGGCTCAAGATCGTGGTGGACGATCACCTGCCGCAGCTGTTCGCAGTGGCCGATGCGGACGGGGAACGACGCTGAATGCTCCGGCTCGCTCACCACACAACGCTGGATGCAAAAATGAAAAACGCCCGCAGTGAACGCTGCGGGCGTTTTGCTTTCCGATGCGCCTGGCGCGCCAGGCAGGCATCCGATCAGTTCAGCGGCTGGCTGCGGAAGTGATCGCCGGCTTCACCTTCGTCATCATCATGGTGGTGATGATGACCATGGGCGCCGTGCACGTGACCGTGGGCGACTTCTTCTTCGGAAGCCGCGCGCACTTCGGTCACGGCCAGCTCGAAACGCAGCGCGATGCCGGCCAGCGGGTGATTGCCATCCAGCACGGCCTTGCCGTCAGCCACTTCGGTGACGGTGAAGATGACCGACTCTTCGCTGTCGTCGTCGGGCGAACCTTCGAACTGCATGCCCACTTCCAGCGGTTGCGGCAGGCGCTCGACCGGCTCGATCTTGACCAGCTCGGAATCGTATTCGCCGAAGGCATCTTCCGGTTCGACCTGGATGGTGGTGCTGTAGCCGGTTTCCTTGCCGTCCAGCGCTTCCTCGATCTTGGGCAGGGTGTTGTGATAGCCGCCATGCAGGTAGACCATCGGCTCGCTGCTTTGCTCGATCAGGTTGTTCTGGGCATCCGACAGCTTGTAGTTGACGGAAACGACGGTATTCTTCGCGATCTTCATCGTAAGGGTCCTTTGTATCGATAGTGGTGCGGGAGCGGCAGGTGCGGCGGTCGAAGCGCGGGTAACTGCCACCCGGGTTGGGGCCTAAGAACCATCCCCTTGCCATTCCCGCGAGGCAAGGACTCTTTCAAACGGTTTCTCGACCCCGCGATTATACCTGCATCAAACTTGCTGGCCTTCTCCCGCTTGCGGTGTGCCCCGCGCGCCTATAATGGCGGGCATGAAAAAACTCGATCTGCTCGGCGGCATCACGCCCGCCCAATTCCTGCGTGACTACTGGCACAAGAAGCCTCTGTTGATCCGCAATGCCATCCCCGGGTTCTCCGCGCCGCTGCCGCGCCAGGAACTGTTCGACCTGGCCCGCCGCGACGATGTCGAGTCGCGCCTGATCACTCACCGCGCCGACGGCTGGGACATGCAGCACGGCCCGTTCAACAAGCTGCCGGCACTCAGGCAGAAGGCCTGGACCCTGCTGGTGCAGGGCGTCAACCTGCATCACCCGGCCGCCGACGCCCTGTTGCGCCAGTTCCGCTTCGTGCCGGACGCGCGCCTGGACGACCTGATGGTCAGCTATGCCAGCGATGGCGGCGGGGTCGGTCCGCACTTCGATTCCTACGACGTCTTCCTGCTGCAGGCCCACGGCCAGCGCCGCTGGCGCATCAGCGCCCAGGACGACCTGACGCTGGAAGAAGGCGTGCCACTGAAGATCCTGAGCCACTTCCAGCCCGAGGAGGAATTCGTGCTGGAACCAGGTGACATGCTCTACCTGCCACCCCACTACGCGCACGACGGCGTGGCCGTGGGCGAATGCATGACCTATTCCATCGGCTTCCGCGCACCGGCCTACCAGGAGCTGGGAGAGTCCTTCCTGGAATTCATGATGGATACCATCGACCTGCCGGGCCGCTACGCCGATCCGGACCTCAAGACCAGCGCCCGCCCGGCCGAGCTGCAGGGCGAGATGATCAGGCGCATCCGCGACGAACTCAACAAGATCCGCTTCACCGACGACGACATCACCATCTTCCTGGGCGAGCATCTGTCGGAACCGAAACCCAGCGTCTTCTTCGAACCGCCGGCTGATCAGATCTCGTTTGCTCGCTTTTTCCAGGGGGCCAAGAAGCGGGGGCTGGCATTACACCGCAAGACACGCATGCTGTATCGCGGCTCGCACGTCTTCATCAACGGCGAATCGTTCCAGGTCGGTCGCAACGACAAGACGATTCTGGCCCGCCTGGCCGACACCCGCGCGCTCGAAAAAACCGACTTCGAGCGGGCCTCGGAAGATCTGCTCGAAGCGCTGCATCAATGGTATGAAAGTGGCTGGATCGAATTTGTTTGAGATTGCTTCAGATTTAAGTCAAAGCGATCTCAAATTCACTTTTAAAAATCCTTGAAAGCGGCGCCGGCAAAGGCCTTCCGGCCGTATGGATTTAGATGTAAGAACTTACAAATTCTTACGAAAAAGATAGTCTGCGCTGCGATTTCGGAAAAAAATAGCTATAATGATGGGCTGGAAAGTTTTCGTTGTCCGGAGAAGTTTCGGCAGTAAAAAGAAGCAAGAACCGAAGCCCGACCGCAAGGTCCCAACCTGCGGCGAAAGCCTCCCAGTAGAGCGATAATTACCGGTAATTATTCATCGCACAATTTTTAAATATTGAAGGAATATTCATGAAAAAGACTCTGTTGATCGCTTCGTTGTTGGCTGTTGCACTGGCTGCTTGCGGCAAGAAGGAAGAAGCTCCGGCACCTGCTGCCGCTCCCGCCGCTGAAGCTCCGGCCGCTGCTGCTCCCGCCGCTGACGCAAAGCCGGCTGACGCCGCTCCTGCTGCTGCTCCCGCTGCTGACGCTTCGGCCGCTGCTCCTGCTGCTGACGCAAAGCCTGCCGACGCTGCTCCGGCCGCTGATGCCAAGCCGGCTGAAGCCGCTCCGGCCAAGTAATCTTCGGATTATTGCCAAGAGAACCGGTCGCAAGGCCGGTTTTTTTTCGTCCCTGCTGCGCATATCCGCTCCATCCCCTCCCCCTGTTCGCGCTCGCTCTCCCGCCGGCTTTCCCGCACAACATGCTTGCAGGTCCGCAGAAGGCCATAGGCGCGCTACAAGCGATGTTCGACGCCCCATCCTCCCCTTCGTACTGACAAAGCCCTGACAGCCACACAGACGTCCCTGGCGATATCGACCGGGTACGGCGTGGTCATGGGCGGGACACCCAGCCGCAGCGTAAGCTTAGGAAAGAACATCAAGGAAGTGCAGGGAACGGTTTGCGCGGCATCGCCGGCAGGACTGACAGGAAGCTGACCAACTCGCGTTTCAGACGTCCAGCCAGCCGAAACCTTCTGCCTGGCAGGCGATGCCGATTCCGCCGAAGGTGGTACCCAGCACGCTCTCGATGGCGGCGCGCGCCAGCTCAGGCGTATTGTTCTGCTGGCTGAGATGGGCGCCGATCACGCGCTTGAGCCGACTCTTGTCGAGCAGACGCAGGATGTCGGCACTGGCGTCGTTGGCCAGATGGCCATAATCGCCGCCGATGCGACGTTTGAGAAAAGCGGGGTAAGGCGAGCGGTCCAGCATTTCGCGGTCGTGATTGCACTCCAGCAGCAGGGAGTCGCAGGCGCCCAGCGCTTGCACCAGATGAGCGGTCGGCTGGCCGGCATCGGTCAGCACGCCCAGGCGCCGGTCGCCGTCACCGGCCACATACTGGATGGGCTCGCGGGCGTCGTGGGGAACGGTATAGGGAGACAATTCGAGATCGCCGATGGCGATCTTCTGTCCATCGGCACAGAAGCGCACATCGACATCGCCGGCCTGCTCGGCCACCGCCTGCCAGGTGCCATAACTGAGCCAGACGGGAATGCGGTAACGCCGGGCGAACTTGAAGACCCCGCTGACGTGATCCGAGTGCTCGTGGGTGACGACGATGGCCGAAACGTCGGAAGGATCCAGCCCCAGGCGCAGGATGCGCCTTTCGGCTTCGCGCAAGGTAAAGCCGCAGTCCAGCATGACCGTCGTCCCTGCGGAGGGACGCTGGTCGCCGGCTGCGGCCGAGATCAGCAGCGCATTGCCTTCGCTGCCGCTACCGAGGCTCGCGAACTTCATCTGAGCCCCGGGTCCTGATTACTTCAGCTGGTCGTTGAGCAGGCCGAGGATCTTGTCCGAGATACCCGAGGTATCCGGTCCACCTTCGCCGTTCTGCACGGTGATGTTGCTGCTGTCCGAACCGGCGCCCTTGACCACGATGCGGTACTTGCTGGCCTTCTTGTCCTTGTCCTTGGAGCTGAAGATACGCGAGAAGAAGCCCTCGTCCTTCTTGTCCTTGGCATCCTGGTTCTGGTCGACGTAACGGACATAGTAGATGCCCTGGCTGCGGTCGCGGTCTTCCACGGTGAAGCCGACGCGGTCCAGCGCCAGACCGACGCGGCGCCATGCGCGGTCGAAGCCTTCATCGACTTGCAGGCTGGTACCGGCCACGCCCTTCTGCAGACGCGAACGCGCCTGCAGCGACGGCGCATTGGCGACGGCCGCCTTGGCCTTGGTCTCTTCGGCGCCCAGGCGCACCATCAGGCGCGACAGGAATTCGGCTTCCAGGCCCGGGTCGGACGGACGCGCGGTCCACACCGAGGTTTCCTTGGCCGAACCGGTCAGCACTTCCTCGGCGCCGCGATGGCTGATGAAGATCTCGGTGGTGCCGTTGGGGCCACGCTCCAGGCGGGTACGGAACTTGTCACGCTCACCGGTCGAATAGAGCGAATCGAACACCTTGCCCAGCGTGTTGCGGATGAAGTCCTGCGGAATCTTGGCGCGATTCTCGGCCCAGTCGGTTTCCATGATGCCGGTGTCAGGCGATTCGACGTTGATCAGGAAACCGTTGTCCTGCCAGAAGTCCTTGATCTGCGACCACAGCTGTTCCGGAGTCTGCTTGACCACCAGCCAGCGCTGGGAACCGTCACGCTCGATGCGGATATCGTCGCCCTTGGTGGTCGGCGCCACCGAGGTGACCTCGGTGGTCGGCTTGTTCTGCTGCTCCAGCTGGTAGCCGGAAGCGGTGGCCACGCCCTTGTTGGCCTCGGGGATGGAATAACGGTTGTCGCGCTGCAGCTGGGTCAGGTCGGGCGGCACTTCCAGACGCGGGCCGCGGGCCTTTTCCGCACTCTTGTAATCGATACGGTCCCCTTCGAGCATGTTGCCGATGGAGGAACATCCTGCCAGTCCGGCCAGCGCCAGTGCGACGACGATACTGCGTTGGGTAAGTGTGTACGCGGAGCGGGATACCGGACGAACGTTCTTGCTATTAGTCATATCGTTACTATTGAAAGCGGAATCGGATTTCAGGAGACCTGCGCCAAAGCGGCCAAGCCGATTATTTTAATACACCGGACTCGCGCAGGGCCGCGCGCACGGTGTCGTGATACGCCGCCCCCAGCGGCGCCAGCGGCAGACGCATGCCGGACGGGATCAGGCCCATCTCCTGCATGGCCCACTTCAGCGGCACCGGATTGGGTTCCACGAAGAGCTTGTTGTGCAGCGGCAGCAGCTTGTTGTTCAGTTCCACGGCGCGGGGGATGTTGCCGCTCATGGCAGCCACGCACAGTTCGTGCATGTCGCGCGGGGCGACGTTGGCGGTGACCGAGATGTTGCCGGCGCCGCCGTACAGCATCAGCGCGATGGCGGTGGCGTCGTCACCGGAGTAGACCGCGAAGTCCTTGGGGGCCAGGCGGATCAGGTCGGTGCCGCGGGCGATGTTGCCGGTGGCATCCTTCACGCCGACGATGCCCTTGACCTGCGCCAGGCGCAGGATGGTCTCGTTGCTCATGTCGGCGACCGTACGGCCGGGCACGTTGTACAGGATGACCGGCAGATCCACCGCCTCGGCGATGGTCTTGAAGTGCAGGTACATGCCTTCCTGGGTCGGACGGTTGTAGTACGGTACCACCTGCAGCGAGGCATCGGCACCGACCTTCTTGGCGAAGGCGGTCAGTTCGATCGCTTCGGCGGTGGAATTGCCGCCGGTGCCGGCGATGATGGGGATGCGTTTGGCCGTGTGCTCGACCGCGACCTTGATCAGTTCGCAGTGCTCTTCCATCGAGACGGTGGGCGATTCGCCGGTGGTGCCGACGATGACGATGCTGTCAGTTCCCTCGGCGATATGCCAGTCGATCAGCTTGCGCAGGCCATCGTAGTCGAGGCTGCCGTCCGGATGCATGGGAGTGACGATTGCAACAATGCTACCCTTGATCATGGTGTGCGTGCTTTAGGTAATGGTCAAAATAAAGGCCTGATTGTAGCGGATAGAGGCCTCAACTGGTCAATTTTGCCGGCGCTTCAGATGAAGGCCGGCGTAAAAATACGGGAAGAACACCGGTTTTCGCCCTCACCGGTAGGACTTGCCGGTGCTCAATAGCCCAGCCCCATCGCTTCGCGCACGTCGCGCATGGTGTCCTGGGCCAGTTTGCGGGCCTTTTCGCAGCCATCGGCAACGATGGCGCGCACCAGCGAGGGGTCGTCCAGATAAGGCTGCGCGCGCTCCAGCATCGGTTGCTGCTCCTGCAGGATGGCATCGATCACCGGTTGCTTGCATTCCAGGCAACCAATGCCGGCCGACCGGCAACCCTTGGCCGCCCAATCCTTCACTTCCGCCGGGGAATAGACCTGGTGAAATTGCCATACCGGGCATTTGTCCGGATCGCCGGGATCGCTGCGGCGTACCCGCTGCGGGTCGGTGGGCATGGTCTTGACCTTCTTGGTGACCGAATCCTTGTCTTCGCGCAGGGCGATGGCGTTGCCATAGCTCTTGGACATCTTGGCCCCGTCCAGCCCCGGCAGGCGCGAAGCCTCGGTCAGCATGGCCTGCGGCTCGGTCAGGATCAGTTTGCGGCTGCCTTCCAGATAGCCGAACAGCCGTTCACGATCGATCATCGACAGGTTCTGCGCATCGTCCAGCATGGCCTTGGCCTGTTCCAGCGCTTCATCGTCGCCCTTCTCCTGGAATTGGGTACGCAGCTCCAGGTACAGCTTGGCGCGCTTGCTCCCCAGCTTCTTGGTGGCGGCCAGCGCCTTTTCCTCGAACCCCTTTTCCTTGCCGTACAGGTGGTTAAACCGGCGCGCGATCTCGCGCATGATCTCGATGTGCGGCACCTGGTCCTCGCCCACCGGCACCTGGCTGGCGCGGTAGATCAGCACGTCGGCCGCCTGCAGCAGCGGATAGCCGAGGAAACCATAGGTCGCCAGGTCGCGGTCGGCCAGCTTCTCCTGCTGGTCCTTGTAGGTGGGCACGCGCTCCAGCCAGCCCAGCGGGGTGGCCATGGACAGCAGCAGGTGCAGCTCCGCATGTTCCGGCACGCGCGACTGGATGAACAGCGTCGCCTGGGCCGGATCGACACCGGCAGCCAGCCAGTCGATGACCATCTCCCAGGTGCTGGTCTCGATCACCGAGGGATCGTCGTAGTGGGTGGTCAGTGCATGCCAGTCGGCCACGAAGAACAGGCAGGGCAATTCGGATTGCAGCTTGACCCAGTTCTTCAGGGCGCCATGATAGTGGCCCAGGTGCAGCGCGCCGGTGGGGCGCATGCCGGAGACGACGCGATCAGGATACATGGCAGTAGGCTAGGGGGTAAGGATGGGAAATCATACGGATCATCACGTTGGCCGCTTCAGTCAGTGGAACAGCAAGGTGATCGGATAGGTAATGAGCTGCAGCACCAGACCGGCGCCGTACATCACCGGTGCCATCCACCAGGTGTAGATCACCTTGAGCAGCACCAACGCCATGACGATGAAGAAGCCATAGGGCTCGATCTGGGCGAACTTATAGGCGTATTTGTTGGGCAACAGGCTGGTCAGGATGCGCCCCCCGTCCAGCGGCGGGATCGGGAACAGGTTGAAGGCGAACATCACGAGGTTGGTCAACACGCCGGCCTTGGCCATGAGGGTGAAGAATTCTTCTTGCACGCCCCCCAGCGCCAGGGCGTAGATGGCAATCATCCACAGCAATGCCATGAGGAAATTGGCCGCCGGACCGGCCAGCGAGACCCAGGCCATGTCGCGCTTGGGCTTGCGCAGGTGGCCGAAGTTGATCGGCACCGGCTTGGCATAGCCGAACAGGAAGGCACCGCTGGTGGCGAAGTACAGCAGGATGGGAATGAGGATGGTGCCGAAGGGATCGATGTGCTTGAGCGGGTTCAGGCTCATGCGCCCCATGGAATAAGCGGTATTGTCGCCGAAGAACTTAGCCGCATAGGCGTGCGCCGCCTCGTGCAGGGTGATGGCGAAGAGCACGGGCAGCGCGTAGACCGCGACAGTCTGGATGAGATCGTTCATGGGCGGGGATTTTATCAGAGGGGCAACACGGCGCTTGGGAATTCAAGCCCGGCGGGCTGTTGATGCGAAAAAATCGATCACTCAGGCGGCCTGCAAGCCGAAGATACCAGCATCGCCCCTGCCCTGGCGCACCAGCACCGGCTGTTCATCGTCGGTGAGGTCGATGACGGTGGTCGGCTCCAGGCTGCAGGCGCCACTGTCGATGACCAGGTCGATCTGCTTTTCCAGATGGCTGCGGATATCGTCGGCACTGGTCAGCGGCAGGTCTTCGTCCGGCAAGATCAGGGTGGTGCCCAGCAGCGGCTGGCCCAGTTCTTCCAGCAGCATGTGGGCGATGCGGTTTTCCGGCACGCGCAGGCCGATGGTCTTGCGCGAGGGATGCGACAGGCGGCGCGGCACTTCCTTGGTGGCTTCCAGGATGAAGGTATAGGCACCCGGCGTGGCGGCCTTGAGCAGGCGGTACTGGCGATTGTCGACCTTGGCGTACTGGGCGATCTCGGAGAGGTCGCGGCACAGCAGGGTCAGGTGGTGCTTGTCGTCCACGCCGCGGATGCGGCGCACGCGCTCCACCGCATCCTTGTTGTCGAGCTGGCAGACCAGCGCATAGCAGGAGTCGGTCGGCAGGGCCACCAGGCCGCCCTTGTGGATGATCTGCGCGGCTTGCTTGATCAGGCGCAGTTGCGGGTTGTCGGGGTGAATCTCGAAAAACTGGCTCATGATGCGGTTTCCGTTTCCATTTCCAATACCAAATCGATTTCAATTCGTAAAAAGCACAACGGCGGTGTCGCCACCGCCGTTGTCGCTGCCCGCCGGGCTTAACGCTGGCCGCGCAGGGCGGCGATACGCTGTTCCAGCGGCGGGTGGGTCGAGAACAGTTCCATGAAGCCGGGCTTGTCGCTGATACCCAGGGCCGCCATGTTCTGCGGCAGGCCTTCCGGCGAGAAACCGCCCAGCCGCGCCAGCGCATTGATCATCGGCTGCGGCGTACCCAACAGTCGGGCCGCACCGGCGTCGGCACGGAACTCGCGGTGGCGCGAGAACCAGGCCACGATCATCGAAGCACCGATGCCAAAGACAATCTGGCAGACCAGCACCGTCACGGTATAGCCGATGCCCGGACCGGATTCGTCGTTATTGCGGCGCAGGGCCGAATCGACGAAGTAACCCACTACCCGCGACAGGAACACCACGAAGGTATTCACCACGCCCTGGATCAGCGTCATGGTGACCATGTCGCCATTGGCGATGTGCGCCACCTCGTGGCCCAGCACGGCTTCCACCTCGTCCTGCGTCATGCCCTGCAGCAGGCCGGTGGACACCGCCACCAGGGCCGAGTCCCTGAACGCGCCGGTAGCGAAGGCATTGGGCTCGCCATCATAGACCGCCACTTCCGGCATGCCGATGCCGGCGCGCTGGGCCAGCTTGCCGACGGTCTGCAGCAGCCAGGCCTCGGTGCCGTTCATGGGCGTCTCGATCACCCTGGCGCCGGTGGACCACTTGGCCATGCTCTTGCTCATCAGCAAGGAAATGATGGAGCCCGTGAAGCCGACCACCAGCGAGAACACCAGCAGCATCGGCAGGTTCAGGCCGGACCGGGTCAGGAAGCGGTCCACGCCCAACAGCGACAAGATGACGCTCATCACGACCAGCACGGCGATATTGGTCGCAATAAACAACAAGATGCGTTTCATGGGGAAAACTCCTATCGGGAAAGTGGTTATTAGATAGGAGTCCGGCCCGGTAAATCAAGGGCAAGCTCGGCCATGGGCGCAGTTTTCGCCGGCCTGCAGCCCCGACTTACAGTCCCCAGTCGTGCCACACCGGCTTGACGCCCGTCGGCAAGGCCGGCAGACCGCCCAGGTCCACACGCGACTCGCCGGGGCCATGGAAGTCCGAGCCCATCGACGCCAGGAAGCCGTAGCTGCGCGCCACCTGGGCGTATTCCTGATACTGCTCCGGTGTGTGGCTGCCGGTATTGACCTCGATGGCGGCCCCGCCGAACTGCTTGAATTCATCGAACAGCGCGCCAAACTGGGTCTGGCTGTACTTGTAGCGGCCCGGATGGGCGATCACTGCCACCCCGCCGGCCCCGCGGATCCAGCGCACCGCCTCTTCCAGCGTGGCCCAGCGGTGCGGCACGTAGCCCGGCTTGCCTTCGGTGAGGTAGTTGGCGAACACTTCCTTGGTATCGCCACACTGGCCGCACTCGACCAGATAACGGGCGAAGTGGGTGCGCGAGATCAGGTCCGGATTGCCCACATGCTTGAGCGCGCCTTCATAGGCGCCGCATATGCCGTGCCGGCCCAGCGCCTCGGCGATCTCGCGCGCGCGGCGCTCGCGACCGTTGCGGGTGGCCGCCAGTCCTTCGACCAGCGCACGGTTGGTCTCGTCAATGCGCAAACCCACGATATGCACCGTATGCCCGGCCCAGGTGACCGAAATTTCCACCCCGCCCACGTGCAGCATGTCCAGCGCCTGCGCCGCCGCACGCGCGCGCGCCACGCCACCGACTTCGTCGTGATCGGTCAGCGCCCACACGCCCACGCCATTGGCCTTGGCACGCGCGGCCACCTCCTCCGGCGGCAACAGGCCATCGGAGACGTTGGAATGGCAATGCAGGTCGAACTTGAGCTCTGACATAGGAATGCGCGATGACTCGGGCCGGTCGCTTGTGGCTGCCGCCGATCAGGGAATGCGGGGTGATTGGAATGTCTCCATTCTACGCCCTTCCTCCCTGCCCCGCTCAGGCCGGCTGCGCCAGGAAGGTCTCGATCAGCTGCGCCAGCCGCTCGGGCTGGTCGTGGTGCAGCATGTGGCCGGCGTGATCAATCATCTCGACCTGGGTGCGGGCGATGCAGGCAATGCGACGATCGATCTCTTCACGCTTGATCGCGGCCGGACCGAAGAAGCGGCCGATGTCGCTGTCGGTCGCTTCGATCCACAGCACCGGCGCGGTGATGCGGCTCCAGCAGGCCATCATCTCGTCCACCCGATACAGGATGGGGCTGACCTGCTTGTGCGCCGGATCACCCAGGATCTGCCACAGTCCGCTGCCATCCTGCTGCGCCCAGTGTTGTGCCAGGAAAGCGGCACGCTCGTCGGACAGGCGCGCATTGTTCTTCTGCAGGCGCGTGGCCACTTCTTCCAGCGTGTCATAGCCGCGCAGCAGGGGCGGGTTCTTGATCTCGTCCAGCCATTGCACGAAGCGGCCCGGCGCCTGTTCCGGCTTGGCCGCAGGCAGGCCCAGCCCTTCCAGGTTGATCAGGCGGCCGATGCGCTCCGGGCGCAGGCCCGCATAGAGCATGACCACGTTGCCCCCCATGCTGTGACCCAGCAGGTTGATGGTCTCGTCGGGGGCGTAGTGGTCAATGATGGCTTCCAGGTCGGCCAGGTAGTCCGGAAACCAATAGGAATCTGCCGGGCTGCGCTGGCTCAGGCCGAAGCCGCGCCAGTCGGGCGCGATCACCTGCCACTGGCCCTGCAGTGCGTCGACCATGAACTGGAACGAGGCCGACATATCCATCCAGCCGTGGCACATGAAGATCTTGGGCGCCTGTGGGTCGCCCCAGTGACGGATGTGATAGCGCAGGCCGCGTACGGTAAGGAATTCGGAGCGTGAAGCTTGCTTGGCGATGGTCGGATGCATGTCGTTTTCTTTGTTATCGGTGCTGCGAGGCGGGGCTACGAAAGATCAAGCAGCAAAGTATAGACAAAAGTGAACGATCGTGCGTGAAGCCCCTGGCAATGGAGGCTTCAGGGCAGGAAGCGCCCCAGATCGAAGGTGGAACGATGGCCGATCTCGGCAAAGTTCTGCTCCAGCCATTCGGAGCCGCGCTCCCGTCCCTGCTGGAACAGGCTGCCGATGAAACTGGCCTGGGTATTGAGCTTGGAGAGATTGGTCAATTGCTCCATCAGTTCGTTGGCATCGATCATGTGGATATTGAGCTGGCGCAGGCGCCGCTCCAGCGCACCGAAGGCCAGGGTGGAATTCTCCGCCTCGCGCTTGGCCAGGGCCAGCCCGCTCAGCTCGGTGAAGAAGGCCGAGCTGAAACTGATTTCCGAGAGTCGCTGGCCGATGTCATGACTGCTGGTCGGCGTACCGGCGCGGCGGCTGGGGTGCAGCAGCACCACCATCACATCGCGCGCGGCGCAGGCGTGCAGCAAGGGGAAGATCGGGGGATTGGCGGTGAGTCCGCCATCCCAGTAGGCCTCGCCATCGATCTCGATGGGCCGGTGCAGCGAAGGCAGGCAGGCCGAGGCCAGCAGCACGTCCACCGACAGGTCGGGATTGCGGAATATCTTGAGGGTGCCGGTGCTGACCTGGGTGGCGGCGATAAAGAGCTTCAACTCGCGCTGCCGGCGCAGCCGTTCGAAATCCACCTGCTCCAGCAGGATGTCGCGCAGCGGGTTGATGTCCAGCGGATTGAGCTGGGTGGGAGAGAAGAAGCGGGTCATCGCCAGCAGCGCCTGCATGCCCGGCATGGGCGCCGGATTGGCGACCACCGGAGCGCCCTCGGCATTGAGGTAATCCAGCGGCGCGCCGGTGGACAGCGCCGTCCAGAAACGCTCCAGCGCCGCCCGCGCGCCGTCGCGGCCATCCTGGACAAAGCCCTGCGCCAGCACCGCCGCATTCATGGCGCCGGCAGAAGCGCCGCTGATGCCTTCCAGTCCCAGCCGGCCATCTTCCAACAGGCGGTCCAGCACGCCCCAGGTGAAGGCGCCGTGCGAGCCGCCGCCCTGCAGGGCCAGACTGACGATCTTGTTCGACATGATGTCCTTTTCTTCGGTCACATCCCGGGGCCGGTCACGCCCGCGTCACGACTTTCACTTATGCTGCACTGCACTATCATGGTATAACAGGAACATGGCTGGCGAACAGTGGCTGCCGACAGGCAACATGTTGACGGGCCCAAAAGACAGCTCGGCCATTGTAACGAAGTAAAGACGTCACGACGGACACTGCAGAGGACACATGAAATCGATTTGCGTATATTGCGGCTCTTCCCCTGGTGCATCGCCCGCCTACGCCGAGGCGGCGCGCAAACTGGCGCAGGAAATGGTGAGGAACAACATCGCCCTGGTCTATGGCGGCGGCAATGTCGGCCTGATGGGCATCATCGCCAGCGAAGTCATGAAACTCGGGGGCGAGGCCACCGGCGTCATCCCCAAGGCCTTGCTGGACAAGGAACTGGGCCACGACGGCCTGACCCGCCTGCACATCGTCAAGGACATGCACGAACGCAAGGCCATGATGGCAGAGCTTTCCGACGGCTTCGTGGCCATGCCCGGCGGCATGGGCACGCTGGAAGAACTGTTCGAGGTGCTGACCTGGGCCCAGCTGGGCTTCCACTACAAGCCGATCTGCCTGTACAACGTGGAAGGCTTCTACAACAACCTGATCGCCTTCGTCGACCATCTGGTGTCGCAACGTTTCGTCAGTCCCGACCAGTCCGGGCTGATGATGCATGAAGCCGATCCGGCCACGCTGATCGAGCGCTTCCAGAACTTCAAGCCGACCTACAAGACCAAGTGGGCCGATCGCGAGGCGGTGGCTAACCTGGTGCCTTAAGCTCGCACTGCGCCGAAGCGGGAACGCTTGCAGATTTCATTTGCGTTTCTTCATATCGTTTCAGCAAGCAAAACGCCCGTCCCTCCTGCGAGGCGACGGGCGTTCTCATTTCTTCACTTTTGGCCCAAACCCGGGCTTAGCCAGGCTTTCAGGCCTCCAGCGCCTGACGGAAGTCGGCCACCAGATCCTCGGTATCTTCCAGGCCCACCGAGACGCGGATGAGCGACTCGGCAATGCCCATGCTGGCGCGGCGCTCGGCGCCCATCTCATAGAAGATGGTGTGGGCCACCGGGATCACCAGGGTGCGGGTGTCGCCCAGGTTGCTGGCAGCCACCGCCAGATGCATGCGGTTGAGATAATCGAAACAGTCGATGCCGTCCTTCAGTTCGAAGGACATCAGGCTGCCGAAGGAGCGGAACAACTCCTTGGACAAGGCATGTTGCGGATGGGACTCCAGCCCCGGGTAATAGACGGCTGCGACGCGCTCATCGGCTTCCAGCATCTGCGCCACGGCCAGGGCGTTCTTGCATTCGCGCTCCTGGCGCAGGGCCATGGTCTCGGCGCCGACGGCGATGTGATGCGCCGCCTCCGGGCCCAGCGTGGCGCCGAAGTCGCGCAGCGCCTTGGCACGGATCTGTGCCATGCCCCATTGCGGCGCCGGGTTCTTCTTGTAGTTCTCGGCGATGTGCGGATAGCGGGTCCAGTCGTATTCGCCGGTATCGGTCAGGGCACCACCGAGCGCATTGCCGTGGCCACCGATGGACTTGGTCAGTGAATTGACCACCAGCCCGGCGCCGACCGTCTTGGGACGGAACAGGTAGGGCGAGGTCATGGTGTTGTCCACCACGTAGAGAATGCCGCGCTGGCGGCACAGTTCGCCGATGCGCTTCAAGTCCGCCACCTGGGTACGCGGATTGGCGATGGTCTCGACGAACACCAGGCGGGTATTGGGCGTGATGGCCGCTTCTACGTTCTTCACATCGGTGGCATCCACCATGGACACCTTGGCGCCCTGCGCACCGACTGTCATCCACAGGCTATTGGTATTGCCGAACAGGAAAGCCGAGGACACCACATGGTCGCCCTCGCGCAGCAGCCCCTGGACAATGGCGCCGATGGCGGCCATGCCGGTGGCGAAGCAGATGGTGGATTTGCCGTCTTCCATCTTGGTGATCTTCTCTTCCAGCGCCGACACCGTCGGGTTGCCCTGGCGACCGTAGCGATAGCCCGGCTGCTTGCCCTGGAAGACTTCGGCCAGCTGGCGCGCGTCTTTATAGCCGAAGGTCACGGAAGTGTGGATGGGCTTGTGCAGCGAGCCGTGCTCGATGCCCTTCTGGCGGTCGCTGTGGAGGATGGTGGTGGTAAAGCCGTAGGTCTTTTTATCGTTCATCGCGGGATTCGGAAATGCAGGGTGGGCAGGATGGCAGGGTGGGCGGAAGCGGCAAGCACGGGCCAAAGGCAAAATGATAAGCCAGTTTCCCACCGGCTGCGCACGAAAGAAAAACGCCGGCGCCGCAGAAGCGGCCACCGGCGTGCTGTTCCAGCCTCTGGTCAGGCGCGGATCAATCCACGCGGGCCAGGTTCAGGTTCAGCTGCGAACGCACCGCATCTTCCAGTGCCGGCTTGGGATTCTTGCGGGCATATTCGATGCGGTCCAGGTATTCCTGGGTGATGTCGCCGGTAATGTAGTGACCGTCGAAGCAGGATGCCTCGAAGTCCTTGAGGGCCGGGTTGGCGTCGGAGATGGCGCGCTTCATCGCTTCCACGTCCTGGTAGACCAGGGCATCGGCGGTGATCTCGCGGCACACTTCCTCTTCGCTGCGGCCGAAGGCGATCAGCTCGTCGCGGGTCGGCATGTCGATACCGTAGACGTTGGGGAACTTCACCGGCGGCGCGGCCGACGCGAAGATCACGTTTTTGGCGCCGGATTCGCGCGCCATCTGCACGATCTCGCGGCTGGTGGTGCCACGCACGATGGAGTCATCCACCAGCAGCACGTTCTTGCCCTTGAATTCGCTGCCGATGGCATTGAGCTTCTGGCGCACCGACTTCTTGCGCAGGGCCTGGCCCGGCATGATGAAGGTACGGCCGATGTAGCGGTTCTTGATGAAGCCTTCGCGGTACTCGATACCCAGCTTCAGCGCCAGTTCCATGGCGGCCGGACGCGAGGAGTCGGGGATCGGCATGACCACGTCGATCTCGCCGTGCTTGAACTGCTTGCGGATCTTCTCGGCCAGGAATTCACCCATCTTCAGGCGGGTAGCGTAGACCGAGGCGCCGTCGATGATCGAGTCGGGACGGGCCAGGTAGACGTATTCGAAGGCGCAGGGGTTCAGCGTCGGGTTCTCGGCGCATTGCTGGTTGTACAGCTTGCCGTCGTTGTCGATGAAGATCGCTTCACCCGGGTTGACGTCGCGCAGGAAACGGAAGCCCATGCCTTCCAGGGCCACCGATTCGCTGGCCATCATGTATTCGATGCCCTTGTCGCTTTCGTTGAAGCCCAGGCACATCGGACGGATGCCGTACGGATCGCGGAAGCCCAAGAGGCCATAGCCGGCGATCTGCGCCACCACGGCGTAGGAGCCGCGCACGCGCTTGTGCACCATGGCCACGGCCTTGAAGAGCGCCGCCGGGTCCAGCGAGTAGCCGGTGGTGGCTTGCTGGATTTCGTGGGCCAGCACGTTCAGGAGCACTTCGGTATCGGAATCGGTATTGATGTGGCGGCGATCGTTCTTGAACATCTCGATCTTCAACTGTTCCGCATTGGTCAGGTTGCCGTTGTGCGCCAGGATGATGCCGAAGGGGGCGTTGACATAGAACGGTTGCGCCTCTTCTTCCGAGGAAGAGCTGCCAGCGGTCGGGTAACGCACCTGGCCGATGCCGGTGTTGCCGGGCAGCGAGCGCATGTTGCGGGTACGGAACACGTCGCGCACCAGGCCATTGGCCTTGTGCATCGAGAAACCGTTGGTGTGGTTGGTTGCGATCCCCGCCGCATCCTGACCGCGGTGCTGCAGCAGCAGCAGCGCGTCATACAGCATCTGGTTGACGGGACTATGAGAGACGATACCGACGATGCCACACATGGTGGACTCCTAACGAAAAACGAAAACGAAAATGAACCACGACTGCTACCCACGACCAGACGTCCCCGCCAGGGGCCGGCATCAGACGGGGGTGGAAAAACTCACATGCTCGGCCAGTTTTCCCGGCAGGTAGGGCAGCACCGCCACGGCGGCCTGTTCGACCCAGGGACTGAACATGGCCTCTTTCCAGAACGCCTGCTGCGGAATCGAGGTCGTGCCGCACAGCAATGCCACTGCCACTACCAGCAGGACGCCACGCGCCACGCCGAAAATACTGCCCAGTGTCCGGTCCAGCAAGGTCAGGCCGGTGGCCTTGACCAGCTCGCTCACGGTCTTGGCCACCAGGGCCATCAACAGCCGCGTGGCGATGAACAGAACGATGAAGGCCACGATCAGCCGCGTCAATTCGCCCGGCACCACGTCCGGCAACATCGTCGAGAGCGCCTCGCCGTACAGGTTGGCCACCACCAGCGCCACGATCCAGCCGGCCAGCGACAATACCTCGCGCACCAGTCCGCGCAGGGTGCCGATGATCACGGAACACGCCAGGATCAGGAGCACCAGGTAGTCAAATATCGTCACGATGACAACAATATGCGGCTATCTGCAGCCAATTTCAAGCAGGAACAATCGTGGCATTCAGGCCCAGCTTCTTGATTCGGGCTCCCATGCGCTCCGCTTCATCGCGGCTGCCGAAGGGACCGACGCGGATGCGCGTACGTTCGCCGGCCTGGGTCGCGATCTTTTGCGTATAGGAGTGAATGCCTGCCGCACTGAGCTTGTTGCGCAATTCACTGACCTTGTCCTGAGTCGCCAGCGCGGCGACCTGGATGACGAACTTGCCGCCGCCGGCGGCCGGTTTCTTCTCGGCCGGGGCTGCCGCAGCGCCGGTCTTGCCCTCCAGGATGGCCAACGCGCGGGCCGAATCGTCATGGGCCGAAGGCGCGGCAGCGGGGGCCGGGGTCTTGGGCTTGGCGGCTTCCTTGCGCGGCTCTTCCTTGTGCTCGGCGACGACAGGCTTCTTTTCCTCGACCTTGGCCACGGGCTTGTCGGCCGGCTTTTCCAGCGCCGGCTTCTCAACCGACTTTTCAACCGACTTTTCAACCGGCTTCTCCACCACCTTGGGCGCCACTGCAGCCACCGGCGGCGCAGCCGGCTGGGTGGGTGCCGTGCCCGGCTCGGGAGCGATGCTGGCCGGCTCGACGATCTCTTCCTTCTGGTCCAGCGAAGCCTGCTTGGCATCGCCCGCCGGGGCCGGCGCCACACCGGAGCCAGCCTGATCCTTGGATGGGATCTGGATGGCGATATCGTCGTTGAGCGGCTTGGGCTCGGAATCGAGGATCATCGGCAACACGATCACCACTGCCAGCGCCAGCGCGACGGCGCCGATCAGGCGGCGCCGGGCGCGTTTCTTTTCCGGCAACAGGGGATCGGCGGCGGCCTCCTTGCCGGCCTTGGCCCGCCCGCCTGCTGTCCGGCCGGAGGTATTGGCGGCACTGCGGCTGCCGCGGCTGCGAATGACGGACGATTGCTCGTCGGAACGCGAACGGAAAGTGCCCTGATCGGAAGCAGAGTCCTGCTTGTTTTTACGGAAAAACGAGAACAAGCCCATGCGGAGTCGTCTTGAATTGATCTGAATATCTAGGAAAACCTGCCTGACCCGGCGGGTCGTGGCGCCGTCGGGCGGGGCGGCCGGCTCCGGAAATCGGGTTCGGAATCAGTGCAGACCGGGGCGGCGGGCCTGCATCACGCCGGCCACGGTCAGGAAGGACCCGAAAACCACAATTCTATCATTCTCCCCTGCTCTGCTTAATGCATTTGCATAGGCGTCGGCCGGCGAAGTGAAGGTTTCGATGCTGCGCGCCGCGTCCCGCCTGAATTCCGGCGCCACGCCGGCCCCCAGCAGGGCGTCCTTGAGCTGTTGCGCAGTGGCCGCGCGCGGCAGCGGCAGGTCGGTCACGCACCAGTGGTCGATCTTGTCCTTCAGATGACCGATGACGCCTTCGATGTCCTTGTCCAGCATGGAGCCGAACACCGCATAGGTGTAGGGATGGAAGCCCATGTTGTCCAGGTTCTGCGCCAGCGTGGCGGCCGCATGCGGGTTGTGGGCCACGTCCAGGATCACCAGCGGCTGGCCCGGCAGGACCTGGAAGCGTCCCGGCAACTCCACCGTGGCCAGCCCGGTGCGCACTTCCTGCGCACCCACGGGCAAGACTTCGCGCAAGGCTTCCAGTGCGGCCAGGGCGGCCGAGGCGTTGAGCAACTGGTTAGCGCCGCGCAGGCTGGGATAGGCCAGCGAATTGCGGCGCATGCCGCGTCCGCCGTAGGCCCACTGCTGCTTGTCGCCCTGATAGTTGAAGTCGCGCCCCATGAGCCACAGGTCGGCGCCGATCTTCTCGGCATGCGCGATCAGGGACTTGGGCGGCAGCGGGTCGCCACACACGGCGACCTTGCCGGGACGGAAGATGCCGGCCTTCTCGAAGCCGATTTCTTCGCGGGTCTCGCCCAGGTATTCGGTATGGTCGATGTCGATGCTGGTGACGATGGAGACATCGGCATCGATCACGTTGACCGCATCCAGGCGGCCACCCAGGCCCACTTCCAGGATCACCACATCCTGTTTCGCATCGGCCAGCAGCTTCATGATGGCCAGGGTGGTGAATTCGAAATAGGTCAGGGAAATGTCACCGCGCTGCGCCTCCACCGCCTCGAAGGCCGCGATCAGTTGCGCATCGCTGGCCATGTCGCCGCTGATGCGGGCGCGTTCGTTGAAGTGCAGGAAATGCGGCTTCATGTACAGGCCCACGCGATAGCCCGCGCGCAGCAGGATCGATTCCAGCATGGCACAGGTGGAGCCCTTGCCGTTGGTACCGGCCACCATGATGACCGGGCAGTCGAACTGGATGTCCAGCTTCTGCTTGACCTGCATGACCCGCTCCAGGCCCATGTCGATCTGCTTGAAGTGGCGTTGTTCCAGCAGGGCCAGCCATTCGCTCAAGGTGGCGGGGGTGGCAGGGCTCGGGGAAGCTTGGGAAGTCATGGCGCGTCTCGGTCGGTGAAGCTACAGCACAAAAACGAAATACGGATTACTGGACAGCTGTTCCGAATGAGGATGACACAAGTGTCCGTTCGTCCTGAGTAGCGGCATCGCCGCGTATCGAAGGCGCTCCGTCCTAGTCCTTCGGCAAGCGCGGGAGCGCCTTCGATACGGCCCTGACCGGGCCTGCTCAGGCCGAACGGTAGTCAGACATTCGAAACATGCATGAAAAAACAAGGCCCGGATTTGCACTTCTGCAAATCCGGGCCTGAAGTATATCCGCTTATCAGGAAACCGTTTCGGCGGCCTGGTTTTGCAGCAGGGCCAGCAGACGGGCGATTTCCTCGCGCATCTTGCGGCGGTCGACGATCATGTCGATGGCGCCCTTGGTGACCAGGAATTCGGCACGCTGGAAGCCTTCCGGCAGTTTCTCACGCACCGTGTTCTCGATCACGCGCGGGCCGGCAAAGCCGATCAGGGCCTTGGGTTCGGCCATCACCACGTCGCCCATGAAGGCGAAGGAAGCCGAGACACCGCCCATGGTGGGGTCGGTCAGCACGCTGATGAAGGGCAGCTTCTTTTCCGACAGCTTGGTCAGCATGGAGGTGGTCTTGGCCATCTGCATCAGCGACAGCAGGCCTTCCTGCATGCGGGCGCCGCCGGTGGCGGTGATGCAGATGAAGGGAACCTTCTGTTCCAGTGCCGCCTGGGCACCGCGGGCGAAGCGCTCACCCACCACCGAGCCCATGGAACCGCCCATGAATTCGAATTCGAAGCAGGCCACCACGACCGGCAGGGTCATGATGGCGCCGCCCATGACCACCATGGCATCGGTTTCGCCGGTGGATTCCATGGCGTCCTTGAGACGGTCGGGGTACTTCTTGCTGTCCTTGAACTTCAGGGTGTCGACCGGCAGGGCTTCCTGGCCGATCTCATAGCGGCCGCCTTCGTCGAGCAGGGCATCGAGACGAGCGCGGGCGCGGATGCGCATGTGGTGGCTGCATTTGGGGCAGACGTGGAGATTGGACTCCAGGTCGGTACGGTACAGCACGGCCTCGCAGGAGGGGCATTTGACCCACAAACCTTCCGGGATGGCCTTGCGGCTGGTGGAGCCGCGTTGAATCTGGGGTGGCAGTAACTTCTCGAGCCAGCTCATAGATACCTCATAGATTTTTCCGGTGGCGCGCATTGTACCAGAGCCGACCGGGGCGGGACGTAAAGCACGGTCATGCTTTCCATCCGGCAAGAAATGAAGGACCGGCCGCTTGCGCCCTATCAAAAGACAAAGCCTCCGGGCGCAGTTCAGTGCACCCGGAGGCCTTCTGTCCGATTACGCCTGCCGGCCAGGCTCAGGCATCGAGCGCCTGGCGAATGCCCGTGACGAAGGTCTGCACCGCCTCGCAGGCATTCTCTTGCGGGGTATTTTCGAGCTCGGCGATGATGCGGCTGCCGATCACGACCGCGTCGGCCACGCTGCCCACGGTGCGGGCGGTGGCGCCGTCACGGATGCCGAAGCCCACCGCGATGGGCAGCTTGACGTGCTGGCGGATGGCGGCGATGCGCTCGGCCACTTCGGCGGTGTCGATATGGCCGGCACCGGTCACGCCCTTCAGAGAGACGTAATAGCAGAAGCCGCTGCTCACGGCCGCCACCTGGCGGATGCGCTCTTCCGACGAGGTCGGGGCCAGCAGGAAGATCGGGTCCATGCCATTGGCCTGCATCTTCTGGGCGAATTCTTCACATTCCTCGGGCGGATAGTCCACCACGATGGTGCCGTCCACACCCGCCTCGCTGGCGGCGGCGATGAAGGCATCCACGCCGAAGCGTTCGATGGGGTTGGCATAGCCCATCAATACGATGGGGGTATGGGTATTGGTCTTGCGGAATTCGCGCACATAGCCCAGCACATCATGGGTGCTGATACCGAACTTCAGGGCCCGCTCGCAGGCGCGCTGGATCACCGGGCCTTCGGCCATGGGGTCGGAGAACGGCACACCCAGTTCGAGGATGTCGACGCCGCCGGCCACCAGCGCGTGCAGCAGCGGCACGGTCAGCTCCGGGGCCGGGTCGCCGGCGGTGATGAAGGTGATCAGGGCCTTGCGCTTCTGCTCGGCCAGTTGGGAAAAGGTAGTCTGGATTCTGGACATGATGGTGAAGTATTTTGTCGAACCAGCCGGCCACCCGTCGGGCAGCCGGCACGCGTCAGGCAGGGTCGGCGATCAGCCCTGGCGCTGTTGCACGGTATGCATGTCCTTGTCCCCACGGCCGGACAGGTTGACCAGCACGATCTGATCCTTGGGCAGGGTCGCCGCCAGCTTGGCCGCATGGGCCAGGGCATGGCTGGACTCCAGCGCCGGGATGATGCCTTCGATGCGGCAACAGGTGTTGAAGGCCTGCAGTGCCTCTTCGTCAGTGATGCAGGCATAGCTGGCGCGACCGCTGTCCTTGAGCCATGCGTGTTCCGGCCCCACGCCCGGATAATCCAGGCCGGCCGAGACCGAGTGGGTCTCGATGATCTGGCCGTTGGCATCCTGCAGCAGGTAGGTCCGGTTGCCGTGCAGTACACCGGGCGAGCCCAGGGTCAGCGAGGCCGAATGGCGACCGGTATCAAGCCCGTCGCCGGCGGCTTCCACGCCGACCAGCTTCACATCGGCATAGTCGATGTAGGGATAGAAGATACCCATGGCATTGGAGCCGCCACCGACGGCCGCCACCACGTAGTCCGGCTGGCGCGAGGCGATCTCGGGCATCTGCTGGATGCACTCGTTGCCGATCACCGACTGGAAGTCGCGCACCATCATCGGGTAGGGGTGCGGGCCGGCCACGGTGCCGATGATGTAGAAGGTGGTCTCGACATTGGTGACCCAGTCGCGCATGGCTTCGTTGAGGGCATCCTTCAGGGTCTTGGAGCCGGATTCCACCGGCACCACCTTGGCGCCCAGCAGGTTCATGCGATACACGTTCTGCAGCTGGCGCTTCACGTCTTCTGCGCCCATGTAGACGATGCATTCCATGCCGAAACGCGCACAGATGGTGGCCGTGGCCACGCCGTGCTGGCCGGCACCGGTCTCGGCGATGATGCGCTTCTTGCCCATGCGCTTGGCCAGCAATGCCTGGCCGATCACGTTGTTGATCTTGTGGGCGCCGGTGTGGTTGAGGTCTTCACGCTTGAAGTAGATCTGTGCACCGCCGGCTTGCTCGGACCAGCGCTTGGCGTGGTACACGGGGCTGGGACGGCCGACAAAATGCTTCAGTTCGGTGTGGAATTCGGCGAGGAATTGTTCATCGTGCTGGTAACGGGCATAGGCCTCGCGCAGCTCGTTCAGGGCCAGGGTCAGGGTTTCGGAGACGAAGCTGCCGCCGTAGGGGCCGAAGTGGCCGCGCGCGTCGGGCAGGTTGTAGTGGGCCGTCTGATGCAAGGCGGCGGCGGGAATGGCTTGACGCTCGGCGAAACCGCCGAGGGGATTCAATTCTTTCATGGTGTTCCTCTGAAACTCTTTGGGGGGTGTGCTACGCGGGGGTAGCGTCCGCCAGACGCACGGCCTGGATGAAGGCCTCGATCCTGGCGGCATCCTTGATGCCCTTGGCGGCTTCGACACCACTGCTGATATCGACCGCGTAGGGACGAACGCGGGTCACCGCCTCAGTGACGTTGTGTACGCTCAAGCCACCACTCAAAACGGCCCGAGGCGCGAGTTCTTTTGGAATGAGAGACCAATCGAAAACCTTTCCACTGCCGCCATACTCCTCGACCAGGGTGTCGAGCAGCAGTCCGGTGAAAAACGGACTGGCGGAGCGATATGCCTGTTCATATTCTAACAAATCCGAGGGCTGCGTCGAACTTCCTATCCTGGCCGCGCGCATGAAGGGTCTGACAACGGCGCGGGCGATCGCGGCGCAGTGCTCGGGCGTTTCGTCGCCGTGGAACTGCAATATCGTCAGGGGCGCCTCGGCCAGCACCTGTTGCACCTCTTCCAGGGTCGGGTTGACGAACAGGCCGACGATGCTCACCAGCGGCGGCACCGCCCGCGCCAGCTCGCCGGCGCGTTGCGGCGTGACGTAGCGCGGGCTTTTTGGATAGAACACCAGGCCCAGCGCATCGGCGCCAGCGGCCACGGTGGCGCGGACATCCTCTTCGCGGGTCAGCCCACAGATCTTGATACGGGTACGCAAGCTCATCGATATTGCCTTTTTGCAAGAATTTCAGGGGTGCGCGCAGCGGCCCAACGCGCTACAGCCAGGGCCAGGAGCGATTCTCCTGCGGCAGCGCCCAGGCATCCGGATAGTCTACCCGCGCCAGGTAGAGGCCGTCCGGCATGAAGGTCGGGGCGGCCCGGCTGCGGTCGCGCAGGGCCAGCACCTGCCCTATCCACTCCGGCCCCTGCTTGCCGCTGCCGACCACGATCAGCGAGCCGACGATGTTGCGCACCATGTGATGCAGGAAGGCATTGGCCTTGAGCGTGAAGACGATCATGTCGCCATGGCGACGCACGGCGATGCTTTCCATCTTGCGCACCGGCGACTTGGCCTGGCACTCCACGGCCCGGAAGCTGGTGAAATCGTGCTCGCCAATCAGATGCTGGGCCGCGCGGTGCATGCGGTCCGCGTCCAGCGGCCGGAAGGTCCAGCCGGCCTTGCCGGCCAGCAGCGGCGAACGGACCGCATGGTTGTAGAGCACGTAGTGATAGGTGCGGGCGATGGCCGAAAAGCGCGCATGGAAGCCGAATTGCGCCAGCTGCGCCGCCCCTTCGCGCTCGGCGCCATGCAACGCGGCGACCTCGCCTATGCCGGCACCGGCGCTGGCGTTGGCAATGGCCGCGTCATCCACATAAGGCAGCTCGCAGGCCCAGCGCACCGCAATCGTCGGCGGCAGGAAGGCGTTGGTGCCGCGTACCCAGGAAAAGCTGTCGCGGGCGATGGCGGTGTCGAAATGGACTACCTGCTCCAGCGCATGCACGCCGGAGTCGGTGCGGCCGGCACAGGTGGTGGCGATGGGCTGGGTGCTGAAGCGCAGCAGGGCCGCTTCCAGCTGATCCTGCACGGTCTGGCGGTGCGGCTGGGTCTGCCAGCCCTGCCAGCAGGCGCCGTCGTATTGCACGCCCAGTACCACCCGGCTCAGGCCGTCGGCTTGGGGGGGAATGTCTGTCATGGTGATCACTGCAGGCCGCCCTTGCGCTGCTTGCCAGGCTCAGGCGGCACGATGAAAACAAACGGGCAGCTCATGCGAGCTGCCCGCGAGATGAAGCTATTGTAATCGCTGCGGCCGCGGGCTTCAGCCCAGGGCGGCCATCATTTGCTTGGCACGTGCAATCTGGGTATCGTTGCCGCCGCGCATGACTTCTTCCAGCAATTCGCGAGCACCTTCCTTGTCGCCGATTTCCTCATAGGCGGCGGCCAGGTCGAGCTTGGTGGTCATCTCGGCCTCGAAGGCGGATTCTTCATCTTCTTCCAGCAGGTTGGTGGAGGCTGGCGCTGCTGCGTCCTGCTCCGGCAGGCTCAGGTCCAGATCGGCCAGATCCGTAGCGGGAGCGGGAGCAGGTGAAGCGGGCGTCTCATCCAGGCTGTCCAGCAGGGCCGATGCCGAGGTGGCGCCGCTCGATGCCGGCAGGATGGGCTCGTCGGCATCGGGCTTGGCGCCGTTTTCCAGGTCCAGGTCGAAATCGATGTCCTTGCCCAGGTCCATGGCCGCGCCTGCCGGCGGGGCCGGCGTGGCTTGCAGCTCGGCGCCCTTGAAGTCGCTGAGGTCGAACTCCATGCCCTGCTCTTCCTCGCTGCCGAGGATCGGTTCCTCTTCGGCCGGGACACCACCGTACAGCGGATTGGTGGGATCGACTTCCAGGCCCAGGGCTGCGGCCTTGACCCAGGTTTCGTTGAGACCGCCGCTGAGCTGATGCAGGTCGAGCGCGACCTTGTTGAAGTTCGCCACATCGCCGCGCTTGGCATAGATTTCCAGCAGCTTGGCGTGCAGCGCCTGGCGCTCGGGCGTTGTCTGCAGGGCCAGCTTGAGAATGTCCTCGGCCTGCTCGTCACGGCCATAGGCGATGTACATGTCGGCTTCGGAGATCGGATCGACCGGCTCTTCCGGAACCACGGCGGCCACCGGAGCGGCCTCCTCGACCACGGGCTCGACGACCGCTGCGGTCGCCGGAACCTCGGGTTCTGCTTCAGGCTCCGCCGCAGCCACCGCTGCCGCAGCCGCTGCTGCAGGTGCAGGAGAAGCAGGCTCGGGTTCGACGGCAGGTTCGACGGCGCCTTCCTCGGACTTCTTCTTGCGACGACGCATGGCCAGCACACCACCACCGGCGGCCAGCAGCGCGACCAGCACGCCAGCACCGGCCAGGATGGCGGGGTTTTCCTTGACCTTGTCGATGAAGCTGCCGCCGTTCTTGTCCGCCGGCTTGGCGCTGGCCGCCGGCGGTGTGGTCGAGGACGCGACGGCCGGTGCCGGTGCAGCCGGCGCCTCGGCGGGCTTGTCCTCGGTCTTGGGCGCAGCGGCATCGGCGGCGGCAGTCGTCGCCGGGGCTGCGGCTGGCTTGGCGGCTTCACCATCCTTCTGCTGCGCGCTCAATTCGGCGATGGTCTTGTTCTTCAGCTCCAGCAGCTTCTGGAGATTGTCGACGTTCTTTTCCAGATCCTTGACGCGGTCATTGGCTTCAGCCAGAGCGCGCTCGCTGGCGGCCTTGTCTTCGGCGGCAGCGCCGGCGCTGCCGGTCTTGCCATTGCCCTTGTTGGCGCGGGACAGCTCCAGGCGATCACGCGCCGATTGGGTGCCGGAACGTTCTTCCACCCGCGTGGTGATCTTGCCGCCGCCACTCTGGCGGCTGGCGCCCGGCTTGCCCGCCGGCGCGTTGGCGACCTGGCCGGCCAGCTTGTTGCGGTAGGCGTTGAAGTCCTGCGCCTGCGCCACGACCATGCCGCGTGCCTCATCGCGATCGACGGCGGCGGCGGTGGGCTGATCGGGAATGCTGAGGATCCTGCCGGCTCGCAGGCGGTTGATGTTGTTGCCCTGGAAGGCGTCGGGATTGGCGCGATACAGGGCGATGAGCATCTGGTCCAGCGAGACATTGGCCGGCTGGTTGCGGGCGGCAATCGCGCCCAGGGTATCGCCCGGCTTGACGCGATAGTCGGCGCCCTTGCCGGCGGGGGAACCGGCAGCAGCAGCCGGAGCGGCCGGCGTAATGCTGCCGGAGGCACTCTGGGCCGGCGGCTGGGCGGCGGCCACCGCATCGGGACTGGCCGACGCCGGGGTGTTCTCGGGAGCCGCCTGCTGGCGGCGGATCAGTTCTTCGGCCAGCGCCGACGGTGCGGCGCGCTGGACGATGGTGGGCGCCGGCTCTTCACCGCTGACGGGAATGGGCGCCGTGTTGGACGCGGCCGTGGCAGCGGGTGTGGCGGTCGACGGTGCAGCCGGGGTCGGGGTCGGCGCCGAGGTCGGTTCGGCGTCGGCCGAGGGGGTCGGGGTCGTAGTTGCAGCTGGAGCCGCCGCTGCAGCTGCGGGTGCTCCCGCCGCCGGAGCAGTCGCTGCAGGAGCCGCCGCAGCGGCGCTCTCGCTGCGCGCGGCCGCGGCGGCGGTGCCTGGCGTGAGCGGCGCCACCTGGGCATTGCGCGGGGCCTTGCTGTCAGGCGGATCGAGCAGGAACGTATATTCGCGCAGCAGGCGCGAGTCGCCCGCGCTCAGCTCCATGAGCAGATCGACGAAGGGATCGCTGACCGGCTGGGATGAACTGATACGGATGAAATGACGGCCCTGGCGCTGCTCCACCACGAACGAGAGCGAGCCCAGCACCGGGTTGTACTCCATGTTGGCGCGGCGGAAGGCTTCGGCCGGTGCCAGCCGGGCCGACAGCTTGCCGGCTTCTTCGGGACTTACGGCGGTGACCTCGATCTCGGCCCGCAGGGGCTGGCCCAGGGCCGACAGCACGGTGAGCTTGCCCAGCCCGGCCGCCTGCGCGCCCAGCGGCAGGGCCAGGGCCAGCGCAATGGCGGCGCTCAGGGTCTTCATCTGGGACAGGGGAAGCTTCTTGTTAGTATTCAGAGGCATGTTTTATATGGCTTAGAGAAACGTTCCGCTTGAAACCCGTCACGCTCGCGTTCGATCCGGTGGAAGCCGTGAGTGGGGCATGTGCCGCGCGGCCCTGTCGTGCCGGCTCGCGCTGCTCCTGTCCCTGCTGCCCTTGCTGTTGTGGAAACATCGTTTTGCAGCTCAGGGAACGGAAATGCAGATCCATTTCATCAAATCCAGCAGGCGCTTATCACGCGCGCCGCCATGTTGGTTTTCATGAAATGAATGGGCTTTTTCAAATTATCATCAAGAACTTACACCCGCAAGTGTACTTAAGTTCTCAAGATGAGAAAAAACCGCCAGCCTCTCCTTGCGGAAAAGCTGGCGGGCTATTGTTGCAGACTGACAACGGGATAGGCAAGCCCTATTCGCATTGCAGCAACGCACGGCAGTTGCCGGCCGGATATTTTCCGGCCGTCGCATTACTCCAGGTTGCCCAGGATGATGCGCAGCATGCGGCGCAGCGGTTCGGCCGCACCCCACAGCAACTGGTCACCGATGACGAAGGCGGAAATGTATTCCGGACCCTGGTTCAGCTTGCGCACGCGGCCCACGCCGATTTCCAGGCCGCCGGTGATGGCTGCCGGGGTCAGTTCCTTGACCGTGATGGCGCGGTCATTGGGAACCCACTTCACCCACTGGTTGCCAGCACGGATGATGGACTCGATCTCGGCCAGGGGCAGGTCGCGCTTCAACTTGATGGTCAGCGCCAGGCTGTGGCAACGCATGGCACCGATACGCACGCACAGGCCGTCGACCGGGATGATCTTCTCGTTACCGAGGATCTTGTTGACTTCGGCCTGGCCCTTCCACTCTTCCTTGGACTGACCGTTTTCCAGCTGGGCGTCGATCCAGGGGATCAGGCCGCCGGCCAGCGGTGCGCCGAAGAACTCGGTGGGCACGTCTTCACGGATGGTCTTGGCAACCTTGCGGTCGATGTCCAGGATGGCCGAGGACGGCGTGGCCAGCTCTTCAGCCACAGCGGCATTGATGACGCCCATGCCCTTCAACAGTTCGCGCATGTGGTTGGCGCCGCCACCGGAGGCTGCCTGGTAGGTCATGGAGCTGACCCACTCAACCAGGCCTTCCTTGAACAGGCCACCCACGCCCATCAACAGGATGGAGTTGGTGCAGTTGCCACCGATGTAGTTCTTCACGCCCTTGGCCAGTGCGTCCTTGATGACGTTGTTGTTGACCGGGTCCAGCACGATCACGGCATCATCCTTCATGCGCAACGAGGAGGCGGCGTCGATCCAGTAGCCGTCCCAGCCGGCTGCACGCAGCTTGGGGAAGATCTCGTTGGTGTAGTCGCCACCCTGTGCGGTAATGATGATGTCGCATTTCTTCAGCTCATCGATGCTGTTGGCGTCTTTGAGCGTCGTTGCCGTTTTGGCAAACGACGGCGCTTCGCCGCCCGCATTCGACGTCGAGAAAAATACCGGTTCGATGTGATCGAAATCACCCTCGTCCTGCATGCGTTGCATCAGGACCGAACCCACCATTCCACGCCAGCCAACCAAACCAACCAGTTTCATCATCTTTCCCTATTTAGAACATCCATGGTGAACAACTCAGATTAAACACATATGCGCCGGACCATCCGGCATTTCAGGCGCCCCGCCCTGCCCGGCTTGTGCGGGCGGACGAGGCACCGAGCTTACGCGAGGGCCTTGACCACGGCCTCGCCCATCTGCTGGGTATTGACCTTGGTGCAGCCTTCTTCATAAATATCGGCGGTGCGCAGACCTTGCGCAAGCACTTTCTTCACGGCGTTCTCGATGCGGTCGGCCTGTTCGGCACGGTTCAAGGAGAAACGCAGCATCATCGCCGCCGACAGGATGGTCGCCAGCGGATTGGCGATACCCTTGCCGGCGATGTCCGGTGCCGAGCCGTGCGAGGGCTCGTACAGGCCCTTGTTGTTGGCATCCAGCGAAGCCGAGGGCAGCATGCCGATGGAACCGGTCAGCATGGCGGCGGCGTCGGAGAGGATGTCGCCGAACATGTTGCCGGTGACGATGACATCGAAGTTCTTCGGTGCCTTCACCAGTTGCATCGCGGCGTTGTCCACATACATGTGCGACAGCTCCACGTCCGGGTATTCCTTGCCCACTTCGGCGACGACGTCTTTCCAGAACTGGAAAGTCTCCAGCACGTTGGCCTTGTCCACGCTGCACAGGCGCTTGCCGCGCTTGGCCGCAGCCTGGAAGGCGACATGCGCGATACGGCGGATTTCCGGTTCCGAATAGCGCATGGTATCAAATCCTTCACGTGCCCCCTTGAAAGGACCGTCCGGCGCTTCGCGCATGCCACGCGGCTGGCCGAAATAGATGTCGCCGTTCAGTTCGCGCACGATCAGGATGTCCAGGTTGGCCACCAGCTCGGGCTTCAGCGACGAAGCACCGGTCAGTTCCGGATAGCAGATGGCGGGACGGAAGTTGGCGAACAGCTGCAGGTGCTTGCGCAGGCCCAGGATGGCCTGCTCCGGACGCAGGGCGCGCTCCAGCTTGTCGTACTTCCAGTCGCCGACGGCGCCGAAGAGGATGGCGTCGGCTTCCTTGGCCAGCTTCAGGGTGCCATCCGGCAGCGGGTGGCCGTGGGCCTCGTAGCCGGCGCCGCCGACCGGGGCCGATTCCATCTCGAACTTCTCGTCCAGTGCATTGAGCACACGCACGGCTTCATCGACGATTTCAGGACCGATGCCGTCGCCCGGCAGGATAGCAATCTTCATGGCTTCTCTTTCTCAGTTATGCAGCGAATTCGGGTTATCAATGACAAGGGCGGTCATCTGACCGCCCTTTGCTGTTGTTTCAACGATCCTGTCAGATCGTGTTGCTCAGCCAGGGCTGTTCGTGCAGGTGTTTCTCTTCGTAGGCACGAATGGTGTCGGCTTTGCGTAGGGTCAGGCCAATGTCGTCGAAACCGTTGAGCAGGCAATACTTGCGGAACTCGCTGATCTCGAACGGGAAGGACAGGCTGCCATTGGTGGTGCTGACGACCTGCTTTTCCAGGTCGATGACCAGGCGGTAACCCGGGAAGGCCTTGACTTCATTGAACAGGTGATCGACCTGTTGCTCGGTCAGGACGATGGGCAGCAGACCGTTCTTGTAGCAGTTGTTGAAGAAGATGTCGGCGAAGCTGGGCGCGATCACCGCGCGGAAGCCGAACTGGTCCAGCGCCCACGGCGCGTGCTCGCGCGAGGAACCGCAGCCGAAGTTCTTGCGCGAGAGCAGGATCGACGCGCCCTGATAGCGCTCCTGGTTGAGCACGAAGTCCGGGTTCAGCGGGCGCTTGCTGTTGTCCATGCCCGGCTCGCCATGATCCAGGTAACGCCATTCGTCGAACAGGTTGGGGCCGAAGCCGCTGCGCTTGATCGACTTCAGGAACTGCTTGGGGATGATCGCATCGGTATCGACGTTGGCGCGATCCAGCGGCGCCACCAGTCCTTCGTGCAGGATAAATTTATTCATGGTCTTGACCTTGGGTTGGACGGGCGATCCGGCCGCCCAGTCCTTCCTGATTTCTGTTCAAAAACTGAAGCTACGGGCCACATGGCCCGCTTCCGCGCTTACAGCGAGCGCACATCCACAAAGTGACCGGCGATGCCGGCCGCCGCGGCCATGGCCGGGCTCACCAGGTGGGTACGACCACCGGCACCCTGGCGACCTTCGAAGTTGCGGTTCGAGGTTGAGGCGCAGCGTTCGCCCGGTTCCAGGCGGTCGGCGTTCATCGCCAGGCACATGGAGCAGCCCGGTTCGCGCCACTCGAAACCGGCGTCGCGGAAGATCTTGTCCAGGCCTTCGCGCTCGGCCTGTTCCTTGACCAGGCCGGAGCCCGGCACCACCATCGCCAGCTTGACGTTGGAGGCGCGGAACTTGCCGCGCACCACCTTGGCGGCTTCGCGCAGGTCTTCGATGCGGGAATTGGTACAGGAGCCGATGAAGACCTTGTCGATGCGGATGTCCTCGATCGGGGTATTGGGCTTCAGGGCCATGTAGGCCAGGGCCTTTTCCATGCCGTCGCGCTTGGTGGCATCCTTTTCCTTGTCCGGATCGGGGACGCGGGCATCCACAGCCACCACCATCTCGGGCGAAGTACCCCAGGTGACTTGCGGCTTGATGTCGGCGGCATTGAGCGTGACCACCATGTCGAACTTGGCACCCTGGTCGGAATGCAGCGTGCGCCAATAGGACACGGCGCGCTCCCAGTGCGGGCCGGAGGGCGAATAAGGACGGCCCTTGAGGTAATTCAACGTGGTGTCGTCGAAGGCCACCATGCCGGCGCGGGCACCGGCTTCGATGGCCATGTTGCAGACCGTCATGCGGCCTTCCATGGACAGCGAGCGGATGGTCGAGCCAGCGAATTCGATCGCATAACCGGTACCGCCGGCCGTGCCGATCTTGCCGATGATGGCCAGCACGATGTCCTTGGCGGTCACGCCGGCCGGCAGCGCGCCGTCGACCTGGACCAGCATGGACTTGGACTTGCGCGCCAGCAGCGTCTGCGTGGCCAGCACGTGTTCCACTTCGGAGGTGCCGATGCCATGGGCCAGAGCGGCGAAAGCGCCGTGGGTGGACGTGTGCGAGTCACCGCAGACCACCGTCATGCCCGGCAGCGTGGCGCCCTGCTCGGGGCCGATCACGTGCACGATGCCCTGACGCTTGTCGTTCATGCCGAAGTAGGTCAGGTTGTATTCCTTGGCGTTGCCGTCCAGCGTCTCCACCTGCAGGCGCGAGATGGGGTCGGCGATGCCGTGGGCGCGGTCGGTGGTGGGGACGTTGTGGTCCGCCACCATCAGGTTGGCCGAATTGCGCCAGGGTTGACGACCGGCTAGCTTGAGGCCTTCGAAGGCTTGCGGGCTGGTCACTTCATGGAGCAGGTGGCGGTCGATATACAGGATGGCGGTGCCGTCATCTTCCGTATGAACGACGTGCGACTCCCAGAGTTTGTCGTAGAGCGTCTTGAGCATGTTGCGGTCCGGCGGAACTGGAAAGGGGTGCTGATCGGGAAAAATAGCTTTTGATTATGCCATAAAGCGAAGGGTCTGACCTCCTTGCCGTGTTTTCCGCCGCGTCGCCACAACAGGCAATAATGCTGCAAGGCAGCAGAAAAAGCGCAGAAGTTGCGGCCCACATGAAAAATCCGGCATTTCCCCATCCCGTCGGGCTCATGCCGGATTGCGATACCGTCCGCAGCGAGGTTCAATGCTTAGCGCTTGCGGGTCTGCTGATACAAGGGATCGACGCGCTGCGCATAGACCGTCAGGTCGGCAATGCGCTCGCTGCTGGAGGGGTGGGTGGACATGAACTTCATCGGTTCTTCGCCGCCCAGGCTTGCCATCTTCTGCCACAGGGTCACCGCCGCCTTGGGATCATAGCCGCCGCGTGCGGCCAGTTCCACGCCGATGCGATCGGCCTCGGTCTCGTTGGCGCGCGAATTGGGCAAGCCCATCAGGCCCATGTAGAGATACTGGCCACCCTGCTTGCCCACGTCGCCCAGCCCCAGCAGGGCCGCACCGATGGAAATGGCCGAATTGGCCACCACCTGCTGCGAGGCGCGTTCGCGGGCATGCTCGCGCAGGGCGTGGGCGATCTCGTGGCCCATCACGGCGGCCAGTTCATCGTCGGTGATCTTGAGCTTGTCGATCAGGCCGGTATAGACCGCGATCTTGCCGCCCGGCATGCACCAGGCATTGGTTTCGTCCGAGGTCAGGACATTGACTTCCCAGTTCCACTTCAGCGCATCGGGGCGGAACACCCCGGTCTGCGGGATCAGGCGATTGGCGATGGCACGCACCCGCTGCACTTGCGCGGCGTTGCGGTTGAGCAGGCCCTTGCCCTTGGCCTCGGCCAATACCTGCGCATATTCCTTGCTGGATGCCGCTTCCATCTCGGCCGAGGACACCAGCATCTGCTGCTTGCGGTCGATGCCCACGGCGCCGCCCTGGGTGGTTTGTACGGTCTCGCATGCCACCAGGCCGACCACGGCCAGGGCCAGCAGACTGTTCTTGACGATAGGTTTGAGCTTCATGCCCGCCTCCATTGAATAATTGATCTTGATTCCGGGTCCATCGACCGGCGGACCGCTGCCCGCCGGCCGTGAGCGGCTTCGACCCGGCTCGCCGCAATTTGTTTCAGGCAGGAAAAAGCCGGCGACCGCTTGCGCGATGGCCGGCTTGCGCTCGGTCCTGCCCGGTTCAGCGCAGCGCCGGTGTATCGACCTTCACATCACCGCACTGGGCGCGGTTGCGCAAGGCGTGGTCCATCAGCACCAGGGCCAGCATGGCTTCGGCGATGGGCGTGGCGCGGATGCCTACGCAGGGGTCATGACGACCGAAGGTTTCCACCGCGATCGGCTGGCCGTTCTTGTCGATGGAAGGGCGCGGGGTGCGGATGCTGGAAGTGGGCTTGATGGCAATCGAGGCCGTGATGTCCTGGCCGGTCGAGATGCCGCCCAGGATGCCACCGGCGTTGTTGCCGACGAAGCCTTCCGGCGTGAGCGCATCGCCGTGCTCGGAACCCTTCTGCGCCACCGAGCGGAAGCCAGCGCCGATTTCCACGCCCTTGACGGCGTTGATACCCATCAGGGCAAAGGCGATCTCGGCGTCCAGCTTGTCATACAGCGGCTCACCCAGGCCGACCGGCACGTTCTGCGCCACCACGTCGATGCGCGCACCGATGGAGTCGCCGTCCTTGCGCAGGGCATCCATGTAGTCTTCCAGGCGCCCGATGATGCTGGCATTGGCGGCGAAGAAGGGATTGTTGGGCACATGCTCCCAGGATTCGAAGGGAATCGCGATCTCACCCAGCTGGCTCATGCAGCCCTTGAAGGTGGTGCCGTACTTCTCGAACAGCCACTTCTTGGCGATGGCCGCCGCGCCCACCACCGGTGCGGTCAGGCGTGCCGAGGAACGGCCACCGCCGCGCGGATCGCGGATGCCGTACTTGTGCCAGTAGGTGTAGTCGGCGTGACCGGGACGGAAGGTGTCGAGGATATTGCCGTAGTCCTTGCTGCGCTGATCCTGGTTGCGGATCAGCAGCGCAATCGGGGTACCGGTGGTCTTGCCTTCATAGACGCCGGAGAGGATCTCGACGGTATCGGGCTCCTGACGCTGGGTGACGTGGCGCGAGGTGCCGGGACGGCGGCGATCCAGTTCCGGCTGGATATCGGCTTCCGACAGCGTCATCCCCGGGGGGCAGCCATCGATCACGCAGCCGATGGCCGGGCCGTGGGATTCGCCGAAGGTGGTGACGGTGAAGAGCGTGCCGAAGGTATTGCCGGACATGATGGAATTCGCGCAAAAGGGGAGAAAGACGCGATTTTACCAGCCCCGGGCGCCGCCGACGAGCCACGGCGCCCTCCCCGCCTGATGCCTACTTCCAGTCGCCGCGCAGTTCGCGCACCTTTTCCTGCAGCAGCTCGGGGCTGACCTGCTCGGCCGGGATGGGCTCGCCGGCCACCAGTTCCAGCCGCGAGAACAAGCCGCGCCGGAAGGTGCGCGTGACCGGGTTGCTGGGATCGCGCGAGAACAGGCTACCCCACAAGCCACGCAAGGCCAGCGGCACCACCGGCACCGGGCTGCGGTCGATGATCTTCTGCACGCCGCCCCGGAAGGGGTTGAGCTCACCATCACGCGTCAGTTTTCCCTCCGGGAAGATGCACACCAATTCACCCTCGTGCAAGGCCTGGGCGATATCGACGAAGGCCTTCTCGGTCAGCCAGGGGTCGGCCTTGACCGGTGCGATCGGGATCGCCCGCACATTGCGGAACAGCCAGGCCATCACTGGGATCCGGAAGATCTGGTAATCCATCACGAAGCGCACCGGGCGCGGGCTGGCCGCCATGATGGCGATGGCATCGACATAGCTCACATGGTTGCACACCAGCACCGCCGCGCCCTGATCGGGAATGGCCTGGCCATTGACAATGCGCACCCGGTAGAAGGTATGGATCAACAGCCAGGCCAGGAAGCGGATCAGGAATTCCGGCACCAGCGAGAAGATGTAGACCGCCACCACGCCGTTCATGATGGCCGTGGCCAGGAAGATCTGCGGAATCGTCATCCCCGACTTGAGCATGACCATGGCCACCAGCGCCGACACCACCATGAACAGCGAATTCATGATGTTCATCCCGGCGATGGTGCGCGAGACGTGCGCCGGATCGCAGCGGGTCTGGATCAGCGCAAACAGCGGCACGATGTAGAGCCCGCCGAACAGGCCGATACCCAGGCAATCGCCGAGGATGCGCCAGCTGCCGCCGTGCGCCAGGAAACCGCCCAGGTCCAGCATCGCCGCCGGCGTCACGTAGGCTTGGCTGGCAAAATACAGCTCCAGCCCGAAGACCGACAGGCCGATGGAGCCGAAGGGCACCAACCCGATTTCCACCTTGTGGCCCGACAGCCGCTCGCACAGCAGCGAACCCACGCCGATGCCTACCGAGAACACCGCCAGCAGCAGCACGAAGACGCTATGGTCGCCGTGCAGGTAGTTCTTCGCATAGACAGGGAATTGCGCCAGCATGATGGCGCCATAGAACCAGAACCAGGAATTGCCCAGCAAGGAGAGGAACACCGGCCGGTTGCGGCGCGAGAAACCGAGGTTGCGCACCGTTTCCGTGAAGGGATTCCAGTTCACCCTCAGCTCCGGCGCCGGGGCCGGCGAGAGCGGAATGCGCAGGCTGGCCAGCCAGCCCAGCACGGCAATGCCGATGGTCACGCCGGCTACCAGGTGCAGCCCCCAGGGCTTGTGCACCACCAGCACCGCGCCCAGGATTTCCCCCAGCAGGATGCCGACGAAGGTCCCCATCTCGATCAGGCCATTGCCGCCGATCAGTTCCTCGCGCTTCAACTGCTGCGGCAGGTAGGCATACTTGACCGGCCCGAACAGCGTGGAATGGATGCCCATGCCGACCACCGCCGCAATCAGCAGCCACAGGTGGTGCGTCATCCAGCCATAGGCGGCGATACCCATGATGACGATTTCCAGCAGCTTCACGAAACGCGCCACGCGGCCCTTTTCCAGCTTGTCCGCCAACTGGCCGGAGGTGGCCGAGAACAGGAAGAACGGCAGGATGAACAAACCCGGGATGAGGTTGTTGAGCAGGCCCGGATCCATCGCGGTCCAGGACAGAGCGTCATAGGTGAGGATGGTCAGCAGCGCGGTCTTGAAGACATTGTCGTTGAGCGCGCCGAGGAACTGGGTCCAGAAGAAGGGAGCGAAACGCCGTTGGGAGAAAAGCGTGAACTGGCTGTTCTTTTGCATGGGCAATCAGGTCAGGGAAAGCGGAATGCGCAGCCTACGCAGGCCGGGCCGGAATGACAACAACCCTAACGGGCAATAAAAAACCGCTCCAGCAGGAACGGTCATGAGCGCGCCGCCTGCCAGGGCAAGCGGCGCCCGCCAGCGGGCCGGCAGCACTCAGGCGTTGCCTTCGCGCTCTTCTTCCTCGGCCGGCCAGTCGCGGATGTAGGCCTTGAGCATCTTGTTCTCGAAGCCTTGCGCATCCAGCACGGCCTTGGCCACGTCGTAGAAGGACATCACGCCCAGCACGGTGCGCGCTTCCATCACGGGCACGTAACGCGCGTGCTTTTCCAGCATGATGCGGCGCACTTCGTTCAGATCGGTATCGGGGGTGACGGTGATGGGGGCGTCGTTCATGTGCTTGCGCACGGTCGAGCCGCCCAGGGCGCCGCCGTTCTTGTGCAGCGTCAGCAGCACTTCGCGGAAGGTCAGCATGCCGACCAGGTCGCCATATTCCATGACCACCAGCGAGCCGATGTCTTTCTCTGCCATCGCGGCGACCGCCTCCTGAATCGGGGTGTCCGGCGTGACGGTGAAGAGAATGTTGCCTTTGACCTTGAGGATTTCAGAGACTTTCATGATGTCGTCCTAGTTGTATGAAGCTGTTTTGACTGTAGGCGATGACGCCCGGAAAATCCAATTCATGGGGGCAACAGGATAACTGATCCTGGATGCTGCCGCTGGCGAGGCCACAGTGCCGTCCACCGGTTACGCGCCCGCCCATGCCGGGATGCCTGCACATGGTACGGTCAAGCGCGCCCTTTGGGCAACCGGGAATCGCGCTGCCATGCAGTATTTCCAGCAATCATACGAAGCTTGCTTCAGCACAAGGTTTGCATATGCACGCCGCGCTGACTAAGCTGGAACAGTCAGGTCCACCTGGAGAAGCCCATGGCCGCCACCCTGCCCGACCGTCACTACGCCAGCTTCAGCGAGTTCTATCCGACCTATCTCAGCGAACACGCGCACCGGGTCAACCGGCAGCTGCATTTCCTGGGTTCGACGCTGGCACTGCTGAGCCTGTTGCTGCTGCTGATCACGCACCAGTGGTGGTGGCTGGCAGTGGCCCTGTTCTGTGGCTACGGCTTTGCCTGGGTCGGGCATTTCATGGTGGAGAAGAACCAGCCGGCCACCTTCCGCCATCCCCTGTATTCCTTCATGGGCGACTGGGTCATGTACTGGCAGATGCTGACCGGGCAGGTCTCGTTCTGAGCCCTCAGCGCTCCCACATGCGGCGCCGCTCATCCAGCGGCACGGCGGCATAGGGCATGGCGGCCACGGTGCTCTGCGCCTGTGGGTCGGCACTGGCACCGCCCGCGCCGCCGCAGTAATCATCCAGCGATTGGCCGAGCACGCCGTCGATGGCGTCTTCCACCCGCCTCACCAGCGCCTCCTCCTCACCCGCCTGCGCCAGCACGGCGGGATCGAACACGAACAGGCGATAGACCCGCGCCAGCCGGATCGTGCTGGGATTGGCCACCAGCGTCCAGCGGTCCATATCATCGGTGATACGGCGGTTCCAGCCGGTGCGGCGGCTGGTCTCCGGCTTGACCGAGGCCACCCAGCCTTCTTCACTCATCCGGCTCAGCAACTGCTGCAATTCGCCCAGCCCCAGTCGCGTGGCGCGACGCACCTCATCCATGCTCACCACCGCCGACTCCACCCCCACGCGGGCCGCATGCAGGAATTTCAGGACCTTCACCGCATCGATGAACTCCGCCCCCGGCGAGGCCACATGCCACCAGCGCTCGTAGCGCACCACCGGCAGCGCCGCCGTCAGCAGCGCGCCGAACAGGGTGATCATCCACATCATGTAGATCCACACCAGGAAGATCGGCAGCACCGCCACCGTGCCATAGACCATGGTGTAGGTCGGGAACTGCATGATGTAGACCGCGAAGAGGCGCTTGGCGATTTCCAGGCCGACACCGGCCAGCAGGCCGCCGGCCAGGGCGTCGCGCCAGTCCACGGTCTGGTTGGGGACGGTGCTGTAGAGCAGCGTATAGGCCAGCGTCGAGAACATCAGCGAGACCAGCGTATAGAAACCCGCGCCCAGCCACGGCAGGCTCTTGACCGCACCACCGGTGGCGCTGGACAGGTAGGAGGTCACGCTGATGGACACCCCGATCAAGAGCGGTCCCAGGGTGATGATGGCCCAGTACACCAGCACCCGCTGCACCAGCGGCCGCGACTTCTTGACCCGCCAGATCTGGTTGAACACGCTCTCGATGGTGGACATGGTCAGCACCGAGGTCAGGATCAGCACCACCCCGCCCACCGCCGAAATGCGTGCCGACTTGGCCGCGAACTGGTTCAGGTAGCCCAGGATGGTATTGGCCACCCCCTTGGGCATGAGGTTTTCGACGAAATAGGCTTCCAGCGAAGCGCGGAAGGTCGAGAACAGCGGGAAGGCCGTAAACAGCGCCAGCGCGATGGTCAGCACCGGCACCAGCGAGAGGATGGTGGTGAAGGTCAGGCTGCCGGCCACCTGGGGCAGGCGATCCTCGCGCAGTCGCCGGCCGGCGAAGCGCAACAGATCGCTCAACTGTTCTCGGGACAGACCACGCATACGGGAAAAGGGAAAACGCAAAGAGGGCATCGGTTCGACTTCATGGGGGGACGGCAAGCAACAGCGCCACACCCGGGTTCTTTCCCGCCGACAGGCGGCAGGATGACAAGTTTGGCGATTATCGCCCAAGCCGCCGGCAAAATCCCGCAAAAATCGAAGCTGAATCCTAAAGTTGCAGTTATGACCTCAATGAGGTGCAGCAAAAGGCAGCGGTCGGGCAGATTTCTCTCTTTTTCCCTCACGCTGGGAGGAAAAAAACGGAAATATAATAAGTCACATGATGACCAGCTCCTCCCCCTCTTCCGTGAACGCTCCCTCCAACGCCACCATCCTGGTGCTCTACTATTCGCGCCATGGCGCCACCCGCAAGCTGGCCGAACTGATCGCCCAGGGCGTGGAAAGCGTCCCCGGCTGTGATGCCCGCCTGCGTACCGTGCCGGCGGTCTCCACCGTCACCGAGGCGGTGGAGCCGGACGTGCCAAGCTCCGGCGCGCCCTATGTGGAAGCGGCCGACCTGGCGCAGTGCGACGGCCTGGCCCTGGGCTCGCCCACGCGCTTTGGCAACATGGCCGCGGCCATGAAGTATTTCTGGGACGGTACCTCGCCCCAGTGGCTCTCCGGCACCCTGACCGGCAAGCCGGCCTGCGTGTTCACCTCCACCGGCAGCCTGCATGGCGGCCAGGAGTCGACGCTGCTGACCATGATGATTCCCCTGCTGCATCACGGCATGCTGTTGCTGGGCCTGCCCTATGCACATCCCGAACTGATGAATACCCACAGCGGCGGCAGCCCCTACGGCGCCAGTCACTGGGCGGGCGTCAACGGCAACCAGCCACTGTCGGACGACTCGCGTGCCCTGGCCATCGCGCTGGGCAAACGGCTGGCAGAGACTGCATTAAAACTACGGAGACCATCATGAACACCAGCGCGCGCTACTTCCATCTCGGGGCCAGTTCCAGCCTGGTCGGCCTGATCCTGCTCTGCGTGGCATGGGAACTGGCGCTGGCGCCGCTGCGCCCGGGCGGCTCGTGGATGGTGCTCAAGGTGGTGCCGCTGCTGCTGCCCCTGCGCGGCATCCTCAAACGCGATGTCTATACCCTGCAATGGTCGTCCATGCTGATCCTGGTCTACCTGGCCGAGGGCCTGGTACGCGCCACCAGCGACGCCAATCACACCTCGGTCTGGCTGGCCTGGGTCGAGGTGGCATTGACCACGATCTATTTCATCTGCGCGCTGGCCTACCTGCACCCTTTCAAGAAGGCCGCCAAGGAAATCGCCCGCCAGGCCATCCAGAAAGCCTCCCAGTAAATCTGCCACCAAGCGCCCCGCCCACCCTCGCCTGATCACGCGCCACCCGACGGTGGCGCGCCGCCGCCTGCCATGACCGCCACCACCACCGAATTCCTCGCCGCCTGCCGCACTGCCATCGGCGCTTCCCATGTCCTCACCGAGGCCACCGACACCGGTGGCTACCTGACCGACCAGCGCGGTCGCTATACCGGCCGCGCGCTGGCCGTGTTGCGGCCGGCCGATACCAACGAAGTGGCGGCCATCGTCGCCCTGTGTGCGCAATACGCCGTGCCGCTGGTGCCGCAGGGCGGCAATACCGGCCTGGTGCTAGGCAGTGTGCCGGACCAGCAGGGCAATGCCGTGGTGCTGTCGCTGCGGCGCCTGAACCGCATCCGCGCCGTCGACCCGATCAACAATACGATGACCGTGGAAGCCGGCTGCGTGCTGCAGCATCTGCAGGAGCAGGCTGCTGCCGTGGGGCGACTGTTTCCGTTGTCGCTGGCAGCCGAGGGCAGTTGCACCATCGGCGGCAACCTCTCCACCAATGCCGGCGGCACCGGCGTGCTGCGCTATGGCAATACCCGCGAACTGTGCCTGGGTCTGGAAGTGGTCACCGCCGGGGGCGAGGTGATGAGCAGCCTGAAGGGCTTGCGCAAGGACAATACCGGCTACGACCTGCGCGACCTCTTCATCGGTGCCGAAGGTACGCTGGGCATCATCACCGCCGCCGTGGTCAAGCTCTTCCCGCAACCGCTTGCGCAGGTGACGGCACTGGTGGCGCTGGATACCCCGGCCCAGGCCCTGCAGCTGCTGCAACTGGCGCAGTCGCGCTGTGCGTCGGCACTGACCGGCTTCGAGCTGATGTCGGATTTCTGCCTGCAGCTGGTCTGCAAGCACTTCCCCGAGCAGCGCCTGCCCTTCGCCCAGCGGCATGCGCACTACGTCCTGCTGGAACTGTCGGACAGCGAATCGGAAGAGCACGCCCGCGCCCTCTTCGAAAGCGTCATCGGCGAGGCCCTGGAACAGGCCCTGGCCAACGATGCCGTGATCGCTGCCTCACTGGCGCAATCGCGGGCACTGTGGCAATTGCGTGAAAGCATCTCCATGGCGCAGGCGCACGAAGGCAAGAACATCAAGCACGACATCTCGGTGCCGATCTCGCGCATCGCCGACTTCATCGCCACCACCGACGTGCTGGTGCAGCAGGCCGCGCCGGGCTGCCGCATGGTGACCTTCGGCCACCTGGGCGACGGCAACCTGCACTACAACGTCTCGCCGCCGGTGGGCGTTGCCGATAGCGCATTCCTCGGCCAGCAGTCGGCCATCAACCTGGTGGTGCATGACAGCGTGGACCGCTTCGGTGGCTCGATCTCGGCCGAGCACGGACTGGGTGCGCTCAAGCGCGAGGAAATCCTGCGCTACAAGTCGCCGGTGGAATTGCGGCTCATGCGCGCAATCAAGCAGGCCCTGGACCCGCAACAGCTGATGAATCCGGGCAAGGTGCTGTAGCCGGCGGGACCCGCGCCATACGGGCCGGCAACAAAAAGGGACGGACGCCATCACGAGCCGTCCGCCCCAACCTCCCCCTCAGGAGCCTGCCTGAAACGCCGTCCTTCCCGCGTTTCTCCATGTCGTGATCTTCACATCAAGCGCTGTCAGGCAATTCGCGGAATAGCAGGTGATGGGACGGCCAATTTCCAGGATCAGGCCGCGCTCTTGTGTTGCTCGCGCATGGTCTGCAGGAACAGGTCGGGCGCCATCGGCCGTCCCATCAGATAACCCTGCAGGGCGTCGCAGCCCACCGCCGTGAGAAATTGCTGCTGACGCTCGGTCTCCACACCCTCGGCCACGATGCGCAGGTTCAGCGTACGCCCCAGGGCCACGATGGCCGAGACGATGGCGGCGTCCTCGGTGCCGTCGCTCAGATCGCGTACGAAACCGCGGTCGATCTTCAATTCATTGGCCGGCAGGCGCTTGAGATACAGCAGGCTGGAATAGCCGGTCCCGAAGTCGTCGATGGCAATCTCCACCCCCAGGTCGGCGATCTTCTGCAAGGTCTCCAGGCTGGCTTCGGTATCGTGCATGGCGGTCGATTCGGTCACCTCCAGCGTCAGGCAGGGCGGTGGCAGCTGGTGGCGCTCCAGGGCCGAGCGCACTACCTCCACCAGATGCGGGTCGGCGAATTGCACCGCCGACAGGTTGACCGCGATCTTCCAGTCGGTATAGCCCAGCGTCAGCCATTCATGCATCTGGCGGCAGGCTTCGTCCAGCACCCAGGCGCCGATGGGGATGATCAGGCCGGAGCGCTCGGCCAGGCCGATGAATTCGTCCGGTCCCACCAGTCCGCGCTCGGGATGCTGCCAGCGCAGTAGCGCCTCGGCGCCCAGAACCGGGCCATCGGGCAGGCTGAACTTGGGCTGGTAGACCAGCCGGAACTGCTTGCGCTCCAGCGCCGCCCGCAGGTCCTGCAGCCACTGCAGCTGGTGATGGGCGTTGGCATTCATCGATGGTTCGAAGAAGTTGTAGCCATTGCGACCGGCGCGCTTGGTATGGTACATCGCGGCATCGGCATTGATCACCAGGTCGTGACGGGTGCTGCCGTCTTCCGGGTAGATGGCGATACCGATGCTGGCCGAAACCCGCAATTCATGCTCGCCCACCCGGAACGGCTGGTTGACCGCCTCCACCAGCTTCTCGGCCACCGGCATGGCGTCATCGGGCCGGGCCAGGTCGACCAGGATCACGAATTCATCGCCGCCCAGCCGCGCCACCGTATCGTGGGCGCGGGTGGTGGTCGTCAGGCGGCGCGCCACTTCCACCAGCAGGCGGTCGCCCACATGATGGCCCAACGAATCGTTGATGGCCTTGAAGCCGTCCAGGTCCATGAACATCAGCGCAAAATGACCATTGCTGCGGGCTGCCTTGTTGATCGACTGGGTCAGGCGGTCTTCCAGCAGGGTGCGGTTGGGCAGCTTGGTGAGGTGATCGTGCAGCACCATCTGGGTCAGTTCTTCATTCGCCTCGGCCAGCGACCGGGCCAGCTTGGCGGTGCGCGACTCCAGCCGCGCATCCAGCACCGAGGTCAGCAAGGCGATGGTCAGCACCGCCAGCGTGACCACGATGATCAGGATGGCCAGCCAGCCGATGCCCACGCCTTCGCGCGCCGACATGCAGACCGAGCCGATGGGGAAGCTGGCTGCGGCCATGCCGGTGTAGTGCATGCCGACGATGGCCACCCCCATCACCACCGAGGCGCCGGCGCGCGCCGCCTGCACGTGCGGGGTATTCCTGCGCAGGCTGAAGGCGATCCACAGGGCCGCCGCCGAAGCGGCTATCGCAATCAGTATCGAGACCAGGAACAGTGGCAGCTCATAATCGATGCCGGGCTGCATGCGCATGGCCGCCATCCCGGTATAGTGCATGCCGGCGATGCCGCTGCCCATCAGCAGGGCACTGCCGAACAGGCGCCGCAACGGCAGTTGCGGACGGGTGACGATCCACAGGGCATAGCCCGAGGTGGCGATGGCGATCAGCAGCGACAGCACCGTGATCCAGGCGTCGTAGCCCAGGGCGATCGGCAGGCGGAAGGCCAGCATGCCGATGAAGTGCATGGACCAGATCCCCACGCCCATGGCGACGGCGCCGCCGCTGAGCCAGAAGCGCGCGGCGCGGGAATGCTGGCTGCTGGTCGTATTGATACGCTCGGCCATGTCCAGCGCCGTATAGGAGGCGAGGATGGCGACCAGCAGTGAGACGACAACCAGCAACTTGTCGTAGGTGGCGATGAGCATGGCGAGGGGTGCAGCGTATCAGGAGAGCATTAGGGCGAAACATCGAGGGAGGCATCGTCAAGCCGGATGCCCGTGTACCTAGCTTAGAAGGCGCGGTATTGTCCCACAATCAGGAAATACCCGTTGTCATCCTGATATGTTTATGCACCACCCGCCGTCCCTTCCGCGGCTTCTGCCTCCCCTCGGAGCAGCGCGGGCAGCGCAATCGGCAACTTTATCCGGCGCAGCCGATCTGTTCTCACTGCGGTGCGCATGCTGGCCGGTAGGCCAGCCGCGATGCCAGCCCGACCGCCGGCCGTCGTGGACGCGCTTTCCCCGAACTGGCCGCGCAGCACGACAACATGCAAAATGACAACAAAACACAACAAATTGACAACAAGGACATCATGCTGAGCTTACCCCAAACCCGTCCGCGCCATCGGAAAAACTGCCTGCCCCCACGCTGCCCACGCTGGAAACGCGCTTCCCGCCTGATTGCCCTGGCGTGGTGTGGCATCGGCGCACCGCTGCTCTGGAGCAGCCCGGCCCAGGCAGGCATCTCCATGGTGCAGCCACCCAAGCGCATCGATGCCAGCAAGCCCCTGGAACTGACCCTGCTGGTGTCCGAGGACGAGCAGGCCGAGCGCAGCTACAGCCTGCCGCCCACCCTGCTGGTGGCGGCCTCGGCCGACATGATCCCGCCCCAGCAGATCACCCTGCAGCGGGTCGACGGCGCGGACCGGCTCACGCTGCGCCAGGGCGAGTTCCGCAAGGTGCATTATCGCGGTGTGCTGCCGGAGCGGCTGCGCGGCATGGTGCGCATCGAACCGATCGGCATCGACGCCTCGCCGGTGCTGGTGGCGGTGGTACGTCCCGATGCCGGGCTGGGGCCGTTGCCGGAGTCGCCCGACCTGATCAACACCCCGCTGGCCGACTCCAGCAGCAAGGTGGCCCCGGTGGCGCCCTCGGCCACGGTGCTCACGCCCGGCACCAATGCCTCGCCCATCGACAGCGCGCCGGCGGCCGAAGATATCCTCTCCAACAATCGCCGCCTGTCCTTCAACGAGCCGATGTACTTCACGGTCGGGCATAACCACGGCGATACCAATGCGCGCTTCCAGCTCAGCTTCAAGTTCCGCCTGTTCGTGCCGGACGATCCGCGCTCGCGCAGCCTGCTGGACAATCTCTACCTGGGCTATACCCAGTTCTCGCTGTGGGACCTGTCGGCGCCTTCCGCGCCCTTCCGCGATACCAGCTATCGCCCCAGTCTGTACTACTACCTGCCGGACCTGGGCATCCAGAACCGCGTGTTCAGCCGCATCGGCATCGCCACCGGGCTGGAACACGAGTCCAATGGTCGCGACGGCCCCGAATCGCGCAGCATCAATACCTATTTCATCGAACCGACCTTCAACTTCGGCAACCTCAACGACTATCACTTCAGGGTCGCGCCCAAGGTCTACGCCTACCTTGGTCCAACCCGCGACAATCCGGACATCGCCGACTACCGTGGCCACCTGGACCTGAAACTGGCCTACGGCAAACCGGACGGCGTGGAAGTGGCGACCATGCTGCGCAAGGGCAAGCTGGGCGGCAAGTACAGCGCCGAGACGCAGATTTCCTATCCGCTCTCGCGCCTGCTGCCGGGTACCGCCGGCTATCTGATGGCCAGCTATTTCTCCGGCTACGGGGAAAGCCTGCTGACCTACAACCAGAAGGACAGCCCGCAACTGCGCATCGGCTACGCCTTGTGGCGTTAAGCACTGCTGACCGAACTGCAAAAGCACAACGGGGATGCCATGCATCCCCGTTGTTCATTGTTGCAGCGGACCTTGACGGCTTGTCAGGCCACGGGTGTGCGCATGGTGACGAATTCCTCGGCCGAGGTCGGATGGATGCCGATGGTGGTATCGAACTGCGCCTTGGTGGCACCACACTGCAGGGCCACGGCGAAACCCTGGATCACTTCGCCGGCGTCGCCGCCGACCATGTGCACGCCCAGCACCCGGTCAGTGGCGGCATCGACCACCAGCTTCATGAAGGTTCGTTCAGTATTGCGCGAAAGCGTGTTCTTGAGCGGCTTGAAATCGGTCTTGAAGATCTTCACCGCGCCCACTTCCTTCCTGGCCTCCTCCTCGCTCATGCCCACGGTGCCGATGTTGGGATGGCTGAAGACGGCGGTGGGGATGTTGCGGTAGGACATGCTGCGCTCGCCCTTTCCGAACAGGCGCGCCACCACCACCATGGCCTCGGCCAGCGCCACCGGGGTGAGCGCCACGCGGTCGATGACATCGCCCACGGCCAGGATGGAAGGCACGCTGCTCTCGAAGTTGTCGTTGACCGGGATGGCGCCGTTCTTCTCCAGCGCGACACCGACCTTCTCCAGCCCCAGCCGGCCCGTATTGGGCGTGCGGCCGGTGGCGAACAGCACGCACTCGGCCTGCAGGGTCTCGCCATTGGTCAGGCGTACCTGCTTGACGCTGTCCTCCGTGGCTCCTGCGGCATCCCCGGCTTCGATGGCATCGATGCTGGCATTGAACACCAGGCGAATCCCCTTCTTTGCCATCTCGTCGGCCAGGTGCACGCCGAGGTCGGCATCCATGTTGCGCAACAGGCGCTCGCGGCGATAGACCAGGGTCACCTCGCTGCCCAGGCCGTTGAGGATGGAGGCCAGTTCCACTGCAATATAGCCGCCCCCCAGCACCACCGCGCGCTTGGGCAGGCCCTTGAGGTGGAAGAAATCATCCGAGGTGATCCCCAGTTCGCTCCCCGGAATCTGCGGCTTGTCCGGATGGCCACCGGTGGCGATCAGGATGTGGCGGGCGGTGAAGCGCTGGCCATCGACGTTGACCGTATGCGCATCCTCCACCGTGGCAAAGCCGCGATGCAGCTTGACGTTGGCCCCGTCCAGCAGACGCTGGTAGATGTCGTTGAGGTGGGCGATCTCGCGGTCCTTGTTGGCGATCAGGGCCGACCAGTCGAAGCTGGGCTTGCCGTTGAGGGTCCAGCCATAGCCGGCGGCGTCGGCGAAGTCCTCGTGGTAATGCGCACTGTAGGACATCAGCTTCTTCGGAATGCAGCCCACGTTGACACAGGTGCCCCCCAGGTCGCCCTTCTCCGCCAGGCCCACGCGGGCGCCGGTCTGGCCGGCGAAGCGCGCGGCGCGCACGCCACCGGACCCGCCGCCGATGGTGAAGAGGTCGTAATCGTATTGGCTCATGGTTTCTCCATTGCATGGACGCCGCCCCCCTGGCCGCGTCCTTGTTCGTCACATCGTTATGCGGGCGTACTGCCGCTTTGCAAGGGCGCCCGGCGCCGGCCGTCCAGCGCCCGCATCACCAGCAGCACCGGCGCCAGCCCAACCAGCACGATGGACAGCGCCGGCAGTGCCGCTTCACCCAGGCGTTCGTCGCGCGCCAGGTTGTGCGCAATCACGGCCAGGGTATCGGTATCGAAGGGACGCAACAGCAGGGTCGCCGGCAATTCCTTGACCACATCGACGAACACCATCAGGGCCGCCACCGCCAGCGAACGCCACAGCAAGGGCATGTGCAGGCGCCAGGCAATGGCCCTGCGCGAACTGCCCAGGGTGCGCGCGGCTTCATCGAGACTGGCCGGGATGCGGGTATAGCCGGACTCCACCGACTGCACCGCAACCGCCGTGAAGCGTACCAGATACGCATAGATCACGCCCAGGGAGCTGGCCGTGAGCAGCACACCCAGACCGGCCGCCGGCCAGCGCGCCTGCAGCCAGGCCACCGGCAGCAGGATGCCCACCGCGATCACCGATCCGGGAATCGCATAACCCATGCCGGCCAGCCGCGCCGTCAGGCGCAACATCGCCCCCTGCAGGCGCGGCAGGCCACCGGCACGCAGCGCAAAGCACAGGGCCAGCGCCAGCACGATGGCCGCCAGCGCCGCCATGCCGCCGAAGCGGAAACTGTTCCACACCCAGCGGGCATAACGAGCCAGGTCGAAGGCCACGCCGGCTTCATGATTCACCTCACCCCACCACAGATGCAGCAGGATGCCCACCGGCAGCAGGAACCCCGCCACCACCGGCAAGCCGCACACCAGCCAGGCCAGCACCGTCGGTCCGCGCGTCAGGTGCGGGCGGGTACCCTCGGCGCTGTCAGCGGCATCGGCGCTGCGTGCGCCACGGGTGACGGCAAATCGCATGCGGCCCTGCTCGCGGCGTTCCAGCCACAGCAGCACCGCCACGAACAGCAGCAACAGCGAAGCGTACTGGGCCGCCGCGATGCGGTCGTCCAGCACCACCCAGGCCTTATAGATGCCGGTAGTAAAGGTGGTCAGGCCGAAATAGGCCGACACGCCGTAGTCCGCCAGCGTCTCCATCAGCGCCAGAGCGGCCCCGGCCGCCAGTGCCGGACGCGCCAGCGGCAGCGCCACGCGCACGATGCGCTCGGCCAGTGGCGTACCCAGCATGCGGGCTGCCTCCATCAGGTGGTTGCCGCGTTCGGACAGCGCATTGCGCGCCAGCAGATAGGCATAGGGATAGAGCGTGAAGACGAACATGCAGATCGCCCCCGGCAGACCGCGCACATCCATGCGCCAGCCGGGGAACCAGCCGCGCAGCGTGCTCTGCACCTGCCCGGCGTATTGCAGGAAATCGGTATAGGCATAGGCCGAGACATAGGCCGGCATTGCCATGGGCAGCAGCAAGGCCCAGGACAGCCAGCGCCGTCCGGGAAATTCGAACAGGCTCACCGTCACCGCCGCCGCACCGCCCACCAGCACCACGCCCAGCGGCACCATCAGCGCCAGCCAGCCGGAGGTGGCAAGGTAACCGGGCAGGACGGTCTGCATCTGCTGGCGCAGGCTGTCCACGCCCGCCGCGTCCAGGCCCAACCAGGCGGCGAGGATGCCCAACAGCGGCAAGGCGATCAGCACAGCAAGCAAACCGATGATATGCATAACAAGGAAACGGTGAAAATGGACTAGCCAGGTGGAAGACGCGAGGGCTTGCGCTACACTGCACACCCTCAGGCAATCGCGAATTGTAACCATTTCACCGGGCATCTCCATGTTTCTGGAAGTCGAGCACCTCAGCATCCGCTATCCCCGCACTCCCTCCGCCGCCGTCGACGACGTCTCGCTGCGCCTGCAGCCGGGCGAGCTGGGTGCGCTGATCGGTCCCTCCGGCAGCGGCAAGACCAGCCTGCTGCGCGCCGTGGCCGGGCTGGAGCCGGCACAGGCCGGCCGCATCCGGCTGGCCGGGACCTTGCTGGAAGGCGATGGCATCCGGGTGGCGGCCGAGGAGCGCCGCATCGGCATGGTGTTCCAGGATTTCGCGTTGTTCCCGCATCTGGATGTGGCAGCCAACATCGGCTTCGGCCTGCGTGGCATGGCACGCGGCCAGCGCGAACAGGTGGTCACGGCCATGCTGGAGCTGGTCGGTCTGTCGGGGTCGGGCGGCAAGTTCCCGCACCAGCTTTCCGGCGGCCAGCAGCAGCGTATCGCCCTGGCGCGGGCGCTGGCGCCGCAGCCACGCCTGCTGTTGCTGGACGAACCGTTTTCCAGCCTGGATGTGGAATTGCGTGAACGTCTGGCGCACGACGTGCGCGACATCCTCAAGCGCACCGGCACCACCGCCCTGATGGTCACGCACGACCAGATGGAAGCCTTTGCCGTGGCCGACGTAGTGGGCGTGATGCGGCAAGGCCGCCTGGAACAGTGGGATAGCCCCTACGCCCTCTACCACCGCCCGGCCACCCGCTTCGCGGCCGATTTCATCGGCCACGGCGTGCTGCTGCAGGGAACACTGATGCAGACATCTGCCACGGCCTCCGGCCGGGACGGGAGCGAGGGAGAAATCGAAGTGCAGACCGCAGCCGGCCTGTTGCGCGGCACGCCCTTGCACGATCGGCCCCAGCCGGCAAATGCGCAGGTGGACGTGCTGCTGCGGGCTGACGACGTGATGCATGACGACGCCTCACCCTTCAAGGCAAGAGTCGTTCGCAAATCATTCAGGGGAGCGGAATTTCTCTACACGCTGGCGCTGGAGAACGGGCAGCAACTGCTGTCGCTGGTCCCCTCCCACCACGATCACGCGGTGGGCGAGTGGATAGGCATCAGGCTGGACGTCACGCATCTGGTGACCTTCCCCAGCATGGAGTCGTCGTTGGCGGCGGCCGCAGAGGCCGGCACCGCCAGTGCTGGAGTGGTCACACGCTGATCCACGCAGGCCGCCCGGCCCAGCGCATCCACCACCAGCCAGTCGAGGGCGCGCCGCATCAGGCGCGCGCCTTCGACAGCACCACCAGCCAGCGGCGCAGCAGCAGGATTTCCACATGGCCGGGCTCGATGCCGGCGCTGCACTCGATCACCGGATTGACGCGATAACGGCGCACATAGGTGTCACGGCAGATGAAGATTTCGCGACGACCCAGGCGGATCGCCAGCGAAGACGGGCTGGAAGATGCAACAGCGAAGCGAGCGTCGGAAGCAAGATCAAAGTGTGTCATGGCAGCGATTCCTCTTCTTGTCGATTGGAGGCTTCACTTTAGCACAAGTACTGTATGAATACACAGTATTTTTTATACAGTACTGTATGCATCATGGCGAGCATACAACAGCCGGCCCATCCTGCATTTCCCGCCGTGGCGCCTAAGCCACACCGGCCGCCAGGCGCGCCCGCACGAAGCCGATGTGTTCCCGCAGCACATAGAACTGGTCGGCAAAGGCCAGCGGCATCTTCATCCGGTTCACCGCGATCTCGATCTCGTCCAGGCGCCTGAGCATCTCGGCCTGGTCTTCCGGCGATTCGCGGGACAGGCCGCGTTCCAGCGAGATCAGCTCGCCATACCAGCGATAGATGCGCGAACGCACGCGCCAGCCATAGAGCATCGGCACCAGGCGGATACCCGGGATGAGCAGCAGGATCACCGGCAGCACGATCACCACCGCCCGGTCCACCAGGCTGGCCATCCAGAACGGCAGGGTGCGGTAGAAGAAGGTCTTGCCGGACTTGTAATAGCGCGCCGCATCGTCGCTGATCGGATATTCATGCTCCAGCGGCGCCGGGAACTCCCCCGCCTTCTGCATCACGTTGGCCTTGCCATGCACTTCGCGGGCGGCCGCGATCAGCAGGTCCGACAGCGCCGGATGCAGGTCCTCGCGCGCCACCAGTTCGGCCGTGGGTGCGATCAGCTGGGTATCGCGGGCCGGCAGGTTGCGCGCCAGGTCGAACACGCCCATGGGCATCTTCAGGGTATTGAGATAGCGGAAGCGCCGCACATAGGCATCGGCCTGGGAGAAATCCAGCAGGCGGATGCCAGGGGCGCGCAGCAGCTTGCCCATGGTCGCCACCGATACCGAATCGCCCATCAGGAAGGCCGCATCGATCTTGCCACCGGTCAGCGCCTGGGCCGCCTCATCGCCGCCGATGTTCAACAGCTGGGTGCTGCCGCCCTCTTCCACACCGTTGGCCTTGAGCAGGGTCGCGGCCAGCACGCTGGAGCCGCTCCCGGCACCACCGATGGCGATGCGCTTGCCGGCCAGCTCCGACAACTGGCGCAGCGGCGGCACCGGCTTGCCGTCCTCACGTGGCGGCGGCGTGCGGTAGTACACCGACACCGGCACATAGGAAATGCTGCCAAGCGACACCAGCGGCGCCAGCGCCTCGGCCGGTACCGCACCGGCCAGGCCGCCCTGCACGAAGCCGACGTCCAGGCTCTGGTCGGGATCGGCCAGGCGTTTCAGGTTGTCCAGCGAGCCCCCGGTCTCGACGATATCGAGGCGGATGCCATCGCGCGCCAGGATGGCCTTGTAGCGTTCGGCCACGCGCCAGAAATTGCTGTCCTTGGGACCGGCAGCGATCGTGATCGAAGACGGCGGCGCCGGGCGGATCAGCCAGATCACCAGCCAGGCGCCGATCAGGATCAGCAGGATGATGGGACCGAAGCTGACGGCCAGGTCGCGCCAGGAGATGGCCACGAAGCGCGCCCGGATGCGGGTCGCCGACGGGGCGTAGGCGGAGAGTTTCTTGTCTTTGAGCATGCGCGCTATTCTAGCCGCGCCGCCCCGCTTTGGGCTGCACCGCCTTGTAACGCGATGTGACTCTCCGCGTCAGTCGCTCAGTAGGTCTTGTACGGCAGGAACTTGCCCGACAGCATCACGTTCACGCGGTCCCCATTGGGATCGGCCTGGCGCTGGATATCCATCTTGAAATCGATGGCGCTCATGATGCCATCGCCGAATTCTTCGTGGATCAGTTCCTTGATGGTGCTGCCATAGACGCTGACGATCTCGTACCAGCGGTAGATCAGCGGATCGGTCGGCACCGGGGTCGGCAGCGAACCCTTGTAGGGCACGATCTGCAGCCACAGGGTTTCTTCATCGGTGAGTTCGAACAGCTCCTGGGCGGTGGCGGCCTGCTTGGCGGTCAGGGTCATCTGGCCCAGCATGGCAGCGGTGGTCCACTCCTTGCTCTGGCCGATGCGCTCGGCGATCTGGGCCCAGGTCATCTTCTTGCTGACCTTGGCGGTGACGATCTTCTGGGTGACTTGGTTGCGGTCCATGGCTATCTCCTTTGGGTGGACGGGATGAAGATCGACGACACACCTCTCAGTGCGCGTCATCGATCGTGACGAATGCTTGCGACACAATGACGAAATCTCTTGGGCTGCCCTGCCCACTTTCAGGCCACCGCCTGCTCCAGCCCCGGCATCACGATGCGCGTGGGAGGACGCGGTACGCCGCTGGCCTGGGCCGCCTGGATCTGGCGCGAGCGGTGTACCAGGAAGTCCACCAGGTGATTGCGGATGCGATAGAACTGCGGATCGTGATGCATGGCTTCCCGGCTGCGGGTCTTGGGCAAGGTGTTGATGACCACTTCGGCGATGCAGGCCTGCGGGCCGTTGGACATCAGGAATATCTTGTCGGCCAGCAGGATGGCCTCGTCCACGTCATGGGTGATCATGAACACGGTCTGCCCGGTGGCCGCGCAGATCTTCAGCAGCTCGTCCTGCACCACCCCGCGTGTGAGGGCATCGAGGGCGCCGAAGGGTTCGTCCATCAGCAGCATCTTGGGCTCGATGGAAAAGGCCCGGGCGATACCCACCCGCTGCTTCATGCCGCCCGAGAGCTCGGAGGGCTTCTTGTGCTCAGCCCCCTTCAGCCCCACCATCGCGATGAAGCGGCGCGCATGTTCCTCGGCCTTGGCGCGCGACCAGTCCGGCCAGCGCGAACGGACCGCGAACACCACGTTGCCCAGCACGCTGAACCAGGGCATGAGCGCATGGCTCTGGAACACCACGCCGCGATCCAGGCTCGGCCCCTTGATCTCGCGCCGGTCCATGATGACCACGCCGTCGCTGGCCGCCTCCAGCCCCGCCAACACGTTGAGGATGGTGGTCTTGCCGCAGCCGGAGTGGCCGATCACGCAGACGAATTCACCGCGGTCGATGCCGAAGGAAACCTGTTCGAACACCGGCGGCGCGCCCGCCGCATAGCGCTTGGAGAGCCCCTGCACGCTCAGGAAATTGTGGTCCATGCTCTTGCCCTCTTCATTCGATGTACGCGATTTACTCGACATAGGTCACCAACCTTTGCAGCCGGGCGAAGATCAGGTCCAGCACCATGCCGGTCACGCCGATGACCAGGATGGCGAAGATCACGCTGGTCAGCGACAGGTTGTTCCATTCGTTCCAGACGAAGTAACCGATGCCGGTGCCGCCCACCAGCATCTCGGCCGCCACGATCACCAGCCAGGCGATGCCCATGGAAATGCGCATGCCGGTCAGGATGGTGGGTGCCGCCGCCGGCAGGATCACCAGGAAGGCGCGCCGCAACGAGGACACTTCCAGCGTCTTGGCCACGTTGAGCCAGTCGCGCCGCACCGAGGCCACGCCGAAGGCGGTGTTCATCAGCATCGGCCAGACCGAGCAGATGAAGATCACGAACACGCCCGAGATCGACGAATCCTTGATCGTGTACAGCGCCAGCGGCATCCAGGCCAGCGGCGAGATGGGCTTGAGGATCTGGATGAAGGGATTCAAGGCGCGCTGCATCAGCGGCGACATGCCCAGCAGGAAACCCAGCGGAATCGCCACCACCGCCGCAATCGCAAATCCCAGTCCGACCCGTCCCAGCGAATAGGCCAGCTGGATGCCGATGCCCTTGTCGTTGGGACCGTTGTCGTAGAAGGGATTGGCCAGCTCCTTGCGGATGGTCTCGCCCATCTGCGCCAGGCCGGGAAAGCCGTCGCGCTTGGCCGCGCCACTGCTCTTGCCCATCAGCTTGGCGTATTCATCCTGGGCGGCACTGGCCGCGCCCTCCTGCGGCAGCGTCGCGAAATGCCACACCATCAGCAACGCCGCCAGCAGCAACAGCGAGATCAGCGCAGCGCGCCAGCCAAGATGCCTGGCCGGCATCATGCGCTCCTCTTGATGGCGAAGCTGTTGACGTAGGCCTCGGCCTTGTTGGCGTCGAACTCCTTGCCCATGATGGAATACTTGCGATAGGCGCCTTCCGGCACCGGCTGGCCCAGTTCCTTCATGTGCTTCTTGGCCTCGGTCAGCAGCAGCACCTTCTCGGTGATGGCCTTGTAGTCGATATCACCCTTGACGTAACCCCAACGCTTCATCTGCGTGAGAATCCACACCCCCATCGAATCCCAGGGCACCGGGTCGAAGTCGGCACGGCCCGGCACGTTCTTCACATTGCCCAGACCATCGGCAAAGCGCCCGGTCAGCACCTGCTCCACCACCGTCTCGGGCTGGTTGAGGTAGGCTGCCGGCGAGATCACCTTGGCCACCAGCGAGCGGTTGGACGGGTCGCGCGCCATCGCGGCGGCGGTCAGCACGGCGCGGAACAGCGCGGCGAAGGTGTTGGGGTTCTGCTTGATGAATTCTTCCGACGTACCAAAGGCACAGCAGGGGTGGCCATCCCAGATGTCGCGCGAGAGGATGTGGATGAAACCGATCTCGTCATACACCGCGCGCTGGTTGAAGGGATCGGGGCCGAGGAAGCCGTCGATGTTGCCGGCCCGCAGGTTGGCCACCATCTCCGGCGGCGGCGTGACGCGGATCTGCACATCGCGGTCCGGGTCCAGGCCATGTTCGGCCAGGTAGTAGCGCAACAGGAAGTTGTGCATCGAATACTCGAACGGCACCGCGAACTTGAAGCCCTTCCACTGCCGGGGATCGCGCTTGTCCTTGTGCTTGTTGTGCAGCGTGATGGCCTGGCCGTTGATGTTCTGGATGGTCGCCACGCGCATCTGGGTGGCATTGCTGCCCACCCCCATGGACATGGCCATGGGCATAGGCGAGAGGAAGTGCGAGGCGTCGTGTTCCTTGTTGATCATCTTGTCGCGGATCAGCGCCCAGCCGGCCGTCTTGTTGAGCGACACGTTCAGGCCCTGCTTGCGGTAGAAGCCCAGCGGGTCGGCCATGATCAGCGGCGCCGCGCAGGTGATGGCGATGAAGCCGATCTTGAGGTCCTTCTTTTCCAGGGCACCATTCTTTTCCTGCGCCATGGCCTGCAGCGAACCCAGCGGCAAAACACTGGCAATGGCCGCCCGCGCTGCATTGCGGCCCACCGCCCGCAGGAAGTCGCGGCGCTCGGCCACCCGCGGGAAGAGCGAACGCATCACGGCTTCTTCCACCACGTCGTTGGTGAGGGCTTCCACATCCTGGCCGCGCTGCTGGCGCAGTGCTTCGACCTCGACATTGTGTTGCTGCTGGCTGCCGTGGCGGCCACAGGAACAGCCCTGGCCGGCGCGCTCGGCGTCATAGGTGTGGAACAGATTGGTGTCTGCTGCGTTCGGCATGATTCCCCCGTTTGGTGAGTGTGCGGTGATTTCTTTGCTTCACCACCCTCCATTGCAAGGGACTTGCCAGCTTCATGGGCTACGTCATGCTGTCACGACATCCTGTAGTGCTGGCACTACAAGCCGGGGCCAAACCCGCGTCAGACCGGCAGCAACTGGTGACGTACCGCATACATGGCGATGCCGACGTCATTGGCGGCGCCAGTCTTTTCCAGGATGCGGCTGCGATAGGTGCTCACCGTATTGGGGCTCAGTTCCAGCTGCTCGGCGATCTCCCGCACGCTGCGCCCGGCGGCGATCAGCTGGAACACCTGGTATTCACGGTGCGACAGGCTCTCGTGCGCCGCCCGCGGCGCAGCACCGGCGTGCTGGGCCAGGCCGGAGGCCAGCGTCTCGGCCATCTGCGCGCTCACGTAGAGGCCACCGCCGGCGGCCTTGCGGATGGCATCCACCAGTTGTTCGGGATCGGCGCTCTTGTTGAGATAGCCGGCCGCACCCAGCTTGTAGCAGCGCGCTGCATATTGCTTCTCGGGATAGGTGGACAGCATCAGCACCGGCAGGCGCGGCATCTCCTGCTTGATCTGGCGCAGCACGTCCAGCCCGTCCTGCTGGGGGATGGCGATGTCCAGCAGCACCAGGTCGATGGCCTCCACCCGGGCCCGGTGCAAGACCTCCGGCCCGCTGGCACATTCGGCGGCGACCTCGATATCGGGGGTATCGGCCAGGATCTGCTTGAGACCCTCGCGCACGATGCGATGATCGTCGCACAAGAGAATGCGGATGGTCTCGGCGCCGGCGCTCATGCCGCCTCCCGGCCGCCGTGACTGGGCAGGCGCAGGCAGACCAGGGTCCCCGGCCTGCCGCTCTCTGGTGCAAGGCGCGCACCAGCAATGCTCAATGCGCCGCCAAAGTGCAAGGCCCGTTCGCGCATGCCCATCACGCCGTAGGAGGTGGCCGCCTCCAGCGCCGCACGGGGTGCGCCCACGCCATCGTCTTCCACTTCCATGCGCAGCTCCGACGGGCTCAGGTGCACGGCGATGCGTACCCGCGTGGCATTGGCATGACGCGCGACGTTGGACAACATCTCCTGGAAGATGCGAAACGCCGCCGTGGCCTTGGCGCCATCCGGGGGAAAGGCTTCGGGTGCGATATCGAACTCGACCTCGCAGGGCAGTTCGGTGGCTTCCGAGAACTCCTGCACCTGCCATTCGAGGGCGGCGATCAGGCCCTGGTGATCCAGGATGCTGGGCCGCAGGTCGGTGATGATGCGTCCCACATTGTCCACCGCCGTCTCGATCAGGCGGCTCATGGCATCACACTTGCGGGCCACCGGTTCCAGGTCGGTGACGCGCTTGGCCATCCAGTTCACATCCAGTTTCAAGGCCACCAGCAGGCTGCCCAGTTCATCGTGGATCTCGCGGGCGATGCGGGTGCGCTCATCCTCGCGCACCGAGTGCGCATGGGCCGACAACTGGCGGACCTGGCGCAGGGCGGCCGACAGTTCGCGGGTGCGCTCGGCCACCCGCACTTCCAGCTCGGCCTTGGCGCGCTGCAGTTGTTCCTCGGCCTGGCGGCGCTTGGAGATATCGCTGAATGTGATCACCGCACCGCGTACCTGGCCGCCGTCGATGATCTGGTAGGAAGAATATTCGGTCGGGAAGAAGCTGCCATCGGCACGCCAGAACACTTCCTGATCGACCCGGCAGGACTCGCCCTTGCGGAAGGCCTTCAGGATGGGGCAGTCGGCCTCGGGGTAATGACCGCCGTGCTCATGGCTGTGGTGCACCAGATCGTGCATGTTGCGCCCCAGTACCTCGGCCGGGGCATAGCCCAGCATGTCGGCGCCGGCCCGATTGATGAAGGTACACAGGCCATCCAGGTCGATGCCGTAGATGCCTTCGCCGGTGGAGTCCAGCAGCAGCGCCAGCTTGTCGCGCAACAGGCCGCCGGGTGCGGCCAGGGCATCGGAAGCAAAAACGGGCAGGTGGGGATCGTTGTGCATGATCCCCACCTGCCCGCAAGAGGCATGCCAGTGCCCGCCGCCCGGGGCCTGGCCCGACAGTGGTACCGGCCGGCCCCGCTACGGCATGTACTGCCCGCCGTTGACGTCGATGATCTGGCCGGTCACATAGCCCGACATCTGGTCCGAGGCCAGGTAGAGGAAGGCACCGCTGCACTCGTCCGGGTCGCCGATGCGGCCCATGGGGATGGTCTTGCGGAAGCCCTCCAGCTGTTCCGGGGTGGTGAAGCGTTCCTGGAACGGGGTCATGATCACGCCCGGCGCCACGGCGTTGACGCGGATCTTGTCGGCCAGCAATTCCTTGGCCATGCCACGCGTGATGGTACTCACGAAGCCCTTGGAGGCCGCATAGATCAGCGCACCCGGGCCGCCGCCATGGCGCGCCGCCACCGAGGTCACGTTGATGATGTTGCCGCCGCCCTGGCCGCGCATGACCGGAATCACCGCCCGCGTGAAGGCCACCACCGAGCGCGAATTGATATTGACGATGTCGTCGAACAAGGCATCGGTGACCTGCTCCAGCGGCATGCGCTGGACCAGGCTGCCGGCGTTGTTGATGAGTACGTCGATGCGCCCCATCTGCTCGACCGCCTTGGCCACGGCGGCATTGATGGCAGCGCTGTCGCGCACGTCGGCGCCGATAGTGATGGCCTTGCTGCCGGCGGTGCGCACCTCGGCGGCGACCGCTTCGGCTTCCTTGGCCGAGCTGTTGTAGTGCACCACCACATGGGAACCACGGGCGGCGAAGGCACGCGCGGCGGCGGCGCCGATGCCGGTGCTCGCTCCACTAATGAAGACGACTTTTCCTGCCAGATCCAGCATGCTGTTCTCCTGTTCATAAACGGTTGATCATTCATGCTCCGGCTTGTGCATGGGGCGGCCCTGCGCGCCCTGCCGGTATCGCTTCTTGTATTCTGGGCGCCGCAGTGGGTCACACTGCGGCTGTCCTGCCACGTCGCCGTTGTGGAGTGCCGCAGGACCCGGTCCGGCGAGACCCGGTCCGGCGGGACCCGGTCCTGCGGCAACGGCGACGCTTGCTGCCTGATCAGTCGTGCACCGATTCGTCGCGGTTGCGACCGGCGCTACGGTAGGCGTCGCGCACATTCATGAGGTGATTGCGCATGGCTTCGGAAGCCTTCTGCGGATCGCGGGCCTTGAGCGCATCGAGGATGTCGCGGTGGTCCTGCAGGCTGCGCTCCAGCGTGGCCGGAATGCGCGAGGTGATGGAACGGCTCTTCTTGCCCAGCATGTAGAGGCTGCCGGCCACGCTCTGCAGGAAGGGGTTGTTGCAGCCCTCGATGATGGCTTCGTGGAATTCCACGTCGGCCGCCGAGAAAGCGGCGGGGTCCGACAGCAGGCGCGCCTCGTCCTCGACGTTGCGCACCAGCCGGTCCAGCTCGGCCTGCTCCATGTGAGTGGCCGCCAGCGCCGCCACCCCGGTCTCGATGATGAGGCGGGCGTCGAACAGCGCTTCCAGGGTGCCGGGATTGAGGTCGATGATCATCTCCAGCGGTTCCAGCAGTTCGCGGGTTTCCAGCGAACTGACGAAGGTCCCCTCGCCCTGGCGAATGCGCAGCAAGCCCAGCAGTGCCAGCCCGCGGATGGCCTCGCGCACGGCCGGCCGGCCCACGCCCAGCATGGCCGCCAGCTCGCGCTCGGGCGGCAGTTGCTGGTCGGGCTTCAACAGACCGCTGCGGATCATGGTCAGCAAGCGCTGCGCGACCTGTTCGGAAATCGATTTCTGGACGATGGGATCAAAGGACATGCTGTCGGGGGTGAAGACCTGTAGGGATGATTCATTGCCGCATCGGCAACGTCTTGCTGGCCTGGGACGCAAGCGTCGCAAAGGTAAGACCAATGGCTGTGGAGGATAGGTATCGGGGCGGGATGTGTCAAGCGGCGGGAACATTGGTGCGGCGCGCAAGAAACTGCCGCCACGTCTGCTCGCCGGGCCACGGCCAAGCGATACAAGCTCCGGCTTCTGGTAGCCTATCGACGAACAAATTTACCGCTCTCATCCATGAACCTGCGCTTCGTAGAGGCCTTCCACTGGGCCGCCTCGCTCAAGAGCATCACCCGCGCCGCCGAAAAGCTGCATATCACGCAATCGACCATGTCCAGCCGCATCGCCTCGCTGGAAGAAGAACTGGGCGTGGTCCTGCTGGACCGCCGCGCCAAGCAGTTCCGTCTCACCGCCTCGGGCCAGCGCTTCCAGTTGCTGGCGGTGAAGCTGCTGTCGCTGCAAAGCCAGATCCGCCAGGAACTGGGCGGCAGTCCGGCCGGGCCGATGGCGCTGCGCATCGGCAGCATCGAATCGGTGGTGCACAGCTGGCTGCCCGGCTGGCTCAAGGAAATCCGCAGCCGCTATCCCGATTTCGCGCTGGAACTGACCGTGGAAACCTCGCCGGTGCTGATGGAACAGATCGGGCGCGGCGCCCAGGACCTGGTCTTCACCTCCATCGTGGGCAGCGATACGGCGGTGCGCTCGCGCATCATGGCGTCAATGGAGATGGTCTTCGTCGGCCATCGCGATACCCATGGCACGCGTCGCTATCGGCTGGAAGAATTGGCGGCCGATGACCTCATCACCTTCCAGCGCGGCTCGCAGCCGCACCAGGGGCTGCTGCAGCTGCTGCAGGAGTCCGGGCTGCCGATGCCACGCGTGCACGCCATCTCCTCGATTTCGGCCATGGTGCAACTGGTAGAAGGCGGCTTCGGCGTGGCGACCCTGCCCAAGCTGGCCATGCGTGAACTGACCCGCCGCCTGCCGCTGCGCATCCTGCGCTGCGAAGAAACGCTGCCCCCGCTGCAGATCCACGCCAGCTACCGCGAGGAGCCCGGCTCCAGCGTGGCTGAACTGGTGCTGGATTCGGCCCTGGAACATGCCCGGCGCGCCCAGGGCAAACGGCGCGGCACGTCGACAGCGGACGCAGACTGAATCCGACGCCATCCTCCGGCCATCGCCATCGGGCAAGCCGTTTCGCGCCAGTCGGGAAACACCTATCAGCTGACGGGAACAACAAAAAGTCAATCAACAAAAACGCTGACGTCATCGAAAAAATCGATAACAAAAGATATAAATTTTTTGTTGGACGCGTGCTGGATGCCCCTCCTACCATCGGTGGCATTCCCATCCCATCATCAAGCGCCAGCACGACGCAGGAGACCGCCATGCCTGAAACGCCCACCATGCCGCACGCCCCCCGCAGCATTTCCCTCACCGCCGATTCGACCGCACTGGAAGTGCGACTGGCCGCCCGCCATGGCGACTTCACCGGCCACACCAGCGGGGTGGCCAGCGCCCATGTGCAGGTCAACCTGGCCATCCTGCCGGCCGCGCTGGCCGATGACTTCCGCCGCTTCTGCGAACTCAATCCGGTGCCCTGTCCGCTGCTGGGCGTCTCCGAGCCAGGCTCGCCGGCCATCCCGGGACTGGGCCAGGACCTGGACATCCGCACCGATGTGCCGCGCTATCACATCTGGCGCAATGGCGAACGCGTGAGCGAGGTCACCGACCTGCGCGCCTACTGGCGCGACGACCTGGTGACCTTCGCGCTGGGCTGTTCGTTCTCCTTCGAGCACGCGCTGCTGGCCGAGGGCATCCCGCTGCGCCATGTCAGCGAAGGCCGCAACGTGGCCATGTATCGCACCAATATTCCGACCAAACCGGTGGGAGTCTTCTCCGGCCCCACGGTGGTCTCCATGCGCCCGCTCAAGGCCGCCGATGCCATCCGCGCCGTGCAGATCACCGCCCGCACACCGCAGGTGCATGGCGCCCCCATCCACATCGGCGACCCCGCCCTGATCGGCATTACCGATATCAACCAGCCCGACTACGGCGATGCAGTGGCGGTCCACGACGATGAACTGCCGGTGTTCTGGGCCTGCGGCGTCACACCGCAGGCGGCCATCGTGGCGGCCTGCCCGGCCTTCTGCATCACCCACGCGCCCGGCTACATGCTGGTCACCGACAAGCTCAACAGCGAACTCTGACACCCCGCCCCGGAGACAACCATGTGGCTCAAAGAAACCAGCAGCGCAGAACGACGCACCCTGACGGCGACCTTCACCGGCTACGCAGTGGACGGCTTCGATTACATGATCTACACCTTCCTCATCCCCACCCTGCTGGCGGCGTGGAGCATGAGCCGCGCCGAGGCTGGCTACATCGCCACCGGCGCCCTGCTGACCTCGGCCGTGGGGGGCTGGGCCGCCGGCATCCTGGCTGACCGCTACGGCCGCGTACGGGTGCTGCAATGGACGGTGCTGTGGTTCGCCTTCTTCACCTTCCTCTCCGGCTTCACCGATTCCTTCGGCCAGCTGTTCTTTACCCGCGCCATGCAGGGCTTCGGCATGGGAGGCGAGTGGGCGGTCGGTTCGGTGCTGATCGCCGAGACCATCTCGGCGCGCCATCGCGGCAAGGCCTCGGGCCTGGTGCAGAGCAGCTGGGCGGTGGGCTGGGCGGCGTCGGCGCTGGCGTTCTGGGGCGTCTATGCGGTGCTGCCGCCGGAGATGGCGTGGAAGGTGCTGTTCTGGATCGGGGTGCTGCCGGCCCTGCTGACGCTCTACATCCGCCGCGCCATCAGCGAGCCGGCGGTGTTCGTGGCGGCCCAGGCGAAGATGCGGGAAAGCGGCCAGCGTGGCAACTTCCTGCGCATCTTCCATCGCGACCTGTTGCGCACCACCATCCTGGCGAGCCTGCTGGCCACCGGCATGCAGGGTGCCTACTACTCGGTGACCACCTGGCTGCCGACCTTCCTCAAGACCGAGCGCCATCTCTCGGTGCTGGGCACCAGTACCTATCTGCTGGTATTGATCGGCGGTTCCTTCTGCGGCTATCTCACCTCGGCCTGGCTATCCGACACCATCGGTCGCCGCCGCTGCTTCATGCTGTTCGCGGCCATGGGCATCCTGCTGGTGCTGAGCTATACGCAGATGATCATCACCGACGCCTGGATGCTGGCGCTGGGCTTCGTGCTGGGGTTCTTCCTGTCGGGAATCTTCTCGGGCATGGGCGCCTACCTGTCCGAACTGTTCCCCAGTGATGTGCGGGGCTCGGGCCAGGGCTTCTGCTACAACTTCGGTCGCGCCATCGGTGCGATCTGCCCGGCGCTGGTGGGTTATCTCAGCAACAGCATGCCGCTGGGACAGACCATCGGCTGGATCGCCGCCGGCTGTTACGGACTGGTGATCGTGGCCTGCCTGATCCTGCCGGAGACGCAGGGCAAGGAGCTGGAAGCGGCGGTCACCACTGTCTGACCGTTCCCGCAGGGCAGCGAGCACAGGCCGGCGCCAAAACGCCGGCCTGTTTGCATTGCGCCCTCGTATAAAACAGGTTGCTCAATAGGCGCTGGCCTGATCAAGCGCAGCGATGTCTTCGCGGCTCAACTGCAAGCGCGTGGCGGCCACCAGTTCGTCGAGCTGCGCCAGCGAGGTGGCGCTGGCAATCGGCGCAGTCACGCTGGGGCGCGCAATCAGCCAGGCCAGCGCGACGGCGGCCGGGGTGCTGGCGTGACGGGCGGCGACCGCATCCAGCGCAGCCAGGATCTGCAAGCCACGCGGGTTGAGATAGGACTTCACCTTGCCGCCACGGGCGGCGCTCTTGCCCAGGTCGGCCTCGCTCCGGTACTTGCCGCTGAGGAAGCCGCTGGCCAGCGAATAGAAGCCGATCACGCCCACGCCCTGCTCCAGGCAATACGGCTCCAGCGTGCGTTCGAACCCTTCGCGGGCGATGAGGCTGTATTCGGGCTGCAGGGTCTGGTACAGCGGCAGACCCAGCTGGCGGCCGATGTCGCGCGCCTGCGCCAGCCGATCCACCTCGTAGTTGGAGGCCCCGATGAGGCGCACCTTGCCGGCCTTGACCAGGGTGTCGTAGGCGGCCAGCGTTTCTTCCAGCGGCGTGCTGCGATCATCGTCGTGCGACTGGTAGAGGTCGATATGGTCGGTCTGCAGGCGGCGCAGCGAATCTTCCACGGCGCGCAGGATGTAATCCTTCTTCAGGCCGACGCGACCCTCGCCCATGTCCTTGCCGACCTTGGTGGCGATAACTACCTTGTCGCGCCGACCACCCTGGGCCAGCCACTTGCCGATGATGGTCTCGGATTCGCCGCCCTGGTTGCCGGGCGCCCAGCGCGAATAGACGTCGGCGGTATCGATCAGGTTCAGGCCGGCCTCGACGAACTTGTCGAGAATGGAGAAAGAGGTCTTCTCATCGATGCTCCAGCCGAACACATTGCCGCCGAAGGCCAGCGGTGCCACGGTGATATCGGATTGACCCAGCTTGCGTTGTTGCATCGGAATCTCCTTGTCATGATGGTCGGAAACAGTGACGGCCATTGTAGGCGCGGCCCGCAAACTCTGCTGACGAGCATCTTCCAAGCAAAGCCGACAGCGCGTTAAGATAGTCGCCACGACATTGCATGCAGCGCACCTGCCCGCCCGCCACCCTCATGAAGCCCCGCATCGCCTCCACCGAACTGGCCCGGCACCGCACCGGCAAGCTGACCGATACCGTGTACGCCAGCCTGCGCGACGACATCTACGCCTTCCGCCTGCTGCCCGGCGACCGCTTCGCCGAGAATGACGTGGCCGAACGCCTGCAGGTTTCGCGTACCCCCGTGCGCGAAGCGCTGATGCGACTGCAGAGCGAGGGACTGGTGCGCGGCCATTTCCGCAACGGCTGGGAAGTGGTGCCGATCGACCTGGCGCGTTTCGCCTCCCTCTATGAATTGCGTGAAATGCTGGAGCTGCACGCAGTGCGCAAGCTGTGCTCCCCGCGCATCGCGCCCGAACGTCGCCAGCAACTGGTCGCGACACAGGGCGCCATCTGGCAGTGCGCCGCCACCGACCGCCTGCCGGACGGCCTGGCCGTAGCGGCCCTGGATGAAGGCTTCCATGCCGCGCTGGTGCAGGCAGCCGGCAATGGCGAGGCCGACAGTGTCTATCGCCAGCTGACCGACCAGCTGCGCATCATGCGTCGGCTCGACTTCGCCTATGGCGACTGCATCGACGACACCTACGCCGAGCACTGCGCCATCCTGGACGCCATCGCCGGCGCCGACGCCGAACTGGCCGGCGCCCTGATCGCCCGTCACATCGAGGACAGTCACACCGTGGTCGAGCGCCTCACCATCACCCGTCTGGAACAGGTACGCGCCGGGTCGGTGCAGACCGCACCGCCGCAAGGCAATCTGGTCACCGGCGGAGCACCGGCACGACGCAAGCGCTTCGGCTGAGCAAGGCCCCACACCCTCCCCGCTTCCCCTGTCCCCCTCTGTGTGAACCTGTAGCGGACGGTTTTTTCCACATGCGCGCTTGCCGCCAGGCAAATGGCATGAAAGCTGCTTTTGTGAGCCCAGGATTTATGCATACATAAATTCAGGCACGCGGCCCGCTGCCTCATCCGGCAGTCCCTGGCCTCCCATCCGGCTTTCTGTACAGGAGAAACGCATGACCACCCTCACCCAAAGCGCCCCGGCGAGCACGCAGGGCTTGCTGCGCAACCGCTGGTTCCAGTTGCTGATCGGCCTGATCTGCATGATGGCCATCTCCAGCCCGCAATACGTCTGGACCCTGTTCACCAAACCCCTGACCGCCAAGCTGGGCGTGCCGCTGTCGGAACTGCAGATCACCTTTTCCATGCTGATCGTGCTGCAGACCTTCTTCTCGCCCTTCCAGGGCAGCCTGATCGAGCGCTTCGGCGCGCGTCGCCTGATCGCCATCGGCACCTTCATGTCCGGCCTGTCCTGGGTCCTGGCGGCGCAAGTCTCCAGCATCGGCATGTTCTACCTGGCCTATGGACTGGTGGGTGGGCTGGGTACCGGCATCGTCTATGTCGGCGTGGTCGGCCAGATGGTGCGCTGGTTCCCCGACCGGCGCGGCTTCGCCGTGGGCATGGTGGCGGCCGGCTATGGCATGGGCGCGATCCTGACCACCTTCCCGATCTCGGCCTCGCTGGCCAGCGCCGGACTGGAAACCACGCTCTGGCAGTTCGGCCTGGTGTTTGCCGTGATCGGCGTCGTCGCTTCGCAGGCCCTGCGCTCGCCCGATGCCAGCCACGCCGCCGCCATGCCGGCCCCGGCCATTGCCGCCAGCACGCATGACCTGGCGCCGCGCCAGATGCTGCGCACCCCGCTGTTCTGGCTGATGTTCGTGATGATGACCATGATGTCGACCTCGGGCCTGATGGTGACCTCGCAGATGGCCACCTTCGCCCGCGACTTCGGCGTGGCCAACGTGATGGTGTTCGGCCTGGCTGCGCTGCCGCTGGCGCTGACCATCGACCGCCTCACCAATGGTCTGACCCGCCCCTTCTTCGGCTGGATCTCGGACCGCTACGGTCGCGAGAACACCATGTTCTTCGCCTTCGCGCTGGAAGGCGTGGCCATGGCGCTGTGGCTGGCCACGCGCGAGAACGCGGTGCTGTTCGTGCTGCTGTCGGGCGTGGTGTTCTTCGGCTGGGGCGAAATCTTTTCGCTCTTCCCCTCCACCCTCACCGACACCTTCGGCACCCGCAACGCCACCGCCAACTATGGCTGGCTGTACATCTCGCAGGGCATCGGCTCCATCTTCGGCGGCCCGCTGGCGGCGATGATGCACGAGAAGACCGGCAGCTGGCATCCGGTGTTCGGCACCGCCATCACGCTGGATATCCTGACAGCCTGCCTGGCGCTGATGGTCCTGAAACCCTGGCGTGCACGCTACCTGGCCAAGGTCTCAGGCTGAAGTCCTCCGCTTCCGCGCTCTGAATCATGATGCCGCCCGGTGCCACGCCGGGCGGCATTTTCTTTTGACGACACCGGCCCGCTTCCCGTCCGGGCGACGGGTTGCCCCCTCCTGCCGTATACTTCCCGTTCTCCTGCATCGCTTGGCAAGCCATCTGCAAGCGGCTTGCAAGGCTTTGTAACTCTCCTGCAACTCAGTACGGTCATGCGGGTCTGACCCTCCCGCGCCTCATCACAAGAACACACTACCGCTGCCTCATGGAAATCGTCTTTACCGTCCTGATCCTGCTGCTGGCCGTCGCCGTCTCCGGCGTGGTAGCCAGGCTGGCACCGTTCAAGCTGCCCCTGCCGCTGTTCCAGATCGCCCTGGGTGCCGTGCTGGCGCTGCCCATGTTCGGGCTTCGCATCAGTTTCGATCCGGAACTGTTCCTGCTGCTGTTCATCCCGCCACTGCTCTTCACCGATGGCTGGCGCATGCCCAAGCGCGAGTTCTTCCGCCTGGCGCGGCCCATCCTGGCGCTGGCACTGGGCCTGGTGATGTTCACCGTGGTCGGGGTGGGCTACTTCATCCACTGGATGATCCCGGTCATTTCCCTGCCCTCGGCCTTCGCCCTGGCGGCGGTGCTCTCGCCCACCGATGCGGTGGCGGTCTCCTCCATCGTCGGCAAGGGCCGCCTGCCGGCCTCCATGCAGCACGTGCTGGAGGGCGAGGCGCTGATGAACGATGCCTCCGGCCTGGTGGCCTTCAAGTTCGCCATCGCCGCTGTCATCACCGGCAGCTTCTCGCTGCTGGACGCCAGCATTTCCTTCGTGCTGATCGCCGCCGGCGGTATCGCGGTGGGCCTGATCGTGGCCTGGGGCTTCGGCCTGATCCGGCGCAAGATCATCGAATGGGCCGGTGACGAGCCGGGCATCCAGGTGGTGCTGCTGCTGCTGATCCCCTTCACGGCCTACATCTTCGCGGAACACTTTGGCCTGTCCGGCATCCTGGCGGCGGTCGCGGCCGGCATGCTGATGCCCTACCTGGAAACGGCCGGCGGTGAATCGGCGGCGACCCGCCTCCAAGGGCGCAGCATCATGACCATGCTGGAGTTCGTCTTCAACGGCATGTCCTTCCTGCTGCTGGGTCTGCAGTTGCCGGGCATCGTCAGCCTGGCGCACGTGGATGCGCAGATGGCCGGCAACGTGCCGGTGTGGCATCTGTTCGTCTACATTCTGGCCATCACGCTGGCGCTGATTGTGCTGCGTTTCGTGTGGGTGTGGATCAACCTGCGCATGCGCCGCTTCGCCTCGGCGCTGCGCGGTCAGAGCGGGCGCAACCGCAAATTCGACCTGCGCCTGATCAGCATCACCGCGCTGTCGGGCGTGCGCGGCGCCATTACCCTGGCCGGCGTGATGTCGATCCCGCTGCTGCTGAAGGAACATACGCCCTTCCCGGCGCGCGACCTGCTGATCTTCCTGGCCACCGGGGTGATCGTCTGCTCGCTGCTGTTTGGCAGCTTCCTGCTGCCGTGGATGCTCAAGGACCTGCAGCTCGATGCCGAGGTCAAGCGGCGCCGCGCCGAAGAGATGATGGCGCGCCTGCGCCTGTCGGAAGCGGCCGTGCGCAGCATCGAAACCGCTCAGGAACGCATCGGCGTGACCCTGGACGAAAACGACCTGGCGCTGCTGACCGAAGTCAGCGGCAGCCTGCTGGCGACCTACCGGATGCGGATGAATGCGGAGAGCGATTCGGAAGAAACCCAGCGCGCCGCCAACCGTTTCAAGCAGTTCGAGCGCGAACTGCGGCTGGAGGCGATCCGCGCCGAGCGGCTGGAGGTGCATTACCTGCGCGCCGAACAGCGCATCAACGATGAAACCTTCCTGATGCTGATCAACCAGATCGACATGGCCGAGACCTGGCTGCTGGGCTCACTGAATGGCCCCGGCCAGCACCACTGAGAACGAGCGGCAACGACAAAGCCCGCGCTGCCATTGGCAGGGCGGGCTTTTCATTGCCCGACGGAATCGGAAAGGCTCAGGCCACCGAATTGATGGTGGTGCCGATGATTTCGCCGGTAGCATTGCGCGAAGCCTGTTCGCGGCGATTGCGTTCTTCGTTGGCGGTCTCGGCACGGGTCTGGTCGGCCTGGATTTCTTCCTGGCGGCGCATTTCGGCCTTGGCGGCGGCTGCCGCCTCTTCGGCACGGCGCACGGCGACCGGATCGTTGGCTTTGCCGGTGGTCGGCGTATTGCCGTTGGGGTCGGAGACGACGGCGTTGACGGCGGAGGAAATGTCGATGGGCATGTTGGGCTCCCTGTAACTGCGAAGACTGAAGACGGATACTGGACCGGATCAGGCGTACCGCTGCCGGTACGAATTCGCTATGTTACGCCCATTGTCGCGCTCTGCCACAGGGAAAATCCTGAGGCATGCAGATTTACCGGGGTGCAATGCGGAAACTGTGATGAATCTGGCAAATAAACCGCCCTATCCCGGTGCACAACGATATCAGGGCGGCAAGTGATTGCCTTGCTGGCAAGCTTGATGTATCACTGGTCAACGGGTTCGTCAGCCCAGCCTCTGGCGCCTACATTCCAGATGAAGCAGCGGGTAAGGCCGTCCTTGACCGTCCAGTTCTGACCGCCCTGTCTTGATGAAGCCCAAGTGCAAGTAAAAAGCGGATGCTTGCTCGTTCTGTTCGTTGACATCCGTCGTCAGAAAAGGCGATAAGCCCAATGCATATTCGACCAGGCCACGACCGATGCCTTTGCCATGATGGGCGGGATCAATAAACAATGCCTCCATGTGCGCGTCATTCAACAACATGAAGCCCAACGGTCTGTCGTTCTCATCGACGGCTAACAGCAATGGAGCATCTGGAAGAAATTCCCGGACCTCATTGGCAATTTCCGCATAGTCAGCCGGGCTCAAAAAATCATGCGTGGCCAGTACGGCATTGCGCCAGATGTCCAGCACCCGATCACCATCGTCGCGATGTGATTTTCTAATATTCATCATATGTCTTCAGGCAAGAGTCGGCGCTATCGGGCTAGTGTTGACGAAATCGATATCGAATTCTTCACACTCAAATTCATCCGGCGGTTCCCAAAGTGCGCTCGCGATCTCGAATATGTGATCCGGCACAAGCATTGAGAATGTGGGACCTTGTTCCTCATTCCTTCGTTGGACACGTTCGCGACGAAGTTCCAGAGGGGCATCAAGCACATGGATACGAAGTGAAAATCCTTCGTCCATGATGCGCCGGCAAAACGCCATTCGAGGTGTTTGTTGGATCAAGCCGAGTTCCAGCACCACATCTCGCCCTGAATCCAGTATTTTTTGGCTATGAATCCAGATCAGGTCCAACAAGCGCTCTTTGCGCTGGACATACCAAGGGACGAAATCACCTTCGGGGCGATCAGGACTAAAGAGCCTGGCGAACCACTCGTCGAGCGCAATATGTACACCTCCGACATTTCCCGCCAAGACGGTGCTGAAGGTAGATTTACCAGCCCCGACAGGGCCTTCAACGAGATGCACTTGATTCATCGCGTGAGTGTTCATTAAGGGGATACGCATTGTATGCGGACAATTGGATGTCTGGAACTGGCCGCTTCGGAGCTTGCACCGGCCACTCACTCGCGGGATGAGTTTTCTGGAAACTCCTCGAATTCACGAAGTCCCACTGATGTTTGGCAATACTTCGGATAGTGCATAAAGAATTCAGGATAACTCGGGGGCGAAGCGCTATGCAAAGGAGACCCATCTATCTGGACGATGTCTGGGCCCACGCCACAAATATTTCCCCCACCTCTCTGAGGGCGGCTTCGCGGCGCGGCATATCCAACGTCGGTGCATCATAGTAAGCAGCGACAAATAGCGGATTACGCTGCGGTGGACGCACGATCGCGTAGTCATTGGTCTGCCGCTCCACGCTGGTGCCGGGGCGGTCGCCTGCCTGCCAATCCGCCGGCAGGGCCGCACGCAGGCGATTGCGTCCGGGGCGGCAAGCGATCATCCAGTCTTCCAGTTGCTGGCGCGCATCCGGACTCAAGACATCGCCCGTCAGGATGGCGCGTGCATTGCCGACGATGGCCCGCGGCGTGGTTGTGTCCCGCTCACCACTGTACTGATTGGACATCGGCTCATAACGGTCGGAACGCGTCACGGTGTCGCCCAGGCTTCGCAAGAAAGCAGTCAAGCCCTCCGGGCCGCCAGCATTGCGCATCAGCAGGATGGCGGCAGTGTTATCACTCAGTTCGACGGTCGCCTGACACAGCTCGCCTACCGTCATGCTGCCGCGCCCGACGTTGGTCAGGGTGGTCGGCGAGGTGAAGATCAGATCCTTCCTGGTATAGGGTATTGATCGTTGCAAGCTCTCCTTGCCTTGATCGACGCGGGCTAGCACCTGCGCAGCGAGCATGCCCTTGAACGTGCTGCACATCAGGAAACGTTCGTCGGCCCGATGCGCCAGTGTCTTGCCCGAACCGGTATCGACCGCGAACACGCCCAGGCGCCCGCCATAGCGGTGTTCCAGTTCGGCTAGCGGCGAGGTAGCGGCGCGCAGGTCAAAGGCGATACCGCCGAGGCCGAATGCCAGGGGAAGGCCGATGCTGAGTTGACGGCGTTTGAAGGAAATGGTCATGGGGAAATTTTCTCGTCA
>NZ_DASQOH010000039.1:0-1737 GCF_035644555.1 Herbaspirillum sp.
CGGGAGAACGCCATCCTGGATGCGGCCACGTCGGTACTGGGCAGCAAGGGCTATGACCTGATGACGATGGACGACGTCGCCGGTGCGGTGGGTATCTCCAAACCCAGCCTGTACAAGCATTTCAAGTCCAAGGAAGAATTGATCGGCGAGACCATGATCCGTCTCATCGATGGCGCCATCGACCAGCTGGCGCAGCTGGAGGGCATTTCCAGCCCGCGTGGCAAGCTGGAGGCGATGCTGGAATGGGCACTGCGGGTGCGGCTGGAGGGCGGGCTGCCCTTCCTGCCTTCCACCAGCGCCCCGGTGCGCGACATGCTCATGCGCAACGTCAAGTATGTGATGCGGGTGCTCAAGCTCAACGGCCAGCTGGAAAAACTGGTCAAGGAGGCGCAGAAGAGCGGCGAACTCGACGCCGCGCTGCCCAGCGATGTGATCCTGTACAGCTACTACGCCCGCACCTGTGATCCGGCGGTGGACTACCTGCAGAAGTTCAGCAAGATGAGCACGGAGGACATCGTGAAGTACATGCTGCACGTGGCCTTCAACGGTTTCACGCGGGATTAGGGGTCTCCCTAGACCAGGCCGTAGCAGCGCGCGGCCGTCTGCCCCCACAACAGCTCCTGTTCGGACGCCGACAGCCGGGTCGCGGCCCACTCCCGCACCACGGCGGCTACCTTGGCATAGGAGGCGGCCAGCAGGCAGACCGGCCAGTCCGAGCCGAACATCAGGCGCTGCGGGCCGAAGGCGTCCAGCGCCGCATCCAGGCAGAGGACGATATTGTCGTAATCCTTCTGACGCAGACCGCGCTGCCAGTCGGCCTCCGTGACCAGTCCCGATAGCTTGCAGGCCACATGCGGCAAGGCTGCCAAGGCGCGCAGATGGCGCTTCCAGTCGGCGAAGACCGCCTCGCTCTTGCCGAAATCGGCCAGGGCCGGCTTGCCCAGGTGATCCAGCACCAGCCAGTGGCGATCATGGCGGGCGCAGAAGGCTTGCACTTCGGGCATCTGGCGTGCATAGATCAGCACGTCATAGACCAGGCCGCGCCGTTGCAGCCAGCCGATGCCGGCATTGAAGGCCGGTGCTTCGACGAAGGCGCTGACGTCGGCCTCATCCTGCAGCTGGTGGCGAAAGCCCACCAGCTTGTCACTTCCCCATCGCTCCACATTGGCCGCCAGGTGCGGCGAAGCGAGGTCTTCCCAGCCAACCACCCCGGCGATGCGCCGGTTACTGCGCGCCAGGTCCAGCAGGAATTCGGTTTCGTCGCGACCGGCGCGGGCCTGCACTGCAATGGATTGTTCCAGTCCTTCGGCGGCCAGCACGGGCTGCAATTGGCCGGGCGTGCGGTCGCAGGCCAACAGTTCCATGCCGCGGCCGATCCAGGGGTAGGCGGCGGGCTGGTAGAACCAGAAATGCTGATGGGCGTCGATGCGATGCGGCTTCATGATGGACTTTTCGAGGGGCAAGACGGCGCAGGATTGCCGGTCTGCATTGCGCGCAACCGGCGGGGAATACAAAAGCAGGAGAAACAGGAAAACGGCAAGGCGCCGCCGTCGGCGACGCCCTCCCGTCACGTCATCTCAAGATCAGTCGTACAGCACGGCCGCGATCTTGGCGTCGTCGATGTTGCTCTTGTCGTACCAGTAGAAGCCGGTATCGATGACCTTGGGCAGCTTCTCGCCCTTGATCGCCTTGACCGCCGCTTCCACCGTCTTGTAGCCGATACCCACCGGGTTCTGG
>NZ_DASQOH010000040.1:0-2725 GCF_035644555.1 Herbaspirillum sp.
GATCAGCCGGCGCAGTTCGACTGCACTTTTTTCAACGATATTCTCTGGCATGCTTTCCCTTGGTTTGGTTCAGGCCGGCTGCATCTGGCCGGCGGTCTTGGTGGTGCGGATGAACAGGCTCACCAGCACCGAGAACAGGGCAGCCGCAATCAGGAAGCCGAAGGCGTAGTCGTAGTTGGCAAAGGCGCTGACCAGGAAGCCGATCACCAGCGGCGAGATGAAGCCGGCCAGTTGACCACCCAGGTTGACCATGCCCACGCCGCTGCCCACCAGTTGCGCCTGCAGCATCTTGGTCGGCAGCGCGATGCAGGTGGCCAGCACGAAGGACTTGAAGAAGTAGGCCAGGCATTGCCAGGCGATGACACCCTCGACCGTGGCGGCGGTGTACATGCAATAGACGAACACGGCGGTGAGCAGCGAGCTGACGATCAGCAGGATCTTCTCGCGGCCGTCGAAGAAGCGCACCATCACCCAGCCGCCGATGGCGGTAGACAGGCCGGCCATGATGTAGGGCAAGGGCAGCAACAGGCCGACCGCCTTCAGGTTCAGGCCGCGCACGGTCATCAGGTAGGTCGGCATCCAGCTGTCCAGGCCCTTGTTGATGATGGACAGGCCAAACCACACCGCCACGATCTGCCACATCAGCGGCATCTGCAGCAGCGCCTTGAAGGCGGCCTTGTTGATGGCCTTGCTGCCCGCCTCGCCATGGCGCACCGGACGCACGCAGAACCAGTACACCAGCGCAAACACCAGACCGGCGATACCGATGGTATGGAACACCGCACGCCAGCCGAAATGCAGGATCAGCGGCGCAATCAGCAGCGGCGCCAGCATACTGCCCACATAGTTGGACGACATCAGCAGCGAAGACATCTTGGGCCGTTCCTCGCGGGTGAAATGCTCGGCCACCCCCTTCACGCTGGCCGCCGGGAAGGCGCCCTCGCCCATGCCGAACACGAAACGGATCACCACCAGGCTGGTGATGGACCAGGCCATGCCGGTCACGCCCGTGAAGAGCGACCACAGCAGGATGGAAATGACGATCACCGGACGAGAACCATAGCGGTCGGCCAGCCAGCCGCCCGGCAGTTGCAGCAATGAATAACCGAGGAAGAAACTCGACAGCAGCACGCCCAGTTCGGCCGGCTTCAGCTGGAACTCGCCAGCGATCTGCGTGGCCGCGAAGGTGATCGCCGCGCGATCGATGTAAGAGACGCACCAGCCCAGATACAGCAAGACCAGCACCAGGTATTTGTACTTGCCCTTCGTTACTGCAGCATCCATGAAGCATTCCCTTCCGGCATGACGACGGTCGCACGCCGTCGATTCGTGGATTCATCCTAAGCCGGCCCATGGTTTGCCACAAGTACAAGTTTTCGAATAACTGATTGCCGAATCGGCAAACCGATCTACAATCGTGACATGTCCATCATCCATACCCGCGTGCTGCAGGAGACTGCGGTGCGCTACTTCCTCGAAGTCGTGCGGCGCGGCTCCATCACCGAGGCCGCCAACACGCTCAATGTCGCCTCCTCGGCCATCAGCCGCCAGATTGCGCGGCTGGAGGCGGAGCTGGATACACCCCTGTTCGAACGCGTTTCACGCGGCATGCGCCCCAATGCCGCCGGCGAATTGCTGGCCGCGCATGCCTTGCGCATGCAGCTGGAGGCCGACCGCATCGGCAATGAACTGGCGGCCCTGAAGGGATTGCGGCGCGGTGAGGTCAAGCTGGCCACCACGGAGGGTTTCGCGCTGGAGTTCGTGCCGGCCGCCATCGAACATTTCTGCCGCCAGCACAAGGGCATACGCTTCCAGCTGACGGTGGGCAATGCGGTGCATGTGGCGCAGCAGATCCGCGAAGGCGCGGTCGATCTGGGCCTGACCTTCACCATGGCACCGGACCCCGACATCAAGGTCGAGTTCGCCCAGCGCGCGCCGATCATGGCGGTGATGCGACCGGACCATGAGCTGGCCCATCGGCGCCAGGTCACGCTCTCGGAACTGGCGCCCTACCCGCTGGCCATGCCGCAAAAGAACATCACCATGCGCCGCCTGATCGACGCCTGCTGCAGCCGTCGCAACGTGCTGCTGGAACCGACCATGGCGGCCGATTCCATCAGCGCCCTGCTGTGCTTCGTGATGTCGGGCAATGGCATCGGCTTCTCGGCGGCACTGCCCATCCGCAGGCTGGTGCGCGAGGGGCAACTGGTGGCACTGCCGATCCGCGACAAGGACATGAACACCCTGCAACTGGAAATCCAGTCCCTGGCCGGGCGCACCCTGCCCGATGCAGCCCGGGCCTTCCTCAATGCCCTGATCGCGCGGGCGGCCAAGGATACCGGCTAAGAATGCAAAAACGCCGGCCGTTGCCGGCCGGCGTCGAACTCTTCTACCCGCTTGATACCTGGGAGCTGGACTGGTCGCCGCTCAAGCGACCTGATAATGCCCCTTCAACATCTTGCGCACGATGGCCTCGAAGAAGATCACCGCAAAGCCGTCATTGCGGATCAGTTGCTGGGTCAGGTCGGCGCACTTCTGGCGCACGCCGTCCGGCAACTGCTGGTCTTCGCCGCTCATGGCGCGACCCGCCACCTGGATTTCGGCAGCGCGCTGCACCGTCCACAGCAGGAAGAAGGCGCGTTCAATATCGCTCTCGCACACTGCCACGCCGTGGTTGCGCAGGACCAGGATGTGCTTCTGGCCCAGGCTTTGCAGCATGCGCTCC
>NZ_DASQOH010000041.1:0-46142 GCF_035644555.1 Herbaspirillum sp.
GAAGGCCTGGGACTGGGTCTCTTCATTGCCCAGCAGATCGTCAAGGCACATGGCGGCAGCATCAGCATGTCCTCCGATGACCAGGTGCAGACCATGGTGACGGTGCGCTTGCCGCGTCGTTGAGCCGTACCGATATTTTCCAATCGAGACGGGGCAGACTTGGAAGAACCGGCATTGGCTTCGGGGCGCCAATGCCGTTCAACTGGCAGGGTTTTTCGTTTTCGCTACTCGAAATATCCGGATCACGCAAAGGTCAACATTTGGGTGGTACATCTTTTGCCCAAAGCAAGGCATTCAGCGCGGGGTCAGCTTCGCCTTTCCAATCTTTGATTTCCATTTTCGGATCGTCAGGATAATCGCCTCGCTGCGTGGCAAGCACGGTGTCGCCCCAGCCAATTGGAGTATTCCCGCGGGGCTCATCGTAGGGGTCGTCAGGTTCAATGAGGCTGACGTCCTTTACTGCCTGTGGCCAGACCGGATCGCGACAAGTCCATAGCGCCATCAAGCGGTAGCCTGTCATGATCAAGATGTGCGGCATCAATGCGATGCGATAAGCAACGGGGGCGCGCGTGCCAATGTCGTAAAGGCAGAATAGGAAGCTTTCCAGCGCGTTTTCATGTTCTTTAAAGAAAAGTGGCGGCTTGGGTAATTCGGCTGGTCCATGATTCATGTAACTGCACCAATAGTTCCACTGGGCCAGAAGATCCTGAATATTTTCTTTGGAAACCCATTTACGACCAATGGAAAAGGCGCGTATGACATTTCCTGCCTCGTCGACTTCGTAGTGCCGGATGTGATAGGTGTACTTGGCGGCGCCTGCGGCCTGGGGCGCGTCTTCGATGCGGAAATTGCCGGATAGCCCCGGTACGCCGTCCGCGCCATAGGGACTGGCAACGGCGTAGCGGACCGGGTAGATCAGCAGGCCTTTCTTGTGGCAGAAATTACAGTTGGTCATCGTGCAGTTCCTCTGGAAGGGGACATGAGACGGTGCAGCTCTTCCATCTGCCGGTAATCGACGTGGTCGAGCCGGGCAAGGAGCGCGCTCCAGTTGGTTGCGCCGCTGGACAGCGCGGTCCATGCGTCGCTTGATGCGGGATGCTCAGGAAAGGCTGCGCCGTGGGGCAGACGAGAATTGCAGGATGCGGTGGGGCTGTGGCTGAGGGGCGGCGATGGCCCAGCCGATGTGGCGTCGATGCATGCGAGTCTTTCTACGGGAGGGGATGGTTTCCCGTGGAAAGCGGATGCGGTTCAAGCAGGGCCAGATCGGGAAAGCGCAGATGGTTGCATGGCGCCAGCACGACGTCTGTTGAAATGCTTCGATAAATGATGTGTTTTTGCCGTGGCAGAAGCCATCGAAGCACAGTGCAATAAAGAAGACGGCGATGCGCACGTCAAGCGCGCATCGCCGTCTTTGTGGAATTGAATGTGGACCTTAGCGTGGCACCAGTTTCATTGAACTGCCTTTTTGCCGGCCGCGACCTGGCCTATTGCCAGCCATACCGCCGCGCATACCAGCCCTTCATCACCTGGATCAGCACCGCATAGGCCACCAGGATCGCCACCAGCCACGGGAAGTAGGACAGCGGCAACGCTTCCAGCTTGAAGTAGTGCGCCAGCAGCGTCATCGGGATGGCGATGCCGATGGCCATGATCACCAGCGTCATTCCCATCAGCGGCCAGGAGGCGTGGCTCTGGAAGAAGGGGATGCGACGGGTGCGGATCATGTGCACGATCAGGGTCTGCGAGAGCAGGCCTTCGATGAACCAGCCGGACTGGAACAGGGTCTGGTGTTCCGGCGAGCTGGCGCCGAAGACGAACCACATCAGTGCGAAGGTGCTGATGTCGAAGATCGAGCTGATCGGACCGAAGAAGACCATGAAGCGGCCGATGTCGCCGGCATCCCAGCGTTGCGGTTTTTCCAGGAACTCCTTGTCGACGTTGTCGAAGGGGATCGAGATCTGCGAGACGTCGTACAGCAGGTTCTGCACCAGCAGATGCAGGGGCAGCATCGGCAGGAAGGGCAGGAAGGCACTGGCGATCAATACCGAGAAGACATTGCCGAAGTTGGAGCTGGCCGTCATCTTGATGTACTTGAGCATGTTGGCGAAGGTCTTGCGGCCTTCCAGCACGCCTTCTTCGAGCACCATCAGGCTCTTTTCCAGCAGGATCAGGTCGGCCGCTTCCTTGGCGATATCGACGGCGGTATCGACCGAGATGCCGATGTCGGCCGCGCGCAGGGCCGGGGCGTCGTTGATGCCGTCGCCCATGAAACCGACCACGTGACCACGGTCATGCAGCACGCGCACGATGCGCTCCTTGTGGGCCGGCGAGAGCTTGGCGAAGACGGTCACGGTTTCCACCGCTTCGGACAATTCGGCGTCGCTCATCTTTTCCACATAGGAACCGAGCAGCATGCCCTTGACCTCCAGCCCGACCTCGCGGCAGATCTTGGCAGTCACCAGTTCGTTGTCGCCGGTGAGGATCTTGACCTTCACGCCATGGGCGCGCAGGGCGGCCAGCGCCGGTGCGGTGGATTCCTTGGGCGGGTCGAGGAAGGCGATGTAGCCGATCAGGACCAGCTCCGATTCATCGGCCAGGCTATAGACCTCCTTGGTCGGCGGCAGATCGCGGGCGGCCACGCCGACCACGCGCAGGCCTTCGGCGTTGAGGCTGCCGGTGGTGGCGCGGATTTCCTCCAGCAGTTCGGCGGTGAGCGGTACGATCTGGCCGTTCACGCGGGCGTGCGAGCAGACCGAGACGATCTCTTCCACCGCGCCCTTGCAGATCAGCTCATGGTGGTCTTCGCGCTCGGAGACCACTACCGACATGCGGCGGCGCTGGAAGTCGAAGGGAATCTCATCGACCTTGCGATAGGCCGAGGCGATCGACATCTCGCGCTGCAGTTCTGCGTGTTCCAGCACGGCCACGTCCAGCAGGTTCTTCAGGCCGGTCTGGTAGTAGCTGTTGAGGTAGGCGTACTGCAGCACTTCGTCATCGGGCTCGCCGTGGATGTCGGTGTGGCGTTCCAGGAAGATCTTGTCCTGGGTCAGGGTGCCGGTCTTGTCGGTACACAGTACGTCCATGGCGCCGAAGTTCTGGATCGCATCGAGCCGCTTGACGATCACCTTCTTGCGCGACAGCGCCACCGCGCCCTTGGCCAGGGTCGAGGTCACGATCATGGGCAGCATTTCGGGCGTCAGTCCCACCGCCACCGACAGGCCGAACAGGAAGGCCTCGACCCAGTCACCCTTGGTGAAACCGTTGATGAAGAACACCACCGGGGTCATCACCAGCATGAAGCGGATCAGCAGCCAACTGACCTTGTTCACGCCCGCCTGGAAGGCAGTGGGTGTGCGGTCGGTGGCGGTGACGCGCTCGGCCAGGGCACCGAAATAGGTGCGTTTGCCGGTGGTCAGGACCACGCCGCTGGCCGAACCACTGACCACGTTGCTGCCCATGAAGCACAGGTTGTCCAGCTCCAGCGGGCTGCTGGTGTTGAGGTTGCTGGGAGTGACGAACTTTTCCACCGGCAGCGATTCACCGGTCATCGCCGCCTGGCTGACGAACAGGTCCTTGGCCGACAGCAGGCGCAGGTCGGCCGGGATCATGTCGCCGGCCGAGAGCAGCACGATGTCGCCCGGCACCAGGTCGCGGATCGGTACTTCGACGCGCCGCGCGCCCTTCGGATGCAGGGTTACGTCGAAGTAGCGCTGGGCTTCGGCGGCGATCTCCTCGACCTGGTCGTGACGCATCACCGTGGCGGTGTTGCTGACCATGGCCTTGAGCTTGTCGGCGGCGGTGTTGGAGCGGGCTTCCTGGACGAAGCGCAGCAGCGTGGAGACCACCACCATGGTGCCAATCACGATGGCCGCCTTCATGTCCTCGGTATAGAAGGACACCGCCGCCAGCAGGGTCAGCAGCAGGTTGAAGGGGTTCTTGTAGCAGTGCCACAGGTGGACTGGCCAGGTCAGCGGCTTTTCGTGTTCGACTTCATTGGGGCCGCTGTGGACGCGGATGGCGTCGGCTTCGGCCTCGGTGAGCCCATCCGGGCGCGATTGCAGGCGCTGCAACAGGGCCTGTGCCTCGCTGCGGGAGGCCTCGCTCAGTTGTTCGGCCAGGGTCTGCGGGACTTCGCGGGTGACCGGGGCGCTGCGGAACATGTCCATGCCCAGGCGGCGGAAGTGACGATCCATGCCGCGTGCGCGGATGAAGCTGGCAAAGGTTTCTTTCAGCAGGTTCAGATTCATGACGTGCTTCTTTTCTTGTTGGTCTTCGTCCCGGGGACGAAGGATGTGCATCGCACCGGCAAGCGCTTGGACTTGCCGGCCTCGGATCAGCGCCGTGGCCGGTCCCCGCCCGCAAGGGCGCGGGCGAACGGGCAGGGCGCGCTGGGTCTTCGCGTGTTCATGGAATGTGCATAGCCTCCGCCTGGTTGAGCGGAGCCCCTGTCATCGGCGCCTGATGGCGCAAGCAGAGCAGGCCGCGCATGGCGATGAGCCAGGCGGGCATGCATGCGGCAGGCGGCAGGCAAAAGCCATCCAGGCACTGCGCAGGGCAGGCAAGGCGTGGTGATGCATGCGTTGTGCCGCCGTGTCTGTGGCGGTCGATCGTCGATCTGTCGTTGTGAGGGAATATCGCTGTCGCCAGGGCGCGGGGAAACCCGTCAAACAGGCTGCGCGCTACCGACATGAGATGCCGTCATCTGCCTTGTGCAAGATGACGACAGGAAGAAGTCCTGCTGAAATCCTTGCTGAGGCTTAACCCGGAATTAACCGGCAACAACTGTCACCCGAACAAGTGCCCATGAGAGGGACTCCAGAAAATGAGAACGGGCGAATTCTACGCCCGGGCAGAAAACAGGGTCAAGGCAAATCGCCCGATATTGGCGACAATTTGTGCACGTGCAACACGTGACGGTCTGACTGTCAGCTCCTTGTCAGGGCCGCCCGGCGCGACGTTGCGCCGGGTACCTGCGCTGCTGTGCAACAACGATTGTTGGCGACCACGCCTTGTCTTCCCCTATGGGCGACCTATACTCCAGACGTGGCAAGCCCCATCAAGAGTACGCGCGCAGCACAGGCGCAAGACCAATAAACTCGACCAGGAGACGCATCATGCCCAACCTCATCATGAACAACCTCATGTTCTTCATCCCGATGGCCCTGGCGGGCTTGTTGTTGTGCGGGGAGGTCCCGGTGGCGTCACGGATGGTCCGTACCAGTTTGAGGGCAGTGGGCGCGGTCTTTGGCGCACTGCTCGCGCTTTTAGTACTGGAGGCACTGCCAGTGCTAATTTAGCGGGCTTTCTGCGGCCCGCTTTGCCGCTCGTTGCGGCAATGGCCGGGGCATCGGCGCAGGCACTTTCCAGGAAATCCGCCTATCGTTGAGTTTGCCGATCGCCCCGCCTTGATTTCCCTAGGTCGATGTTTTCACAGTGGTCTCGTGGCGGCCCCGAAAACATCGGCCTTTTTTGCGTCCGTCTTCCTCTCCCTGGCGGATCGTCTTTTTCCTCTTTCCCGATCCCATCCGTCTGCGCTCACGCGGCAGTGTTCCTGCGCGCCAGGCTGGCTTCCCAGACCACCAGCCGGTCACGTCCGCTTTCCTTGGCACAGTACATGGCATGGTCGGCGCGCTGCAGCCAGACGAAATGCGCTTCCATGTCGCGCGAGAAGGGCACCAGGCCGGCGCTGACGGTACAACCGTATAAATTGTTTTTGTCATCGGCAGCGCGGGCGGTCTCGACCAGGCGCTGCGACAGCCGCAGCGCTTCGTCCTGGGTGATGTCGCGCAGGATCACCACGAATTCCTCGCCTCCGTAGCGGCCGATGAGATCAGCTGCACGTAGTGCGCCGCGCAGCAGGCGCGCGAAGTTGCGCAGCACTTCGTCGCCGATCAGGTGGCCATGGGTATCGTTGATGCTCTTGAAGTGGTCCAGGTCCAGCAACAGCAGGAAGGCCTGCTGCGGCCCGGCATCGCCCTGGCTGCGCCGTGCGAATTCGGCCATGAGCAGGCTTTCCCAGTAGCGCCGGTTGAACAGCCGGGTGAGACCATCGGTCTGGCTGACGATCTCGAACTGGCGTGAACGCTCGGCCAGTTTCTTGGACATCTCGTAGGTCGACTTGCCCAGCGCCAGCGGATACAACGCCATCATCGGCAGGCAGGCGAGGATGGTAGCCAGGTCGGACTGCGGCAGGAAATGTGCATCCAGCAGCCACCAGCCCAGCGCGCAGGCGATCAGGCTGGCATACAGACCGCGCATGAACAGACGCAGGCCACCGGCGGCGATATTGTCCATCGACAGCATCGAGAGGATCACTGCGCTGGGGACCAGATTGCCGTTGAGGGCTGCGATCCAGAACCCGCCGACGGCGGCGTCGATGATCAGGTTGCGACGTTCGGCGCGATAGGGGATGGCGCTTCGCAGGGCCCAGTAGCGCGCCAGATGCGGCCAGACGTAACCATGCGCGAACAGGCCCAGCCACAGCGGCCAGGCTACCGGATGCTGCAGGAAACCGGCCGCCACGCAAAAAAAGCCGATACCCAGGCCGATCACGCGCAGGCGATAGATGCGCTGCACGAAGCGCACGCCCTTGCCGATCAGCGCCTCCGGCGGGACGTCGTCGGCGCGCCCCGGACGCCGGCGATAGAGCATTACCGGGTCCAGCAGCTCGCGCAGCGCGCGCAGCCTGGCCGGCCACGAGCGCGGTCGGGCCGCCTCGCCGTCGTCTGGGTGGTCGGCAGGATCGGCGTGATCGGGATGATCGACGTGGTCGGCATTGCGGCGGCCCTGGCTGTCATGGTCGCCATTGGCGTGTCGGGAACGACTGAAACGGGATGACATGATGTGCTGTTATTCTTTCTGTCCGCTCCGCTCGGAGGTGGCCGGGCGGGGCCGTTGCCTGCCCTGGGCCATCGGGCAGGGCTGGGTCCAACGAAGCAGTGCGCAAGCGTACGCCGCCGATACGCACCAGGCAAGCCGGAAACCCGCCACCCTGCGCAAGCCTTGATCTGGCGCAGCCGGGGAACCCCCGGCAATGCCGCATTGTCACTGGAGCGGCATTGTCGCACAGCGGCGTGACGCCCTGATGTCCCGCAGTTGACGGCGACATGCGCGGCTCAAGCGGCCATGCCCATCCCCTATAATGCCTGCTTGCTCCCGATACCTTGACCATGTTCCGCCTTTCCTGCCTGGCACTGCGCCACCGTTCCCTGTCTTCCCTCTCCCTGGCCGTGGCGCTGCTGGCCACCGGACCCGCCGCGCTGGCGCAGGGCCTGCCGCCACCGGTGGTGGGCGCGCTGCGCGTGGCGCATATTCCGCAGCAGAACACCGGCGTGGTGGTGGTCGATGCCGAGAGCGGCAAGCGCCTGCTGGCCGCCAACAATACCGGCCAGCCCTTCAACCCGGCCTCGGTGATGAAGCTGGTGACCACCGATGCCGCGCTGGAGATGCTGGGTCCCACCTACACGTGGAAGACCCAGGCCTACATCGATGGCAGCCTGGCCGGCGGTGTACTCAATGGCGACCTGATCCTCAAGGGCGGCGGCGATCCCAAGCTGGTGCTGGAAAATTTCTGGCTGTTCCTGCGCCAGCTGCGGGCGCGCGGCATCAAGGATATCCGCGGCAATCTGGTGCTGGACCGCAGCTATTTCGCCGAGTCCAGTTATGACCCGGCGCAGTTCGACGGCGATCCGCAGAAGCCCTACAACGCCGGCCCCGACGCTTTGTTGCTGAATTACCGCACCCAGGCCTTCCGCTTCGAGCCGGATGCCGCCGCCGGAGTGGTCAATGTCAGCATGGACCCGCCCATGGCCGGTTTCACCATCGCTCCCCCGCGCCTGTCGCAGGAGCCTTGCGGTGACTGGCAGGGCAAGCTGATGCTCAACAACGACATCAATGGTGCCAGCTTCGGTGGCACCTACGCTGCCGATTGCGGGCCGCGGGTGTGGTACGTGCACCCCTACCGCATGAACAATGCGCAGTATGTCGGCGCCAGTTTTGTCCAGATGTGGGCCGAGATGGGGGGCAGTTTTTCCGGGCGCGTGGTCAACGGAGTGGTCACGCCCTCGGCGCGGCTGATGGTGGAGGTGCAATCGCCGGCGCTACCGGAAGTCATCCGCGACATCAACAAGTACAGCAACAACGTGATGGCGCGCCAGGTGCTGCTCACGCTGGGCGCCGAGATGACCGGGCAGCCGGGCGACACGGTCAATGCCGCACGCGTCGTGCGCGGCTGGCTCAACGACAAGGGCATCGATACCAATGGACTGGCCATCGAGAACGGTGCCGGCCTGTCGCGGGTGGAACGGGTCACGCCCGCACTGCTGGCCAGTGTGCTGGTGCAGGCCTACCGCTCGCCGCTGATGCCGGAGTTCGTTTCCTCGCTGCCGCTGGTGGGCTATGACGGCACTATGCGTCGTCGTCTGAAGACGCAGAGCGTGGCCGGCCAGGCCCACATCAAGACCGGTACGCTGAACGACGTGCGCTCGATCGCCGGCTACGTGCAGGCGGCCTCGGGCAAGACCTATGTGGTGGTGTTCCTGATCAACCATCCTGCGGCGCCCAACGGTCAGAGGGCGCAGGATGCCTTGCTGCAGTGGGTGTACGAGAACGGCTGAGGCGTCAGCCCCAACGCCGCTTGTCTACAGCAGCAGGGGTTTGTCGGAGAGTTCGTTGTGGTCGCGGTCGTCATCCTGGCGCGGCATTGCCGTCTGTAGCAGCGCATGCAGGGTGGCCAGCGCTTGCAGGGTACTGGCTTCGTAATCACCCCTGGCATAACCCGCCGTCATCAGGCGGCACACCTCTTGCCACTGCTCGCGGGTGACATGCCGATTGATGCCGCGATCGGCGACGATTTCCACCTTGCGGTCGGCCAGGTTGATGTAGACCAGCACGCCGCAGTTTTCTTCGGTATCCCAGATGCGGTAGTGCGAAAACAGTTCGTGGGCGCGCTGCCTGGCGCTTTCGCCGCGTCGCACGGCGCCCGGTGACAATGCCGCTTCGACAATCACGCGGACCTGCCCCCGGTGCCGTTGCTCTCCTTCGCCGATGCTGGCCTGGATGGCCTTGAGCGTGGTCGAGGGGAAGGCACGCCGCGCCGTGGTACGGGTGCTGCGCAGATGACGCAGCAGGCGCACCGGCAGGGAAGGGGATGGGGTGTTGTGAGGCATGTCACCAGTCTCCTGAAGCGCCGCCACCATCGAAGCTGCCACCACCGCCGGAGAACCCGCCCCCGCCGGAGGAGCCGCCAAAGCCACCACCACCGCCACCTCCCGAGCGCGGCCAGCCGCGTCCGGCGGCGGCCTGGCGTGCCGCTTCGTCGAGGATGCTGCCGATGATGACGCCAGCCGTGGTGGCGCGTCCCCGGCCTCGGCCCCAGTCGTTGTTGTCCAGTGTGTTGCGGGCGCCGCGGCGCGACTTCAGCAGCATGGCAAAGAACACCACCAGGAACAGCAAGATCACCATCAGCGTCAACCAGCCACCACCGTCATCGGTCTGCACAGGCCCGGTGTGGCGCTGAGCGGCGGGCAGTTTTTCCTGTTCCAGCAAGGTGGTGATGGCGGTCACGCCGGCGGCCAGGCCGCCGTAGAAATCGTTCTGGCGGAAATGCGGTGCGATCACGTCTTCCAGGATGCGCTTGGATTGGGCATCGGTGAGGCTGCCCTGCACGCCGCGTCCGGCTTCGATGCGCAGGCGCCGCAGCGACTTGGGATTGTCGCGGGCGACGATGAGCAGCACACCGTCATCCACGCCCTTGCGGCCGAGTTGCCAGGCATCGGCCACGCGGATGCTGTATTGCTCGATGGCTTCCGGCGCGGTGGAGGACATCAGCAGTACCGCAATCTGGCTGCCGGTGCGCTGCTCGATCTCGGCCAGCACGCCTTCCAGGGCCTGTTGCTGTTGCGGCTGCAGCAGGTGGATCTGGTCGATGACGTGGGACGACAAGGGCGGCACGGCCACCAGGCCGTCATCGGCCCGGGCCAGACCAGCCAGGGGCAGGAGGATCAACAGCCAGCAGGTGATGAGCAGCTTGCGCATGGGCGGACCGGGGTGGGCAGATTACTTGCCGAAGTTGACCGCAGGGGCGGTGGAGATGGCTTTTTCGTTATCCACCGTGAAGGACGGCTTGACTTCATAGCTGAACAGCTTGGCGGTGATGTTGGTGGGGAAGCTGCGCGCCAGGATGTTGTAGTCCTTGACCGCCGCGATATAGCGCTGGCGGGCTACGGTGATGCGGTTCTCGGTGCCCTCCAGTTGCGATTGCAGGTCGCGGAAGCTGGCGTCGGCCTTCAGTTGCGGGTAGTTCTCCGACACCACCATCAGGCGCGACAGCGCCGAGGACAGCTCGCCCTGCACCTGCTGGAACTTGGCGAAGGCCTGCGGATCGTTGAGCACCTCCGGCGTGATCTGGAAGCTGGTGGCAGCGGCGCGGGCGCGGGTGACGGCTTCCAGCGTGTCCTTCTCGTGCGAGGCGTAGCCCTTGACGGTGTTGACCAGGTTGGGGATCAGGTCGGCGCGGCGCTGGTACTGGTTGACCACTTCGCCCCACGCGGCCTTGGTGGCCTCGTCCTTGGCCTGGAACTCGTTGTAGCCGCAGCCGGAGAGGGTCAGTGCCGTCATGGCGACGGCCAGCCAGGCGAAGAGTTTTTTCATGTTGTCTTTCCTCGTAGCAAAAGTGAAGCAATGAGAGCGCATGGGACCGGAAAATCCACGCCAAGTGCCCGATGTTCCGGGAAAACCGCTGAACATCAGTCAAATATGGAGATCGGGCCATGCCGGCGCGCTACAATAGCGCATCTTTCAGCTAAAGGCACCACCGTGACATTCATCCAGAAACTTAATGCAGCATGGACTTCGCGCAATTCCCTGCTGTGCGTGGGCCTGGACCCCGACCTCAAGAAATTCCCGGCCGAGCTGCAAGGCCGCCCGGACGCGATCTTCGAATTCTGTCGCGCCATCATCGATGCCACCGCCGAGGCCGCCTGCGCCTTCAAGCCGCAGATCGCCTATTTCGCCGCGCTGGGCGCGGAAGAACAGCTGGAGCGCATCTGCGCCTACCTGCGCAGCCATTATCCAGAGATTCCCCTGGTGTTGGATGCCAAGCGCGGCGATATCGGCGCTACTGCCGAACAATACGCCCGCGAAGCCTTCGAGCGCTATGACGCCGATGTCGTCACCGTCAGCCCCTACATGGGCTGGGACTCGGTCTCGCCCTACCTGGAGTGGAAGGATCGCGGCGTGATCGTGCTGTGCCGCACCTCCAACGCCGGTGGTTCGGACCTGCAGTTCCTGGAAGTCGATGGCAAGCCGCTGTACCAGCACGTGGCGCGCCTGGTGGCCGAGAAGTGGAATACTAATGGCCAGTGCGGCCTGGTGGTAGGCGCGACCTTCCCGCACGAGCTGGCGCAGGTGCGCGCCATCATCGGTGACATGCCGCTGCTGGTCCCGGGCGTGGGCGCCCAGGGCGGGGACGTCGAAGCCACCGTGAAATCCGGCAGGACCGCCGCCGGCACCGGCATGATGATCAATTCCTCGCGCGCCATCCTGTACGCCAAGCCGCAGGAAGGTGAAGACTTCGCCGCGGCCGCGCGCCGCGTGGCCATTGAAACGCGTGATGCGATCAACCGCTTCCGCTGATCCTGAAGCGACGGTGCAATGAAAAAGGCGGCGACTCCGTTGGAGTGCCGCCTTTGTCTTGATGGGGCTGAATTCAGTCCGACCGCATTCAGTCTGCCAGCAACTTGAGCAAGCCCTTCAGCGCATGGTCCACCGTCTGCGCGCGCACCTGCTGGCGGTCGCCCTTGAAGACCAGGCGCTCGGTATAGGTCTTGTCGCCCACCCGCCAGCCGAAGCAGACGGTACCCACCGGCTTGCCCGGCACCGCGCCACCGGGGCCGGCGATGCCGGTGGTGGAGACGGCCAGGTCCGAACTGCTGTTGGCCACCGCGCCCTCGGCCATGGCGCCGGCGATCTCCTCGCTGACGGCGCCATGCTGGGCGATCAGGGCTTCGGAAATGTCCAGCAGTTCATTCTTGGAAGCGTTCGAATAGGTGACGAAACCGCAGTCGAACCATTCCGACGATCCGGCGATCTCCGTGATGGCGTGGGCAATGCCGCCGCCGGTACACGATTCTGCAGTGGCGAGCAGCAGGCCCTTGGCTTTGAGAGTCTGGCCCACGCGGGTGGCTAGGTCTATCGTGCTGTCCATGAGTGTCATCCTCGGCTGTGCCGCAGTCTCGGCCCGTCGTGCGGGGCGGACCACGGTCGGTTGATCAACTTGCGCGAACTAGCATACTCCGATGTCGGCCCTTGTTGTATCGGACAAGCGCTGATTGTTCACTTACCAGTAGGCGCGCCAGAACGCAAAGACCAGCAGGGTATAGAAGGCGGCCAGGATGTCGTCCCACATCACGCCGAAGCCGCCCTTGAAGCGGCGGTCGAACCAGGCGATCGGCGGCGGCTTGACCATGTCGAAGAAGCGGAACACCACGAAGGCCGCGAACTGCGTCTTCAGGCTGGCCGGCGTCACCAGTACCAGCACCAGCCAGAAGGCGATGATCTCGTCCCACACCATGCTGCCGTCGTCAGGCGAGTTCAGCGCCTGGCCGGTGCGATGGCAGGCCCAGATACCGATGATGAAGCCGGCCACGATGATGGCCAGCCAGTTGCTGGCCGTGAAGACATGCGGCCAGCGCGTCGAGAGCACCGCAAAGGAGAGCCAGGCGAACAGCGTGCCGGCGGTACCCGGCATGATGGGCGAGAGGCCGCTGCCGAAACCCTGGGCAATCCAGTGGGCCGGGTGGGCCAGCATGAAATGCGCGGTCGCTTTGCGTTTCTTGGGGGCGGGTGGGGGCGGCGGGGGGAAGGGCGTGGCAGCTTGGTTCATGAACGGAAATGGTCGAAGGAATCCGGCGTGTCCTGCAGGGGTTCGCCTGCCGCATCCAGCAGGCGCAGGCCGAGGGCAGCATCGATGCTGCCGATGCGGGTGACCGGCGTGCCGGCGGCCTGGGCGGCCTTGTAGACGGCGTCGCGCTGGCGTACCGGAGCGGTGAAGCAGAGTTCGTAATCGTCACCACCGGAAAGCGTGAAGCGGCGGCGCAGGTGCAGCTCGCGCTGCTGCAGCGCCGGGCCGGGCGGCAGGGCGTCCACGTCCAGCGTCGCGCCGACGCGGGAGCGCGTCAGGATGTGGCCGAGGTCGCCAGCCAGACCATCCGAGATATCGATGGCGGCGTGGGCGATGCCGCGCAGGGCCAGGCCCAGTGCCACGCGTGGCGTGGGTGCATGCATGCGGGGCGCGGCTAGGGCCAGTTCTTCCGCATTGACGGCCAGGTCTTCGCTGAATTCGCGGCGATAGCCGGCCAGTGCCAGGCGCGCATCGCCCAGGCTGCCGGAGACCCAGATATCGTCACCGACGCGCGCGGCGTCGCGGCGCAGCGCCTTGTGCGGCGGCACTTCGCCGAACACGGTGATGCTGATGGTCAGCGGCCCCTTGGTGGTGTCGCCGCCGATCAGTTCGCAGCCATGTGCGTCTGCCAGCGCCAGCATGCCCTGGGAAAATGGGGCCAGCCATTCGGCGCGGGCTTCCGGCAGGGCCAGCGCCAGCGTGAAGGCGATCGGCTGCGCACCCATGGCGGCCAGGTCGGACAGGTTCACGGCCAGGCACTTGTGGCCCAGCATGGTGGGATCGGCATCGGGGAAGAAATGGCGACCGGCGACCAGCATGTCGCTGGAAATGGCCAGTTGCATGCCCGGTGCCGGTGTCATCAGCGCGCAGTCGTCCCCCACGCCGAGCGCCGTGCGGCTGTCGGGCGCGGGTGGGCGGCTGAAATAGCGCGCAATGAGTTCGAATTCGGAAAGCATGGCGCGATTGTAACCAATCCCTCGTCGCCGCTGGCGCACAATCTCCGGCTGCCAGCAGCTTTGCTGCGATGCAGCGCAAACCGGCTGCGCGGCCGGCTGGCGGGCGCCGTGGCGGTATCGGCCGCTGTCTAGGGGTTTTCCCCAATACCAGCCATGCGAGGGCGGTGGCAGCCTGTCGGGCGCGCTGATGGCGCTGATGGCGCTGTACGCAAATGCGCACATCACACGGTAACCGGACGTCATCTGCCCGCTGAAAGCCCATGTTCGCGCGCATCATGTGCCATGGGTGAAACGCCGCAAAGCCAGTCCCGAAAAGGCTTTGCGCGGAGCAGCATAAGGCCGTCGGCCTATGATTGAGGGCCGACCTCTGCTAGAATCGACCCCCTTCGCAAGTCAACTAGAGAATACAGAGTTATGGATTCGATGATCAGTAAGAAAGAAGAAGTGCGTCAGCAACTTCGTCAGGCAGCGCTGGATTACCACGAGTTTCCGACCCCGGGCAAGATCGCGGTCACGCCCACCAAGCTGCTGACCAACCAGCGTGATCTCTCCCTCGCGTATTCTCCCGGCGTGGCCGCGGCCTGCGAAGAAATCGTGGCCGACCCGCTCAACGCCTTCCGCTACACCGCCCGTGGCAACCTGGTGGCCGTCATCAGCAACGGCACCGCCGTGCTGGGCCTGGGCAACATCGGTGCGCTGGCCTCCAAGCCGGTGATGGAAGGCAAGGGCGTGCTGTTCAAGAAGTTCGCCGGCATCGACGTCTTCGACATCGAAATCAACGAAACCGACCCGGACAAGCTGATCGACGTCATCGCGGCCCTGGAGCCGACTTTCGGCGGCATCAACCTGGAAGACATCAAGGCTCCCGAGTGCTTCTACATCGAGCGCAAGCTGCGCGAGAAGATGAAGATCCCGGTCTTCCACGATGACCAGCACGGCACCGCCATCATCGTCGGCGCCGCCATCCTGAATGGCCTGAAAGTGGTCGGCAAGGACATCAAGAACGTCAAGCTGGTGGTCTCCGGCGCGGGCGCGGCAGCGCTGGCCTGCCTGGACCTGATCGTCGACCTCGGCTTCCCGATCGAGAACATCTACGTCACCGACCTGGCCGGCGTGGTCTACAAGGGTCGCAAGGAACTGATGGACCCGGACAAGGAACGCTTCGCCCGCGATACCGAGGCGCGCACCCTGGCCGAAGTGATCCCCGAGGCCGACATCTTCCTGGGCCTGTCGGCCGCAGGCGTGCTGAAGCCCGAGATGGTCAAGCAGATGGCGGCCCGTCCGCTGGTGCTGGCCCTGGCCAACCCGACCCCGGAAATCCTGCCCGAGGAAGTCATGGCCGTGCGCGACGACGCCATCATCGCCACCGGCCGTTCGGACTATCCGAACCAGGTCAACAACGTCCTGTGCTTCCCCTACATCTTCCGTGGTGCGCTCGATTCGGGCGCCACCACCATCACCCGCGAGATGGAGATCGCCACCGTCCACGCCATCGCCGAGCTGGCCCAGGCCGAGCAGTCCGATATCGTGGCCGCCACCTATGGCATCGCCAACCTGTCCTTCGGCCCGGAATACATCATTCCCAAGCCCTTCGACCCGCGCCTGATGATCAAGATCGCGCCGGCCGTGGCGCGTGCCGCCGAAAGCTCCGGCGTGGCCGCCCGTCCGATCCAGGACATGGACGCCTACATCGAGAAGCTGGAACAGTTCGTCTACCACAGCGGCACCTTCATGCGCCCGATCTTCCAGGTCGCCAAGAAGGCCGCCGAAGCCAACAAGCGCATCGTCTACGCCGAAGGTGAAGAAGAGCGCGTGCTGCGCGCGGTGCAGGTGATCGTCGATGAAAACCTGGCCAAGCCCATCCTGGTGGGCCGTCCGGAAGTGCTGGAACAGCGCATCAAGAAGTTCGGCCTGCGCCTGCGCCCCGGCACCGACTTCGAGGTCATCAACCCCAACTTCGACAACCGCTACCGCGACTACTGGCAGACCTTCCTGGAAATGTCCCGTCGCAAGGGCGTCACCGAGCAGTACGCCAAGCTGGAAATGCGTCGCCGCCACACCCTGATCGGCTCCATGGCGATCCACAAGGGCGATGCCGACGGCATGATCTGCGGCACCTACGGCACCACCCAGCTGCACCTGCACTACATCGACCAGGTCCTGGGCAAGCGCGAAGGTGTCAATGTCTATGCCGCGATGAATGCGGTGATCCTGCCCAATCGCCAGCTGGTGATGGTGGACACCCACGTCAACGAAAACCCCAACGCCCGCGAGCTGGCCGAGATCACCATGCTGGCCGCCGAGGAAATGCGTCGCTTCGGCCTGCACCCGCGTGCCGCCCTGCTGTCGCACTCGAACTTCGGTTCCAGCAACAGCGAATCGGCCCGCAAGATGCGCGAAGCGCTGGGCATCCTGCGCGAGATTGCACCGGACCTGGAAGTGGATGGCGAAATGCACGGCGACACCGCGCTCGAATCCAAGCTGCTGCATGCAGTGATTCCGGATTCGCCGTTGAAGGGTGACGCCAACCTGCTGGTCATGCCCAACATCGATGCCGCCAACATCGCCTACAACCTGCTCAAGACCGCATCGGGCAACGGTGTGGCAATCGGCCCCATCCTGCTGGGTTGTGCCAAGCCGGTGCATATCCTGACGCCGTCGGCCACCGTCCGCCGCATCATCAACATGACCGCCCTGTGCGTCATGGATGCGCTGTCGGAGCGTTGATAGCGCGTTGATGGCACATTGATGGCGCATTGATTCAAGCGCAAGACCGCGAAAGCGGCGCATGTCGAACAGACATGCGCCGCTTTTTTTCGTCCCGTGCCGGCGGGTGGTCTGGATGGATTCCCGGACATGCGGCGCGGCAGCATTCCGGGAATCCGCCCGGACTTCTGCGCGTTTTTCCCTGTCCTGGAAATGAAAATTAAATTAAATCAATGACTTATAAATTTTCGGGGTCTTGCCTGGATGTTGGCACGAAGTCTGCAATAAGAGCCGCAAAACAAAAGCAAAAACGGAGACAGACCTCTGATGCGGGCCAGCATCGTCCACACCCTGACGGCTGCTTGCGTCGCTCTCCTGATTGCCTTGTTCCAGTTCCACCAAAAGCAAGATGACCCGCCGCACGACCGACGCGCCAGCGCCGGAAGGAGCGGCCCACACAGGAGATATCCATGAGCGACAACGTCAAACTGAGCGCGGCAGAGTACCGCAAGCGCATCTTCGCCATCCTCGGCGCATCCTCGGGCAACCTGGTCGAATGGTTCGACTTCTATGTCTATTCCTTCTGCGCGATCTACTTCGCCCCGGCCTTCTTCCCCAAGGGCGACGCCACCAGCCAGTTGCTCAACACGGCGGGCGTGTTCGCCGCCGGCTTCCTGATGCGTCCCATCGGCGGCTGGCTGTTCGGCCGCATCGCCGACAAGCATGGCCGCAAGACCTCCATGCTGATCTCGGTGCTGATGATGTGCGGCGGCTCGCTGGCCGTGGCCGTGATGCCGACCTACGCCACCATCGGCGCCTGGGCCCCGGCCCTGCTGCTGCTGGCACGCCTGTTCCAGGGCCTGTCGGTGGGCGGTGAATACGGCACCTCGGCTACCTACATGAGTGAAGTGGCGCCCAATGGTCGTCGCGGCTTCTTCGCCTCCTTCCAGTACGTGACCCTGATCGGCGGCCAGTTGCTGGCGGTGCTGGTGCTGTTCGGCATGCAGCAATGGCTGACCAAGGCCGAGCTGATGGCCTGGGGCTGGCGCGTGCCCTTCGTGCTGGGCGCGGTCGGTGCGCTGGTGGCGATGTACCTGCGTAGCTCGCTGGCCGAGACCTCGTCAGCCGGTGCCCGCAAGAAGAAGGATGCCGGCACCTTGAAGGGCTTGCTGCAGCACAAGCGCGCCTTCCTGAACGTGGTCGGCTTCACCGCCGGTGGGTCGCTGATGTTCTACACCTTCACCACCTACATGCAGAAATACCTGGTCAACACCGCCGGCATGGACCCCAAGGTCGCCAACGGCGTCATGACCGGCGCACTGTTCGTCTACATGATCCTGCAACCGATCTTCGGCGCCATCTCGGACAAGATCGGCCGTCGCAATTCCATGCTCTGCTTCGCTTTCTTCGGCATGGTCGGCACCTTCCCCATCCTGCACTTCCTGAAGGACGTGAGCAGCCCGGGTGTGGCCATGGCGCTGGCCATCCTGGCCCTGACCATCGTCAGTTTCTACACCTCCATCAGCGGCCTGATCAAGGCCGAGATGTTCCCGCCCGAAGTGCGCGCCCTGGGCGTGGGCCTGTCCTATGCGGTGGGTAACGCCATCTTCGGCGGTTCGGCCGAGTTCGTGGCGCTGTCGCTGAAGTCGGCCGGTGTCGAATCGGCCTTCTACTGGTATGTCAGCGCCCTGTGTCTGGTGGCCCTGATCATCAGCCTGCGCATGCCCGACCCGCAACGCCACGGCCACCTCAAGGGGGATGTCGCCATGAATCCGGACCAGCACGACGCCGTCGACGAGACCGGCAAGCTGCACAAGCCGGCCTGATCCAGCTGGACACGCGGCAGCCAACGGCTGTCGCGTTATCATGTGGTCTTCAACGCGGCGCCCAGCGGGCGCCGCGCTGCTTTTATCGCTCCCGACCGATTTCTCCGAACGCATGCGAGCCAGACGCAATCTGCTGATCCTGATCCTGTTCCTCGCCACCACGCTGCTGGTGTGCGGGATCACCTATCGCGTGGCCCTGCGCAAAGCCGAGATGGATCAGCGCAACATGGGCGCGGCGCAGTTGCAGATCGCCGCGCTGGACCTGGAATCGATCCTGCAGAAGTACGAGGCCTTGCCCTTCGCCCTGGGCTTCCAGAGCGATGTGCGCCAGGTCTTGCAGCATCCCGAGGACGCCCTGGCGGTGGATCGTCTGAACCGCGCCTTCAAGACCATCCAGCAGCAATCCCGGGCAGTCAATATCTTCATGCTGGACCGCCGTGGACTGACGCTGGCTTCCAGCAACTGGGACGATGAATTCAGCTTCGTCGGGCGCGACTTCGGCTTTCGCCCTTATTTCCGCGAGGCGGTACAGGGGCGGGCAGGGCGCTTCTACGGCATCGGTAACATCTCCAGCGAGCCGGGCTATTTCATCGCGCAACCGATCTACCGGCGCCAGGACCAGGCCGAGGGTGACCTGCCCATCGGCGTCATGGTGGTCAAGGTGGACCTGGCCGAATTCGAACATACCTGGCGCAGCAGCAGCGATCCGATCACGCTGACCGATGCCGGCGGCGTGGTCTTCCTCTCCAATCGGCCGGAATGGAAATACCACAGCCTGCAGGCCCTGAGCGCGCCGGTGCAGCAGGAGCTGGCCGGCACCCACCAATATGCGGACCTGCCCATCACCCCGGTGACGGCGCTGCCACCGGCCCTGCAGCGCGGCTTCGGCACCCACGTCTCGCGCACGGTGGGGCGGCTGGGCTGGCAGCTGATGCTGTTCCCTTCGCAGGCGCGCATGCAGCGCACGGCCATGCTCTCCACCATGGCCGCCGCCCTGTTCATGCTGGCGCTGGCCATTTCGCTGCTGGCCTGGTACCAGCACCGGCGCCGCCTGCAGGAGCGGCTGGAGTCCCGCGATGCCCTGCGTCGCGCCGCCGAGGAACTGGACCAGCGCATCGCCCAGCGCACCGAAGAACTGACCGCCGCCAACCAGGCCATCGCCACCAAGTACGCCAAGCTGCAGCAGACCGAAAGCCTCTTGCGCAGCACCCAGGACGAGCTGGTCCAGGCCGGCAAGCTGGCCATGCTGGGCCAGATGGCCGCTGGCGTCACGCACGAGCTGAACCAGCCGCTGGCGGCGATCCGCGCCTTTGCCGACAATTCGGTGAAGTTCCTGGCCCGTGGCCAGCAGGCCCAGGTGGCGGAAAACCTGCAACACATCAGCAGCGCCAGCGCCCACATGGGTCGCATCATCGGCCAGTTGAAGGGCTTTGCGCGCAAGAGCGGCGATGCGCCGGTGGCGGTCGATCTGCGCCAGGCCATCGAGGCCTCGGTGCTGCTGCTGTCGGGCGACTTCGAGAAGCAGGGCGTCGAGGTGCGCATCGAACTGCGCGAAGCCGTCCACGTCACCGGCGACGTGGTGCGCACCGAGCAGGTCCTGATCAATCTCTTGCGCAATGCCCTGGATGCCGTCGAAGAGGCGCCGCGCAAATGCGTCTGCGTGCTGCTGGAGGTCGATCACGGCCAGCGCCAGGCGGTGCTGCGCATCCGCGATTCCGGCACCGGCATCGCCGACGAGGTGGCCCCGCACCTGTTCGAACCCTTCTTTACCACCAAGTCTTCCAGCAAGGGCCTGGGGCTGGGACTGGCGATTTCCTCATCGATCGTGCAAGCCATGAATGGTCACTTGAGCGCGCATAATCATGAACAAGGCGGCGCCGAATTCGTGGTGCGACTGCCCCTGTTGAAGACGGAGATTTGATGGACAGACCAAGCGGCGCCCAGAGCGCCATCCTGATCGAGGACGAGCAGGCCGTGCGCCACGCCACCGCCCAGGCGCTGGAACTGGAGGGTTTTACGGTGACCGCCTGCGCCAGCGCCGAGCAGGCCCTGCCTTTGCTGACCCGTGACTTTGCCGGCGTACTGGTGACCGATGTGCGCCTGCCGGGCTGGTCCGGCCTGCAGGTGCTGGCGCATGTGGTGGCCATCGACCCCGACCTGCCGGTGATCGTGGTCACCGGCCATGGCGATGTCGGCATGGCGGTGGAGGCCATGCGTGCCGGAGCCTATGACTTCGTCGAAAAACCCTTCAGTTCGGACGGCCTGCTGGAGATCGCCCTGCGCGCCCAGGAAAAGCGCAGCCTGGTGCTGGAAAACCGCCGCCTGCGCGAAGCCTGGGCGCATGACCCGGAACTGCCACCGCTGGTCGGCCAGTCGCCTGCCATCGAACGCGTGCGCACGCTCATCCGCAGCCTGGGGCCGGCCGACGTCGATGTCCTGATCAACGGCCAGACCGGCACCGGCAAGGAAGTCGTGGCGCGCCAGCTGCATGCTGCCAGCGGCCGCAAGGGGCCGTTCGTGGCCCTCAATTGCGGCGCCTTGCCGGAAACCGTGTTCGAGAGCGAAATCTTCGGCCACGAAGCCGGCGCCTTCACCGGCGCGCAAAAGCGTCGCATCGGCAAGCTGGAATATGCCGACGGCGGCACGATCTTCCTCGACGAAATCGAAAGCATGCCGCTGGCCTTGCAGGTCAAGCTGCTGCGCGTGTTGCAGGAGCGGCGCCTGGAGCGCCTGGGCGGCAACGAGTCGGTCGCCATCGATTGCCGCGTGATTGCCGCCAGCAAGGCCGACCTGCTGAAGCTGGCTGGCGAGGGCCAGTTCCGCGAAGACCTGTATTACCGCATCGGCGTAGTCTCCATCGACCTGCCGGCGCTGAACCAGCGCAGCAGTGACATCCCGCTGCTGCTGGCGCATTTCTGCCAGGCGGCGGCGGTGCGTTACCGGCGCGAGTCGCCACCCTGGACGGCAGCGCAGATGCAGCAGTGGCAGCAGCGCGACTGGCCCGGCAACGTGCGCGAGCTGCGCAATTTCGCCGACCGCTGGGTGCTGGGCGTGGAGCAGATCGCCGGCCTCGGTACGCGCGCCGGCGACCTGCCGGCGTCCCCCTTGCCGGAGCAGGTGGAACAGTTCGAAGCCGGCCTCATCGCCGCCGCCCTGAAGGATAGCGAGGGCAGTGTGGCGGTGGCCGCCGAACGATTGGGGATTCCCCGCAAGACGCTCTACGACAAGATCCGCAAGTACCAGCTGGCCGCGGTCTAGCTGGACCCGAGGGCTCGCCCTGCAGTGCCGGGCGCAAGAAAAAACCGCAGCGACGTGTTTAGGGCCTGTTCATTCACGCCGCTGCGGCTTTTTGTTCCTCATGTTGGCTGCAGCGCCACGGCGCGCAAGGTGCCGCGCTTCAGTCCTTCTGGTATTGCGGCGAACGCGGGCCATACAGCAGGCCATTCTGCACACCCGCCGACAGCAGCCGATGGCTGGTGATGCCGGCGATCTTGTAGCTGGCATCGGTGCTGGTACTGATGATCTGGTTGATCACTGCCGAAAGCAGGATGCCCACCAGCCCGCCGCCGGAATTCTGCTGCTGCTCGCGGCTGGAGGCCCGCGCCGAACCCTCCCACAGCAGCATGCCGCTGCGCAGATCCACCAGCTTGGCATCGGCGGCCACCACGGTTTCGCTCTGCACCACCTGGTAGGCGGTGCCGTAGTCCTTGATGCTCATGTACAGCGCGGCGTCGGCACCGAAGATCTGGTGCAACTGCCGGGCCGGCAACTCGTGGATGTCGGCGGCGTTGCTCAGCCCGTTCTGGCGGAAGGTCTCGGCGGCCAGCGAGACCGGGATCACGTAATAGCCGGATTCCGACAGCGGTCGGGTCGCCTGGGCCAGCATGCCGGCCGGAGCGATCACCTCGGTCGACGCGTTCAGTGGCGGGAGCACCAGAATGGAGGCCGGGCGGGCCGCCTTGTAGGCGGTGTAGTCATGGGGCGCGCGCTGCGTGGCGCAGCCGGAGAGCACGGCCAGCAACAGCGGCAGCAGCAGGCTGCGGAGGGACAGGCGGGAGATCATTTGGTGGCTCCTCGGGGGTAGTTGCGCATCAGAAAGTCGAGGTAGGCGGACGATTCGGGAAACAGGCGCTGCTCGATGCGCCACTGCTCGATCATCTGGTCTTCCTTGCCGAGGGTGGCGTACAGCATGCCCAGATGGGCGTGGTAACCGGGCGGTATCGCCTGTCCGTCGGCGCGCAGTTTTTGCAGGTTCTCTTCCAGGGCTGTGAGCTGCTCCGACGCGCTGCTGCCGTCGCCCTTGAAGTGTTCGTAGAGCTGGTCCTGGTAGTTGCCCCAGCCGTAGAGGGACTGCGGCGGGCGACCGGCGCAGCCGCTCAGGACCAGGCCGAGCAGGAGGCAGAGGAGGGGTTTGCGGTGCATGATCGGTTCTTTCGCAAAGGGGATCAGGGTTTCCAGTTGCCGCCATCGATACCGGCCACCAGTTTTTGCACCGCTTCGCGGATGGCCAGGTCCAGTACCTTGCCGGTGAGCGTGGCGTCATAGCTGGCGGTGCCGCCGAAGCCGATGATTTCGCGATTGTCCAGGCTCATCTCGCCGGCCCCCTGCACCGCGTGGACCACCTGCGCGCTGGAGACCTCGACGATGTTCAGCGTCACCTTGGCATAGGCCAGCTGCGACTTGCCGCGCCCGAGGATGCCGAACAGATGGCGGTCGCCGGTTTCACGCCGGCCGAATTCGGTGACATCGCCGGTGATCACGTAGCTGGCGCCGCGCAGCGCCTGGGCGCGGCCGTTGAATTGCGCTTCCTGGCTCAGTTCGGCCAGGTTGTCGCGGTCCATCACGGCGAAGCGGTTGCTCTGCTGCAGGTGCGCGATCAGGATGGTCTTGGCCTGGCCACCCAGTCGGTCCACGCCATCGTTAAATACCCCGCGCAGGTAGCTGGAACGGTTGTCGAACCTGCCTACTGCGATAGGGCTGCGAGGACCCTGATAGGCCTGGCCGGCGCTGGCCACCTGGGCCACCGGCAGGCTGCGCGAGGTCTCGGTGGCGCAACCGCCGAGAAGCGCCAGGGCGGCCACTGCGAGCAGGGCCCGGTGAGAATTGCTGATCATGATTGTCTTTCGCGGAATGGTTGAGAATGGCGACCTGAGGTGCGCCGCTTGTATTCCGGATTTGCCCGGTATGGCCCGGTATGGCCCGGAAAGCGCAGCCAGCAGGCCGTTTCGAGCGGTCGTCGAGAAGACGGCCGGATTGTCGAAAGGGGAAGCTTATTGAGCGGGAATAGGCCGGTCTCTAGAAATCCGACGATTTTTGAGGCGATGAAAAAGGCATGTAGCCCCGCAATGGACGTGCTGCCCTCCATGGCCGACATGCCGGGGCGGTCTTTGCGATTCCGGGCGATAATGCCGGCTGTTGATCATCCAGACCGAGGCATTTCCACCATGCGTGACATCATCAATGGCTTCCTGCGGTTCCAGCAGGACGTTTTCCCTTCCCGCAAAGAGCTGTTCAAGAGCCTGGCTACCGGTCAGACACCCAAGGCCCTGTTCATCTCCTGTTCGGATAGCCGCATGGTGCCGGAGCTGGTCACCCAGCGCGAACCGGGCGACCTGTTCGTCATCCGCAACGCCGGCAACATCGTGCCGTCCTTCGGCCCCGAGCCGGGCGGCGTGAGCGCCACGGTGGAATACGCGGTGGCGCAGCTGAAGGTGTCCGACATCGTCATCTGCGGCCACTCCGACTGCGGCGCCATGACCGCCGTGGCCACCTGTGCCTGCCTGGACCACATGCCGGCCGTGCGCAACTGGCTGCACCATACCGACGCCGCCCGCATGATCAACGAATCCCGTCCGCATGCCACCGAAAAGGACCGCATCGATGGCATGGTGCGCGAGAACGTGATCGCCCAGCTCAACAACATCCGCACCCATCCCTCGGTCGCGGTAGCCCTGGCGCAGGGCCGCCTGGCGCTGCACGGCTGGGTCTATGACATCGAATCCGGCTCCATCCTGGCGCTGGATGCCGCCAGCAATACCTTCGTTCCGCTGGCCGAACATCCTTCCGCCCGCAGCGCCGACTGAGCCTGCGGCCGGCCCGCCGGGACCATGACGGGCCGCTCCTGCGACCCTGGCACCAGCAAAACTACGAGATGCCAAGTGGCGTTCGCGGTGATAGCATTCACTAAGTTGCATTATGAAAGTAAGTTGTCATCCAGGGGCTGGATGGCAACGGCAGGGGGCTGCCTGTCCGGCGGCCACCAGGTGATGAACGACTTGTGAAGAAGGAGCCAGGCCATGCAGCAGGAAATCGTGATTTGTTCGCCGCGTCGCACCGCGATCGGCAGTTTTGGCGGTAGTCTCAAGGACGTCCCGGCCGTCGAGCTGGGCGCCCAGGCGATCCGCGCGGTATTGCAGAGTACCCACATCGCCCCCGAGACCATCGACTCGGTGCTCATGGGTAACGTCATCCAGGCCGGCAACGCCATGAACCCGGCGCGCCAGGCCGCGATCAAGGGCGGCCTGCCGGTCGAGACCCCGGCCATGGCGATCAACCGCGTCTGCGGTTCCGGCGCCCAGGCGGTGGTGACGGCGCTGGGCGAGATCAGCGCCGGGCTGTCGCGCTGTGTCATCGCCGGCGGCATGGAAAACATGGAACGCGCCCCCTATCTGCTGCCCGGGGCGCGCGCCGGCATGCGCATGGGCGATGGCGCGGTGATCGACGCCATCCTCAGCGACGGCCTCAACGATGCCTTCTCCGGCAAGCATTCCGGCTGGCATACCGAAGACCTGGTGCAGCAGTTCAGCCTCAGCCGCGAGCAGCAGGACCGCTACGCCGCCCAGAGCCAGCAGCGCTTCGCCGCCGCCCAGGCGGCCGGCTACTTCAGCCGCGAGATCCTGCCCATTACCCTGACCAGCAAGAAAGGTGAACGGATCTTCGACCAGGACGAGTCCGTGCGCCCGGACACCACGGTCGAATCGCTGGCCCGCCTGAAGCCGGCCTTCCGCAAGGAGGGCAGCATCACCGCCGGCAATGCGCCCGGTGTGAATGCCGGGGCGGCTGCCATGATCGTCTGTGCCCGCGACACTGCCGATACGCTGGGCCTGGCCCCGCTGGTGGCGGTGCGCGCAGCGGCCGTCAGCGGCGTGGAGCCGGGCATGTTCGGCCTGGGACCGGTGCCGGCGATCCGCCAGGCGCTGGCTCGCGCCGGCTGGAGCCTGGGCGAGGTGGACCGCTTCGAGATCAACGAAGCCTTTGCCGCCATCGCCCTGGCGGTGCAGCGTGAGCTGGACATTCCCTCCGACATCCTCAACATCGACGGTGGCGCCATCGCCCACGGTCACCCCATCGGCGCCACCGGGGCCATCCTCATCACCAAGGCCGCCCACGCACTGCAGCGCACCGGCCAGCGGCGCGCCGTGGTGTCGCTGTGCATCGGCGGTGGTCAGGGTATCGCCCTGTGCCTGGAAGCGCTGGCCTGAGAACGTAACGGCCACCGGCTTCGGGGAACAAAAAAGCCGAGCCCGACCACATGGGTCGGGCTCGGCTTTTCTACGACGGGCGCCCGCAGGCGCTCGCTCAGCGCTTCAGTGCGGGTTGTGAACCCTTGCCGAAGATCAGGTTGGCGATCACGGCCACGACCACGTTGAGGGTCAGGGCGATCAGGCCGGTGTAGAGCGTGTAAGTCTCGCCACCGATGATGAAGCTATGCACCGGCTTGATGCCATCGGCAAAGGCCATCCAGCTGCCACCGACGATACCCACCGCCCAGCCGCACAGCAGGGCGCGCGCACCGAACCAGCCGACGAACAGGCCGAACACCAGGGCCGGGAAGGTCTGCAGGATCCACACGCCGCCCAGCAGCTGCAGGTCCAGCGCGAACTTGGTCGGCAGGAACAGGATGAACACCAGCGCGCCGAACTTGACCACCAGCGACACGATCTTGGCCACCTTGGCTTCGCCTTCATGGCTGATGCCAGGATTGACGTAAGGCTTCCAGAAGTTGCGGGTGAACAGGTTGGAGGCACCGATGGACATCACCGCAGCCGGCACCAGTGCGCCGATGGCGATGGCGGCGAAGGCGAAGCCGGCGAACCAGCCCGGGAACAGGCCATTGAACAGCGCTGGGACCACGTCATTGTTGGCTTGCACCTTGATGCCAGCGGCATAGGCCATGTAACCCAGCAGCGCGATCAGGCCCAGCAGCACGGTATAGGCCGGCAGGAACACCGCGTTCTTGCGGATGGTATTGGCGTCCTTGGCGGCGAAGATGCCGGTCAGCGTATGCGGATACATGAAGGCCGCCAGTGCCGAACCCAGGGCCAGCGAGGCGAAGGGCAGGAACTGCGTGGGCTTCAGGGTCAGGCCGGTAGCGCCTCCCTTGAGGGCGAAGGCATCGCGCGCCGAGCTGAACACCGCACCGTAGCCGCCCAGCTTGGCCGGCACCACCACCACTGCCACGATCACCACGATGTAGATCATGATGTCCTTGACGAAGGCGATCAGCGCCGGCGCCCGCAGGCCGGCCGAGTAGGTGTACAGCGCCAGGATCACGAAGGCCGCCAGCAGCGGCAGTTCACCGGTCAGGCCCAGGGCCTTGATGACCACTTCCATGCCGATCAGCTGCAGCGCGATGTAGGGCATGGTGGCGACCACGCCGGTCAGGGCGATGGCGAACTCCAGCGGACGCGACTGGTAGCGACCCCAGACCACGTCGGCGGCGGTCACGTGACCGGCCTTGTGGGCGGCATGCCACAGCTTGGGCATGATCACGAACACGATGGGATAGACCAGGATGGTGTAGGGCAGGGCGAAGAAGCCATAGGCCCCCACCGCATAGACCAGCGCCGGCACGGCGATGACGGTATAGGCGGTATAGAAGTCGCCGCCGACCAGGAACCAGGTGATCCAGGTGCCGAAGTTGCGGCCACCCAGGCCCCATTCATCGAGGTGGGCACCCTTGTTGCTGGAGCCGGCCATCCATTTCGAAGCCATGAAGCCCAGCACGGTGACCAGGACGAAGAAGAACAGGAAGACCCAGAGGGCGGTCCAGTGGATGTTGGAGGTCTCCATCACTCGACTCCCTTTTTCAGGCCATCACGATAGACCAGCCAGATGATCAGGGAAGTCAGCGGCACCCACGCCAGCTGATACCAGTAGAAGAAGGGGAAGCCGAACAGGCTGGGCAGTTCCTGGTTGTAGAACGGTACCCAGAGCAGGGCGATGAAAGGCAGCAACAGCAATAGGCGCAAAGGACTCTTTGCGGATGGGGCAGCGACGGACATCTGTTCTCCTCTGTCGTTTTGAAGGTGGTAGGGCGTTTTTGACGCCCTGTTTTTTTATCCCCCGGACAGGTCATGTCCGGGTGTTGATACTGAACCTGTGCGCAGCGGCAGCCTGCCGACGGATGCGCTCAGCCGGCTGGCTGCAGCCTGTTGGTGAATGTCCCTGATCGTGGATTGTCGGCACGCGGATGCGGCTTTTTTTGTTGGTCGTAGTATTGGCATTTACGACAAGCAGAACAAGCGGGGCACCACGTAGAGCGACTCAGTAGGACTACGTAGGGGGGCGGAAGGTCGGTGGTTCGGGGAGGTCGCCGGCCCGGCGCCGAGGTCGGCGCCGGTGCGGGGTCTGCTGCGGGGATCGGCCAGGGGGTGGCCAGGAAATCAGCCGTTGAGCAGTTTCATGCTGGCTTCGGTATAGCGCTCACCGGCGGCGGCGCCGCGTGGGAAGACCGCGTCCAGGTTCTGCAGATCCTGGGCGGAAAGCTTCACATTGCAGGCGCCGGCATTTTCTTCCAGATAGTGCCGGCGCTTGGTGCCGGGGATGGGCACCAGATGCGGGTCCTGGGCCATCACCCAGGCCAGTGCCAGCTGGCTCGGCGTGCAGCCGTGCTGGCTGGCGATTTCCTTCACTTTTGCCACCAATTGCAGGTTGCGCTGGAAATTCTCGCCCTGGAACCGCGGATTGCTGCGCCGGAAATCATCCTCGGCCAGGTCCTCCACGCGCTGGATGGCGCCGCTCAGGAAGCCCCGGCCCAGCGGGCTGTAGGCCACGAAGCCGATGCCCAGTGCGCGGCAGGTGGCCAGCACGTCGCTTTCCGGGTCGCGCGTCCACAGCGAATATTCGCTCTGCAGCGCGGTCACCGGGTGCACCCGGTGCGCCCGCTCCAGCGTGGCCGACGAGGCCTCGGACAAGCCGATGTAGCGGATCTTGCCGGCCCGCACCAGATCGGCCAGCACGCCCATGCTGGCTTCGATGGGCGTATTGGGATCGATGCGGTGCTGATAATAGAGATCGATGGCCTCGATGCCCAGGCGCTTCAGGCTGCCCTCGACCGCTTGCCGGATATAGGCCGGGCTGCCGTCCACGCCGCGCACGGTGGGATCGGCCGGGTCGCGCTTGAAGCCGAACTTGGTGGCGATGAAGAACTTGTCGCGGCGCCCCTTGATGGCACGACCGACCAGCTCTTCATTGGTGTAGGGACCATACATGTCGGCCGTGTCCAGCAGGTTGATGCCCAGCTCCAGGGCGCGGTCGATGGTGGCCAGCGATTCCTGGTCGTCGCGCCGGGCGTAGAAATCGCTCATGCCCATGCAGCCCAGGCCGATGGCCGAGACCAGCGGGCCGTTGCTGCCCAGGCGGCGGGTGCCGACGGCGGATTCCGGTTGCAGGTGGGAGGTGATGGGTTCGGTCATGGTGCAATCCTTTCTTTGGTTGAGGCTGGTCGCGGCAAGCCTGCCGGAATGGCCGGCGCCATGCGCGCCTGCTGTTCCAGGGTGTCGTACAGCGCCAGCTTGTGGTGCAGCACGGCCAGGTTTTCCTGCAGTTCGGCCAGGGTTTGCTGGACGCTTAGCGTATGGGCCTGCAGCATCGCCTTGCGTTCCATGACACTCTCCACGGTATTGCCGTCGCGCCGCAGCTCGGCGTAGCGCAGCATGGCGCGCACCGGCAGGCCGGTGGCCTTGAGCTTCTTCAGGAAGGCGATCCAGTTCAGGTCTTCCTGGGTATAGCGCCGATGCCGGTTGTCGCGCCGCTCGACCGGATCGAGCAGGCCTATCCTCTCGTAATAGCGCAGGGTATGCACCGACAGGCCGGTGGCTGCAGCAGCTTGGGCAATGGTCAGGGAAGAGGTCATGGCAGCCAGTCTAGAAGTTGGAGTGCGCTCGAAGTCAAGCGGGTATCGCTGCATTATCGGCCTGTCAGGATCGGCGCGCTGATCGTGCCCGAGACCGGGCCGCGAAGCTGTGCCTTGGGCGCTGGCCGCACCAGACAGTACAATGCGCGCTGCCCATTCCCTCTCATTGCCGGAGCCCCTCATGCACATCGACGCCGCCACCCAACTTCTGCTCGACGCCCGCCACAGCGGCCTGGCCCTGGACTGGCGCCGGCTGGCGGTGGGCGACGCCGAGACCGCCTACGCGGTGCAGGATGCGCAACTGCACCGGCTGGGGCCGGTGGGCGGGTGGAAGGTGGGCAGCAAGGGCGATGGCAGCACGCCCGGCTGCGCGCCGCTGCCGCTGTCGGGCATCCTGCCCTCGGGCGCACAACTGGCCGGGCCGCAGTGGCGCATGCGCGGACTGGAAGTGGAATTGGCCTTGCGGGTGGGGCGCGATTTCGATCCCGGCGCGCAACAGCCCGACGAGGCCGAACTGCGCACCGTCTTCGACGCCATCCTGCCGGCCATCGAAGTGGTGGAGACGCGCCTGGGACATCCACCCTGCGGCAATCCCTGGGCCGGCATGGCCGACCTGCAGAGCCATGGCGCGCTGGTGACCGGCCAGCCCCAGCCGCTGCCGCCGCAGTTGTCATTGCGCACGGTCGAGGCCAGCCTGGTCATCGATGGCCAGTCCATCATCCGCACCAGCGGCGGCAACCCGGCCGACCTGTGGCCCATGCTGGGCTGGCTGGCGCAGCATTGCGCCCAGCGCGGCCAGCCCTGGCGCCGGGGTCAGATCATCACCACCGGCTCCTGTACCGGCCTGCAACTGGCGCGCGGCGGTCTGCTGGTGGAAGCCGCGCTGGAAGGCGTGGGTGCGGTGTCGCTGCAGTTTGCCAACTGAGCCTCAATTGAACCTCAACTGAGCACGGACGCGCTCAGCCCATCACCTGCGCAATCAGACGACCGACTTCGGCATGCACGGCGTCGCGCCGGGCCGCTTCGGCCGTGTTCTCGGTGAGATAGACCGCAAACAGCAGTGGCGCGCCCTGCGGCGTCCACACCACGCCTACGTCGTTGGCGGTGCCGCGGTCGCCGGTCCCGGTCTTGTCTCCCACCTTCCAGCCCGCCGGCAGGCCGGCGCGCACGCGCTTGTCGCCGGTCTGGTTGGCCAGCAGCCACTGCGTGATCTGCTCGCGCGAGGCTGGTGCCAGGGCATTGCCCAGCACCACCTGGCGCAGGTCGGCGGTCATGGCGGCCGGGGTGGTGGTGTCACGCGGGTCGCCGGGGATGGCTTCGTTGAGCGTGGGTTCGTTGCGGTCCAGGCGCGTGAGATCGTCGCCCAGCGTCCGCACGAAACCGGTCAGCCCGGCCGGGCCACCCATGCTGGCCAGCATCAGGTTGGCGGCAGTATTGTCGGACAGCGTGATGGCCGCCTCGCACAACTGCGCCATGGACAGGCCGGCGCCGCCGGTGTGCTTGCCGGTGGTGGGCGAGTAGGGGACCAGGTCCTGCTTGCGATAGACGATGCGCCGTGCCAGGCGCTCCCGGCCTTCATCGACCCGGCGCAGCACCGCTGCCGCCGCCAGGAACTTGAAGGTGCTGCACATGGGGAAGCGCTCGTCGGCGCGATAGCCCCACTGCCGGCCATGGACGGTATCCACCAGCGACACGCCCAGGCGGCCGCCGATATCGGCTTCCAGCCGCGCCAGTTTCTGGACGACACTGGACGAGTCCATAGTTTTACTTGCGCCTTGTACGTCGCCAGCCCAGCTGCGGCTGATCAGACCCCCGGCCGCCAGGGCTGTCAGGGCCAGGAAATTGCGTCTTCCGGACATGTTTTCTCCTAGTAATTTGTTGATTGCGGGTTTGCGACAGGCCAGATCATAGGCAGTGGCGGCGATGACCACAATTCATGATAATTGGCCGTAGACCCAAGAAAATCTGATGCCTGGAGACTCCATGTATTTGCCGTTGAATGCCTTGCGCGCCTTCGAGATGTCGGCCCGCCACCTGTCCTTCACCCGCGCCGCCGAGCAATTGAGCGTGACCCAGACCGCCGTCAGCATGCAGGTCAAGAACCTGGAGCAACGGCTCGGCGTGGCCCTGTTCCGGCGCTTGCCGCGTGGCCTGGCACTGACCGACGAGGGCCTGGCGCTGTTGCCGGTGGTGGCGCAGTCCTTCGGGCGCATCGCCGACGTGCTGGGCCAGTTCGAACATGGCCGTCGCCGCGAAGTGCTCACCGTGGGCGTGGTCGGCACCTTTGCCGTGGGCTGGCTGATGCCGCGCCTGCGCGAATTCCAGCAGAACCATCCCTTCGTCGACCTGCGCCTGCTGACCAACAACAATCGTGTTGACCTGGCCGGCGAGGGTCTCGATTATGCGATCCGCTTTGGCGATGGTGCATGGCACGGCACCGAGGCTGAACGTTTGTTCGAGGCGCCGCTGGCGCCGATGTGCGCGCCAGCCCTGGCCGCGCAATTGCGCAGCCCTGCCGACCTGGCGAGCCAGACCCTGCTGCGTTCCTACCGCAGCGACGAGTGGAACCAGTGGTTCGCCGCCGCTGGTGCGCCTTGCCCGCCCTTGCGCGGCTTCGTGTTCGACTCCTCGCTGGCGCTGGCCGAAGCGGCCGCCCAGCAGGCCGGTGTAGCGCTGCTGCCGGTGCTGATGTTCGAGCGGGAGCTGCGCCAGGGGCGGCTGGTCTGCCCCTTCGAGACCGGCATCGTCACCGGTGCCTACTGGCTCACCCGCCTCAAATCCCGGCCGCAGGGGCCGGCCATGACAGCGTTTCGCGACTGGCTGCAGGGACATGCGGCCGGGATGTAGGCGCGCCGGAAGTGATGATTACCTGCAACAGGAAGCCAATGTCAGAAAATTCCCGATAGACGCGGCCGCCGCATGCAAATAGAATAAATCATATAAACAATTTATACGGTTCGTGCCGGGCCGTGAAGCGGGTGATGTGGGTGGGGTGATAAAGCCGGCATGGGTGGTTCGTCAAGCACGGACACCATCCGCCAACAGACAGCCAACAGAGGCACATTGAAAGGGGGTTAGTCATGCACTACTTCGCAAAGCTCTATCGCAAGCTGGTCGATTACCTGAACGATTCCAGCGAACTGGACACCGGTTCCCATCGTGGCGCGCCGCATAGCTGCAGCCTGTACTCGGGTTTGTCGACAATGTCGCGCGACAACTCTTCCCGCTGATCCTCCCGCCGGCGGCCCCTGGTCGCCGGTTACGGAGCGGGACTTCGCTGCCCGCACCGCCTGCCTCCTCCTGCCTCCCACCACGCTCCATTCCACCGCATCTCGCAAAAAAAGGCCGCATCATCGATGCGGCCCAAGTACTGCTACTTACCGGAAGTGTTTCAGTGCCGCACCTGGCGGTCACTGCATAAAGGTTTGATCTAGTCGGGAATCACCGCAGTGGCATCCACCTCGACCAGATATTCCGGACGGGCGAAGGCAGTCACCACGATCCCCGTCGAGACCGGATAGACGCCCTTTAGCCACTTGCCCACCACCGTATAGACATCCTCGCGGAAACGCGGGTCGGAGATATAGATGGTGAGCTTGCAGATATGGTCCAGCTGGCTGCCGGCTTCCTTGAGCAGCATGTCGATGTTCTTCATGGCCTGTTCGGTCTGTCCCTTGACGTCGCCGATGCAGACGCTCTCGGAGGTATCGAGGTCCTGGCCGATCTGTCCGCGCAGGAAGACCATGGTGCCGCGGGCCACCACGGCCTGGCAGAGGTCGTTGTCCAGCTTCTGTTCGGGATAGGTTTCACGGGTGTTGAACTTGCGGATGCGGGTATGGGCCATGGTGGTTCCGGAAATGGGTGGTTGGGATAGTGAGCGGGGCTTGTTACTTCTTGTCGAAATAACCGGCGCGGATGGTGGCGCCGATGAGATTGACGATCAGGCGGCCGGCGGTGACGCCACTGATCTTGCTGGCATTGTCCTTGGCCGGCTGGATTTCCACGATGTCCATGCCCACCACGCGGCCCTTGCGCACCAGGCCGTGGATCAGCTTGCGCGCCTGCAGGAAGGTGACGCCGCCCGGCGCGGGGCCATCGACGGCCGGCATGATGGCGCAGTCCAGGCCATCGGCATCGATGGTCAGGTAGTAGTTGCCGCCATCGGGAATGCGCGCCAGCACCGCATCCATGCCGATGTCGTGCAATTCATAGGCACTGATCAGGTCGGCACCCCATTCCTTGGCGGCGCGATAGTCGGCCGGCCGCCCGCTGCCCTGGGCGCGCAGGCCGATCTGCACGATGTGCTTGACGTAGTGCAGTTCCGAGGCACGGCGGATCACGCTGGACAGGCCATCGCGCACGCCGTTGACCTCGTCGCGCCAGTCGAGGTGGGCATCGATGTGAACCAGCGTGATCGGCCCGACTTCATCAAAGCCGCGCAGCACCGGATTGGTGATGCCATGGTCGCCACCCAACACGATGGGCAGGGCGCCGCCGCGCAGGATCTGGCGCACCGCGCTCTCGGCACGCTGCTTGTGCAGCTCCGGCTGGGCCAGGTCGGGCAGGACATCGCCGCAGTCGACGAAGCGGATATCCTCGCGCTCCTGCAGCAGCGGGCCATCGATATCGAAGTCATAGTGGCTGGGATGGCGCACCATGCGGTCGCTCAGGTCGCGCAGCGCCTGCGGTGCATTGGTCTGGTCGTTGCTGTACTGGCGCGGTCCATAGGCGGCGCCGAAGGGGACCCCCAGGACCGCGATGTCGGCCTTGAAGTCGGTGAGGTCGGTGACCAGCTCCGAATACAGCAGGGTCTTGTGGCCGGTGCGCGGTGCGGTGAGATTGTCCATGAAGGGGTCCAGGTTGGGGAAGGGCGGCGGGCCGGCGTGGCCATGGTGGCCGCTGTGAATGCCCTTACTCTAGTGAGTCGCAGAGACGATAAAAAATGATTCTTTTGGAGGTATAGTTTCATTTTTCGAGACTTTGCAATTTCACCGTATTTCACCGCAACGGTGCAGGCAGACAGGAGCGTCATGATCAGACTGGATTTCGATGAGCGCGACCTGCGCTCGCTGCGGGTCTTCTGCAACGTCGCCGAGGCCGGTGGTTTTGCCGCCGCCGAGCGGGTATTGCTGATGTCCAAGGCCTCCATCAGCCGCCACGTGCGCGAGGTGGAGGAACGCCTGGGCGTGCGCCTGTGCGAACGCGGGCCGGCCGGTTTCCGGCTTACGCCCGAGGGCGAGGTGGCGCTCAAGCTGGCTACCACCGCCCTGCGTTCGCTGGAGCGCATCCGCCCCGAGATCGATGCCGTGCATGGTGTGCTGTCCGGGCCGCTGGCGCTGGGGGTGGTGGAGCACGCCCTGAGTCATCCCGATTGCAAGTTGCCGCAGGCCATCGCCGCGCTCAGGCGGCGCGCGCCCCAGGTGCAGCCGCGCATCGAGGTGATGACCTTTCCCGAACTGAACCAGGCGCTGCGCGAGCAACGGGTCGATATCGCCATTCGCGGCCGTTATCCGGGCGATGATGAATTCGATTACCTGCCGCTGTTCGTCGAGAGCCATCGCCTCTATGGCGCCGTGCGCAAGGAGGGCAGCGAGCCACGCAAGGCGGTCTGGCCCCTGGTCTACCGGCCCCATCCCTATGTCGATCAGGTGCTGGCCGGCGATGGATACGAGCGCGGGCCGGAGGCCGGTGGACTGGAAGCCATCGCCCTGCTGGTGGCCAGCGGTGACTATGTCGGCCTGCTGCCCACCCACTACGCGCAATTGATCGGCAAGCGTTATGCCCTGCGCGCGCGCCGCGCCAGTCCCACCTTCGTCCATCCCATCTGTGCCGTGACCGACCCGCACCGTCCTTCCACGCACCGCGCCGAACTGTTCCTCTCCCTGTTGCGCGAATTGCACACGCGTTCCGCCGCCCATCTGGCGAGCTGAGGGAGCCGCATCGCCCTCGGCTTTGCGTCGGCATGGGGCGTGATGTCCCATGACGGGGCGCTGCGCCGCGGCTGACACGGTCCGGCCGCCGCGCCATCCCCATGGCGCGGGAGAGGCGGTCGATACAGCAAGGGCCGATTTCTGTTTCGTTTGTATCGCCCCCGGTCGTCCCCGTGGTGGGGCGATCCCGGTGGCAGGCCCATGCTGACGCAGGCCAAGCGCGGCCACAAATGGTTCATTTGTATCGTTTGCATAGCCAATTGGCACACATGTTGCTCATGCAGGGCTATCTTCCGCCCCTTGCCCTGCATCGTGAACCAAGCTGCGCTGACCGCCCTCATCAAGGAACGCTTCGACCGCCTGCCGCGCCAGGTGCGGGAGGTGGCTGCCTTCGTGCTGGATCACCCGCATGAGGTGGCGGTGCTGTCCATGCGCGAACAGGCGCGCCTGATCGAGCTGCCACCGTCCACCATGACGCGCTTTGCCAAGGCGCTCGGGCTGTCCGGCTACGACGCCGTGCGCGAAGTGTTCAAGGCCAGCCTGCGCAGCCATGGCAGCGAATTCGGTTCGCGCGCCCAGGGCCTGGTGGAGTTGCACCAGCGCATCGGCGAGGAAGCCCTGGCCATGGACCTGGTGCAGACCGCCGAGGCGCAGATACGCTCCTTCGCCAGCGGCTCCACCATGCCGGCCATCATGCGCGCGGCCAAGCTGCTGTCGGCGGCACGTGACATCTTTTGCCTGGGCCTGCGCGGTTCCTTCCCGGTGGCCTTCCAGTTCGCCCATGTGTGTGAATTCTTTGCGCGCAATGTCACGCTGGTGGATGGCGCCGGCGAGAGCGGCATCATGAAGCTGATGCACCAGCCCTCCTCGCGCGACGTGGCGCTGATCTGCAGCATGGCGCCGCATTCGCGCCGGGCCATGTCGATCGCCACCCATCTGCAGAAGGCCGGCGTGCGGCTGGTGGTCATCACCGACAGCGCCAGCTCGCCCATGGCGCGCATGGCCAGCGAAGCCATCATCGTGCCCAACAAGGGCGCGTCGTTCTTCGATACCCTGCTGCCGGCCTTTCTGGTGGCGGAAATCCTGGCGGCCCTCATGGCCGCCACCGCAAAGATCAACATCAAGTCACAGATCGCCGACACCGAGAGAAAACTCTGGGGCGTGGGCGAATGGTGGGGCAGCCAGGGCGAGCAAGCCCCCGCGCTGGAACCGCGCGCGGCTGCGCCCACCCGCAACAGACGACGCCGCACCTGAAGAGGCAGCAGCGCAAAAAGCATTACCGGAGCGGCGCATGCCCGAGACATGCGACGGACAACACGCACGCCATAAGGCGGCAGGGGCTCGCCCCAGGTTCTCGAACTTTCTTACTGCGTATCGACGGAGCTTGGCTCCAGAAAGGTTTTCCATGAAACGCCGCTCCCTACTTGCCATGCTGACCCTCGCAGCTGGCCTGGCCGTGGCCAGCTCGCCCGTGCTGGCCGACGATCTCTACAGCACCATCATGGCGCGCAAGTCCATCCGCGTGGCCGTACCGACCGACTACCCGCCCTACGGCTCGGTGGGTAGTGACATGACGCCGCGTGGCTACGACATCGACATGGCGCAATTGATCGGCAAGAAACTCGGCGTGAAGGTGGAACTGGTCCCGGTGACCGCGCCCAACCGCATCGCCTACCTGCAGACCAACAAGGCCGACATCACCATCTCCTCGCTGGGCAAGACCGCCGAGCGCGCCAAGGTGGTGGACTTCAGCCTGGCCTATGCTCCATTCTTCGATGCGGTGTTCGGCACCAAGAAGGTCAAGGCCACCAGCTTCGCCGAACTCAACGGCAAGACCATCTCGGTGACCCGTGGCTCGATGCAGGACCAGGAACTTGAACAGCTGGCCCCCGGCGCCGTGGTCAAGCGCTTCGAGGACAACAACTCCACGCTCTCCGCCTTCCTCGCCGGGCATGTGCAGATGTTCGCCACCGGCACCACGGTCGCGGCCGCGCTGCAGAAGATGAACCCGTCGCTGGACATGGAACTGAAGGTGATCCTGGCCAATGCGCCTTGCTACGTGGCCATGCCCAAGGGTGAATCGACCCTGCTGGCGAAGATCAACATGATCATCCGCGAAGCCCGCGCCGACGGCACCATCGACAAGTTCTCGCAGACCTGGCTGGGCGCGCCGGCCGGCCAACTGCCGGATTGAGCGGGCCGCACTCCGCCGTGACAGGCGATGCGCCGGGTGTGAGCCTTGCCATCCCGGCCATGGCGCGATGGCTGGTGCGGCAGGAGGCGGGGAGCATCCCGCCGCGCATCCGCCGCATCGCCCTGCACAGCCTCATCGATACCCTCGGCGTGATCAGCGCCGGTGGTCGCACCCGCGTGGCGGCCCATGCCCGCCGGCTGGTGCAGGGCGATGGCGCGGCCGGAGCCTGTGGCCTGGCCGGAGCCTCTGGCCTGGCCGGCAGCGACCAGCGCAGGCAGGCGCGCCATGCCGCGCTGGTCAATGCGGTGGCCGCGCATGCGCTGGACTTCGACGACAACTGCTATGCCGGTTTCGTCCACGGTTCGGCGGTGATCGTGCCGGCCGCGCTGGCGGTGGCGCAGGAGGTCGATGCCGATGGCCAGGCCCTGTTGACGGCCCTGGTGGTCGGCGCCGAATGCCAGTACACGCTGGGACTGGCGACCGACAACCGGCTCTACCGGCGCGGCTGGTGGAGCAGCGGGATACTTGGCCCCATCGGCGCCTGCGCGGCGGCCGCCTGGCTGCTGCGGCTGGATGAGCAACAGGCCGCGCATGCACTCGGCCTGGCCGCTGCCGGTGCGGCCGGCATCAAGGCCGGCTTCGGCACCGATGCCAAAGCCCTGCTGGCCGGACGCGCCGCAGAGGCCGGGGTGATGGCGGCCTGGCTGGCACAGGCCGGCGCGACCGGCCCGATCGATGCCTTCGAGCATCGCCATGGCGTTGCGCATCTGTTCAATGACGATCATTTCGACGGCAGCGTCTTCAGCGCGCTGGGGCAACGCTGGACGCTCGAAGATCCGGGGCTGGACGTCAAGCGCATCCCGGTCTGCCTGTCTTCGCATGCCGCCGTCGATGTGGTGGTGGAGTTGATCGCAGCACATGGTGTGCGCAGCGAGGAGATTCTTGCCATCCGCTGCGACGTGCCACCCATCGTGATCGCCAACCTGATCCATGATCGTCCACAGACGCCGCAGCAGGCACAGTTCAGCATGCCCTTCGCCATTGCGGCGGCGGTGCTGCACGACGGGCCGCGCCTGCAGGACCTGGAGGCGGCGCGGCTGGCGCAGGCCGACATGATGGCGCTCATGGCCAGGGTGAGCATGTGGAGCAGCACGCTGTGGCAGGACCCGGCCCGACAGCAGCAGGCCCCCGAGGGGGCGGAGGTCTGTATCGAATTGAGTGATGGCCGGCAGTTGCGTGGCCGGCGCGATGCCCCGCGTGGCGCAGCACGCGAGCCGTTGACGCCGGACCAGCGGCGCGAGAAATTCCTGGAATGCCTGCGCTACGGTGGCATCGATGAGCACATCGCCCACGAGCGGCTGGCACAGCTGGAGGGGATGGAGGCGCTCACTGGCGTACGCACCCTGTTCCCCTTCTCGGCCTGAACGGATCAGCGCGCCCCGAGGATGTGGGCAATCCGTTCGTCGTTGGCGGGATGGCTGGACAGATAGGGTGACACGCCGCCGTCGGCACCGCCACCGGCCTGTTCCAGCTTTTCGAACACCTTCGCCAGCTTCTGGCGCGGCAGGCCGTTGGCCTGGAACAGGGCGATGGCGTAGTCGTCGGCCTCGCGCTCGATGTCGCGTGAATACTTCAGGTCCAGCAAGACCGTCGGGATATTGGCCAGCACCGCCGAGACGTCGCCGAACAGCACCGTCGCCGTGGCCGCCATGGCCGAACTCTGGATCAGTCGGCGCATCAGGTGGCGTCGGTGGACGTGGCCCAGCTCATGGGCCAGCACGCCCATGAGCGCATCGTCATCGTCCAGCAGGCGCACGATCTCGTCAGTCACCACGATCTGCCCAGAGGGCAGGGCAAAGGCATTGGGACCGATGCGACTCTTGCGGAACACGATGTCATAGGCCGGCGCATCCGCCATGGGCGCCGTCAATGCCCGGAAGCGCGACTTGATGGCGGCCGCCCGGCGAGCCTCCAGCTGGCTGGGGGCCAGCACATGCTGGTCGAGGAATTCCAGCGTGCCGCGTCCGATCTGCTGATCCACCTGCACCGGCAGCGCCGCCGCGATACCGCGCGCAGCCAGCGGCAGCAGATAGAGATAACCCAGTGCCACCACCGCGATCAGGACTGCGCAGGCGGCCAGGGCATGGCGCCAGCTCTGTTGCAGCTTCACCACCAGCGTATCGCGGTGACCGGTCTGCTGCAGCAGCTCGCGGAAGGCCTGGGCATCGATGATTTCCAGATAGGCGCCGTCGGCGAAGCTGACCTTGCGCGCCGCCTTCTTGAAGCGCTCGGACACGCGCAATTGCGAGATCGGGCAATCGCGTTCGACCTCGCCGCGCACCTGCGCCACGCCATCGACCACGGTCAGCGTCACCTGGTGACGCCGCGAGGTCTTGCCGTCGTAATAGGAAGCCTTGACCATGCCGGGCCTACATCGACAGGTCGAAGTCGAGCAGATCACCCAGGCCTTCGCCGGTGGCCGAACCATGGGCTTCGCTGGAGGCGATGAAATCATCCAGGCCACTGGCCGGCAACAGCGTCAGCGATTCGATGCGATAACGCAGCAGGCGGATCTGCGCGAAGGGAGTGAACAGGCCCAGCGTGAAGGCGATGCCCAGGATATTGGTGAAGACGATGAAGGCGGTGCGGCCCCAACGCATCCTGCTCTGGAAGCGATGCTCGCCCAGGCGGGTGTTGTTCCAGACCAGGTTCTGCAGCAAGATCATCCACAGCGGAATGGCCAGGAAGCTCCAGGCATACAGGGACAGGGACATCAGTACCAGCTTGAACGCGATCATGCCGCCAAGCGGGAAGAGGTGGATCAGCATGACGCCGCCGAAGGCGACGAAGATCGCCACCAGCCCGCCCAGCCATAGCCCCAGACCGATCAGGAAGGTCTTGTAGAACGCGCCCACCGAACCATGGAAGGAAAAGTGCGTCGCCCCGAAGCGCGCTTCGCTGTGCTGGTAACGCTTGAAGCGCTGGTAGGCCAGCGGCGCCAGCAGGCCCAGGGAAATACCGGCCAGCGTCGGCCACATCAGGAAGTTGCGGACTGCGCCGCCGAGGCTACCGCGAAATCCGAAGCGGATGCCGCGATAGCTGGTGTTGTAGAGCTTGAACTGCAGGCTGCGCCAGATCAGCCAGGGGCCAGCCAGCACCATCACCAGCGCCGCCGCCAGGCCCAGCAGTGGATTGGTCGCGCCGGCGAAGTGGTAGAGCGCCAGCAACACCACCGCGATGATGCGGCCCTTGAGGATGGAGAGGGGATTGCCGTGGTAGTCGAAGCTGCCCTCGGCCACCGAGGTGTTGTCGTAGAAGTAGCGCAGGCGACGTACCTTGGCCCAGGCCGAATAGATGCCCAGGGTGAGGATGGACAGCAACAGGTTGACGATCCAGATGCGGAAATATTCGGAACCGCGCCCGCTGAAGACAAAGGGTTGCGGGGAGGGAGGTGGGGCGATGATCCCGGCCGGCACTGGCTCGGGAGATGGTTCGGACGGGAAGGGCAGGTCGATGGTGTCGTTCATGGGAGCTCTGGTTTGGATTTGTCTGAGAGAGAGGCTACCGACGGGTCGGGCAAGAATCTATTGCTCGCAGACAAATGTCAAGCCAAGCCCTTATCCATGCGGCTTGTATGGGGATTGTAGGGGCGCACCTCGCATTATGACGAGGTCAAGTGGTATGACCTCCTGCAGAAATGCACTGTTTGTGCGAACATTGTGCCCCTGATGCGGTCAAGGTGATGACATTGCTGAGCTGGCTGCCGGCTTGCGTTGTCGATCTGCGGCCGCAATCCGCGCCTAAATAAAAGTTTCCTGAGCGCCGGCTGGTCTCCACACCGGCCGGCGTTTTCCACCCAAAGGAGCCTCCATGTCCACGTCCTGGAACACCGCCGCCATTGCCGCCAAGCTTGGCATTGCGGTGACCGATCTTGCCCTCGAAACGATTTCCCACAGCGCCGACGGCGTCGATTACGAAAGCGTCCTGCTCTACAACAAGGCCCAGCCGCCGGTCTCCGGCGTGCTGTCGGTGCCCAATTATTTCGGCCTGCGTCAGCAGGCGCTGGAAATCGCCGCCACCACCATCGGTGCCGGTCATGCCATCTTCGTGGCCGACGTGTTCGGCAAGTCGCTGCGCCCTACCGACGGTGACCAGGCCCTGGCCGCCATCATTCCCCTCAAGAAGGACCGCGCCGAGTTGCGCCGCCGTATGCACGGCGCCCTGAAAGCCTTCCGCGAGCAGGCGTTCGTGAAGATCGCCGCCGATCATTTCGGTGCCTGCGGTTTCTGCTTCGGTGGCACTGCCGCGCTGGAACTGGCGCGCGACGGCGCCGACCTGCGCGGCACGGTCTCGCTGCACGGTGCGCTCGATACCCCGGCCCCCGCTGACAGCAAGATCAAGGGCGCGGTGCTGGTGCTGCACGGCGTGCAGGACCCTTCGGTCCCGCGTGAGCAGGTCAATGGCTTCATCGATGAAATGAGTGCGCTCAAGATCGACTGGCAACTGGTCAACTATGGTCAGGCCGGCCACTCCTTCACCGATCCGGATGCCAACAACCCCGGCTTCTTCTATCACCGTCAGACCGCCGAGCGCGCCGCCGTAGCGCTGCAGGCCTTCTTCGGCGAAGTGCTGGCCTGAGTTCTACGTGTTCCTGACCCTGCCGGCGGGCGCCAGGAGCCGGCCGGCAGGGGGCATCACCACAACAAGAAGAGACAAGCGTCCATCAAGGGGGCAGGGTGCGCATTCCTGCTTCCGGCCTTGGCGTAGCGTCCGTGTTTTCCCTCGTCAAATCCCACGTCCAAAGGATAGTCATGTCACAAGATAAAGAGCCGAGGCGGCGTTTCCTGCGCCAGGTATTGGCCATCGTCCCAGCAGCAACAACGCTAGGTGGTGCCACTACCGTCGCAGTCAGCCAGCAGGCAATCGCCGACAGCAGCTCACCGGGAAAGCCCCGCGCCTATACTCCTACCTACTTCAACGCGGCCGAATGGGCCTTCATCAACGCCGCCGTCGATCACCTGATTCCCTCCGACCAGTACGGTGCCGGTGCCCTCGAAACGGGCGTGCCGGAGTTCATCGACCGCCAGATGGAAACCCCCTATGGCGCCGGCAAGCTGTGGTACATGCAAGGTCCTTTCCATCCTGACAGCGCCCCCGAACTGGGTTACCAGCTTTCGCTGGTACCGCGTGACATCTATCGCCAGGGCATCGCCGCCTGCAACGACTGGTGCAGCAAGAACCACGGCAAGGTCTTCGCCGAACTGGACAAGGCCAAGCAGCTGGAAGTGCTGAAGATGATGGAAGGCGGCAAGATCGCCTTCGAGACCGTCCCGGCCAAGACCTTCTTCAGCTTCATGCTGGGCAATACCAAGGAAGGCTACTTCGCCGACCCGATGTACGGCGGCAACCAGAAGATGGGCGGCTGGAAGATGGTCGGCTTCCCCGGCGCGCGTGCCGACTACGCCGACTGGGTCGATCAATACAACGTTAAATATCCATACGGCCCCGTGTCGATTCTGGGAGAGAAGGGCTGATCATGGCTATCAAAAAAGACAAAGTGGATGTAGTGATGGTGGGTCTGGGCTGGACCGGTTCCATCCTGGGCATGGAGCTCACCGAAGCCGGCCTGAACGTGCTGGCGCTGGAACGTGGCGACATGCGCGATACCAATACCGACACGCCCTATCCCAAGGCGGTCGATGAACTGAAATACTCCGTGCGCGGCGCACTGTTCCAGGACCTCTCGCGCGAGACCGTGACCATCCGTCACACCCTCTCCGACGTGGCCGTCCCGTATCGCCAGCATGGTTCCTTCCTGCTCGGCGATGGCGTGGGCGGTGCCGGTTTCCACTGGAACGGCATGATGTACCGCAACCTGCCCGAAGAGTTGGAGATGCGTACCCACCACGAGCAGAAGTACGGCAAGAAATTCATTCCCGAGGACATGACCATCCAGGATCACGGCGTGACCTACAAGGAACTGGAGCCGTTCTACGACTTCTCGGAAAAGGTCATGGCCGTCTCCGGCAAGGCCGGCAACCTCAAGGGCAAGATCGTCCCCGGCGGCAACCCGCTGGAAGGCGAGCGCACCGACGAATTCCCGACCCCGCCGCTGCAATACCAGTACAGCGCTTCGCTGGTGGAAAAGGCCATGCGCGATGTCGGTTACCACCCGTATCCGGCGCCCGCTGCCAATGCTTCCCAGCCTTTCACCAACCCGTATGGCGTGCGCATCGGCCCCTGCAACTACTGCGGCTTCTGCGAAAACTACGGCTGCTACATGTATTCCAAGGCCTCGCCGCAGACCACCATCCTGCCGGTGCTGTTGAAGCGCAAGAACTTCGAGGTGCGCACCAAGGCCCAGGTGATCAAGGTCAACCTGGACGCCTCCGGCAAGCGCGCCACCGGCGTCACCTACATCGACGCCCAGGGCCGCGAAGTGGAACAGCCGGCCGATCTGGTGCTGCTGACCGCCTTCCAGACCCACAACGTGCGCCTGCTGCTGCTGTCCGGCATCGGCAAGCCCTATGACCCGGTCACCGGCGAAGGCGTGGTGGGCAAGAACTTCGCCTACCAGTACAACGGCGGCATCAACGTGATCATGCCCAAGGGCACCCAGTTCAACCCCTTCATCGGCACCGGTGCCGGTGGCGTGGGCATGGACGACCTCAACGCCGACCAGTTCGACCACGGTCCGCTGGGCTTCATCGGCGGCGCTTCGATCCGTCACGTGCGCTATGGCGGTCGCCCCATCAAGCAGGCCGGTACCATGCCGGGCGAGAAGGTCCCCAACTGGGGTTCCGAGTGGAAGGCCAGCGTGCAGGACGCCTACCAGCGCACCCTGACCATCGGCATGTCCGGTTCGGTGATGGCCTATCGCGACAACTACCTGTCGCTGGACCCGACCTACAAGGATGCCAACGGCCAGCCGCTGTTGCGCATGACCCTGAACTGGAAGGAAAACGAAGGCAAGATGCTGACCTACATCGCCGGCCAGATGGAAAAGGTCGGCCAGGCCATGAATCCGGAGAAGGTGGTCAAGGCGGTCCGCAAGACCGGTTCGTCCTGGGATACCCGGGTCTACCAGTCCACCCACCTGACCGGTGGCGCGATCATGGGCACCACGCCCAAGAACAGCGTGGTCAACAAGTACCTGCAGAGCTGGGATGTGCCTAACGTGTTCGTGTATGGCGCCTGCGCCTTCCCGCAGAACATGGGCTACAACCCGACCGGGCTGGTCACGGCGCTGGCGTATCACTCCGCCAAGGCGATCCGCGAGCAGTATCTGAAAAACCCCGGCCCGCTGGTGCAGGCATAAGGATAACGACCATGATCAAGCACTATTTCATCGCCGCCTGCGCGGCAGTCATGTCGCTGTCCGCGTTCACCGCAGCAGCGCAAGGCACGACAGCGGCGCCGTCGGTCGACCAGCAACTGGTACAGCGCGGCGAATACCTGGCCAAGGCCGGCGACTGTGTGGCCTGCCACACGGCCAAGGGTGGCAAGCCCTTCGCTGGCGGCTTGCCCATCGCTACGCCCATCGGCACGGTGTATTCGTCCAACATCACGCCCGACAAGGAACAGGGTATCGGCAGCTACAGCGAGGCCGATTTCGACCAGGCCCTGCGCCACGGCATCCGCAAGGATGGCGCGTCGCTCTATCCGGCCATGCCCTATCCGTCCTACGCCAAGGTCAAGCCGGCCGATGTGAAGGCCTTGTATGCCTACTTCATGAACGGGGTGCAGGCTGATCCGACCCCCAACCGCGGGGTGGACATCACCTGGCCGCTGTCGATGCGCTGGCCGCTGTCGATCTGGCGCAAGGTATTCGCACCGGCGGTAGCGGTCGATGGTCCCGAGGACAACAGTCCTCTGGTTCGCGGCCAATACTTGGTCGAGGGCCTGGGCCACTGCGGCGCCTGCCACACTCCGCGAGGCGTGGGCATGCAGGAGAAGGCGCTGAGCAATGACAGCAGCGCGTTCCTCTCCGGCGGTGTGATCGATGGCTATCTGGCCAACAACCTGCGCGGCGATGCCCGCGACGGTCTGGGCAACTGGAGCGAGGCCGACATCGTGGCCTTCCTCAAGACCGGCCGCAACAGCCATTCCGCAGCCTTTGGCGGCATGGCCGATGTGGTCGCCAACAGTACCCAGTACATGACCGAGCAGGATCTGGCGGCCATGGCCACGTACCTGAAGTCGCTGAAGCCGGTGAAGGAAGGCACGGCCGCGCTGGCCTATGACGACAAGACCCACCAGGCCTTGCGCAAGGGCAGCGACCAGAGTCCGGGCGCGATGGCCTTCCTGAACAACTGCGCGGCCTGCCACCGCAGCAGCGGCAAGGGTTATGACGAGACCTTCCCGACCCTGGCGCTGTCGCCCACGGTGAATGCGGAAAATCCGGCATCGCTGATCCGCATCGTGCTGGAAGGCGCCGAAATGCCCTGGACCCACAAGGCCCCGACGCAATTCGCCATGCCGGCCTTCGGCAG
>NZ_DASQOH010000042.1:0-83633 GCF_035644555.1 Herbaspirillum sp.
TGCAGCACGCCAGTCGCATCATTGGTGACTGGATCGGCTTCTATAACCACCGCCGGCCGCATCAGGCGCTGGGGATGAAGACACCGGCTGAGGCGTTTGCTTTAGCTGCTTGAGGTGAGCAGGTTTGGCTGGGTCATTACAGCCAGGCCCAGGCTGGGCTCATCCAGCATCAACACCTGCGGCTTGGCCATCAATGCTCGGCCTACCGCGAGCATCTGGCGTTCTCCGCCGGAGAGCGTGCCGGCGGCCTGCTTGCGGCGTTCCTTCAGGCGCGGGAACAGGGTGTACACAAAATCCTGCTGATCCAGATAGCCCGCTTCACCATGGCGACGACGCTTGTAGGCCCCCAGCAGCAGGTTGTCTTCCACCGTCATGTTGGCAAACAGTTCGCGCTTTTCCGGCACCAGCGAGAGGCCGCGTGCGACGCGCTCTTCGATCTCCATCCGTCCCACATCCTCGCCCTGGAAGACGATCCTGCCACTGGCCGTGGCGCCCGTGGGCAGCGCGCCCATCATGGCGTTGAGCAGGGTGGACTTGCCGGCGCCGTTGGGGCCGATGACGGTGACGATCTGGCCGGCACGCAGGGACAGCGTGGCATCGGCCAGCGCGGCGACCTTGCCGTAACGGGCCGAGAGGCCACTGACCTCCAGCAGGACCGGGGCAACGGCAGTGCGTACTTCAGCCTGCTCCTGCAGCGGCAGGCTCATGGTGACGGCGGGCATCATTGGGCTCCTCCGAGATAGGCTTCCAGCACGGCCGGGTGGACCTGGATCTGTGCCGGTGTGCCCTCGGCAATCTTGGTGCCGAATTCCATGACCACGATGTGGTCGGTCAATTGCATGACGAAGTCCATGTCATGCTCCACCAGCAGCACCGCCATGCCTTCGCCGCGCAGCTTGTCCAGCAGGGCTGCCAAAGCTTGCTTCTCCTTCAGGCGCAGGCCGGCGGCGGGTTCGTCCAGCAGGAGCAGCGCCGGGTCGCAACAGAGTGCGCGGGCGATTTCGAGGATGCGCTGCTGGCCCAGCGCCAGGCTGCCGGCAGGCCGGTCCAGCATGTTGCCCAGGCCGACGCGCTCCAGCTGGTGGCGGGCTTCCTGCAGGATGCGCGCCTCCTCGGACGCATTGGCGCGCACCAGACTGGCGAGGATGCCGCGCTGCGGGGCATGTTCACCCCGACGGAAGGCCCCCATGGCAGCGTTCTCCAGCACGCTCATGCCCGGCACCAGGCGTACATGCTGGAAGGTGCGGGCGATGCCGCGGCTGCAGATCTCGCGTGACGACAATCCCGCCAATGACTGGCCGCGATAGTCGAGCTTGCCGCTGGTGATCGACAACACACCGGTCACGAGGTTGAAGGTGGTCGACTTGCCGGCACCGTTCGGCCCGATCAGGCCGACGATCTCGCCAGCCTTGACCGCGAAGCTGACATCGTTGACCGCCACCAGTCCGCCGAACTGCTTGCGGGCCGATTCGACCTGCAGGATGACTTCCCCCCGCTGCGGCTTGGGCAACTGCGCCAGCGGCGCGCCACCTGTCCGCAAACTGTGCACCCGGCGCTGGCCGAAGCGCGCCTGCAGGCGCGGCCACAGGCCTTCGTTGGCGAACTGCAGGAAGATCACCAGGGCAATGCCGAAGACGATGGCTTCGAAGTTGCCGCCGCTCCCCAACAGGCCCGGCAGCCACTCCTGCAGGAAGTTGCTCAACACCGCCAGCAATCCCGCGCCCAGCAGCGCACCCCAGACATGGCCGGCACCGCCCACCACCACCATCAACAGGTAGTCGATGCCGTATTTCAGTCCGAAGGGCGTGGGATTGACCGCCAGTTGCAGATGCGCGTAGAGCCAGCCCGAAATGCCCGCCAGTACGGCAGCATAGACGAAGATGACGATCTTCAGGCGGGCGGTATCCACACCCATGGCCTCGGGCATGACATACCCATATTTGAGCGCCCGCACCGCACGACCGGCGCGCGAGTCGAGGAAGTTGACGACCGAACCCAGCGCCAGCATCACCACGCCCCAGATCAACAGATACATCGAGCCACCGTTGCCGAACTCGAAGCTGCCGATGCTGATGGCGGGGATGCCATTGATGCCGTCATGCTTGCCCAGCATCTCCAGATTGCCGAACAGGTAGTACAGCGACAGCCCCCAGGCAATCGTGGACAAGGGGAGATAGTGGCCGGAAATGCGCATGGTCAGCGCGCCGATCACCAGCGCCGAGCAGGCGGTCAGGGCGATGCCGGCCAACAGGCCGACCCAGGGCGAGAGGCCGAATTGGGTGGTGAGATAGGCGGTGGTGTAGGCGCCGATACCGACGAAGGCGGCCTGCCCGAACGAGATCAGGCCGGCCACGCCGGTCAGCAAGACCAGCCCCAGGGCGACGATGGCATACAGCCCGACATAGGACAGCAGGGTCACCCAGAACGGCGGCAGGCCCAACTGCGGCAGGGCCAGCACGATGGCGAAGAACAGCGCCGGCAAAGCGGCGCGATGGTGCATGAAGGATGGCATGGATGGCATGGTGGAGACCTCAGGCTTCTTCGTCGATGTGGTGGCTGGTCAGTGAGCGCCACCGCAGGATGGGCAGGATGACCGTGAAGACGATCAATTCCTTGAACGAGCTGGCCCAGAACGAGGAAAAGCTCTCGACCAGGCCCACGGAGACCGCACCCAGTGCCGCCAGCGGATAGCTGGCCAGTCCGCCGAAGATGGCGCCGACGAAGCCTTTCAGGGCGATGATGAACCCCGATTCGTAATTGACGATGGTGAAAGGCGCGATCAGGATGCCGCACAGCGCACCGATGCCGGCCGCCATCGCAAAGGACAGCTTGCCGGCCTGGTTGATACCCACACCCACCAGCCTGGCGCCGAGCCGGTTGACGGCGGTGGCACGCAAGGCCTTGCCGGTGAGCGTACGTTCGAAGAAGAGATAGATCAGCGCGATCAGCGCCGCCACCGTCACCAGTACGATCACGCTCTGTCCCGAAACGGGACTCTCGCCCAGGTTGAACTGCAGATCGGTGAAGGGCCGGGTGTTGCTGCCTTCCGGCCCGAACATCAAGAGCCCCAGCCCGACCATTGCCAGATGCACGCCCAGGGACACGATCAGCAGCACCAGCACGCTGGAATGCGCCAGCGGCTGGTAGGCCACGCGATAGATCATCGGCCCCATCGGCACCACGATGAGCAGTGCCAGCAGGATCTGCAGCGGCATGGCCAGTATCTGCAGGTCGATGTAACGGGTGATTGCGAGCACCAGCAGCGGCATCAGTACCTGCGTGGCCAGCATCCAGGGCCAGCGTCGCCGCAGGCGCGCACGCGATTGCGGCAGGCGTAAGGCACTGACGGCTTCCACAGCCAGCGTCACGCCGCCCAGTGCCAGCAACAGCAAGGCTGTGCCGGGGGCCTGGCCGTTCTGGATCGCCGCCAGCGTCAAGGCGCCGAAGGCGACGAACTCACCCTGCGGCAGGAAGATCACCCTAGTCACCGAAAACACCAGCACCAGCGCCAGCGACAACAGCGCATAGATGGCACCGGTGGTGATGCCGTCCTGCACCAGCACGGTCAATATGCTTGCATCCATTTGTCTCCTCCTGTTCTGCCCGGGCGTCGCAGTTCGGGCTGCGGCTGGCCGGGCAGGTCTCCGACTCCGTCGAGCCGTTTATATTTTTTATATCATTTACGCAATCGATGACTTCCGGCATCCGGCCGTTCAGTCATATGACTATGCGACCACCGGTCGCTTGGCCACCAGGGTCAGGATGTCGTAGGACGCGACCAGCTCGTCATCCTGGTTGCTGACCTCGACATCCCAGGCCACCACACCCTGGCCCTGCCCGTTGGCGTCCGTCCTGTTGCGGTCGATCTTGCGCTTGCAGGTCAGGCGCGCGCAGATGGTGTCGCCGATGCCCACCGGTTTGACGAAGCGCAGTGTGTCCAGCCCGTAGTTGGCCAGCACCGGCCCGGGTGCGGGCGAGACGAACAGGCCGGCCGCTGCCGAGAGCACGAAATAACCGTGCGCAATGCGCTTGCCGAAGGGCGACTGGCGCGCGGCGATCTCGTCGAAGTGCATGTAGAAATGATCGCCGGAAAGACAGCCGAAATTCACGATGTCGGCCTCGGTGACGGTGCGTCGATGGGTGCTCAGCGAATCGCCGATCTGCAGGTCTTCGAAATAGTGACGGAAGGGGTGGATGTCCGATTCACGGACTTGGGCGCCGCGCACATGCTCGCCGACCACCGCTGCCAGCATGGTGGGCGAACCCTGCACCGCACTACGCTGCAGGTAATGCTTGACCGCCCGCGCCCCGCCCAGTTCTTCGCCGCCGCCGGCACGACCGGGGCCGCCGTGCTTGAGCTGCGGCAGGGGTGATCCATGGCCGGTGGATTCCGGCGCCGATTCGCGATCCAGCACCAGCAGGCGGCCATGCCAGGCGGCGGCCGCAGGAATGACACGTGCCGCCACGGCGGGTGTGCGCGTGACCAGGCTGGCCACCAGGCTGCCGCGTCCCCGGGCGGCCAGGGCCAGGGCTTCGTCCAGGTCGTCGTAGGGCAACAGGGTGCTGACCGGGCCAAAGGCCTCGACTTCATGCACCGGGCTGCCGGCGGCGGTGTCGCGCGCCAGCAGCAGGGTCGGCGCGAAGAAGGCGCCCTCGGCCACACCCTCGCCCTGCGGCTGGAATGCCGTGCCGGCACCGAGCAGAATGTCCGCGCCCTGCTGCAACAGCGCCAACCGTTGCTCGACATCGCGCTGCTGGTCGCGGGAAGCCAGCGGCCCCATGCGCACCGACTCCAGCGCCGGGTCGCCGACCACGATCTGGCGCAACCGCGCCGCCAGCCGTTCAGCCACGGCATCGACCTGCTGACGCGGCACGATGGCGCGCCGGATGGCGGTGCATTTCTGGCCGGCCTTGGTGCTCATCTCGCGCGCCACTTCCTTGACGAACAGATCGAACTCTTCATCGTCGGGGGTGACATCGGGGCCGAGGATGGCGCAGTTCAGCGAATCGGCCTCGGCATTGAAGGGAATGGAATTGGCGATCAGATGGGGATGGGCGCGCAGCCGGGCTGCAGTGTCGGCCGAGCCGGTGAAGGTCACCACGTCCTGCACCTGCAGACGCTCCAGCAGGTCGCCGGTACTGCCGATGACCAGTTGCAGGCTGCCCACGGGCAACAGGCCCGATTGCTGGATCAGGCGCACCACCGCCTCGGCCAGGTAGCTGGTGGCGGTGGCTGGCTTGACGATGCAGGGCATGCCGGCCAGGAAGGTGGGAGCGAATTTCTCCAGCATGCCCCAGACCGGGAAGTTGAAGGCATTGATGTGCACCGCCACGCCGCCGCGCGGCACCAGGATGTGGCTGCCGGCAAAGCGGCCCTGCTTGCCCAGCGACAGGGCCGGGCCTTCGTGGACCAGGTTGGAGGACGGGAACTCGTTGGCGCCGATGCTGGCATAGGCAAACAGCGTGCCACCGCCGCCCTCGATGTCGATCCAGCTGTCGGCGCGGGTGGCACCGGTATGGGCGGAGACGGCGTACAGGCTTTCCTTGTGCGCCATCAGGTATTTGGCCAGCGCCTTGAGGATCGCAGCGCGCTGCTGAAAGTCCAGCGCCATCAGCGCGGGCAGGCCGTGGCGGCGGGCGTGTTGCAGCGCTTCGCCGAAATCGATGGCCTCATAGTGGGTGCTGGCGACGGTGCGGCCGTTGACCGCGCTGTGCAGCGCTTGGGCCGGACTTTCGCCGAACCAGCGGCCGGCGATGAAACTCTGTAGCAGGGGGGGACGGACGGTCATCGGAAACTCCTGTATGCGGGTAGGCGCACCACCCCGGAGCTGTGCCAGGGGTACGCGGTGAGTGATAGCGGATGCGGCGGGCGCGGCACCAGGCGGAGCGACGCGGCCTCACCCGGCTCAGGGGGTAGCGGGACTCAGGGCTGGTATTGCCAGGCACCGTCCACGATCTTGACCATCACGGTAGCCCGCTGGTCCAGCCCCAGGTGATCGGTAGCTGACATGTTGTAGATGCCGTGCACACCGGTGACCTCGCGGGTCGCTTCCAGGGCGTCGCGCAGGGCGGCGCGGAATTCAGAGCTGCCCGGTTTGGCGTGCTTGAGTGCTACGGGAATGGCCGCCTGCAGCAGCACACCGGCATCCCAGGCGTAGCCGCCGAAGAGCGAGACGCTGTCCTTGCCGTGCGCCGCTTCGTAGCGGGCGGTGTAGTCCAGCGCCACCTTGCGGATGGGATTGGTGGCCGGCAGTTGCGCGGCCACCAGCACGGGGCCGGCCGGCAGCAGCGTGCCGTCGAGCATCTTCCCGCCCAGGCGCAGGAAGTCGGCATTGGCCACACCGTGGGTCTGGTAGATCTGGCCCTTGAAGCCGCGTTCCTTCAAGGCGCGCTGCGGCACCACCGCTGGCGTACCGGAAGCCGCGATGAGGATGGCGTCAGGCTTGGCCGCCACCAGTTTCAGCGCCTGCGCGGTCGCCGAGGTGTCGGTGGGCGCGAAGCGTTCGTTGGCCACCAGTTCCAGTTTCTTGATGCCGGCGGCCTTCCTGAATTCCTCGTACCAGCCCTCGCCATAGGCATTGGCATAACCGATGAAGGCGATGCGCCGGTAACCGCGCGCTACCATGTCACGGGCGATGGCCAGGGACATCATGATGTCGTTCTGTGGCGTCTTGAAGACCCATTTCCTTTTCGCATCCATGGGCTCCACGATGCGGGCGGCGGCGGCCAGCGAGATCATCGGGGTCTGCGCCTCGGCCGCCACTTCGGTCATGGAAATGGAATTGGGACTGACCGAGGAACCGACGATGACATCGACATTGTTTTCGCTGACGAAGCGCCGGGCGTTCTTGACAGCCTGTGTGGTGTCGGAGGCATCGTCGAGGACGACGTAGTTGATCTTCTGGCCGGCGATAGTGGTCGGCAGCAACGCGATGGTGTTCTTTTCGGGGATGCCCAGCGAAGCGGCCGGGCCGGTGGTCGAGACGGTGACACCGACGTTGACGTCGGCGCGGGCAGCGAGCGCGCAGCCGGCCAGGGCCAGCGCGAGCAGAGGTCGGACAAAGTGCATGGAGTCTCCTTGGTGGTGTTGTCATTGTGGTGCTGCATGCCTGCAATGACGCTACCGGTCAGGGACTCACGTCATCGTTTCTTCCTGGCGGCGCCGTCCAGGCCCACGGCACCGATACCGCCGAACAACAGATCCGACACGACCACCGCCATGCGTTCATGGGTCAGCTCGCCATCGGGCTTGAGCCACATGAACATCCAGTTGATCATGCCGAACAGCAACATGGCCAGCGGCTTGGCCATGCGACTGCGATCCAGCTCCGGGCGCACCGCGCACATGGCATCGGCCACCGCCTGCACCACCTTGCGTTCGCCACCCAGGATGCGTTTCTGGTCGTCCGCTTCCAGGAAGCGCACATCCTCGGTCAGTACCCGGTGCTCGTTCTGGGCGTCCCGATATTCCTCCACGAAGCGCTGCACCAGCAGTCGCAGACGCGGTTCCGGCGCCAGTTCCTGCTGCGCCACGTCGTCCACCAGGCTGCACAGGCGATCGATATGACTCTCGCAGATGGTCATCAGCAGCTGGTGCTTGTCGGTGAAGTAGTGGTACAGCGAGGCCTTGGACAGCCCGCATGCCAGCGCCACCTCATTCATCGATGTGCCGACGAAGCCATTGCGCGCGAACAAGGCTGCCGCCTGCTCAATGATCGTCTCGCGCTGGTTGTCGTATCCCGCTGCACGCTTGCGTGGCATAAGTGCGTCCTTCTTCGATATTTCCGTAAAGTCATGATTGTGCCGTAAATCAAAACTCTTACGAAACATCCGCGCCACATCCGCCGCCATCGCTGCCGCCTGCTCCGCCTCCGGGTGTTCCCGTCTCCCTGCCCTTCGCGGGCTGCCGGTCCTGCGCTGCCCCGGGGAGGTCAGGAAAAAATCCTCAAAACATTATTGACCAACCGGTCGGTCGAAATTATTATTCCCTAAAAATCAGCGACAGGCAAATGCTTTTTTCCGGCCTCCGGCCAGCGCAAAAACAGTGTCTGCAACGCTGCAACAATCAGGCGGCACGCCCGACCAGGGCGGCTGCGCAAGGAGACGCGGTGCCCTGCTATTCGATCGAAGGCGTGATCCCGGTGGTTGATCCGCACGCCTATGTCCATCCCACGGCGGTGCTGATCGGCGACGTCATCGTCGGTCCGGATTGCTATGTCGGCCCGGCGGCCTGCCTGCGCGGCGACTTCGGTCGCATCGTGCTGGAGCGCGGCGCCAACGTGCAGGACACCTGCGTGATCCACGGTTTTCCCGGTCACGCGACCGTGGTGGAAGAGAACGGCCATATCGGCCACGGCGCGGTACTGCACAGCTGCACCGTGCGCCGCGATGCGCTGGTGGGCATGAATGCGGTGGTGATGGATGAGGCGGTGGTGGGCGAGCAGGCCATCGTGGCGGCCTGTGCCTTCGTGCGGGCCGGCATGCAGGTGACCCCGCGCACGCTGGTGGCCGGTGTCCCGGCCAGGGTGGTGCGCGAACTGACGCCCGAAGAAATCACCTGGAAACAGGCCGGTACCCGTACCTATCACGACCTGGCCCGGCGCAGCCTGCGCAGTCTGCGCGAGGTCAGCCCGCTGGGCGCGATCGAGGAAAACCGTCCGGCACCGGCGGCACCGCACGTGCAAGCCCTGATCGCCGCCAGGCGGGCGTAGCGGCGCGGTACGCGCTTGTCCGGTTTGCCGGTTGTCTTTTTAGCAGTTTCAGTTTTTCAGTTTCACTCACCTGAAGCGGGCCGATGCGGTCAGGACCTCGTTCGCCCGTCGCTCAGCGTGCAACCCTTTGATGGAGAAGCACCATGTATGCACAGATGGTAGACACCGGCCTGAGCAAGGTCCGTCAGGTCGAAGAGATGTCGCCGGAAGAACTGGCGTTCCAGGCGCGTATCGATGCGGGCGTCAAGATCGAGCCCAAGGACTGGATGCCGGAGGCGTATCGCAAGACCCTGATCCGCCAGATCTCGCAGCACGCGCATTCGGAAATCGTCGGCCAGCTGCCCGAGGGCAACTGGGTCACGCGCGCGCCGACCCTGCAGCGCAAGGCCATCCTGCTGGCCAAGATCCAGGACGAGGCCGGTCACGGCCTGTACCTCTACAGCGCCGCCGAAACGCTGGGCGTCTCGCGCGAGGACCTGCTGGCCGAGCTGCACGCCGGTCGTGCCAAGTATTCCAGCATCTTCAACTACCCCGCCCTGAACTGGGCCGACATGGGTGCCATCGGCTGGCTGGTGGATGGCTCGGCGATCATCAACCAGATTCCGCTGTGCCGTTGTTCCTTCGGGCCCTACTCGCGTGCCATGGTGCGGGTGTGCAAGGAAGAATCCTTCCACGCCCGCCAGGGCTACGACATCATGCTGGCCCTGTGTCGTGGCACCCCCGAGCAGAAGCAGATGGCGCAGGATGCGCTGAACCGCTGGTGGTGGCCGGCGCTGATGATGTTCGGTCCGTCCGATGCGACGTCGGTGCACAGCGCGCAATCGATGCAGTGGCGCATCAAGCTGTTCTCCAACGACGAACTGCGCCAGCGCATGGTCGACCAGACCATTCCGCAGATCGAATACCTGGGCCTGACCGTGCCTGACCCCGACCTGAAGTGGAACGAAGAACGCGGTCGCTACGACTTCGGCCAGATCGACTGGGACGAATTCCACAACGTCGTGCGCGGCAACGGCCCCTGCAACCGCGAGCGCCTGTCCACCCGCAAGCGCGCCTACGAGGACGGCGCCTGGTTCCGCGATGCCCTGGTGGCGCACGCCGACAAGCAGGCCAGCCGGAAGGCCGCCTGATCCGCCGGTTGTCCAATTTCAATCCCTTTCGCTTCAATTCACAACAATGCCAGTGGCCGCTCCCTGCGCGGCCCGCCAACAAGGAAATCGATCATGAGCAAGGAATGGCCTCTCTGGGAAGTCTTCATCCGCAGCCAGCACGGTCTGGCCCATAAACACGTCGGCAGCCTGCATGCCCCCGATGGCGAGATGGCCATCAACAATGCCCGCGATGTCTACACCCGCCGCAACGAAGGCGTGGGCATCTGGGTGGTGCGCGCTGCCGATATCGTCTCGTCCAGCCCGGGTGACAAGGCGCCGCTGTTCGAGCCGTCCAACAGCAAGGTCTATCGCCACCCGACCTTCTTCCCCATGCCGGCCGAACTGAAGAACCTCTGAACCGGAGCCCGACATGACAAGCAAAACCGATTACGTGCGACGCCTGGGCGACAACGTCCTGGTGCTCTCGCAACGCCTCTCCGAATGGTGTGGCAAGGGGCCGGCGCTGGAAGAGGACATGGCCCTGATCAATGTCTCGCTGGACCTGATCGGCCAGGCCCGCCTGTGGCTGAGCTACGCCGGCGAGCTGGAGGGACAGGGCCGCAGCGAAGACCAGCTGGCCTTCCTGCGCGACGCCCACCAGTTCCACAACCTGCTGCTGGTGGAGCTGCCCAATGGCAGCTATGCCGATACGCTGGCACGCCAGTTCCTGTTCGATGTGTGGCACTACTTCCTGCTGCAGGGCCTGTGCCAGTCCGACGATGCCCGCATCGTCGAGATCGCCCAGAAATGCTTGAAGGAAGTGACCTACCACGTGCGCCGTAGCACGGACCTGATCATCCGCCTGGGTGACGGCACCGAAGAGAGCCACCACCGCATGCAGGCCGCCATCGACAACTTGTGGATGTACACCGGCGAACTGTTCACGCCCGATGCGCTGGACACGGCGATGCAGCAACAGGGTCTGGCGCCTGCCCTGGATGAACTGCAGCAGAAGTGGCAGCAGCATGTGACCGAAGTCCTGCAGCTGGCCACCCTGCGCATTCCTGCGGCCGGTCTGTGGATGCAGAGCGGTGGCAAGCAGGGCCGCCATACCGAACATCTCGGCTACCTGCTGGCGGAAATGCAGTTCCTGCAACGCAGCTATCCCGGCGCGGCGTGGTGAGCGTGAGTCCGGCAACCCCGCCCGCGCAGGCGCAGAGCGACCTGGAAGCGCTGCAAGTGCGCATCTGGCAATGGCTGGACCAGATCGCCGATCCCGAGATCCCGGCGATCTCGGTAGTCGATCTGGGCATCGTACGGGCAGTGGAGTTGCGGCACGACCCGGCGCAGCAGATGCTCTGCACGGTGGTGATCACGCCCACCTACTCCGGCTGCCCGGCCATGGGCGTGATCGCCGCAGACATCGTGAGCACACTGCGGCAGCACGGGGTGCCGCACGTCAGTGTGCGCACCCAACTGGCGCCTGCGTGGAACACCGACTGGATGAGCGAAAAAGGCCGCCGCAACCTGAACCACTACGGCATTGCCCCGCCGGCGCAACAGGTGATCGACATCGGCGGTATCAGCCCGCAGCGTCATGCCGCGCCGAAAGTGCCCTGCCCGCACTGCGGCTCGACGCAGACCGTGTGCGTGAGCCAGTTCGGTTCGACCTCGTGCAAGGCGCTGTACCAGTGCAAGGACTGCCGCGAGCCATTCGACTATTTCAAGGCCCACTGAAGCAGGCCGCAGCGTGGCACCCGCCCCTCCCAGAACATGACACAAGGCACAACAACATGAGCAAATTCTATCCACTGACCATCGACAGCGTGAAGCAGGATACGCGCGACACCATCGTGGTCTCCTTCGACGTTCCGGCTGAATTGCAGGACAGCTTTTCCTATCTGCCGGGCCAGCATCTGACGCTGCGCTCGCAGGTCAATGGCGAGGAGCTGCGCCGCTCCTACTCGATCTGTTCGGCCGTGCAGGAAAGGCGCCTGCGGGTGGCCATCAAGCGCGCGCCGGGCGGGCTGTTCTCCAACTGGGCCAATGACCACCTGCAGGCCGGCCAGCAGATCGAGGTCATGCCGCCCATGGGGCAGTTCAATGTGCCGCTGGATGCGGCCAACCGCAAGCACTACCTGGCCTTCGCCGCCGGCAGCGGCATCACGCCGATGATGTCCATCATCAAGTCCACCCTGCTGACCGAACCGCACAGCCGGTTCACGCTGGTCTATGCCAACCGGGCCTCGTCCTCGGTGATCTTCAGGGATGAACTCACCGACCTCAAGGATAGCTACCTGGATCGCCTGAACCTGGTCTATGTGATGAGCCGCGAGCAACAGGATGTGGAACTGTTCAATGGCCGCATCGACCGCGCCAAGTGCGATGCCTTCCTGGCGTCCTGGATCAGGCTGGAGGATATCGATGCAGCCTTCCTGTGCGGCCCGCAGCAGATGGTGGACGCCATCGGCCAATCGCTGCAGGCGCACGGCCTGCCAAAGTCGCAGATCAAGACCGAGCTGTTCGCCGCCAGCGTGCCGGCGCGCAACCACGCAGCACGCCCGGTGATCGGCAGCAGCCAGTGCGAGGTGACGGTGATCGTGGACGGCACCCACAATGTCTTCACCATGGAAAAGGAGAAGGAGTCGGTGCTGGAAGCGGGCCTGAAGAACGGCATCGACCTGCGCCACTCCTGCAAGGGCGGCGTATGCGCCACCTGCCGCTGCAAGCTGGTGGAGGGCAAGCTCGACATGGATGCCAACTATGCGCTGGAAGACTATGAGATCGCGCGCGGTTTCGTCCTCAGCTGCCAGTCCTTCCCGGTCAGCGACAAGCTGCTACTGGACTTCGACCAGGACAACTGAGGCGGCCCGACCATGAACGCCCCATCCATCCTGTACGAATGCAAGGACGGCATCGCCGTCATCACCCTCAACCGCCCCGAGCGGCTCAACTGCTTCACCGAGACCATGCACCAGCAGCTGTACCAGGCGCTCACCGGCCTGCTGGACGATCCCGGGGTACGCGTGCTGTTGCTTACCGGCGCCGGGCGCGGCTTCTGCGCCGGGCAGGATCTGGCGGACCGCGCGGTCAGTCCGGACGGTGCCCCGGCCGATCTGGGGCAGTCCATCGAGCGCTTCTACGGTCCGCTGGTCAAGGTCTTGCGCGCCCTGCCCTTCCCGGTGATCTGCGCAGTCAACGGCGTGGCCGCTGGCGCGGGCGCCAACCTGCCGCTGGCCTGCGACATCGTGCTGGCGGCGCGTTCGGCCAGCTTCATCGAAGCCTTCTGCCGGCTAGGCCTGATCCCCGATACCGGCGGCACCTATTTCCTGCCGCGCCTGGTCGGGACCGCGCGCGCCATGGGCATGGCGCTGCTGGGCGACAAGATCAGCGCCGAGCAGGCCGAGCAGTGGGGCCTGATCTGGAAGTGCGTGGACGATGCCCAACTGATGGAGCAAGCCTACGCTCTGGCGCGCCGTTTCGCGACCGCCCCCACGCGCGGCCTGGCCGCGACCAAGGCCGCCCTGTACAGCAGCCCGGCGCATACGCTGGCGCAGCAACTGGAGCTGGAGGGCAACCTCATGCGCACCCTCGGTTACACCCGCGATTACAGCGAAGGCGTGGCAGCCTTCCTGGAAAAACGCTCACCCCACTTCACGGGAGAATGAGATGAACTCCGTTCCCCTCTCGCGCGCCCTGCCCGCCACCGCCGTGGTGGCCGTGATCGGCAGCGGGACCATGGGCGCCGGCATCGCCCAGGTCGCCGCCATCGCCGGCCATCCGGTACTGCTCTATGACAGCTACGATGGTGCCGCGATCAAGGCCATCGCCACCATCCGCGCCGAACTCGACCGCCTGGCCACCCGCGGCAAGATCAGCGAGGAACTGGCGCAGGCGGCCAGTGACCGCCTGTCGGCGGCCGGTTCGCTCAAGGCCTTGTCCTGTGCCGCCCTGGTGGTGGAGGCCATCGTCGAGCAGCTGTCGGCCAAGCAGCAGCTGTTCGAGCAGCTGGAATCCATCGTCGCCGCCCACTGTATCCTTGCCAGCAATACTTCGTCCCTCTCCATCACGCGCATCGCCGCGTCGCTGCGCCAGCCGCAGCGCCTGGTGGGCATGCATTTCTTCAACCCGGTGCCGCAGATGGCGCTGGTGGAGATCGTACGGGGCCTGAGCAGCGATGCCGTGGTGGCGCAATGCGCATATGACACCGCGGCAGCCTGGGGCAAGGTGCCGGTATTCGCCAGTTCCACCCCGGGCTTCATCGTCAACCGGCTGGCCCGGCCGTACTACGCCGAAGGCCTGCGCATCCTCAACGAGCGCGGTGCGCAGCCAGCCACCGTCGATGCCGTGATGCGCGAAGCCGGTGGCTTTCGCATGGGGCCGTTCGAGTTGATGGACCTGATCGGACATGACGTCAACTTCGCAGTCACGCAATCGGTATTCCAGGCCTTTTTCAATGATCCACGCTTCACGCCCTCGCTGATCCAGCAGGAGCTGGTGCAAGCCGGCCATCTCGGACGCAAGAGCGGGCGCGGCTTCTATCGCTATGACCAGAATCAGGCGCCGCCGCTGGTGGAGACCGAACCGCCTTGCGGCACGCCGCCCGTGCCGCTGCAGCTGTTCGGCACACATCCGCTGGTGGAAGTCATCCGCGCGCGCTACAAGAAGGGACGCGTCGAGTATCACCCGTGGCGCACCGACAACCTGCTGATGAAGGCCGGGCCCTGCCGGCTGTACGTGACCGAGGGCCGCACCGCGACCCAGCATTCCTACGATTACGACATGCCCGACCTGGCGCTGGTAGACCTGGCGCTGGACTATGCCAGTGCCACCCGGCTGGCGCTGACCAAGGCCGACCAGTGTCGCCCGCGTGCCTACGAAATGGTGGTCGGAGTATTGCAGGCCTGCGGCTTCGAAATCTCGCCGGTGGCCGATGTGCCGGGACTGATCGTCATGCGGACGGTCTGCATGCTGATCAACGAAGCCGCCGATGCGGTCAACCAGGGCGTGTGCAGCGCCGCCGATGCCGACATGGCGATGCAGAAGGGCGTCAACTATCCGCGTGGCCCGCTGGCCTGGGCCAATACGATCGGCATCAATACCGTGGCCAATGTGCTGCGCCAGCTCAGCGCCACCTATGGTGAAGACCGCTATCGCGTCTCGCCGCTGCTGCAGCGCCTGCAGGCCGCCAAGAGGAAATTCCATGAATGAGACCACATCCCCCGTGTCTGCGGTATCTGCCGCACCCGCCACCGCGCTGGAAGCCCAGGCCCTGGCCGAGGCCACGGTGCGGGCCATGTACCCGCGCGACCACGCCTCCCAGGCGCTGGGCATGAAGATCCTGGAGATCGCGCCGGGCCGGGCGCGCATGAGCATGCTGGTGCGCAGCGACATGCTCAATGGGCACGCCACCTGCCATGGCGGCTTCATCTTCGCGCTGGCCGACAGCTGCTTTGCGTTCGCCTGCAACAGCCGTAACCTCAACACCGTGGCATCGGGCTGCAGCATCGATTACGTGGCGCCGGCCTTCCGCAACGACGTACTCACCGCCGAGGCGCAGGAGGCCGCCCTGGCCGGGCGCACCGGGGTGTACGACATCACCGTGCGCAACCAGGACAACAAGCTGGTTGCCCTGTTCCGGGGCAAGTCCTATCGCATCAAGGGAGAAGTCATCGCCGGCCTGCACGCGGCGTCCTGAGCCCCGCACCACCCGAACCAGAACAACCTGAACAAGACCACAACGAGACTGGAGACGAGCATGACCACCCGCAATCCCCAACCCGGCGAACTGGACGCCATCGAGACCGCCAGCCGAGACGAACTGCAGGCCTTGCAACTGAAACGCTTGAAGTGGTCGCTCAGGCATGCCTACGTCAACGTGCCGCACTATCGCAATGCCTTCGACCAGGCCGGCGTGCATCCGGACGATCTCAAGAGTCTGTCCGACCTGTGGCGTTTTCCCTTCACCAGCAAGAAGGATCTGCGCGACCACTATCCCTTCGGCCTGTTCGCCGTGCCGCGCGAGCAGGTGGTGCGGGTACATGCCTCCAGCGGCACCACCGGCAAGCCCACGGTGGTCGGCTATACGCGTAACGACATCGATACCTGGGCCACCGTGGTGGCGCGCTCGATCCGGGCAGCTGGCGGACGGCGTGGTGACATCGTGCAGATATCCTATGGCTACGGCTTGTTCACGGGCGGCCTGGGTGCCCACTACGGAGCGGAAAAACTGGGCTGCACCGTCATCCCCATGTCGGGCGGCCAGACCGAGAAGCAGGTGCAGCTGATCCGCGACTTCAAGCCCGGCATCATCATGGTCACGCCCTCCTACATGCTCAACGTGATCGAGGAATTCCAGCGCCAGGGACTGGACCCGGCTGCCAGCTCGCTGCGGGTCGGCATCTTCGGCGCCGAGCCCTGGACCGATGCCATGCGCGAAGAAATCCAGCAGCGCGCCGGGATCGACGCGGTGGATATCTATGGCCTGTCCGAAGTGATGGGCCCGGGCGTGGCCAGCGAATGCATCGAGAGCAAGGATGGCCCGGTGATCTGGGAAGACCACTTCTATCCGGAAATCATCGATCCCGATACCGGCGAGGTGCTGCCCGATGGCGAGGAGGGCGAACTGGTCTTTACCTCGCTGTCGAAGGAGGCCCTGCCCATGATCCGCTACCGCACCCGCGACCTGACGCGCCTGCTGCCGCCGACTTCGCGCTCCATGCGCCGCATCGGCAAGATCACCGGGCGTTCGGATGACATGCTCATCATCCGCGGGGTGAACGTGTTCCCGACCCAGATCGAGGAACTGATCCTGAAGCTGCCGCAACTGGCACCGCAATACCAGCTGCAGATCGAGCGCCATGGTCACATGGACAGCATGTGCGTGTTCGCCGAACTGCGCGAAGACGCCTCCACCGAACATGTGGAGGCGCTGGAGAAGGAACTGCAGCACAGCATCAAGACCTACGTGGGCATTTCCACCAAGGTCACCGTGGTGCCGGCCGGCATGATCGAGCGCAGCTCGGTGGGCAAGGCCAGGCGCGTGATCGACAACCGCAAGAAGGCGGACACTCCCGGCAGCTCGGCCATCCCGGCCTGAGGCTGCACCGCTCCTCCCTCACAGAAAGACCACCACATGGAAGCATTGATCTGCGACGCCATCCGTACGCCCTTCGGCCGCTATGGCGGCGCACTGGGCACGATGCGCACCGACGACCTGGCGGCTGCGCCGATTCGCGGCCTGATGGAACGCAACCCGGGCGTGGACTGGCGCCACCTCGATGACATCTTCTACGGCTGCGCCAACCAGGCCGGCGAGGACAACCGCAACGTGGCGCGCATGGCGGGCCTGCTGGCGGGTCTGCCCATCGAGGCGCCGGGCACCACCCTCAACCGCCTGTGCGGCTCCAGCCTGGATGCGGTGGGCATGGCCGCGCGCGCCATCAAATCGGGCGAAGTGCAGCTGCTGATTGCCGGCGGCGTGGAGAGCATGACGCGCGCGCCCTTCGTGATGGGCAAGGCCGGCTCGGCCTTCTCGCGCGACGCCGCGATCTTCGACACCACCATCGGCTGGCGCTTCGTCAATCCGGCGATGAAGGCGCTGTACGGCATCGATTCCATGCCGGAAACGGCCGAGAACGTCGCCACCGATTTCAACATCAGTCGCGCCGATCAGGACGCCTTCGCGCTGCGCAGCCAGCAGCGCTGGGCGGCCGCGCAGCAGGCCGGCTTCTTCGCCGGCGAGATCGTGCCGCTGGCGATCCGGCAGAAAAAGGGCGATCCCCTCATCATCAGCACCGACGAACATCCGCGCCCCGATACCACCCTGGCCACGTTGTCCCGGCTGCTGGGTGTGGTGCGGCCCGACGGCACGGTGACGGCGGGCAATGCCTCCGGTGTCAATGACGGCGCCTGCGCCTTGCTGCTGGCCTCGCCTGCGGCGGCCGGGCGCTACGGTCTGACGCCGCGCGCGCGGGTGCTGGGCATGGCCGCGGCTGGCGTAGCCCCGCGCATCATGGGCTTCGGCCCGGCTCCGGCGGTGCGCAAGGTGCTGGCCCAGATCGGCCTGAGCCTGGCGCAGATGGATGTGATCGAACTGAACGAAGCCTTTGCCGCGCAAGGCCTGGCAGTGCTGCGCGAGCTGGGCTTGCCGGACGATGCGGCGCACGTCAATCCGAATGGCGGCGCGATTGCCATCGGCCATCCGCTGGGGGCTTCCGGCGCACGGCTGGTGACCACGGCGCTCCACCAGCTGGAACGCAGCCGGGGGCGCTATGCGCTTTGCACCATGTGCATCGGCGTGGGGCAAGGGATCGCACTGGTGATCGAGAGGCTGACGTGATGACCACTCAAGCGGAACGCGAAGACATCCAGGTGGCGCGTCATGGGGCGCATGTCCTGCATCTGCGCCTGAACCGGCCGGCGCTGCGCAATGCCCTGCGCAACCAGAGCCTACTGGAGATCGCCAGTGAACTGGCGCGCGCCGAGAGCGACGACAGTGTACGGACGGTGGTCATCAGCGGCAGCGAGCAGGTCTTCGCGGCCGGCGCCGATCTCAACGAGATGATCCACAAGGATGCCGTCGCCACCCAGCTCGATATACGCACCCAGTACTGGCGCGCCATCGCGCGCTTTCCCAAACCGCTGCTGGCGGCCGTGAACGGCTATGCGCTGGGGGCGGGCTGCGAACTGCTGATGCAGGCCGATATCGTCATCGCAGGTCGCAGCGCACGGATCGGGCAACCGGAAATCAATCTCGGCACCCTGCCCGGCGCCGGCGGCACACAGCGTCTGATCCGCACGGTGGGCAAGCCGCTCGCGATGAAGATGGTGCTCTCGGGCGAATTCATCGTTGCCGAAGAAGCGCTGCGCGCCGGGCTGGTGGCCGAGGTGACGGAAGACGAGGACACCCTGGGACGCGCGCTGGCGCTGGCCACCACCATTGCGCAGAAGTCACCGCTGGCGGTGCGCCTGGCCAAGGAAGCGATGCTGCAATCCTTCGAGCTGGGACTGGAGGCGGGTCTGCTGTTCGAGCGCAAGTCCTTTGCCCTGATGGCTGCCAGCGCCGACCGTCAGGAAGGCATCGCCGCCTTCCTGCAGAAACGCGCCGCCGTGTTCAGCGGACGCTGAAGCAGGCTCGGCCCAGCGCGTCGGGTCCGATGTTTGCAGCCTGGCAACAGGACTGGCGCGGCGGCCACACTTCACGAGCTTGCCATCGGGATCGGGTAAAATGCCCGGCCACGGCAGGCCCTGAACGCGCAGCGGCAATTGCATCCAAGCTTGCACCTGCATCCGCGCGCCGCGCCTCGCCCCGATACCAACCCGCCGGTTCCACGCCGGCCCTTCGCCAGTGCAGCACCATGAGCAAGCAAGCCCCCAGCGCCCGCGGCCGCAGCAAGAGCCGTGGCAAACCTGCCGCCGTTGCCGCCGACACTGCGCCGCAGGCGCACGAGATCCGTCCCGGCCAGTCCATCGAACTGTTGAAGGAACTGCACATCCTCACCCGCGACGGCAAGCTGAACCAGGACAGCCGCCGCAAGCTCAAGCAGGTCTATCACCTCTACCAGTTCATCGAACCGCTGCTGCAGGAAGTCCTGGATGACCATCCCGACGTGAGCCTGGTGGACCATGGCGCGGGCAAGTCCTATCTGGGTTTCATCCTGTACGACCTGTTCTTCAAGGCGCTGGCCGGTGCGCCGCGCATCTACGGCATCGAGACCCGCGAGGAACTGGTGCGCAAGTCCGAGGAACTGGCGGCGCGCCTGGGCTTTGGCGGCATGTCCTTCCTCAACCTGTCGGTGGCCGATTCGATCCGCTCGCCCAGTCTGCCGGAACGGATCGACGTGGTCACCGCCCTGCATGCCTGCGATACCGCCACCGACGACGCCATCCATTTCGCGCTGGCCAAGCAGGCGCGCTTCATCGTGCTGGTGCCGTGCTGCCAGGCCGAGGTAGCGTCGGTACTGAACCGCAACAAGGGCAAGTCGCTGGCCAATTCGCTCACCGAAATCTGGCGCCATCCCTTGCATACCCGCGAATTCGGCAGCCAGGTCACCAATGTGCTGCGCTGCCTGCAGCTGGAGGCGCATGGCTACAAGGTCAGCGTGACCGAGCTGGTGGGCTGGGAACACTCGATGAAGAATGAACTGATCATCGCGCAATACCGCGACCTGCCGCGCCGCCGTCCGGCCGAGCGCCTGCAGGAAGTGTTGCGTACGCTGGGACTGGAAGAGATGGGGACGCGCTTCTTCGCGCCGCAGGCGGCCTGAGCCGCGCGCGGACGGGAACGTTTCTTGCTGGTAAAAATCAGGTGCGTCGGCGTCAAGCCGGCGCCAATGCTGTCGATATATTGCATGAGAGCAAGGCCGGCCGCCACAAGCGCAACCGGCCGCTGGGAGGCCGGGCGACCGGCCAGGGCAAGGGGCCGGCCGGGCGCCGGAAAATGCAGATGAGCACATGAGATCCACCATCGCTATGGAATCACTGATTGCCGACAACGAACAACTGCGGGCCGAACTGCAGGAGCTGCTGCAACAGGCGCACATCAACCAGTCCATCATCGAACGGCATCAGGCCTTCGACCTCAAGCTGATCGGCGCCAGCGAATTCCGAGAGCTGATCGAAGTCATGCTCACGGTGATGCCGGGCGTCTTCAGCCTGGAGACCGTGACCCTGTCGCTGATCGATGGTGACTATGCGATCCAGCGCATCCTGCGTGACCTGCAGATCGGCGTCAACGAATTCCCCAAGCTGCTGTTCCTGTCGCAGCCGCTGGCCTTCATTGATGACCAGCATGCACTGCCAGAGGACAAGCCGCGCCTGGGCGAATACGTGGCCGCGCTGCATGGGCCGCTGTTCCCGCATTACGAGCCGGTCAGCGTGGCGGTGCTGCCGCTGGTGCGCCAGCACCGGCTGCTGGGCTATCTCTCGCTGGGCAGTGCCTATGGCGAGCGTTTCACGCGCTCGCTGGCCACCGATTTCATCGAACGCCTGGCCACCATCGCCGCGGTGTGCCTGGAAAACGTCATCAACAACGAACGCCTCAAGCATATCGGCCTGACCGATCCGCTGACCGGGGTGAACAACCGCCGCTACATCGAACAGCGCATGCAGGAAGAAGTGGCGCGCAGCCAGCGCGATCGCTCGGCCCTGTCCTGCCTGTTCATCGACATCGACCATTTCAAGCGGGTCAATGACCAGTTCGGCCACCAGAGCGGCGACGACGTGTTGCGCGAAGTGGCGGCGCGGATCAAGAAGGAGCTGCGCCTGTCGGATGCGCTGGGCCGTTTCGGCGGCGAGGAATTCGTGGTGCTGCTCACGCATGCCACGCGCGACGATGCGGCGCGCATCGCCGAGCGCATCCGCGCCGGCATCTGCAGCCGGGGGGTGATGATCGAAGGCTCGCGCGATCCGTTGAAGATCAGCGCTTCCATCGGCGCGGCGTCACTGTCGCCGCCGGATCGCGGACGTCCGGCCGGGGAAGTCAAGCAGGCCATGCTCAAGGCGGCCGACCAGGCGCTGTACCTGGCCAAGGAGGCCGGCCGCAATCGTGTGATGCTGGCGGCGTCGGACTGATCAGGCCGGCTGCGCGGCCGGCCGGCGGTCGCGCACGATCCAGGGTGCGGCGATGATGAGGATGCCGCCCACCACATCCTGCGGACGCAAGCCGGCCGCTCCCAGCAACCAGGCTGAGCTGCTGGCCACCAGGATTTCGGCCAGCATGATCACGGCCGTGATGTTGGCCGGCAGGCGCGCCACGCCATATTGCAGACTCAGATTGGACACCAGGAACAGCACCGCCCACAGCCCCACCACCGGCCAGGCGGCCGACGGCAGTTGCCAGGGCCAGGCGATGGCACCCGCCAGCGACAGGCCCAGGCCCAGCAGACCCGCCAGCAGGCCGCTGCCAGCCAGCATGGCGACGGCGCGGGCGCCATCGGAGAGCCCCTGGAGCCGACGCAGCAAGACATTGGTGATGGCAAACAGCAGACCGGCCAGCACCGCCATCCAGTCCGGCAGGCTCTGCGGCAAGGGCAGACCCAGGCGGGGCTGGTACAACACGACGAAGGCGCCGCCCAGACCCAGCGCCACGCGCGCCAGGGAGCGCGCGGTGATGGCTTCGTGCAGCACCAGTCGCGCCAGGATCACGGTCCAGATCGGCATCAGATAAAACAGCAGGATCACCCGCACCACATCGCCATAGGCCACCGCCACGTTGAAGGTACAGTTGGTCAGACCGGTGGCCAGGCCCACGCACCACAGCGTCGGATGACGCCACAGTTGCGGCAGCTCACGCCAGCGCAAGACCATGAGCAGCAGCGCACAGGCGCCGAAGATGGCTGCGGTGGCCCACACCGGATGCAGGCCCATGCCTTCCAGCGCACGCATGCCGGTCCAGGACAGGCCCCAGATGGTGGAGTTGAGCAGCAGCGCGGCGACGGCGGATTTTGGCAGTGAGTGCATGTGGTACGGGGGAAGCCAGGGGGATGCATACCGGGCGGATGGATCTGAGGCTGGCGCGAGTCTGGCATTTCCCGCACCGGAGCCGATCTGCGCCTGCCGATAGTCGGTATTAAGCCTGGCTTATGGTGTTCTCGATGCGCATTGATCAAACCAAAATGCCGTTCAGCGTGTCACTGAACGGCATCTGGGCCAAGGACGATGGGGATGGACTCAGGAAGCCTTGGCCCCGGCCTGCAGGCGCTCGTACTTTTCCATCAACTGCTCGCGGCTTTCACGCCAGGCCGGATTGAAGGGGATGCAGGCCACCGGGCAGACCTGCTGGCACTGCGGCTCCTCGAAGTGACCGACGCACTCGGTACACTTGTCCGGATCGATCTCGTAGATCTGCGGACCCATGTAGATGGCCTCGTTGGGGCATTCCGGTTCGCAGACGTCGCAGTTGATGCAATCGTCGGTAATCATCAGTGCCATTGCCGCACCTCGCTTGCTTGAAACATCATTGCCCTACCTTTACCTCTTGTGGATCGCCTGGCCTTATTGCTTGGCGATCTTTTCCTTGAGCCATTTCTCGACCGAAGGAAAGACGAACTTGGAGACGTCGCCGCCCAGCTGAGCGATCTCGCGCACGATGGTGCCGGAGATGAACTGGTACTGGTCGGAGGGCGTCAGGAACAGCGTCTCGACGTCCGGCAGCAGGTAGCGGTTCATCCCCGCCATCTGGAATTCATATTCGAAGTCGGACACCGCGCGCAGGCCGCGCACGATGACGCGGGCATTGTTCTGGCGCACGAAATCCTTCAGCAGGCCGGAGAAACTCTCCACCTGGACATTGGGATAGTGGCCCAGCACTTCATTGGCGATCGACAGACGCTCTTCGAGCGAAAAGAAGGGTTTCTTGTTTTTGCTGTCGGCTACGCCCACGACCAGCTTGTCGAACAATCCGGAAGCGCGGCGGACCAGGTCCTCATGCCCACGCGTCAACGGATCGAATGTCCCTGGATATACAGCTGTGACCATGGTGTCTCCTCACCGGCTATTCAATCAGAAGGCGCATTATGCCTCAATTCGGGCACTGCTTTTGCGTTGCAATAAATGATAGAAGACCATGCCGGCCTTGTCGGCGCGGACCACTTCCCAGTCTTGCATCCACGCCGGGGCATCGTCGCCGTCGAGCGGGAATTCGGCTTCGGCATAGACCAGCCCGGATGGGGTGAGCAAAGTCATGCAGGCCGGCAACACTTTTTCCAGCCAGCCCTGGTGATACGGCGGGTCGATGAACACCAGGCTGTAGCCACCGGGCACGCGCTGGGCCGCATGCTGGGCAGCCGCCAGGGCGTCGCCGCGCAGGATGGAGATGGCGTCGGCCTTGAGCTTGTCGCGATTGGCTTCCAGCTGGCGTACCGCCGGGCTGCTGTTTTCCACCATCACCACGCGACGCGCGCCACGGCTGGCGGCCTCGAAACCAAGGGCGCCGGAGCCGGCGAACAGATCCAGGCAGGCCACCTGGGCCCAGTCGCCATCGATCAGGTGGGTGATCCAGTTGAAGACGGTTTCGCGCACGCGGTCCGGCGTGGGGCGCAGACCTTCGGCGTCCAGCACCGGGAGCGGGGTGCGCTTCCACTGGCCGCCGATGATGCGGACCTGGTGCGGGCCGCGGTTGACGGGCTTGCGCGGCTTGCCGGGTGGGGCGGACTTGGGGGGACTGCTCTTGTTCATGACTTTCCTTGCTGCTTCCTTATTGAGCCTCTATTGGGCGTCGTCACCGACGATGACCGTGGACAGCTGCGTCGGCTGCACATGGCGACGGAACGCGGCGCGCACGTCCTGCACGCTGACGGCGCGGACGCGTTCGATCCAGTGATCCAGGTAATCCAGTGGCAGGCCGTAGAAGCCGATGACCGAGAGGTTTTCCAGCAACTTGGCGTTGCTGTCGATGCGCAGCGCGAAACCGCCGGCCAGGTTGTCCTTGGCGGCCTTCAGTTCGGCGGCGGTGGGGCCGTCCTGGAGGAATTTGTCGAGCGTGGCGCGGGTCACGCGCAATGCTTCGGCGGTCTGTTCCTTCTTGGTCTGCAGGCCGATCTGGAAGGGGCCGGGCTGGGCCAGTGGCGAGAAACCGCTATAGACGCTGTAGCTCAGGCCGCGCTTTTCGCGCACCTCGTCGGTCAGGCGCGAGACGAAACCGCCGCCGCCCAGCACATAGTTGCCCACCGTCAGCGCGAAGAAATCATTGTCGCCACGCTGCAGGGCCGGGGCACCGATGAGGATATGGGATTGCGAGGCCGGATGGGCGATGCGCGTTTCTCCTCCTTTAGGCGTGGGCACCGGTGGCAGCGCCGGCAAAGGTGCGCCCTGTGGCAACTGGCGGGTGAGCGCGCTGGCAATGGCACGGGCCTGGGCTTCGGTGATATCGCCGATCAGGGCGATGACGGCGCGATTGGCCACGTAATGGGCGCGGTGGAAGGCCACTAGGTCATCACGGGTGATGGCCTGCAGGCTGGCTTCGTCCGCGTCGACGGCGTAGGGGTGCGTGCCATAGGCCGCTTGCATGAAAGCTTTTTCGGCGATGGCTTCAGGCTTGGTCAATTCTTCCTTGATGTTGGCGATGGCCAGTGCCTTGTCGCGATCCAGCCCGGCCTGCGGGAAGCTGGGATGGGCCAGCATGCGCGCCAGCAGACCTAATGCGACGTCGCGCTGGGCCGGGGCAGACAGGGTGCGCAGGCTCACGCCGGCGCGGTCCTGGCCGGCCCCACCCTGCTGCTGGGCGGCGACATCGGCGAAGCCATCCAGGATCTGCGCTTCGGACAGGGCAGCATTGGCACCATCAGCACCCTGGCCGGCGTCCACGCCACGCGTGAGGCTGGCCACGGTCAGTTCGGCCAGGCCAGCCTTGGCGGCGGGATCACGGCGCTGGCCGGCGTCGAATTGCACGCTCACGTCCAGCATGGGGATGGAATGGTTGGCCACGAACAGTACGCGGGCGCCGTCGGGCTGGGTCCACGACTGGATGGCCAGGGCTGCCGAAGCAGGGGCGCTGCTCAGCAGGCTCAGCGGAAGGAGGAGAAAACCTAAGTATTTTTTCATGGAAGCCTGGAATCGAAACCTGCGGATCATCCGCGTTGTGCATCTTGTTCATTGCCCTTGGCGCTGGCCAGCCACTGCAGGATGGGCTGCCATTGCTCCAGATCACGCTGTACGCGGGAGGGGGCGATATCCCACAGCGTCAGGCCGTGCGCGGCCAGTTGGACGTAGTTCTGGGTGTCGCGCAGATAACCCAGCACCGGCAGTTTCAGGCCCTCGATGAAGCGCTGCAGCTGCTCGGCCGAGCGGGTACGGGCATCGACCCGCATGCCGACGATGCCGACCTCGATCTCGCCTTCGCGCACCGCCTTTTCACCGGCCAGCCGGCGCAGGAAGTCCTGGGTGGCGAGGATGTCGAAGATCGAGGGCTGCAACGGCACCAGCACCTTGTCGGCCAGCTTGAGGGCGTCGTTGAGGCGCCAGCCATGCAGCCCGGCCGGGGTATCGAGCACGACGTGGCTGGTGCCCTTGGGCGGCTTGGCGACGTAGTCTTCGCTGACCTCCCAGGTGGCAATCGGACGGGCCTGCTCCGGGCGGATGGCGAGCCAGGCGCGTGAAGACTGCTGGCGGTCGATATCCCCCAGCAGGACGCCATGGCCCTGGCTGGCGAAATAGCCGGCCAGGTTGGTGGCCAGGGTGGTCTTGCCTACGCCCCCCTTGGGATTGGCGACGACGATGACGGGCATGTTTCCTCCTGCAAGAACGGGGAAGACGAGCGGCGCGACGCGCCTCAGTGCAACAAGCCGGCCGGCGGCGGTGCCGGCTTCCTGCCCTCCAGCGGCAGCGGCACCAGCGTGGCCACGGTCAGGGTATCGTCCGTGAAGTATTTGCGGGCCACCGCCTGCACCTGCGCGGCGGTCACGCTGTTGAGGCGATCGATGATGCGGTCGATGTTCTTCTGGCCCAGCCCGACGGTTTCCATCATGCCGATTTCCATGGCCTGGCCGAACACCGAGTCGCGCTTGTAGACCTGGGAGGCGATCAGTTGCGTCTTCACGCGCTGCAGTTCCTGTTCCGACACGCCCTCGCTGGCGATGCGGCTCACCTCGGCCCGCAGCAGGGTTTCCAGCTGTTCGGTGGTGACGCCATGGGCCGGGCTGCCTTCCAGCGTGAACAGCACCGGGCCGCGCGCCACGCCGCTGTAGCTGGCGCCGACCGCGGTGGCCTGGTTGCCGGTGCGCACCAGATGCGCGGTCAGGCGGGCGTTGTCATAGCCATCCAGCACGGCAGAGAGCACGTCCAGTGCATAGGCTTCCTGGTCCTGCTCCACCTGGCGCAGGGCCGGCACCTTCCAGGCCATCACCACATAGGGATTCTCGGCCGGGGCCTTGACGGTGACGCGGCGCATGCCCAGCTGCTGGGGTTCGTTCTGCGGCTTGACCGCCGGCAGGGCATGGCCCGGAATCTTGCCGAAATACTTCTTGGCCAGGGCCAGTACGCGCTGGGCATCGACATCGCCGGCCACCACCAGGGTGGCGTTGTTGGGGGCATACCACTGGCGGTACCAGGATGCGATGTCCTGCACCGTCATGTGCTGCAGGTCGTCCATCCAGCCGATCACCGGATGGTGGTAGGGATGGGCGGTCCAGGCGGCGGCGTTGAGAGCTTCATTCAGGAGGCCCATGGGCTGGTCATCGGTGCGCCAGCGGCGCTCCTCCATGATGACGCGGATTTCCTTGGCGAATTCGTTGGCGTCGAATTGCAGGTTGGCCATGCGGTCGGCTTCCAGGGCCATGACCTTTTCCAGATGGCTCTTCTCGATCTGCTGGAAGTAGGCGGTGTAGTCATTGGCGGTGAAGGCATTTTCCTGCCCGCCCAGTTCGGCCACCAGGCGGCTGAACTCGCCCACCTTATGGTTGCGGGTGCCCTTGAACATCATGTGTTCCAGCGCGTGGGAGACACCGGTGGTGCCGTTGAACTCGTCGACCGAACCGACCTTGTACCAGACCATCTGCACCGCCGTGGGTGCGCGCCGGTCTTCCTTGACCACCACCTTCATGCCATTGCCGATCACGAATTCGCGCGCCGGCTCGGCCTGTGCCGGGGTGATGCCACCGGCCAGCAGGCTGAAGAGGGCAGTGGCGAGAAGGGCTCTGATCTTCAAATTCATGGGCTGTGCTCTGATAAAATGCTGGATTCATTGACCCTGGCGGCCATGCGCGGGTCTTGTGGAAGGGCAATTGTAACCTGTCCACTGCGGTTGTCAGGACAGCCATGCGCGCCTCCCCTCCCGCCTTCCCGCCCCGGCCGCAGCCCGAATCCAGCCTATCGCCATCCGATGTTCAGTTTCTTCAAGAGAAAACCCAAACCGGAAGCGCAGCCCGCGCTGCCGCCCCAGCCCGAAGCGGCGCCGCAGCCGGCTGCCACTCCCGTAGAGCCGGTACCGGCCGTACCTGCTGCTCCCGTTGCACCCGCACCGATGGTGTCTGCGCCCGCAGTCGCGCCTGTCGCGGCGCCTACCGTGGCCCCTGCGCCGCCAGTGCTGCCCGAGGCAGTTGCACCCGTCGAGGATGCGGCCGAGGAAGAAGCCGAGATCGTCGCCGCGCCCGAGCCGGAACCGGAGGTCAAGCGTTCCTGGCTGTCGCGCCTGAAGGCGGGCCTGTCCAAGACCTCCAGCAATCTCACCACCCTGTTCGTGGGAGCGCGCATCGATGACGATCTCTACGAAGAACTGGAATCGGCATTGCTGGTGTCGGACGCCGGCGTCGAGGCCACCCAATGGCTGCTGGACGAACTGAAGAAGAAGGTCAAGGCCGAGCGCCTGACCGAGGCCGCCCAGGTGCGTACGGCCTTGCGTACGCTGCTGATCGATCTGCTGCAACCGCTGCAGCGTCCGCTGGTGCTGGGCCGCGAGAAGCCGCTGGTGATGATGATCGCCGGCGTCAACGGTGCCGGCAAGACCACGACCATCGGCAAGCTGGCCTTGCACCTGCAGGCCCATGGACAGTCGGTACTGCTGGCCGCCGGCGACACCTTCCGCGCTGCCGCCCGCGAGCAGCTGGCTGTCTGGGGCGAGCGCAACAATGTGCAGGTGATCGCGCAGGAATCCGGTGATCCGGCCGCGGTGGCCTATGACTCGGTGCATTCGGCGCAGGCGCGCGGCACGCATGTGGTGATGGTCGATACCGCCGGCCGCCTGCCCACGCAATTGCACCTGATGGATGAACTCAAGAAGATCAAGCGGGTCATTGCCAAGGCGATGAGCTCGGCCCCGCATGAAGTGCTGCTGGTTATCGATGGCAACACCGGCCAGAATGCGCTGGCCCAGGTCAAGGCCTTCGATGATGCGCTGGGGCTGACCGGGCTGGTGGTGACCAAGCTGGACGGCACCGCCAAGGGCGGTATCCTGGCCGCCATCGCCAAGACCCGCCCGGTGCCGCTGTATTTCATCGGCGTGGGCGAGAAGATCGAAGACCTGCAACCGTTCAACGCCACCGAATTCGTCGATGCCCTCCTGAGCTGAACTGATGATTGAATTTACCCGGGTTTCCAAGCAATACGCGCGCGAGGTCTACGCCCTGCGCGACATCACGCTGTCGGTAAAGAAGGGCGAATTGATCTTCCTGGCCGGCCCTTCGGGCGCCGGCAAATCGACGCTGCTGAAGATGATCGCGGCCATCGAGCGGCCCACGGCGGGCAAGCTGAGCGTCAACGGCACCGACATCGGTGGCATCAAGGCTTCCGGCCTGCCCTACCTGCGCCGCAATCTGGGGTTGATCTTCCAGCAGCAGAAGCTGCTGCTGGACCGCAACCTGCTGGCCAACGTGATGCTGCCACTGATCGTCACCGGTTCCTCGCGCCAGGACGCCGAAAAGCGCGCCCGCGCCGCGCTGGACAAGGTGGACCTGCTGGGCAAGGCCATGTGTGAACCGCTGGAACTGTCCGGTGGCGAGCAGCAGCGGGTGGCCATTGCACGGGCCATCGTCAACCGTCCGCAGATCATCCTGGCCGACGAACCGACGGCCAACCTGGACCGCGCCAATGCCAACAAGGTGCTGGCGGCCCTGAAATCCTTCCATGGCGTGGGCGTGACCTGCCTGATCTCGACCCATGATGAGCAATTCCTGACCGGTGCCGACCGCATCGTCTATCTGGACCGTGGCCGCATCGTCGATGGCTGGCACAACGGCGTGGCCAATCCGGTGGAGGTATCGCCATGAACTGGCTGAGACAGCATTTCGCCGCCATCGCCGACGCCTTGCGCCACCTGCTGCGCTCGCCGGGCAACTTCGTGCTCAACGTGCTGGTGGTCTCGATTGCGCTGGCGCTGCCCTTCGCGGGCCTGTCGGCGCTGGAAAACGTGCGCCCGATCTCGGACCAGATGTCGGTGGAGCCGGAAATCAGCATCTTCATGAAACCCGAGGCCAGCCGCGAGGCTGCGCTGGCGGTGGGCAAGACCATCAACCAGGTGTTGAAGGACAGCAATACCAACGGCAAGGTCGAGTTCATCCCGCGCGAGAAGGCCTTCGATGCCTTGAAGAGCAAGACTGGCCTGGCCGATGTGCTCAATACCTTGGGCAGCAATCCGCTGCCGGACAGCTTCGTGGTGCGCCTGCCGGGCTTCGAGAACGCCATGAATGCCGGCCGCGTCGATGACATTGCGCAGCAACTGAAGAAGCAAGCCGGCGTGGATACGGTGCAGATCGACTCGGAATGGGTCAAGCGGCTGGCGGCGTTGCTGCGCATCCTGCGGCTGGTGCTGCTGTTCCTCGGCATCACGCTGGGTGCGGTGGTGGTAGCGGTGGTGTTCAATACGATCCGCCTGCAGGTGATGACGCAGCGCGACGAAATCGAGGTGTCGCGCCTGTTCGGGGCGACCAATTCCTTCATCTACCGGCCCTTCTATTACACCGGCGCCCTGCTGGGCGGATGCGCCGGACTGGTGGCGCTGGGGCTGGTGGTGGCGGCACAGCAACCGCTCAATGCGGCCATCCTCGATTTCGCGCACCTGTATGCGTCGGAATTCCAGCTGGCCCTGCCCAGCCCCATGGCCATCGCCCTGCTGCTGGCTGTGAGCGCCCTGCTGGGCCTGTTCGGGGCGATGCTCTCGGTGCATCGGCAACTGGCCCGCAAGGCCTGACGCTGTTCCTGGCGCATCCAGATCGAAGCCCGCAGCAGCGGGCTTCGGCTTTTCTGGCATCGGAAACGTCGGTGGAACTCCTCGCCCTGCAATAATTCCAAGTCCTGTACGTCTTCCCACGGGTGGTCGCCGGCCTTGCCGGCAAAGCGGCACTTCTGTCTGTGCTCCCTTTTCTGCCCTGGCGTCTGCCCCTTTCCAGCCCCGTGGCGCGCTGCAAAAATTGTTACAAGTTTCTCGCCTGCTTTTGACCCGCATCGCAACTTTTGTCGCCCAAAGGCGACTAATATGGAGGGGAAATAATGCAATGAGGGACTGATCAGCAATAGTCGTCGACTATCAACGCTTCCCAATCATGCTATTAGCACTCTGGGGTGACGAGTGCTAGAATACCTTATCGAATTGCTCCAGTTTTATGTGAGCACTGCAACAAACCGAGACGATGCGCCCGCTGCGCATCTGCCGCGCCAAGCCACCGGCGCCGGCCCCAAAGCTTACCGCTTCATACTGTTTCCGCTAGGAACGAGGAGAATCCATGAAAACTGCGTCTGCACAAACTGCACTCATGCCTGCCGAGTCCAATGCACTCGCGCTGGGTTTTTCCGGCAGCCTGGGCAATATCGACGCGTATATTTCCGCAGTGAACCGCCTGCCCATGCTGACCCACGAGGAAGAGATCAAGCTGGCGCGCGACCTGCGCGAAAAGAATGACCTGGGCGCCGCCCAGAAGATGGTGTTGTCGCACCTGCGCCTGGTCGTCTCGATCGCCCGTGGTTACCTGGGCTATGGCCTGCCGCACGCCGACCTGATCCAGGAAGGCAACATCGGGCTGATGAAGGCCGTCAAGCGTTTCGATCCGGCGCAGAACGTGCGTCTGGTGTCCTACGCCATGCACTGGATCAAGGCCGAGATCCACGAGTACATCCTCAAGAACTGGCGTCTGGTGAAGGTTGCTACCACCAAGGCCCAGCGCAAGCTGTTCTTCAACCTGCGCAGCCACAAGGAAGGCCTGGATGCGATGACCCCGGCTCAGGTTGAGGCGCTGGCCAAGACCCTGGACGTCAAGCGCGAAGAAGTGATCGAGATGGAAACCCGTCTGTCCGGTCGCGACATCGCCCTGGAGTCGCCCACCGACGATGAAGATGACAAGTTCGCGCCCATCGCCTACCTGTCTTCCGACAATTCGGAGCCGACCCGTGTCATCGAGGCCAAGCAGTACGATCGCCTGCAATCGGAAGGCCTGGAAGCCGCACTGTCCAAGCTGGATGACCGCTCGCGCCGTATCGTCGAAGCCCGCTGGCTGGCCAATGACGATGGTTCGGGTGCCACCCTGCATGAGCTGGCCGATGAATTCGGTGTGTCTGCCGAACGTATTCGCCAGATCGAAGCGGTGGCATTGAAGAAGATGAAGACTGCGCTGCAGGCTTATTCCTGAGCCGCCTGATCCGCATCGCAGCATCAAGAAAGGCGCCCTCGGGCGCCTTTCTTGTTTCCAGCTCTGGATGAGCTCTCCGGCTCAGCTCAGCAGTAGCTTGATGTCATGCGTCAGGGTCTGCGGTCCCTGGCCGTGCTTGACGAACAGGCGGATGTGGCCCTGGGTATCGAACACATAGCTGCCGGCCGTGTGGTCCATGGTGTAGCTGCCTGGCTGCTTGCCAGGTACCTTCTGGTAGAACACCTTGAATTCCTTGGCGACCTTCTCGGTCTGCGGCAGGTCACCGCGCAGGCCCAGGAAACGCTTGTCGAAGGCCGGTACGTATTGCGACAGCACTTCCTGCGTATCGCGCTCGGGATCGACGGTGACGAAGAGCACTTGCACCTTGTCCGCATCGGGCCCCAGTTCCTTCATGACATTGGCCATCTCGATCATGGTGGTCGGGCAGACGTCCGGGCATTGGGTGTAGCCGAAGAACATGACCACCACCTTGCCCTTGAAATCGGCCAGCGTGCGCGGCTTGCCGTTGTGGTCGGTGAGGGCGAAGTCCTTGGCGTAGTCCAAGCCGGTGACATCGGTATTGTTGAACTTCAGCTCAGGCTTGGACGGGCCGCAGGCCGCCAGCAGCGTTGCGCAGCCGGCCAGCAGCAGCGCCGAGAAAAATCTTTTCATGGGCTCAGAAACCGCGGAACAGAAAATAGTGATCCACCAGCAGCACCGCAAACAGGATGGACAGGTAGACGATGGAATAGGCGAAGGCCTTGCGCGCGATCAGGTCGGTGTAGCGGCGATAGATCTGCCAGGAATACCAGAAGAAGATCGCTCCCAGCACGACCGCCGTGGCCAGGTAGATCAGGCCGCTCATGCCGATGGCGAAGGGCAGCAGGCTCACGGCGAAGAGCGCGATGGTGTACATCAGGATGTGCAACTTGGTCACATCCATGCCGTGCGTGATGGGCAGCATGGGCAGGCCGGACTTGGCGTAGTCGTCACGGCGGTACATGGCCAGCGCCCAGAAGTGCGGCGGCGTCCAGATGAAGATGATCATCACCAGCACCCAGGCCTGCATCGGTACGTCGTTGGCGATCGCGGCCCAGCCCAGGGCGGGTGGCATGGCGCCGGCCAGGCCGCCGATGACGATGTTCTGCGAGGTGGCCGGCTTGAGGATGATGGTGTAGATGATGGCGTAGCCGACGAAGGTGGCGAAGGTCAGCCACATGGTCAGCGGATTGACCAGGTTGTACAGCACCCACATGCCCAGGCCGCCGAGTACGCCCGAGAACACCAGCGTCTGCGGCACCGTGATTTCGCCGCGCGCCAGTGGCCGGCGGGCGGTGCGGGCCATGCGCGAATCGATCTCGCGCTCGACCAGGCAATTGATGGCGAAGGCGGCACCGGCCAGGAGCCAGATGCCGACCGTCCCGAAGATGACCTTGTGCCAATCCGGCAGATCGGGCGTGGAGAGGAACATGCCGATCACGGCACAGAACACGGCCAGCTGCGTCACACGCGGCTTGGTCAGTGCCCAGTACTGGGCGATGCGGTTGGGTTGGGCGGTCAGTGTGGTCATAGCGTGACGGGCCGGGCGGATGCTGGTGGAGCAGCGACGGCCAGGCCGGAGGGTGCGTAACGGACCTTGTAGTTTAACATGACCATGAGGATGACCAGCAGCGCCGCCCCGCCGTTATGGACCACGGCAATGGCCAGCGGCCAGTTCAGATAGATGGTCGCCAGACCGGTACAGAGCTGCAAACCCAGCACGGTCAACAGCCAGCGGGCAGTCTTGCGCAAGCCCTCGTCACGCAGGGCGCGGTGTGCCAGCCATACAACATACAAGATCACGACAAAGGCAAAACTGCGGTGCACCCAGTGGATCGCGGTCAGCGCTTCGACCGGCAGGAAGTCGCCGGCCGAGGTCATGCCCAGGTGGCGCCACAGGGTAAAGCCATGCTCGAAGTCCATCTGCGGCACCAGCTGACCGTTGCAGAGCGGGAAATCGGAACAGGCCAGCGCTGCATAGTTGGTACTGACCCAGCCCCCCAGCGCGATCTGCAGCGCCAACAGGGCGGCGCCGATGGTAGCCGGCACGATCAAGGCACGCCCGGCCGCAGAAACCGGCACATGGGACTCCTGTCGCGCGCCCAGCCAGGCCAGCATGGCCAGCAATGTCAGGCCCAGCAGCAGGTGAATCGTGACGATGACCGGTTGCAGCTTCATGGTCACGGTCCAGGCACCGAAGGCCCCCTGCAGGCAGACGAAGCCCAGCAGGGCCGTAGGGAACCAGGGACGGAACTGCAGCTCGCTCCCGCCCGACCTGATCCAGCGCCGCCACGCCGTCACCATCAGCACGATGATCAGGAAGCCCACCGCCATGGCGAAATAACGGTGGATCATCTCGATCCAGGCCTTGGCCCAGGTGACCGGGCCGAAGGGCATGGCTTCCTGGGCGGCATTGATGTGTTCATGCGCCAGCAGCGGATTGGCATGGCTGTAGCAGCCCGGCCAGTCGGGGCAGCCGAGGCCGGAATCGGTCAGGCGCGTGAAGGCACCGAACATGATCAGGTCGAAGGTAAAGAACAGCGTCACCCACACCAGCTTGCGGTATTTGTTGGCCACACCCTGTGCGCGCGAGACCAGCGCCAGGGGGATCAGGGCGACCACGAGCCCGGTCAGGCCCAGTTGTATCAGCGTCGTTGCATTCATCTTGATTCAAACTTGCGTCAGCATGCGTGCCGGCCCGGGCATCACCCGATGGCCGAAGCGCGCAGCAGCTTGGAAATGTCCTTCTTCATCTTGCCGGGATCGGGATCCTTGGGGAAGCGCATCATCAGATTGCCCAGCGGGTCGATCAGGTAGATGTGGTCTTCGACCGAGGTACCAGCATCGACCGGCAACCAGGACTGCAATTTGCCGGCGTCAACCCGAAGGATATCGGTTCCGTCGTATTCGCGCAGGAGCAGGGTCTGGATCGGTGCGCGATCGGTCACCAGCCAGACGCGTTCGATGCGCTCCATCTCCTTGCCCTGCATCAGCCGCAGCTGGCGCATGGTCAGCAGTTTCTGCTGGCAGGGCGCGCCGCATTCGCCGCGATCCACCTGCAACATCACCCACTTGCCCTTGTAATCCTCAAGCCTGGCGGGACTGCCATCGATGGCGCTGCTGCCCAGGTCGGGAATCGGATACTGGCGCGGGTCGATCAAGGCGCCGTAGTTGTTGCGGCTCTGCGGCTTGATCACGTAGTACGTGAAATAGGAAGCGATCAGCGGCGCCGCACAGACCGCCACGATGGCCAGCATCTTCCAGCGCCCGAGGCGACGGCGGCGCGCATCATCGGAGGGCGCCGGCTTGGCAGGGACTTCAGGCTTTGTCATGACGACCACGTTTGTATCCTGTCACGATGAAAAAAATCAGCGCCATGGCGGCCAGTGCATACCACTGCACCGCGTAACCGCGATGGCGGTCGATACCCAGCGAAGGTGCGGGCCAGTCGCGTACCAGCGCATCACCGGGCTTACCGCCCTGCTCTATCACCAGCGGCGAAAGCACCATGCCGCTGGCCTGCGACAGCGCGGGGATGTCCAGATTCTGCAGGATGGCCTGCGGCCGGGGCGCATCGGCCTGGCCCAACTGCAGCACGTGGCCGGCATCATGGCGCAGCACGCCCTCCACTTCCGTCACACCCAAAGGTGGTGCCACCTGCGGTACCCGCGTGCGATCGGCGGCATCACGCGGCGCCCAGCCGCGCGCCACGACCACGGCCTGCGGGCTGCCTTCCGGCTTGAATAGCGTGAGCACGTGAAACCCGACGGCGCCATTGTAGGGACGATTTTCCAGATAGAGCGTCCACTGCGGAATGAACTCGCCACGCAGCTTGATATGGCGGAATTCCATATCGCTGGTGACCGCTTCCGCAGGCAGGGTCAGCAATGGCGTTTCGCTCGCACGCGCCTGCATGCGCTGCTGCAGGGCGGTTTTCTCCGCCGCCCGATGACTCTGCCATTGCCCCAGCGCGATACCGGCGGCGGCCACCACCAGCGTGGCGCAGAAGGGGATGAGGCGGAAGCGGAATCTGGTCGGCATCGATGAAGTTTGGCCTTACAATGGCCTCAGAAACGGGATGCAAAAACTAAACCAACGCAGCATACCGCAAGCCAGCGGACCGAGACAGGAATTCTACCGCCATGAAAATCATCGTCGCCATCGCCTTCATCCTGATCCTGGCCAGCCTGGCCTCGGCGCTGATCTTCCTCATGCGCGACAAGGGCAAGAGCAATCGCACGGTACAGGCGCTGACACTGCGGGTGGGCTTTTCGGTGGCGCTGTTCCTGTTCATCCTGCTGAGCTACAAGCTGGGCTGGATACAGCCGACCGGCATCCGCTGAAACGCCCCCTCACATGAAAAGGCCGCACCGAAGTGCGGCCCCTGTCTGCCTCGAACCGGCCAGACCTACAGCCAGTACACCACCACGTACAGTCCCAGCCACACCACGTCCACGAAGTGCCAGTACCAGGCCGCGCCCTCGAAAGCGAAGTGATGAGTGGGCGTGAAGTGCCCGCGCAGCACCCGGTACAGCACCACCGACAGCATGATCGCGCCCATAGTCACGTGGAAGCCGTGAAAGCCGGTCAGCATGAAGAAGGTCGAGCCGTAGATGCCGGAGCTGAGTTTGAGGTTCAGTTCGCTATAGGCATGGATGTATTCATAGGCCTGGAAGCCCATGAACACCGCGCCCAGCAGGATGGTCAGGAACAGCCACACGGCGGTTTGCGTACGATGGCCGGCGCGCATGGCGTGGTGCGAGATGGTCAGCGTCACGCCCGAGGTCAGCAGTAGCAGCGTGTTGATGGTGGGGATCGGGAATGGGCCCATGGTGGTGAAGTTCTCCACCGTTCCCGCCGGCCCGACATTACCCCACTGCCCGCTGAAATCGGGCCAGATCAGCTTGTGGTCGAGGTCGGCCAGCCAGGGCATGGTGATGCTGCGGGCATAGAACAGTGCACCGAAGAAGGCGGCGAAGAACATCACCTCCGAAAAGATGAACCAGCTCATGCTCCAGCGATAGGAGAGGTCGATGCGCTCGCTGTAGAGGCCGGATTCCGATTCGCGGATGGCGTCGCCGAACCAGTAGTACAGCACCACCAGCACCATCAGGATGCCGAGGATGTTGACATAGGGCGCCCACGATACGCCATTGACCCAGGCCGAGGCCCCGATCATGGTGATGAGCATGGAGATGCCTGCCATCATCGGCCAGCGCGACGGGCCTGGGACGAAATAATGGGGCGCCTTGGCTTGCTGAGAACTCATGTTCTTCTCCCGGTACGAAATCCGATTATCCTTGCCTGGGCGGCGTGGGCATTCAGCACTATCGAATGCTCTTGCGATCCAGGTTCACTTTTTCTTAATGCTCTTTCAGCGCGGCGCGGCCGCTCATCCACCTGCTGCGCTGCGCACCACCAGCCGGACAACGATCACCAGCACCGTCACGAAGATCACCGCGCCGAGGATGCCGGCGATGATCACGTGCACCGGATTGAGCCTGGCGGCATCCGATTCGTAATCCTTGCGCTTGCGCACGCCGAAGAAGGACCAGAACACCGCCTTCATCGTCGCGCCGAACGAGGCCTTGCGTTGCGTCGCCTGTTTCAACTGGTCATTCAAACCGTCTCCTCCCCGCCGGCCCGCATCAGCCGGCAGTCTTGTCCTTGCCGTTGATCTCGAAGAAGGTATAGGACAGCGTGATGGTGGTCACGTCCTTGGGCAACTTCGGATCGATATAGAACACCACCGGCATCTGCTTGGCCTGGTTGGGGCCCAGGGTCTGCTGGGTAAAGCAGAAGCACTCCACCTTCTTGAAGAAGGCCGCCGACTGTTGCGGCGCGTAGCTCGGGATGGCCTGGGCGTCGACATTGCGCGGCTGGGTATTGACCACCTCGTAGGTGACCTGGGTCATCTCGCCCGGATGCACCTGCATGCTGGTCACCGTGGGCCGGAAACGCCACGGTCCCTGGGCATTGCCATCGAACTCCACCGTGATCGTGCGCGTCTTGTCGATCTGCGTATTGGCCGGCGCCTCTACCGTCACGTCCTTGGGGGTGAGGAAATTCACCCCGGTCACCTCACAGATCTTGCGATAGACCGGGATCAGCGCGTAACCGAAACCGAACATCAGTACCGCCACCACGACCAGCTTCCTGAGCATCGTGCGGTTCAGGCCACGCTCTTCTGCTTGTTGCTCCTGATCCGATGGACGAGTCATTTGGCGAACCAGATACGGTTGATGAAAATCCCCACGAAGAAGGCCAGCGCCACCAGCCCCAGCAGCAGGCCGGTACGCAGGTTGTTGGGCTTCTTGCGTTCGCTCATGGCGGCTCCGTTGACGTAGGTTGTCTTGTCCACAGGCGCTTACTTCACCACCGGCGGTTCTTCAAAGGTGTGGAAGGGCGCCGGGCTGGGCACGGTCCACTCCAGGCCTTCGGCGCCATCCCAGGGCTTGGCTTCGGCCTTCTGGCCGCCCTTGATGGACGGGATCACCACGAAGAACAGGAAGTACACCTGCGACAGGCCGAAACCGAAGGCGCCGATGGAGGCGACCATGTTGAAATCGGTGAACTGCGCCGGGTAGTCGGCATAGCGACGCGGCATGCCGGCCAGACCCAGGAAGTGCATCGGGAAGAAGGTGATGTTGAAGGTGATCAGCGAGGCCCAGAAGTGGAACTTACCGCGCCATTCGTTGTACATGTAGCCGGTCCACTTGGGACCCCAGTAGTAGTAACCGGCGAAGAGCGCAAACAAGGAACCGGCCACCAGCACGTAGTGGAAGTGGGCTACCACGTAATAGGTGTCCTGCATCTGGATGTCGATCGGCGTAACCGCCAGGATCAGGCCGGTGAAGCCACCCATGGTGAAGACGAAGATGAAGCCCACCGAGAACAGCATCGGCGTCTCGAAGGTCATCGAGCCGCGCCACATGGTGGCGATCCAGTTGAAGATCTTCACGCCGGTGGGCACGGCGATCAACATGGTGGCGTACATGAAGAACAGCTGCGCGGTGACCGGCATGCCGGTGGTGAACATGTGGTGTGCCCAGACGATGAAGGACAGGATCGCGATCGAGGCGGTCGCATACACCATGGAGGCATAGCCGAACAGCGGCTTGCGGGCGAAGGCCGGGATGATCTGCGAGACGATGCCGAAGGCCGGCAGGATCATGATGTAGACCTCGGGGTGACCGAAGAACCAGAAGATGTGCTGGTACATCACCGGGTCACCACCGCCGGCGGCGTTGAAGAAGGAGGTGCCGAAGTGACGGTCGGTCAGCGTCATGGTGATGGCACCGGCCAGCACCGGCATGACGGCGATGAGCAGGTAGGCGGTGATCAGCCAGGTCCAGCAGAACATGGGCATCTTCATCAGCGTCATGCCGGGCGCGCGCATGTTGAGGATGGTGACGATGATGTTGATCGAGCCCATGATGGAAGAGGCGCCCATGATGTGCATGGCGAAGATGCCCATGTCCATGCCCGGCCCCATCTGGGTCGACAGCGGTGCGTACAGCGTCCAGCCGGCGGCGGTGGCACCACCCGGCACCAGGAAGGAACCGGCCAGCAGCAGCGCGGCCGGAGGCAGCAGCCAAAAGGAAAAATTGTTCATCCGCGCAAAGGCCATGTCGGAAGCGCCGATCTGCAGCGGGATCATCCAGTTGGCGAAGCCGACGAAGGCCGGCATGATCGCGCCGAACACCATCACCAGGCCGTGCATGGTGGTCAACTGGTTGAAGAATTCGGGACGGAAGAATTGCAGACCGGGATGGAACAGCTCGGCCCGGATCAACAGCGCCAGCACCCCGCCCGAGAGCAGCATGGTGAACGAGAACCACAGGTAGAGCGTGCCGATGTCCTTGTGGTTGGTGGCGAAGAGCCAGCGGCGCCAGCCGTGGGGATGATCGTGCGCGTGATCGTGGTGATCGCCGTGAGAATGCCCATGCCCGTGATCGTGGGAATGGTCGGGGGCGTGGTCGACAGTGGTAGTCATGTCCGGTTCTCCAAACGATTACTTGCGGGCGGCCAGCACTTCGGCGGGCTGCACGATGTTTTCCTGGGCCTTGTTGGACCAGGTGTTGCGCGTATAGGTGATCACGGCGGCGATCTCGGTATCGTTAAGCACACCCTTCCAGGCCGGCATGGCGTTCTTGCCGTTGAGCACCAGATGGATCTGGTCGGCCTTGGGACCATTGACCACGGCGCTGCCGTCCAGCGCCGGGAAGGCGCCCGGCACGCCCTTGCCGTTGGCCTGGTGGCAGGCCACGCAGTTGGCGGCGTAGACCTTCTCGCCACGCTGCTTCAACTCGTCCACGGTCCAGGTCTTGTTGGGATCATCGGCCTTGGCGGCCATTTCCTTCTTCTTTTCGTCGACCCACTTCTTGTAGTCGTCATCGCTGACCACGTTGACCACGATGGGCATGAAGGCGTGGTCCTTGCCGCACAGCTCGACGCACTGGCCGCGATAGGTGCCGATCTTCTCGGCGCGGAACCAGGTGTCGCGCACGAAGCCTGGGATGGCGTCCTGCTTCACGCCGAAGGCGGGGATGGTCCAGGAGTGGATCACGTCGTTGGCGGTGGTGACGATGCGCACCTTCTTGTTGACCGGCACCACGACGGGGTTGTCCACCTCGATGAGGTAGTTGTCGTTCTTCTTCAGCGAGGGATCGGTGATCTGCTCGCGCGGCGTGGCCAGGTTGGAGAGGAAGGAAATGCCTTCCCCTTCGCCCTTGAGGTAGTCGTAGCCCCACTTCCATTGCATGCCGGTGACCTTGATGGTGAGGTCGGCGTTGGAGGTGTCCTTCATGGCGACCACCGTCTTGGTCGCCGGCAGGGCCATGCCGATCACGATCAGGAACGGGACCACGGTCCAGGCGATTTCCACGGTCGTGCTTTCGTGGAAGGTGGCGGCCTTGTGGCCGACCGATTTGCGGTGCTTGATGATGGAATAGAACATCACCCCGAACACCGCCACGAAGATCACCAGGCAGATGATCAGCATGAGGATGTGCAGGTCGTAGATCTGCTCGGCGATCTTGGTCACCGGCGGCTGGAAGTTCATCTGCAGCACGGCCGGTCCCCCCGGACTGTCCACCACTGCCCAGGCCGGCAAGCCGGCTGCCAGCAGCGAGGCACCGAGGGTCAGGGATTGAAGGCGCTTCGCAAGTTTCATGGATTTCCTCAAAAGCCCAAAATTATAAGAATGAGAGTGCAGCCGTCCCGCCGGCCCTGGCGGAGAGTGTGCGCTCCAGCTCCTGCGCGAATTCGTATCGCTTCCACTCGCTCATGAACCGTCCCACTTCCACGCGCTGCCCCCGGCTCTCCAGGGCCACCAGTGCCTGGCGTCCTGCTGGAAAAGCGATGCGCATGCCATGCAACTGCAATTTGCTGCGATGCCTGCAACTGCCCTGGAAGAGTTCGACTACCAGGCCATCGTCGACCAGCATCACTACTTCGCGATCCGTGGCGTGACGGGCGTAGACCAGCATGGCCGCGCCCACCGCCGACAATTCAATGACTGAAAAAACCAGGATGGTCCAGGCGCCGTGGAGCGTGAAGCCCAGCGCGACCGTGAGTGAAACCGTACAAAGGATTGCGAAGACCCACGCCAGCTGACGTGGCGCAATCGAACAATTGCGCTTCAATATCCATTCCCGCGTCTCCATAGCACCTCGCCAGCATGATTGTCGGTCGAGCGTGTCTCTGTTTCGATCCGCTGCAGGATCACTCACTGGATGGCGGGGGCGGCCCGGTCTTGCTGGGTGGCCTGCCTGGTCTTGGCGCTATCCGTGGCTATCCGTTTTGCGGTCTTTATTTATTCTTGCTATTTGTTCGTGCTGGAATTTCTTTGTGTGAATTTTTTTACCCATTTGAGTATAAGGGCTAACGTCGCCATGGATCAAGCACGCACCGCCGCATTGACAACGGCGGCGCCGGCTGCCGCACCAGCGCTCCCCACTGCCTGCCGCACAGCGGCCAGGGGCCTGGCTTGGCGGGCGGCAACAGGGTGTGCAGGGTGAGGCCGGGCGTCACGATACAGCAACTGGACCACAGGCCAGATAGTGCTGTGCGACTAAGGCTTATATGAAGTGGCGGATGACGCCACGCGCCAGGCGGCGGCTAGCGCGGCGGGCGTTCGAAGCGGATGATGCTCTCGCCGGCGGCCGTGGTCTTGGGTACCGGCCGGAAGGCGTGGCCATAGACGATCTCGAAGGTCAGCGGAATCTTGCCGTCGGGCTTGCGCATAGCCTCGAAGGCAGCCAGCAGGCGCTGGTACTGGTCGCGGCTCATCATGCTGCGGCGCCGCGATTCCAGCGGATTGCCACCCCAGGCACGCACGTCTTCGAGCAGGCGCTGCGGCGTTTCATAGGTCACGGTGATGGTCTCCATGTCCATGACGGGCGTGGAGAAGCCGGCGTTGACCAGCATGTCGCCGAAGTCGTGCATGTCGACGAAGGGCAAGGTGTGCGGTGCAAGATCGATGTTCTCGAAGGCGCTGCGGACCTCGCGCAGAGTATCGGGGCCGAAGCAGGAAAACATCAGCAGCCCTTCTACCCGCAGCACCCGGCGCCATTCGGCAAATACCCGGTCGGGCTGCGGGTGCCAGTGCAGGGCCAGGTTGGACCAGACCAGGTCCAGCGCATTGGCTGCCAGCGGCAGCTGGGCGAAATCGGCGCAGGCCAGTTGAGGGCCGTTGGCACCGGCACCAGAGCTGGCGCCCAGCCATTTGTTGATGGAGCCAAAGAGCCGGTTCATGGCCGTCTGCGCACCGCGCTGGTGCTCGGCGGCCCGGGCCAGCATGCCGTAGGCACCATCCAGGCCGATCACGCTGGCCTCGGGGTAACGCTTCTGCAGCACCGGCAGATCGGCACCTTCGCCGCAACCGGCGTCGAGCACCTCGCGCGGTTCTATCTTCACCAGAGCCAGGCGCTCCTGCATGCGCGCCGACACTTCGCGACGCAGGAAATCGGACTCGGCCACCCGTTGCGGCTGGCCGAAACGGCGACGTACCAGGGGCAGATCGATGGGAGCGCTCAGCTTGGCGCTGGCAGAAGGCGGCGGCAGGGACATCGGGAATAGACTTGGGAAACAGGTGGGCAGCAGATCCGGGAGGGCTGATGCGATAATGCGCGTAGTTTAGTCGAAATCCATTTTTCCCGGGCGCCGCACGCATGGACCCCAAACCGCCAACTTCCCCCGCCAAACCAGCCCAGGCCAAGCCTGCCGGCGCTTATCGCGCCGTCACTGGCAAGCCGCCGACGTCGTCGAAGCCGTCCATGTCGTCGAAACCGTCGAATTCGGGCAAGCCGGCCGGTCCCGGCTGGCTGCAGCGGCTGCTGGCGCACATGCCGCAGTTGCTGCCCTCGTCCTGCGCGCTGTGCGGCGCGGCCGGGCGCGAGACGTTGTGCGCGCCCTGTCACAAGCGCTTCTATACCCGCCAGCACCGGCGCTGCATCCAGTGCGCCCTGCCGATGCCGGTGACCGGCAAGGAACTGCGCTGCGGCGCCTGTCTCAAGGATCGCCCGGCCTTCGACGCCACCATTGTCGCCACCGATTACTTCGCGCCGTCCGACCAGCTGGCCCTGGCCCTGAAGTTCGGCGGCGACCTGCGCCTGGCCCCCTTGCTGGCCCGCCTGATCTTCGACGCCTCGCGCCGCAACCCGGTACCCGGCAGCGACGTGCAACTGGCCATGCCCAGCCTGCTGGTGCCGGTGCCGCTGGGACTGTCCCGGCTGCAGGAGCGGGGTTTCAACCAGGCCCTGGAAATTGCCAAGCCGCTCTCCCGGATGATGGAAATCCCCCTCAATGGCCGCCTGCTGGAGCGCAAGAAGGAAACTCAGGCGCAATCGGCCCTGCCGGTGGGCGCGCGGGCCCGCAACGTGCGCTCGGCCTTCGCCCTGCCCTTCGCGGCGATGGACCAGGTCCGAGGCCTGCACGTGGGCATCGTCGACGATGTCATGACCACCGGCGCCACCTTGAATGAGGTGGCGATCGTGCTCAAACGGCACGGCGCGCGCCGGGTGACCAATCTGGTCTTTGCACGCACCCTGCCGACCTGAGCGGGGGTCGGCTCACTTATTCCTTTTATTGCTTGTCCCATTTTTCCCGCAGGAGAGTCTTTTGTTCCACGTCGTCCTGGTCGAGCCGGAGATCCCTCCCAATACCGGCAACATCATCCGCCTGTGCGCCAATACCGGCGCACAACTGCATCTGGTCGAGCCGCTCGGCTTCCCGCTGGACGATGCCAAGATGCGGCGCGCCGGGCTGGACTATCACGAATACGCCAACATGCAGGTGCACCCCGACTGGGACAGCTTCCTGGCGCACCGGCGCGAGGACCCGCAGTTCGATGAAACCCGCATGTTCGCCATGACCACCCATGGCTCGACGCCTTTCGCGGGGCTGGCCTTCCGTCCTGGCGACACCTTCGTCTTCGGCTCCGAAACGCGGGGACTGGCGCCGGAGCGGCGCGAATCCTTCCCCACGACGCAACGCATCCGCCTGCCGATGCGCCCGGGCAATCGCAGCATCAACCTGTCCAATACGGTGGCGGTGGTGGTCTATGAGGCCTGGCGGCAGAATGGCTATGACGGCGGTAGCTGATTAGCGCTCGCGCTCATGAAAAACGGCTCCCGAGGGAGCCGTTTTCTTTTGCAGCGTCAGATGGCTGAGGATCACCCCAGCAGCAGGGCATCGTCGGAAAGTTTCTCTCCGCGCGTCTGCTCGAACATCTTCAGCAGGTCCGGCACGTCCAGCCCGGCGCGTTCCGGCCCGGAGACGTCCAGCACCACGCGACCCTGGTGCAGCATCACGGTGCGGTCGCCGTAGTCCAGCGCCTGGCGCATGCTGTGGGTCACCATCATGGTGGTCAGCTTGCTCTCGGCGACGATCTTGGCGGTCAGCTCCAGAACGAAGGCAGCGGTCTTGGGGTCCAGCGCGGCAGTGTGCTCGTCCAGCAGCAGGATACGCGAGGGTTGCAGCGACGCCATCAGCAGGCTCACTGCCTGGCGCTGGCCGCCGGAGAGCAGACCGATGCGGTCGGCCAGGCGATTCTCCAGACCCAGGTTGAGGATGGAAAGCTTCTCGCGGAACAGCTCGCGCATCTTGCCGCGAATGGCGAAGTTGAAGCCGCGACGACGACCACGCGCCATGGCCAGGGCCATGTTTTCTTCGATGGTCAGCGCTTCGCAGGTGCCGGCCATCGGGTCCTGGAAGACACGCGCCACCAGACCGGCACGGTCCCACGCCTGCTTGCGGGTGACATCGGTGCTGTCGATCTCGATCTTGCCGCTATCGACCAGCAGGTCACCGGAGATGGCATTGAGGAAAGTGGACTTGCCGGCACCGTTGGAACCGATCACGGCCACGAACTGGCCGGTCGGGATTTCCAGCGAGAGGCCGCGCAGGGCCGGGTTCTCGATGGGGGTACCGGGATTGAAGGTGATCTTGAGATCGGTGGCTTTCAGCATCTCAGGCCCCCTTTCGCAGCAGTTTGAGCTTGCGCTTGCCCATGGGCAGCACCAGCGCCAGCATCACCAGCACGGCGGTCACCAGGTTCAAGTCCTGCGCTTGCAGGCCGATGAAGTCGCTGTTGAGCGCCAGGGCGATGAAGAAGCGATACAGGATCGCGCCCAGGATCACCGCCAGGGTGGTCCACACCAGACGGCGCGCCGGCAGGATGTTCTCACCGATGATCACGGCCGCCAGGCCGATGACGATGGTGCCGATCCCCATGGAGATGTCGGAGCCGCCCTGGGTCTGCGCGAACAGCGCACCGGCCAAGGCCACCAGGGAGTTGGCCAGCGCCATGCCGGCCAGGGTGGCGCGACCGGTGGCGATGCCCTGGGCGCGCGCCATGCGGGCGTTGGCGCCAGTGGCGCGCATGGCCAGGCCGATTTCGGAGGAGAAGAACCAGTCCAGCAGCAGCTTGGCGCCGATCACCACCACCAGCAGGATCAGCGGCCGGGCGACGTAGTCGGGGATCGAGGCCGGCTGCAGGATGGTGAAGATGGTCGGCTCCGAGATCAGCGGCACGTTGGGCTTGCCCATCACGCGCAGGTTGATCGAGTACAGCGCGATCATCATCAGGATGCTGGCCAGCAGGTCCATGATCTTCAGCCGCACGTTCAGCCAGGCGGTGGTGAAGCCGGCCAGGGCGCCCGCCAGCAGCGCAATGAAGGTGGACAGGAAGGGGTTGTAGCCGGCCGCGATCATGGTCGCCGCGACCGCGCCGCCGAGCGGGAAGCTGCCATCGACGGTCAAGTCGGGAAAGACCAGAATGCGGAAGGAAATCAGCACTCCGAGGGCGACCAGACTGAAGATCAGACCGATCTCCAGGGCGCCCAAGAGGGTATACAGTGACATAAAAGGGCTTTCATAAAAAAAACACATCCGGCACGACGTGTTAAGTCATGCCGAATGTTTTCTGTGTTACGCCGACAACTGCTGGGGTGGGCAGCCGCCAGCGGTGCATGTCCGAACCGTCGGAAGGGCTTAGTTGAGCACCTTGGTGGCCGACTTCAGGAACTCCGGCGACAGGGTCACGCCCTGCTTTTGCGCCGCCGAGGTATTGACATAGAGTTCCAGGTTCTTGACGGGCGAAGAGGCGATCTCGCCGGCCTTCTCGCCCTTCAGGATACGTGCCACGACCTTGCCGGTCTGGCGGCCCATATCGTAGAAGTTCACGCCCAGCGCCGCCACGGCGCCACGCTTGACGCTGCCGGTATCGGAAGCGATCAGCGGGATCTTGGCATCGTTGCAGACCTTGGCCAGCGATTCGAAGACCGAGACCACGTTGTTGTCGGTGGTGGTGTACATCACGTCGATCTTGCCGATCAGGCTCTTGGCAGCGGGGGCCACGTCCACCGAGCGCGGTGCGGCGGCTTCCACCAGGGTGAAGCCGGCCTTCTGCAGTTCGCCCTTGAGGTTGTTCAGGGCCGACACGGAATTGGCTTCGCCGGGATTGTAAACCACTCCGACGCGCTTGGCCTCGGGCACCACGCGCTTGATCACCTCGACCTGCTTGACCGGGTCCAGCATGTGCGACAGGCCGGTAACGTTGGTGCCGGACGGCTTCCAGTCCTTCACCAGCTGGGCGGCCATGGGATCGGCGATGGCCGAATAGACGATGGGGATGGTCTTGGTGGCGGCCACCATCGGTTGCGCCGACGGGGTCCCGATGGCCACGATCACGTCGGGATTGTCACCGACGAACTTCTTGGCGATCTGGCCGGCGGTACCGGCATTGGCCTGGGCGCTCTGGAAATCCCACTTCAGGTTCTTGCCGGGCTCGAAGCCTTCGGCGATCAGTTCGTCCTTGGTGCCGTCGCGCACGGCATCCAGCGCCGGGTGTTCGACGAAGGACGTAATGGCTACCACTTTCTCGGCAGCCAGGGCCGACGCGCACACGGCACTCAGCGCCAGCGCGCCAGCGATGGCGCGCAGGGATTGGGACAGGGCAAACATGTTCATCTCCTCATTCGTTGGTGGTCGGCGCCTCGGCATGATGGTGGCCGGGCCTCCTGTAGGTATGTAGATAGATCGAAGGCTGCTGGCTTCGCTTGAAACGCCGATCCCGCCTTGCAGCGGGATCGACGGGTTACTTGTTTATTGCTTGATCACGGTCTTGGCCGAATTCACCAGTTCCGGAGCGAGCGTGACGCCTTGCTTCTGGGCGGCAGCGGTGTTGACGAACAGTTCCAGCTTGCTGCTGGTGGCCGAGGGAATGTCGCCCGGCTTTTCGCCCTTGAGGATGCGGCCGACCACCTTGCCGGTCTGGCGACCCAGGTCGTAGTAGTTCACGCCCAGGGCGGCGATGGCGCCACGCTTGACGCTGTCGGTGTCGGAAGCTACCAGCGGGATCTTGGCGTCGTTGCCGACCTTGACCAGCGCCTCATAGGCCGAGACCACGTTGTTGTCGGTGTTGGTATAGATCACGTCGACCTTGCCGATCAGGCTCTTGGCGGCCGAACCGACGTCCACCGAGCGCGGTGCAGCGGCTTCCACCAGGGTCATGTTGGACTTGGCCAGCAGCTCCTTGAGGGCCTTGACCACCACGGCGGAGTTGGCTTCGCCCGGGTTGTAGACCATGCCCACGCGCTTGGCGTTGGGCACCACCCGCTTGATCAGGTCGATCTGCTTGTCCAGTTCCAGCAGGTCGGACACGCCCGTGACGTTGGTGCCGGAGGCCTTCCAGTCCTTCACCAGTTGGGCCGCGACCGGGTCGGTCACGCCGGAATAGACCACCGGGATGCTCTTGGTGGCGGCCACCAGGGCCTGGGCCGACGGGGTGGCGATAGCGACGATGACATCGGGCTTGTCACCGACGAACTTGCGGGCGATCTGGGCGGCGGTGCCGGTGTTGCCCTGGGCGCTCTGGTATTCCCACTTCAGGTTCTTGCCGGCTTCGAAGCCTTCTTCCTTCAACTCGTCCTTCACGCCGTCACGCACGGCATCCAGGGCCGGGTGTTCAACGATGGCGGTCACCGCCACCGACTTGTCGGCAGCCATGGCCGGCGCTGCGCAGACAGCGGCCAGGGACAGGGCGGCGACCATGGCGCGCAGCGTCAGCTTGTGGTGGTAGGACATGCAGTCTCCCTAGAAAAATATGGATGGATTAACCGAAAACCCGAAAAGACGGTAAGTCTAGCGTAGCGGATGTGAACAATCAATTTGCAACGGCGCATATCTCTGCGCGGTGAAGGTCACCGCCGGCCCAGCCTGGGGGCGGGCTACGCGCGCCCGGGCGAACACTCGCATTCGTCTGTGCGCACTTTGCCTGATCGCGGCGACACTGCAGGTCACAAGTCAACGATTGCTATAATCTCCGCCCATGTCCTCGCGCCTCTTCCCGTCGCTGCCCGCCTCCCGTCGCCGTCCCCGGCTGCGCGCGTGGGCCAGCCTGTGGATGGTGCTGGCCATGGTGGCCACGCCCTGGTGGCAGCAGGCGCTGGCACGTAGCGCCCGCGAAGCACCGGCCATGGCCATCTGCAGCGTGGGCGGCGGCAGCGGCGGCAGCCCGGCGCATCTGGCCGCCGGTCACTGCCCGCTGTGCTGCAGCGGCCAGCATGCGGCAGCCCCGCCCGCCGCGTCCTTCCCCACTGGCGCGCTGCCGGGCATCAGCTATCCGCTGGCGCGCTTCTCCCCCACCGGGCGCCCGCCCAGCCCGGCGCCGGGCGCCGCACAGGCGCGAGCGCCGCCGGCCTGATCGGTATTTCCGGACATGCACATGCTTACCCTCACGGGCCATGCCATCGAAGGTCGAGGCAGCCCGTCCGATCAGGATTTGAAAAAGGACCAAACAATATGCAACATTTCTTCCAACGCGGCGCCACCCTGGCGCTCACTGCCGCCCTGCTGGCCTTCGCTCCGCTGTCGCAGGCACATGACTACAAGCTGGGCCAGCTGGAAATCGGCCATCCCTACGCCCGCGCCACCGTTCCCGGCCAGCCGGCAGCAGGCGCCTACCTGAGCATCGAAAACAAGGGTGCCGCCGCGGACCGCCTGGTGGGGGTTTCTTCACCGGTCTCCAAGAGCGGCGAAATCCATACCATGGCCATGGAAGGCAATCTGATGAAGATGCGGGAAGTCGATGGCGGGCTGGAGATCAAACCCGGCCAGAAGATCGCCATGCAGCCGGGCAATGGCTACCACATCATGCTCATGGGCCTGTCCAAGCCACTGCAGGCGGGCGAAAAGCTGCCGCTCACGCTGACCTTCGAGAAGGCCGGCAAGATCGAGGTCACCGTCAACGTCCAGGACCCGGCCGCGGCCGGCGCCAAGGATGACATGAAGGACATGAAGGGCGACATGAAGGGCCATATGCACCACTGAGCAGGCCCGGCCCGACGGGCCATGCTCTGAAACCACAAGGCCGGCAGCGGGCGATGCCCCTGCCGGCCTTGTCGTTGGCGGTGCCCAGCGGCGTGTTCAGCCCGCCAGCTTGCGCACCTTGGCCAGCAGCTTGCTGGTGGAACGGTCATGTTCGAAGGCGATCGCCAGCACCTGGCCGCCATAGGCCGCCACCGCCTGGCCTTCGGGGATGGCGTGCATGTCGTAGTCGCCGCCTTTGACGTAGATATCCGGATGCGCTTCCTGCACGGCTTCCAGCGCCGTGTCTTCGTCGAAGGGCACCACCAGCGCCACCGATTCCAGTGCGGCCAGCACCGCCATGCGGTCTTCGCAGGTATTGATGGGACGGTCATCGCCCTTGCCCAGGCGCTTGACCGAGGCGTCGGTATTGGCCGCCACCACCAGCGAGGCGCCCTGGGCGCGGGCCTGCGCCAGGTAGGTTACGTGGCCGCGATGCAGGATATCGAACACGCCATTGGTCATCACCACCGGCTTGGGCAGTTGGGCCACGCGGGCCTTGAGTTCTTCGCGGGTGCAGAGTTTGGATTCGAAATCGGCCATGGTGGTGGGCTGGTGTGGACTGTGGGGTGGATCGGAACGGAACGCGGCGCGTCCCATGAAAAAAGCCGCAACCTCGGTTGCGGCTTGCGATTGTACTGCCTGTGCTACCCGGTGTGCTGCAGCGGCGCTCAGGCTGCGGCAGCGCCCGCCGGCAGGATGCGCTGGGTCACTTCCTTGCGGTAGCGGTTCAGCTCCTGGACGTTGCTGAAGGTACGTTCGAACAGCAGCGACATGTTGTGCAGGATGCGGTCCACGACCTTCTTTTCCCATTCGCCGTCGAACTTGATCTGGTTGTCCAGCCAGCGTTCCAGCCATTCCGGATCGGGCAGGCGGCTTTGCACGGTGTCGTTGGGGAACAATGCCTGGTTCACGTGCAGGTTGGTCGGGTGCAGCGGCTTCTCGGTGCGGCGGGCCGATGCCATCAAGACACCGATCTTGGCGAAGGCCGCGCGGGCCTTGTCGCCCACTTCGTTCAGGGCCTTCTTCATGTAGCGCAGATAGGCGCCACCGTGGCGGGCTTCATCCTGGCTGATGATCTTGTAGATCTGCTTGATGACCGGTTCGGTGTGCCAGTCGGCGGCGCAGCGGTACCAGTGGTTCAGGCGGATCTCGCCGCAGAAGTGCAGCATCAGGGTTTCCAGCGGCGGGGCGGGATCAAACTCGAAACGCACGTTGTGCAGTTCTTCTTCGGTCGGGCACATGTCCGGACGGAAACGGCGCAGGTATTCCATCAGCACCAGCGAGTGCTTCTGTTCCTCGAAGAACCATACCGACATGAATGCCGAAAAATCGCTGTCCCCGCGATTGTCGCGCAGGAACATCTCAGTCGCCGGCAGTGCCGACCATTCCGTGATGGCATTCATGCGGATGGTCTGCGCCTGTTCGTCGGTGAGCAAGGAAGCGTCGAACTTGTCCCAGGGAATATCCTTATCCATATTCCAACGGACCTGCTCTAGCGATTTGAACAATTCTGGGTACAGCATCTCAGTAGGGACCTATATGCGTTAAGTGTTTGATTTTAACAAGATTTTCCTGATCCATACTAAAACGCTCAGGTTTCAGCAATATGACAGCTGGCCGGACGCGTCTGCGCCCAGGGCCAGGCATTGCCATGGCGAGGATCAGGGGGAGGTTGGCTTGCGGGAGGCTGGCTTCTTGTTTTGCCGGGATTGTACAACACCCGTCCGGGCCGGGGCGCTCGTATTTGCCGCGCTCTTCGGCGCTTTCTTGACCGGTGGCTTCCTGGGCGCCGCCTTGGCCACCTTGCCTGCCTTGGGAGCGCCAGCCGGCTTGGCTTTGGGGCTGCCCTTGGACTTCGGCGGCACTGTCTTATTTTCGCTACGCTTGGCCGGCCTGGGCGCCTTGGCAGGCTTCAACAGCGGCTCGTGATCGGCCTGGGCGCCGGCCAGCGCATTGCCGACAGCATGCTTGAATTGCTCCTGCAACACATTCCACCAGGCATTGGGATTGGCGATGGCGGACTGGAAATCGGCTGCCCCCGGGCTGCCGGCCTCGGGCGGCTGCGGCGCCGCCGCGGCGTCGGGCGGGCTGTCCTGGGCGACGGCCGGCTCGGGTTCCGCTTCCGGGGTGGCCGCCTCGCCCGCTTCTGCCGCCTCCGATGCCGCCTCCGCGGGGGCCGCGCCCGGCCACAACGGGAAACCGAACGGGAACGGCGGTGCGGCCGCCGGTTCCTGCTCGGCATCGTCGACCTGATCGTCGGCCGCCTCGGCTGCCGGCGTCCCGCGCGAGGCCATGATGGCGCTCATGGCCTGCAAGGTGGACAGAGTGGCGCTCTGCACTTCCAGGGTCTGGATGGTGGCCTTGAGCATGTTCAGGTTCAGCTCCAGCCAGGAAGCGACGGTCTTGAGATCGGTGATCTTCTTGTTGATGTCCTCCACCGAGAGCGAGGGCGTGGCCATGGCCGGGGCGCCCATGCTGCTCCACATCTTCTTCATGAATTCGATGGTATCGCCTACCGAGCCGGCGCCCGGCATCTTGTCGTGGTTCAGCATTGATCGCTCCTGTTGTTGTGTTCTGGTCGTCAGCGCGGCGGGCGCTGCATCCGGCAGGTGCTCGGCAGTGCGGTCTGCTCGGCCGGGATGAAGCGCTCGGTGCGGAATCCGTAACCGCTGCCCTCATTGTCGAAGCGGATGCCGCCGCTGTCGGCACGCTGCATCTGCATCAGGTACAGCGGCTGGATCAGCTGGTGATCCTCGGCCCGCATCGTGGCCTGGTGGAAAGCGTTCTGATAATGCGCGCCTTCCAGGGCATATGCAACCGCCTTGGGATCGGTGCTCCTGGCCTTTTCGATGGCCTTGACCAGCATCTCGATCATGACCTGCATGCGCAGGTAAAGGTAGTCATCCTTGGGCTGGGGATAGCGTTTGCGGAATTCCTGATAGTAGGCATCGCTGGGCGAGCCAGGGTTCCCGCCGGCATTCGGATGCCACTCCGCCACCGCCCGCACCACGCCCACGCCGGCCTCGCCGATGGCTGCCGGAGCCCCCAGGCTGTTGGCATAGAAGGTATAGAACTTGGCCTTGAAACCGGCGTCACGCGCGGCCTTCACCAGCAGGGTCAGGTCATTGCCCCAGTTGCCGGTGATGACGGCGTCCGCCCCGGCGCTGCGCATCTTGGCGATGTAGGGGGCAAAATCCTTGATCTTGCCGATGGGGTGCAGCTCATCACCGACGATGGCGATGTCGGGGCGCTTGGCCGCCAGTTGTTCACGGGCGGCCTTGGCCACCTGGCGGCCGAAGCTGTAGTCCTGGCCGATCAGGTAGACCTTGCGGGTCGTCGGATCGGCCTTGATGGCCTCGGTCAGGGCCTGCATGCGCATGTCGGCGCTGGCGTCGAAGCGGAAATGCCAGAAGCTGCATTTCTCATTGGTCAGGGCCGGGTCCACCGCCGAATAGTTCAGGAACAGCACGCGGCGATCCGGTTCACGCTGGTTGTGCTTGTTGACCGCATCGATCAGGGCTGCCGCCACCGCCGAGCTGTTACCTTCGATCAGGAAGGGGATGCGCTCATCGGTGAGCTGACGCAATTGCACCAGCGAGTCTTCCACACCGAGCTTGTTGTCGAAGGTGGAGAGCTGCAACAGGTGCCTGCCATCGGGCAGGTTGACGCCGCCCCGCGCATTGACGCGTTCGATGGCATAGCTGATATTGCGCACCACGGCCTCGCCGGCATTGGCGAAGGGGCCGGAAAGACCATCGATCATGCCGATGCGCACCGGTGGCAAGGCGGGCGCGGCCTGCACTGCATGTGCCGGCAATGACAGTGAAAGCGAGGACACGAGCAGCGCCGCAAGGGAGAGCTGACGGAAGGACAAGGACAGGTTCATCATTCGAAAGAGATAGCGTCAACAGTGCAAAGGCGCAAACGCGCATTGTACGTTGTTTGAATGGCCGCTCTTTTGATCTCCGCCCCCACGACGCTGCCAGCCTGATCCGATAAACTGGTGCACATGAGCGAAGTTTCCCACCCACCCCGGCGCTGGCCGCGCCTGCTGCTGCTGATTGCACTGAGCCTGGCGCTGCACGCCCTGCTGGTGGACTGGGGGCGACGCCAGATCATCCTGCCGGGCGCCACGCAGGAACAGGCCATGACCGTGGAACTGCGCCCCCTGCCGCCCCCCGAACAACCGGTGGCGCTGCCGGTTCCCAGACCGACACAACCCCGTGCAGCCAAGCCGGCCAGTCGTCAAGCCGCGCCGGCGCATCGCAGCGAGCCTTCCATCGAACCGCCTGATGAACCGATACGGGAGACCGTCGAGCCCATCTATACACCCGCCCCGGAAGCGCCGCACTCCACGCCCGCCACCGCGACGGCCACGGCATCGGACGATGGCACTGGCAAGACCTCGGATGGCAACGGCCAGGGAACGGCGGGCGCCGGTGCCGAGGGCGGCCAAGCCCAAAGCGATGCGCCCGGAAAGTCCTACCAGACCAGCGCACCACCGAGCGTACTGCTGCGCTACGACGCCACCGGCACCAAGGATGGACGGGCCAGCTACGGTCGCGGCAGCATCGCCTGGCACAACGACGGCCAGCGCTACCGCGTCGAAGGCAAGGCCAAGGTGCTGGTCTTCACCGTGCTCAATTTCTCCAGCCAGGGCGATCTGGATGCGGGCGGTCTGGCGCCGGAGCTGTACACCGAGCAGACCGGCTTCAAGTCGGCCACCAACACCCACTTCAACCGCGAGCGCAACGTGGTCAGCTTTTCTGCCTCGACCACCACCTATCCGCGACGCGGCGGCGAACAGGATCGCGGCAGCGTGATCTGGCAACTGGCTGCCATCGGTCGCGGCGACCCGGCACAGTTCCGGGCGGGTGCGGTGATCGACATGTTCGTGGCGGGCGTGCGCGATGGCGAGGTCTGGCGCATGCAGGTGCAGGGCGAGGAAGACCTGACGCTGCCCATCGGCGAGCTGCACACCTGGCATGTGGTGCGTATGCCCAAACCCGGCTCTTATGATGATCGCGTCGACATCTGGCTGGCTCCCCAGCACGAGTGGTACCCGGTGCGGGTGCGCTATACCGAGCCGCCCACCAAGGGCAGCGATTTCATCGACCTGTCGCTGTCGGGAATCGAAGCCGCGCCGCCATGAGCCCTGCCGCATTCGCGAAGTCCTGTCAAAATCCGAAACAATTGCGCACAATTGCGTCCCGGGAATGACAGAACCGTCACCGCTGATCGGAGTCGTAACGCTGACAACGGATCGGGCCGGTGGCCCGATCCCATCCATAGAGACCCCTTACGAAGAGCTCGCCATGAACCGTTTCCCCCTCCGCCTGCTGACCCGATTTTCCGCCCTGACCCTGGCTGGCCTGCTGGCCAGCGCTCCGCTGCTGGCCGCCGACGGCCCGCATCCGGTCGAAAAACGTCCCTTCAACCTGCCGCCCTCGGCCGAGCTGCACTACAGCATCCAGGCCAAGCAGAGCGGCCTCGACCTCAAGGGCGAGGGCTTGGTCAAGTGGACCCAGAGCAAGACCGCCTACAGCGTGACCACCGAGACCCGCGCGATGCTGCTGGGCAAGATCCTGGAAACCAGCAGCGAAGGCGCCATCGATGCCTACGGCCTGGCCCCGGCCCGCTTCGTGGAAAAGCGCCTGCGCCGCGAACCCTCGACCACTACCTTCAACCGTGAACAGAACAAGATCACCTTTACCGAATCCGGCGAGAGTTTCCCGCTGCAGGGTGGCGAGCAGGATCGCACCGGCATCACCTGGCAATTCGTCGCCATCGCGCGTGCCAATGCCGCGAAGATGAAGCCGGGTTCGGAATGGAAGTTCTTCGTGGCAGGCCCGCGTGATGCCGAGCAGTGGACCTTCAAGGTGATCGGCCGCGAAAAGATCAAGACCGCCCAGGGCGAAACCGAGGCCCTGCACCTGTTCCGCAACCCGCCGCCGGACGACCAGGCCCAGAAACTCGATATCTGGCTGGCCCCGAAGATGGAATGGTATCCGGTGCGCCTGAAGTTCACCGATCCCAATGGCGACTATATCGAGCAGGTGCTGGATTCGGTCAGCAAAACCCACTAAGCTAGCTGCTCACGCAAGGCGCGGGGCCTGGCCGGCAGGGATGCCGCCAGGCCCCGCGTCATTGCCTCGCCTCCCATCCCGCAAGAGCCAGAAGACCATGCCCGATACCGCAGCCATCGCCCCGACCCTGAACACCCAGAGCGCCCTGGTGCTTTTCTCCGGCGGTCAGGATTCCACCACCTGCCTGGCCTGGGCGCTGTCGCGCTATCCACGGGTAGAGACCATCGGTTTCGACTATGGCCAGCGCCACGCCATCGAACTGGAAGTGCGCCCGGCCCTGCTGGAAAAGATGCGCGCCTTCTCCCCCGAGTGGCAGGCGCGACTGGGCGAGGACCACATGATCGACCTGTCGCTGATCGGCAAGATTTCCGACACCGCCCTGACCCGCGACGTCGAGATCACCATGCAGGACAATGGCCTGCCCAATACCTTCGTCCCCGGCCGCAACCTGCTGTTCATGACGGTGGCGGCCACCCTGGCCTACCGGCGCGGCCTGAACGTGCTGGTGGGCGGCATGTGCGAGACCGATTTTTCCGGCTACCCCGATTGCCGCGACGACACCATGAAGGCCCTGCAGGTGGCACTCAACCTGGGCATGGCCACGCAGCTGAAGGTGGAAACACCGCTGATGTGGATCGACAAGGCCGAGACCTGGGCGCTGGCCGAATCGCTGGGCGGCGCGGCGCTGGTGGACCTGATCCGCACCGACACCCACACCTGCTACCTGGGCGAGCGTGGCCAGCTGCATGACTGGGGCCATGGCTGCGGCAGTTGCCCGGCCTGCGCGTTGCGCGCCCGCGGCTACCAGCAATATGCGCAGTCCGCGGCCGGTAAAATGGCCGGCTGATCAGGCACAATAGGCTCATTCCAAAAAGAACGAGCCCCATGCCCACCCCACGTACCTCCCAGCGCCTGGCGCGCGCCGCTGCCGCCCTGCTGCTCCTGCTGGCCGGGGCCGAGATCGGCCGTCGCCTCGCCGACCTGCCCAGCCTGCCGGCGCTGGTCGACCTGCAGTTCGACCTGACGCCGCGCAGCCAGAGCTACAAGGTCTTCGACGCCAATCCCATCGCCCGTTCCAGTCATCCGCAAGCGCTGGCGGTGGCGTTGCGGCCGCTGGAAATCAACGTGCCATGGAAGAAGAATGGCCAGCTCAGCATGGCCGATTTCCTCAAGACCACCGCCACCCACGCCTTCGTGGTGGTGCAGGACGGCAGCGTCGTCTACGAACGCTACATCGACGGCTTTGACGCCCATTCCCGCTTCACGTCCTTCTCGGTGGCCAAGTCCTTCGTCTCGGCGCTGACCGGGGTGGCCCTGATGCAGGGCAAGATCAAGTCCCTGGACGAGCCCATCGGCCACTATCTCGACAGCGATGAACTGGCACCCGCCTACGCCGGCATCACCATCGGCCAGCTGCTGGACATGCGTTCCGGCATCGACGTCGACGAGCGCTATGCGGGTTCGCTGACCTCACCGGTGGTACGCATGTTCGTCAGCACCGATCTGCACCGTTTCCTGGCACGACGCCACGGCCTGCGCTTCGCGCCGGGCGAGCGTTTCGAATACCGCAGCGTCGATACCCTGGTGCTCTCGCGCGTGCTGGCGCACGCCACCGGCATGCGCCTGTCCGACTTCGCCCAGCAGGCCTTGTGGGAACCGCTGGGCATGGAGCAGGATGCCACCTGGAGCGTGGACAGTCGCAGGCACGGCGTGGAAAAGGCCTTCTGCTGCATCAACACTACCGCGCGCGACTTCGCCCGGCTGGGCCTGCTCTATCTGAACCAGGGACGCATCGACGGGCGCCAGGTGGTCAGCGCCGCGTGGGCCAACGAACCGCGCCGTCCGGACAACCGCAGCGACATCCTCGAATACCGCGATGGCTGGTGGATACCACCCGGCAATGCACAGGACCAGGACTTCTCGGCCATCGGCGTGTTCGGACAGTACATCTACGTCAATCCGGCGACCCGCACCGTCATCGTCAAGCTGAGCGACTACGGCGCCGAACAGGACGAAGTCCTGACCACACTGGCCATGCGCAGGATCAGTCATTACCTGGCCGGCCGCGACTGAGCCCCCCCGCTGCCGGCAGCAATAAAAAAACCGCCGGTCACGCTCTCGCGACCGGCGGTTTTGCATGGGATCAGCAGAAAATCTAAACGATATAGATCATTATCCGATCAACTCTTCCTGGCAGGCTCAGAACAACTCGTTCTTCATCTGGGTCTTGGCCTTTTCTTCTTCAGGCGTCAAGCCACTGCGATCGCCCATGCCCAGGTCACGCACCATGGCGCTGGGCGGGAACTCGGCATAGTAATACTCGCCGCCAGATTCGATCACGCCGTCCGGGACCTTGCGATCCACGTTGGGCACATCCTTGAGCGCCTTGGACATGTAGCTGATCCACACCGGCAGGGCCAGGCCGCCGCCGGTTTCGCGGTCACCCAGACTCTTGGGCTGGTCGTAGCCGATCCAGGCAATCGCGGTCAGGCCGGGCTGGTAGCCGGCGAACCAGGCATCCATGGAGTCGTTGGTGGTACCGGTCTTGCCAGCCAGGTCGGTCCGCTTCAGCGACAGCGCCTTGACCGCCGTGCCATGACGCACCACGTCGCGCAGCATGCTGTCCATGATGAAGGCATTGCGGGCATCGATGACACGGTTCGATTCATCCTCGGCGGTGGCCGGCTTGGCCTGCGAGAGCACTTCGCCGTTGCTGTCGGTGACCTTGGTGATCAGGTAGGGATTGATCTTGTAGCCACCGTTGGCGAACACCGAATACGCACCCACCATCTGCAGCGGAGTGACGTTGCCCGCACCCAGCGCCAGGGTCAGGTAGGGCGGATTCTTGTCGGCATCGAAGCCGAAACGGGTGATGTATTCCTGCGCATACTTCACCCCCACGCGCTCCAGGATGCGGATGGACACCAGGTTGATCGACTTCTGCAACGCCCGGCGCATCGAGATCGGACCCTCGAACTTGCCACCGTAGTTCTTCGGCTGCCACACCTGGCCACCGGTCTGGGTGAAGGTCAGCGGCGCATCATTGATGATGGTGGCCGGCGACAGGCCCTTTTCCAGCGAAGAAGAATAGATGAAGGGCTTGAACGACGAACCCGGCTGACGCCAGGCCTGGGTGACGTGGTTGAACTTGTTGCGGTTGAAGTCGAAGCCGCCCACCAGCGAGCGGATCGCGCCATCCTGCGAGTTCACCGAGACGAAGGCCGATTCCACTTCCGGCATCTGGGTGATGATCCAGGCCTTGCCATCCTGGAACACGCGGATGATGGCGCCGCGACGGATCTTCTTCTGCGGGGGTGCCTTGTCCGACAGCAGGTTGGCGCCGAAGCCCAGGCCGGCGCCGGAAATGCTGATCTCCTCGCCGGTGGAGAGCATGGCGGTGATTTCCTTGGGCTTGGCCTCCAGCACCACGGCCGAGACCATGTCATCGCTGTCGGGGTGGTCGGCCAGTTCCACTTCCACCGCATCTTCCACGGCTTCCTTGGTGGCGTTCTCCGGCAGGTCCATATAGCCTTCGGGGCCGCGATAGCCATGCCGGCGCTCGTAGTCGATGATGCCGCGCCGCAGGGCGATATAGGCCGCATCCTGGTCGGTCTTGGTGATGGTGGTGAAGACGTTCAGGCCCCGGGTGTAGGTCTCGTCCTTGTACTGCGCATAGACCAGCTGGCGCGCCATTTCGGCCACGTATTCGGCATGCATGCCGAAGGCCGAGCTGTCACCCTTGACCCGCAGTTCCTCATCCTTGGCTTCCTGGTACTGCGCATCGGTGATGTAGCCCAGCTGGCGCATGCGCAACAGGATGTACTGCTGGCGCGCATGGGCGCGCTTGGGATTGACCACCGGGTTGTAGGCCGACGGCGCCTTGGGCAGTCCGGCCAGCATGGCGGCTTCGGCGATGCTGATGTCCTTCAGTTGCTTGCCGAAATAGATCTGGGCGGCCGAGGCGAAGCCATAGGCGCGCTGGCCCAGATAGATCTGGTTCATGTAGACCTCAAGGATCTGGTCCTTGGTGAGGTTGTTCTCGATCTTCCAGGCCAGCGGGATTTCATAGAAGAACTTGCGCGTGGCCTTCTGCAGGAAGGTCGGCTCGTTGCTGGTCAGGAAGAAATTGCGCGCCACCTGCTGGGTGATGGTGGAGGCGCCACCGCCACCGCCGGAGAGATTGGAGAAGGTAGCTCGGGCAATGCCCTGGTAATCGACACCGCCGTGCTCGTAGAAGCGGTCATCCTCGATGGCCAGCACGGCCTTCTTCATGATGTCCGGGATGTCCTTGAAGTGCACCAGGTTGCGGCGTTCCTCGCCGAATTCGCCGATCAGCACGCCATCGGCCGAGAAGATGCGCAGCGGGATCTTGGGCCGGTAGTCGGTCAGCGTATCGAGATCGGGCAGCTTGGGATAGGTCAGCGCGACGATGAAGGTCACGCCCAGCACCACCATCACCGCCAGGCCCAGCACCGTGCCGACCAGACCCAGGAGGATGCGCAGCGACCAGTGCATGCGCTTGCGCGGGGCCTTTTCTGCGGGTTTATCCGCCGATGCCGGTTGGTGTTGATCGCCGCCGTTGGAAGATGAAGACATTCGAGATAAGCGTTAAAGCAGGCCGGAGCCGGATTGGAAGAAACAAGCCCGCATTATAGCGGCTCGCCCGGAAGGGCCGCGCAGCCAGGTGTTGCAAATAGACCAAAGGCCAGCGGGGCGGTTCCGGTCAGAATGACGCGAAGTGAAGCAATTGACATCATTTGCTGCAAATTGCAGGGCATTCCTCAAGTTTCCGCTATTCCCCCGCCTTGACGCCGGCCAGACAATTCCAGTTTTTCCCTTGCGAGAGAAGCGCGGCATGGCCAGTCCCCTCCTTCCTTCCCGCCGCCTTGCCGCGCGCCCGTGCGCCGGACTGGACATCGGCCCCGACCGCATACGCCTGGCGCTGCTGCGCCGCTCCGGACAGCGCGCCCAGGTGCTACGCCTGGATCAGCGCCGCGCCGCATCCCCCCTGTGCCGGGACGGGCAGGTGGTGGACGTCGATGCCCTGGTGCTGCTCTGCCGCTCGCTGCTGGAACAGCCGGTCTGTGCCGGCGCCACGCTGGCGCTGGCGCTGCCGGCCATCAGCCTGAGCGGGCGTCGCCTGGTCCTGCCGGCCGGTTCCGGCGAGGTACGGCGCCTGGCCCAGGTGCGCGCCGAGATGGCCGCCCATGGCATCCCGGAGGAGACTCATGTGCTGGATTACCGCATCCTCGGTCCGCAGCCGGCCTCCCCGGCCGACGTCCAGGTCCTGGCGCTGGCGGCCCCGACGCTGGCGATCGAAGACCGGCTGGCGCTGGCCCAGGCACTGGACCGCCCGCTGGCGACACTGGCCCCGGAAGACCTGTGCCTGGGCAGCTGGCTGCGCGATGGACGGCGCGCCGAGCAGACCGCGATACTGCGGCTGGACCGCGCCGGCAACTGGCTGCTGCATGGTGCGGGTCCGTCCCACTGCCTGCCGCCGCAGGCGAGCGCGCGCGGACCGCTGCCCCTGCTGGCCAGCGTGGCACCGCTGCTGAGCCCCCTGCCGCGCCGGCTCCTGCTCAGCGGCGATGCGCCCGACCTGGCCGCCATCGGGCGCGCCTTCATCAAATATGCCGGCCTCGACGCGCAGCCGGCCGCCCCGCCCTCCCCACTGCTGTTGTCCCCCCTCATCGCCGCGCAGATACCGGACGAATACCAGCTGGCGCTGGCCCTGGCCTGGGAGGGACTGGCATGAAACCACCCTTCGATTTTTCGCGCACACCCCGGCAGCGCCGGCGCCAGCGCGAACTGGAGTTCTACCGCCGACTGGCCGCCGCCGCGCTGCTGGGCTGCCTGCTGGCGGCCCTGCCCGGGCTGCGGGTGGCCTGGCACACCGCCTCGCTGCGCCAGGCCAATGCCCTGCTCACGGAGGAATTGCAGACCCTGGCGCCGCAGGTTCAGCAGGCCGGCGCGCTGCGCACACGCCTGGCCAGCCTGGACAAACAATTGAAGGGACAGGAGCAACTGGCCCGCCAGCGCCGACAGGCATCGCTGCTGCTGCGCGCGGCGGCCCAGGCCAGTAGCGGACAGACCCGGCTGCAGCGCATCGTGTTGCAACCGGAACGCGGCGAACTGCGCGGTCACGCGACGAGCGCGCAGGCGGTGCAGGAGTTTGCCACCGCCGTGGCGGCCGCGGGACTGGAGCAGGCCGCCCTGCAGGAACTGCATGCGGAAGACGGCGGCTATGCCTTCAGCCTGCTGATTCCCCTGCCCCTGACGCAGCCGGGACCGGATCCCGCCCGGGGGCCGCGATGAGACACGCCAGCCTGCGCACCCATCCGGCCCACTGGCCTTGGCCGGCACGGCTGGCCGTGTTGCTGCTGACCACCTTGCTGTGCGCCCTCGCCGGCCTGCTGCTGGCGGTCGGCGAACTGGACGAAACACGCCAGTCCGCGCGCCAGCAGCAACAGGATCTGCGCGCCCAGTACCAATCCGCCCTGACCCAGGCCGCGCAAACGGCCGGCCTGCAGTCGCGTCTGAACGCGCTCGACATGCGCCTGAGCGCGCAGCAGAGCCAGTTGTGGCCAGCCGACCGGCTGCAGCCCGAGCTGTTGCACGCCAAGCTGGCGCGACGTGCCGGCGAATGTGGACTGACACTGGAATCCTTCCAGCCCCAGGCCGGCAAGCTGGCCGCCAGCATCAGCCTGCGCGGCAGCCACTCCGGCCTGCTGCGCTTCGTCGAACTGGTCAGCCGGCCACCGATGCCGGTGCTGTTCGAGCATCTCGATATCAGTCGCGGCGAACGCGACGGCCAGGCGGTCTTGCTGATGAAGGCGGGCATCGTCGCCCCCGTGCCGGCCGCTGTTGCGGAGAATGCGCGATGAGACTGCTGCCCCTCACGCTGGCGCCGCTGCTGCTGGCTGCCGCCGCCTACGGCTCACTGCTGGCACTGGCGCATCCCGACGAGGTCGCCGCGACCCGCGCCTGGATGGCCGTCGCCCGCCAGCAGAGTGCGCACCGGCCGCCCGATGTGCAGCCCGCGCCGCCCTCCTCTGGCGAGGAGCCCACGGACGCATCGGCGTCCCTGGCCGACCCGTTCCAGCTCGGACGAGGCAAGCCAGCGACCACGCCCGCATCGCCGCCTACAGGCCAGACGACCAGTCATGGTCCCGACGCCGCCGGGGACCACGACCCGGACGAGGGCTCCGCCCCCGCCGCTCACCCCGCCTCGGCCAACGCGCCGGCCAGGCCAGCGCTGCGCCTGCTGGGCACGCTCAGGCGCGACCAGCACTGGATCGCCCTGATCGAGCTGGATGGCGCCATGCATCGCCTGCAGGCAGGCGATGCCCTGCCGGGCGGACACGGCGAAGTGCTGGCGGTCCAAGAGGACCAGATCGATCTCCAGATGGAAGGACGGGTGCAGACCGTGTCGATGGCCAGCTACCCGGCCGGCGCGACGACGACAAGCGCGCGGCCGGCCAGCGGCGGGCGCCTGCTGCCGCGCTCCAAACGCCGCGTACTGATCCGCCCGGGAGTCCGGCCATGAGCGTCAAATATGTGTTACTGCTGGCGGTCTGCCTGATCGCCCTGCCGGCCACGGCCGAAAACCGCCTGTACGGCATCAGCGTCCACTCCCGCGAGCAAGGCACCACGCTGGCGCTGCAACTGGACCACGCGCTGGAACCGTCGCAGATCGAGGCCTTCGAGCTGCTCGATCCGCCGCAACTGGTGCTGGACCTGCCGCAGACCACCGCCGGAGCCGGGCTGGCCCGCCACCTGGCCGGCAGCGGCCTGCTCAAGCGCATCCTGGTGGCGGCCGACGAGGAACGCCTGCGGCTGCAGCTGCAGCTCACGCAGGCGGTCAGCCACCGGCTGCGCATGGAGGGCGACACGCTGCTGGTGGAACTGGATCAGCGTGTCGCCGCCGATCCGGGCGGGGTGCAGGCCATGGAATTTCGTCGCGGGCCGGCCGGCGAAGGACAGCTGGTACTGGCGCTGGCGAGCGCAGCGCATCCGCTGCAGATCCGCCAGCTGGGCCGACGCCTGGTGATCGACATCGCCGGTGCCCGCCTGCCGCCGGCCTTGCGGCGGCCGGTGGAGGTCGGCCGCTTCGCCACGCCGGTCACCCAGTACCATGCCTATCCGCATCAGGACGGCATGCGCCTGGTGCTGGAAATGCAGGGCCCCTGGCGCTACCTGGCCTACCAGAGCGGCCCGCGGCTGATGATCGACGTGCTGCCGCTGGCGGCCGGCGGCGGCCCGGCCGAGGCGCTGGCCGGGAAAGCCTATGGCGGCGGCCGGCTGTCGCTCAATTTCCAGAATATCGACCTGCGCACTGCCTTGCAGGTACTGGCCGACTACGGCGACGTCAACCTGGTGGCCAGCGATGCCGTCAGCGGGCAACTGAGCCTGCGCCTCAAGGACGTACCCTGGGAACAGGCACTGGAACTGGTCCTGCAGGCGGGCCGGCTGGAGGTGCGGCGTAGCGGTGAAGTACTGTGGGTGGCCCCGCGCGAAGAGATGCTGGCGCGCGAACGCCAGGAGCTGGAGCAGAAAGCCATGATCGCCGACCTGGAGCCGGTCCATACCGAGAGCTTCCAGCTCAACTACCAGCGCGCCGACACCCTGCGTCGCGCGCTGGGCATCGGCGAAGACGGCAATACCCAGGCCGGGCGCCGCAATACCCTGCTGTCGCGCCGTGGCAGCGCCATGATCGACCCGCACACCAACCAGTTGCTGGTCACAGATACCCTGGCGGTGCTGGCCAACGTGCGCAAGCTGATCGAACGCATCGACGTGGCAGCGCGTCAGGTGCTCATCGAAGCCCGCATCGTCGAGGCCGACGACAGCTTCGCCCGCAACCTGGGCGTCAAGCTGGGGCTGGCGGCCACCACCCGTGGCGCGGCCGTGGGCAATGGCTATGCCGCCATCGGCGAACGGAGTGGCCAGTCGCCGCCGGCGCCCGACCTCTACCTGCGCGAACCGGCGCTGAACCTGCGCGCCGAGCCGCTCAGCGGCGCTGCCCCGGGCAGCTTCGCCTTCACCCTCTTCAACGCCGCCGCCCAGCGTTTCCTCAATGTCGAACTGTCGGCGCTGGAAGCTGACGGACGCGGCAAGATCGTCTCCAGTCCACGCCTGATCACGGCCGACCAGCAAGCCGCGCTGATCGAGCAGGGCGAGGAAATCCCCTACCAGCAGGCGGCCGGCAATGGCGCCACCGCCACAGCCTTCAAGAAGGCCAACCTGAAGCTGGAAGTGACACCGCAGATCACCCCCGACGGCCACGTGATCCTGGACGTGGACGTCAACAAGGACAGCCGTGGCAGCGTCACGCCCGGCGGGCTGGCGATCAATACCAAGCACATCAAGACCAAGGTCCAGGTGGAAGATGGCGGTACCGTGGTCATCGGCGGCATCTACACCCAGACCGACAACGACCATGAAAGCCGGGTCCCGCTGCTGGGCGACCTGCCCCTGTTGGGCGCCCTGTTCCGCAGCAGCAGCCGGGTACGCGACAAGACCGAACTACTGGTCTTCCTCACGCCCCGCATCGTCGCGCCGCCGCGCCCGTATTGAGCCGTACCCGGGAGCGCGGCCGATTTTTCCCCGGAGGCGGGGCAAAGGACGGTAAAATCCCGGTTCCAGGCCCGTCCGCCGGGCGCAAGCCGGCCAGCGGCCGGCCCGGAGGTCGTCCACCGGGCGACGGGCGACCGTGCCATCAGATGCGCGGCGCCATCGACATTGGCCAGTAGCGCAAAGCGCAGAATTCTGAGATATGACTGGAAGCATCTTCCTTGTCGGCCTGATGGGAGCCGGCAAGACCACCATAGGCCGGGCCCTGGCCAAGAAGCTGAACAAGCGCTTCGTCGATTCGGACCACGAGATCGAAGCGCGGACCGGCACCACCATCCCGGTGATCTTCGAGATCGAGGGCGAGGAGAGCTTCCGCCGTCGTGAAGCCGAGGTGATCCGCGAGCTTGCGGCCCAGCCCGACATCGTCCTGGCCACCGGCGGGGGCGCCGTCCTGCGCCCCGAGAATCGCGAAAACCTCAAGAAGGGCGGCACCGTCGTCTACCTGCGCGCCAGCATCAACCAGATCCTCCAGCGCACCGGGCGCGACAAGAACCGCCCCCTGCTGCAGACCGCCGATCCACGTCGCAAGCTGGAAGAACTCTCGCGCCAGCGTGACCCGCTGTACCGCGAGGTAGCCGACTTCGTGATCGAGACCAACCGGCCCAATGTCCAGTTCCTGGTCCAGACCATCATCAGCCATCTGGAACTGTCGCCCAAGGAGGGTGCCTGGCAGCCGATGCCGCAGGCTGATGAAACCATCGTCATCGAACGCAGCAGCACGCTGCTCACCCGCAGCGCCGACGGCACCACGGTCGTCGCCGCCCACCATTCCTCCCAGACCTTCCATGGCGCCGCCGGCGCCGCATCCGGACCTCGCAGCATGAACCAGAACAGCACCACCGCCGCTCCCATCACCCTCAACGTCGACCTGGGCGAACGCAGCTACCCCATCCACATCGGCCGCGGCCTGCTGGACGACACGGCCTTGCTGCCGCAATACGTCAAGGGCAAGCGCGTGGCCATCGTCACCAACGATACGGTCGGCCCCCTGTACCTGGACAAGGTCGCCAGCGCCCTGCGCGCGGCCGGCAAACAGGTCAGCGAAATCGTGCTGCCCGACGGCGAGGAAGAAAAGAACTGGGCCAGCCTGATGAAGATCTTCGATCGCCTGCTGGCCGACAAGTGTGATCGCAAGACCACACTGGTCGCCCTTGGCGGCGGCGTGATCGGCGACCTGACCGGCTTTGCTGCCGCGTCCTACATGCGCGGCGTACCCTTCGTCCAGGTGCCGACCACCCTGCTCTCGCAGGTCGATTCCTCGGTGGGCGGCAAGACCGGCATCAACCATCCGCTGGGCAAGAACATGATCGGCGCCTTCTACCAGCCACAGGCCGTCATCGCCGACACCGCCACCCTGCACACCCTGCCCGCGCGCGAACTGGCCGCCGGTATCGCCGAGGTCATCAAGCACGGCGCCATCATCGATGCGCCCTTCTTCGACTGGATCGAAACCAATATCGCGCAACTGGTCTCCAAGGATGATGCTGCCCTGGCCTATGCCATCCAGCGCTCCTGCGAAATCAAGGCCGACGTGGTACGCCAGGACGAACGCGAAGGTGGCCTGCGCGCCATCCTCAACTTCGGACACACCTTCGGCCACGCCATCGAAAACGGCCTGGGCTACGGCCAATGGCTGCACGGTGAAGCCGTCGGTTGCGGCATGGTGATGGCGGCCGATCTGTCGCACCGCCTGGGCTATATCGATGCCGGCACACGCGAGCGCATCCGTGCCGTCACCGCCGCCGCCGGCCTGCCGACGGTGGCCCCCAAGCTGGGCACCGAACGCTGGCTGGAACTGATGGAAGTGGACAAGAAGAACGAAGGCGGCCAGATCAAGTTCATCCTGATCAAACCGCTAGGCAGCCCCCTGATCACCAACGTGCCGCAGGAATTGCTCTTGCAAACCCTGGCGGCCTGCACCGGAGAATAAACATGCACGCTGAAGCAGCCACCCGTCTCGCTCCCTATGCCGCCCACTCGGCAAGCTCGCGGGGCCGGCGCTTCAGTGAAACCCCGCCGGGCTCGCGCAGCGAATTCCAGCGCGACCGCGATCGCATCGTCCACTCCACCGCCTTCCGCCGTCTCGAATACAAGACCCAGGTCTTCGTCAATCACGAAGGCGATCTGTTCCGCACCCGCCTGACCCACAGCATCGAAGTCGCGCAGATCGCGCGCTCCTGCGCGCGCAATCTGCAGTTGAACGAAGATCTGGTGGAAGCCATTTCGCTGGCCCACGACCTGGGCCACACGCCGTTCGGCCACGCCGGGCAGGACGAGCTGAACCACTGCATGAAGCAGCACGGCGGCTTCGAACACAACCTGCAGAGCCTGCGCGTGGTCGATGAACTGGAACAGCACTATGGCGCCTTCGATGGCCTGAACCTCACCTTCGAAACCCGCGAAGGCATCCTCAAGCACTGCTCGCTGCACAATGCCCGGCAGCTGGGCGAGATCGGCGTGCGCTTCCTGGAAAAGAAACAGCCTTCGCTGGAAGCGCAACTGGCCAACCTCGCCGACGAGATCGCCTACAACAACCACGACATCGACGACGGCCTGCGCTCGGGCCTGCTGACCATGGAGCTGATGAGCGAAGTGGATTTATTCGCCCGCCATCTGCGTGAGGTCGAACAGACCTATCCCGGCATCACCGGCCGCCGCGTGATCCACGAGACGGTGCGCCGCATGATCAACGCCCTCATCGTCGACCTGATCCAGACCGCCAGTACCCGCATCGCCGAGATCGCGCCGCGCGACATCGAGGACGTACGCAATGCGCCGCCCCTGATCGCCTTCTCTGATGCGATGGCCAGCGAAGCGGCGGTGCTCAAGAAGTTCCTGCGCGAAAAGCTCTACCGTCACTATCAGGTCAACCGTATGACCGCCAAGGCCAGACGCATCATTGCCGAGATGTTCGCCGCCTTCATCGGCCAGCCCAACCTGCTGCCGCCGGACTATCAGGTCAAGGACCTCCACGACGAGGCACAGCATCAGGACAAGCAGGCGCGCAAGGTCGCCGACTACATCGCCGGCATGACCGACCGTTATGCGATCCGCGAGCATCGCCGCCTGTTCGTGATGGAATGACGTCCCTCCCCGCCACCGTCCACCACTGAACGCCGCGTTCCGAGACGCTGCGTTTTCTCTGCTGCACGCTGGCCAGCGCGTCATCGCGATTTCATTGCATCACTGCAAATGAAATCCCGCTGCCACGGCCGTACCGACATTTCGTTACATTTTTTCTGAAAAAAATTTGCCGCGGTCCGGCGCGCCGACGGCCCGCACCGGCTCGCCGCAAAGCCTTGATAGCAAAGGCTTTGCGCCAGACTGTCCGGGATGGGTGCGCTACTGAACAGCTTCCCTGGCCAGAAACTGACACCTGTTAATTTTTGTCAATATCAAGTCCGTCACGACCGGGCCGTTATGCAGGAATGGAGTGGTTCGTCATCCGACGCGCCATCATTTCCAGTGGATCCGTCTTCCCCCTTGATGCCCGGATCCCCTTTTTCTACAGGAGACCGTCATGGCCATCGGCAATACCACCGGCCTGGACAGCAAAACCCTGCTGCCCAGCACCACTTCCTCCAACGCTACCAACGGCGACAGCACTGCCTTGTCTGCCAATGCGTCCGGTACCTCCGGCACCAGCAATGACAAGATCGCCGAAGCCAGAAAGGCGAACCTCTTGACCGAAGCGGGCGCCAAGGCACAGTTCAACCTGTCCATCGTCCAGTCCTCGCTGGAGGTTTCACTGCAGAGCGGCAACGATCCGCTGTCGCTGGTCTACAAGACCGCCATCGAAAACATCAACGACATCCTGCGCCCTCAATTGGGCGATCAGGCCGTGCAGAACGCAGCGTCCCAGGACAACTCGCCGGAAGGCACGGCCGGGCGCATCGTCTCCTTCATCACCAACATGTTCGAGCTCTACAAGCAGAACAATCCCGACAAGGATGATGCGACCAACATCGACGACTACATGAACCTGATCTTCAAGGGCGTCGACCAGGGCTTCAAGGAAGCACGTGGCATCCTGGAAAGCCTGAGTGTCCTGCAGGGCGACATCGCCAGCAACATCGACAAGACCTATGACCTCGTGCAGAAGTCGCTGAATGACTTCATCAACAAGGTCAAGGGTGGCAAGCAGGATGGTGGCGATAGTGAAGGCAGCACTGACAACGGTGATGGCCAGGGCGGCACCGTAGTTGCCAGCGAGACCACCGTCAGTATCTCGGTATCGGTGAGCCAGACGCGGATCAGCACCACTGCCTGAAACTGATCGCAGATAGGGCGGAGTCTCGTTGCGGCGACATGCCGATGGGCTCCTCCGCCCCCCTTTTCTTTGCTCTTAAGGAGGCGCTGCGGAATCGCAGATATCGACCTCGGCGCAACCGCTTTCGCGCGCGAGGCGAACCACTTTAGCAGTCCTGGCTCGCCGGCTCCACTGCTTATTGGCCATCGTCATTGCCGACTCGCTGCACCTGGGTGGCAAAGCCAATCAACACTGCCACGCCGGTCGCTGCGGCAGCCCATATGAAGATAAATCCGTAAGGATCGCGAAACCCGCGGAGACCTTGGCTGAACTCGAAGAAGCTAAATGCAATGACACCGAGGACCACCACCGGTGCCACGATGAAGCAGATGAAAAGTATCCAACCCACCAGGCTTGACCGCGAGTAATGCGCCAGCAGCATTCCTGCCAGAACGACCAGCAGCAACGAGTATCCATTTGTCGCAAGCAATGAGCCTAACCCGAGCGACGCCAACATCAAAATGACAAAGCCCAGCAGCCTCGGATACTTCAGTTTTACGATTTTCATGATGTGGCAGCGCGTTCGCTGATAGGTAGGGACATACGGATAGGACATGGACGTCCCGGTTGAGCGGGCAGCGCGAACCAGGTCCTGACACAATTCCAGGTAGCCCGGCCACCTACGTCTATCGGTCTTTTGGAAGATCTTTCAGCCATTCCATGGTCGCCTGCGCTCCACTTTCAATGCGGCATACGGTCGCGGCCTTGAAGAACATCCAGGAAAATGCCAGATTGAACAGTTGCGCAAGCAGTAGCACCAGCCATTTCCCCGGCCCCGGCACCCCGAAGAGGATGGGCTCGAGAGACGCAGCCATATACCAGGCACCGGCGATGCCCTGCACTACGCTCAATATCTTCACCAATACCTCACCGATGCAACTGGGGCTGGAATAGTGCCACCACGGCACGACGAGCATCACGACCAACACCAAAAAATTGATGAAGACAAGAACATCAAGCCTAGGTCCGATCAAGCCAACCATCGATGTCACCGTGCTGAACGTGATGAGGGCCAGCAAGCCTTTCATGAGCCGGGGATGTTCCAGTCGAAATGCGTTCGTTGCTTCCATGCTGCTTTCCTTGTCGGATCGGGGACGGCCGGTCCACAGGGAAGCGATGTGAGGCCATGTGAGGCACATTCGGTTCATCGTCAGGCAGGGACCGGAAGGGCAGCCATGTTAATAAAGTCGCGACACTACTAAGCGCGAGAGCGCACTTTAGGTACGATAAACAAAAATACTTGGAGACCGTAGAACCTCAATCCAGATCGACCATAAAAAAACAGGCTGCTCCTCAGCGAGGAACAGCCTGTCTTTTTTACCGCGCCTTGCAATGCAAGACGATCAGCGCATCACCTCAGTGCATCAGATCAACCGCGCAACTTCGCAAACGCCGCCGCCATGGCATTGTTGCTCGGTGCCTGCTCACGACCACGCTGGTTCTGGTGCTGCGACAGACGACGCGCATCGTTGCGGTCACCGCGCTGCTCGTTGCGTGCACCCGGGGCCGGGGCGGTGTCGTTCAGGCGCATGGTCAGGGCGATGCGCTTGCGCTTCTCGTCCACTTCCAGCACCTTGACCTTGACCACCTGGCCGGCCTTGACCACGGTGTGCGGGTCCTTGACGTAGGTGTTGGACAGCGCCGAGATGTGCACCAGACCATCCTGGTGCACGCCGATGTCGACGAAGGCACCGAAGGCGGCCACGTTGGTGACCACGCCTTCCAGGATCATGTCCGGACGCAGGTCCTTGATCTCTTCCACACCTTCCTTGAAGGTGGCGGTGGTGAACTCGGGACGCGGGTCGCGGCCGGGCTTGTCCAGTTCCTTGAGGATGTCGGTGACGGTGGGCACGCCGAACTTCTCGTCGGCATACTTGGCCGGCGACAGGCCCTTCAACAGCGAGGTCTGACCCAGCACGCTCTTCACATCCTTCTTGATGTCAGCCAGGATCTTTTCCACCAGCGGATAGGATTCCGGGTGGACCGCGGACGCATCCAGCGGGTTCTCGCCATTCATCACGCGCAGGAAGCCGGCCGCCTGTTCAAAGGTCTTGTCACCCAGGCGCGGCACGTCGCGCAAGGCAGCACGCGAGCTGAACATGCCCTTCATGTCGCGATACGAGACGATGCTCTGTGCCACACTGGCGTTCAGGCCCGACACGCGCGCCAGCAGCGGAGCGGAAGCGGTATTCACATCCACGCCCACGGCGTTCACGCAATCCTCCACCACGGCATCCAGCGAGCGCGCCAGCTGCGACTGGCTCACATCGTGCTGGTACTGACCCACGCCGATGGACTTGGGATCGATCTTGACCAGCTCGGCCAGTGGATCCTGCAGACGACGCGCAATCGACACCGCGCCACGCAGCGACACATCCAGATCCGGCAATTCCTTGGAAGCGAATTCCGAGGCGGAATACACCGACGCACCCGCTTCGGACACCACGATCTTGGTCAGCTTCAGTTCGGGACGCAGCTTGATCAGGTCCTGTGCCAGCTTGTCGGTTTCACGCGAGGCGGTACCGTTGCCGATCGAGATCAGCGAGACATTGTGCTTCTCGGCCAGCTGCGACAGGGTATGCAGCGAACCATGCCAGTCGTTGCGCGGCTGGTGCGGATAGATGGTATCGGTGGCGACCACCTTGCCGGTAGCATCCACGATGGCGACCTTGACACCGGTGCGCAGCCCCGGGTCCAGGCCCATGGTGGCACGCGGGCCGGCGGGCGCAGCCAGCAGCAGGTCCTTCAGGTTGCGGGCGAAGACGTTGATGGCTTCAAGCTCGGCCTTCTCGCGCAGGTTGGTCATGAGCTCCGTTTCCAGGTGCATGAAGACCTTCACGCGCCAGGCCCAGCGCACGGTATCGGACAACCACTTGTCAGCGGCACGGCCCCTGTTGGAGACGCCGAAGCGCGAGGCGATACGACCTTCGCAAGGATTATGGGGAGCATCCCACTTCGGCTTTTCCTCTTCGCTATCCAGACGCAACACCACGTTGAGCATCTCTTCGCGGCGACCACGGAACAGCGCCAGCGCACGGTGCGAAGGGATGGTGGAATAGGTCTCGGAGTAATCGAAGTAGTCGGCGAATTTTTCGCCCGCGTCCTGCTTGCCATCGATCACCTTGGATTCGACCACGCCATGTTCGGTGATGTACTCACGCAGGCTCTGCAGCAGCTCGGCGTCTTCCGAGAAACGCTCCATGAGGATCTGGCGCGCGCCATCGAGCGCGGCCTTGGTATCGGGCACGCCCGGATTGTCACCGTTGTCGGTGGTGAAGGCGGCCTTGATGTATTTGGCGGCCTCCTCTTCCGGGTTCAGGCTCGGGTCGTTCAGCAGCGCATCGGCCAGTTCGGTCAGGCCGGCTTCGGCGGCGATCTGGGCCTTGGTGCGACGCTTGGGCTTGTAGGGCAGGTAGAGATCTTCCAGGCGGGTCTTGTCTTCCGCGTGGGTGATGGCGTCCAGCAGCACCGGCGTCATCTTGCCCTGCTCTTCGATAGACGCGATGATCGCGGCGCGGCGGCTTTCCAGCTCGCGCAGGTAACGCAGGCGCTCTTCCAGCAGGCGCAGCTGGATGTCGTCCAGGCCGCCGGTGACTTCCTTGCGGTAGCGGGCGATGAAGGGGACGGTGGCACCTTCGTCCAGCAAGGCGATGGCGGCAGCGACCTGAACCGGCTTGGCGGCGAGTTCAAGGGCGAGTCGTTGTTCGATAGAAGGCAGCATGGTGAAACCCAGTCAACAGTTAAGCAATTAAGCAGTTATGCGGTGAAGAAAAACAAGCGTTGGATGATACGCAATTCAGCCACCCGCGCCAATCTTGACATTGCCTGATTGCACGGGAAGGCAGGCGGCGCGGGCGCATCCGGGCCATGGGGGATTGGACGGCGGCGGCCAAAGCCGGGATAATCGGCGCTTCCGCCTCGTGCAGCCCCTCATTTCTTGTAACATGTCCATCCGTCTCATCGTCGGTCTCGGCAACCCCGGCCCGGAATACGAACAAACCCGCCACAACGCCGGCTTCTGGCTGGTCGACAACCTCGCCGGTCCGGTGCGCCTGAGCCGCGAGCAGCGCTTCAACGCCCTGGCCGGCAAGACCAGCATCGCCGGCAATGAGGTGTGGTTGCTGGAACCGCAGACCTACATGAACCGCTCCGGCCACTCGGTCGGCGCGCTGGCGCGCTTCTACAAGATCAATCCGGACGAAGTGCTGGTGGTGCATGACGAACTGGACTTGCCACCGGGCGCGGCCAAGATCAAGAAAGGCGGTTCTTCCGGCGGCCACAATGGCTTGAAGGACATCACCGCCGCCCTGGGCACCCAGGACTACTGGCGCCTGCGCCTGGGCATCGGTCATCCGCGCACGCTGGGACTGCAACAGCCGGTCGCCGACTTCGTACTGCACCGGCCGCGCAAGGAAGAACAGGCGCTCATCAACGACGCCCTGGACAAGAGCCTCAACGTCATCCCCCTGCTGGTGCAGGGCAAGTTCGAGGCCGCCATGATGGAACTGCATACGGGGAAATGAGCCTGATGCGCTGAACCACGACGCAACAGGAGCGCCCCAACCTGCGAGGCGCTCCCATGCGTCCTGGACTTATTTCAGCGAAGACAGTTTCTGTTCCAGGCCCTTGGCATCGACCGCGCCAGGAATGCGCGAACCGTCGGTGAAGAAGATGGTCGGCGTGCCGGTCACCTTGAGCTTCTTGCCCAGTGCCAGTACATCCTCATGCGGCGCATTGCAGGAGGCCGCCGCTGCAGGAGCTTCCTTGCCGTTGACCATCCATTCGTTCCAGGCCTTGCTCGGATTGGGCGCGCACCAGATGTTGCGCGACTTCACGATGGAGTCCGGCGAGAGGATGTTGTACTGGAAGGTGTAATAGGTGATGTTGTCCACTTCCTGCAGGGTCTTGTGCAGGCGCTTGCAGTAGATGCAGTTAGGATCTTCGAAGATGGCGATGACGCGCTTGCCATTGCCCTTGACGGTCTTGATCGCCTTGTCCAGCGGCAGGCCCGAGAACGGCACCTGGTTCAGCGAATCGATCTTTTCCTTGGTGTAGTCGCGGTAGGTCTGCGCATCGACCACGCGACCGATGAAGAGGTACTGCGCCTTGGCATCGGTGTAGATGACGTCGCCGTCGATCTGGATTTCATAGAGGCCGGCATAGGGCGTCTTGGTCACCGCATCGACCTTGGCATCCTTGCCCAGGCGCGGCTCGATCAACTTCTTGATGGTGGCCTCGGTGCTGTCAGCGGCCTCGGCCTGCGCATGGGCGCTCACGCCGATGACGGTGGAAACCAGCAGCAATGCCGCCATGCTCAGATGGCGCAATGGGCTCGCACCGGCGGTCAGAAATTTTTTCATACTTGTCCTGATTCAAATCAAACGCACACCCAATCTTTGACGCATCGGCCGCAAAGCCTTGCGGGGACTGGGATTGCACCTGTGTCTCGATAATATCGCGGGGGGAAATTTTTCCTGGCGCGGGCGCGGCGAACCGCCCCGCCCTTTCGCCAGAGGCCCTACCTTACCTGAAATTGCCGCGCTTCACTGCCCCAACGCATGGGCAATCAGCCGGCGCTTGAGCAGCGGCAGACGGTTCACCAGGCTCATGCCGATATTGCGCACCAGGCGCACCGGCTCGGCCTCGGTGGAGAACAGCCGGTGCAGACCATCGGTAGCGATCTGCATCAGCAATACTTCTTCCTTGCGGGCGCGGGCATAGCGACGCAGCACGCGGTCATCGCCGCAATCGTACTGGGGCTCGCGCTTGAGCAGGATATCGATCAGCGCGGCCACATCGCCAAAGCCCAGGTTCATGCCATGCCCCGCCATCGGATGGACCACATGGGCGGCATCGCCGATCAGCGCCACGCGCGGCGCGATCATCGCATGCGGCTTGATCAGGCGCAGCGGGAAAGCCTTGGCCACTTCCGGCTGCAGCGGCGTGAGCGCGCCCAGCACGGGCGCGGCCCACTGCGCCAGACGCTCGGCCAGCGCCGACAACGGCAGGCGCAGCAACTGCTCGGCCAGCGCCTGCGGCGCAGACCACACCAGCGAGACGCGGTTACCCGGCAGCGGCAGCAACGCGATCACGCCCTCGGTCGGACTGAACCATTGATAGGCCACGCCCCGATGCGGCAGCTCGCAGGTGAAATTGGTGACGATCGCGTTCTGGCCATAGGAGCGGTAATCCAGCCCGATATCGCACTGTCCGCGCACCCAGGAATTGGCGCCATCGGCCCCCACCACCAGCGAAGCGGACAGGGCCTGGCCGGATTCCAGCGTCAGCGTGGCGGTCTCGCCGCTGACCGCCAGCGCCGTGGCGCGGCCCTGCAGCACGCGCACATTGGGCGCAAAACGCAGGGCGGCGTCCAGCGCCTGGTCGAGATTGCGGTCTTCGACGATCCAGGCCAGGGCATCGGTGCGGGCGGCGTAGGCATCGAAACTGAGCAGGCCGGGCTGCGCCTTTTCCGGCAGGCCGTCGCCGTGGACGGTCATGTTATCCACCGGCGCGATGCGCGCGGCATCCATGGCATCCCAGACGCGGACCGAGGACAGCAGCCGATGCGCGGTATGGTTCAGTGCATAGACCCGCACGTCCCAGCTGGCAGGATCGGGCGCGGCGGGCTTGGGCGGTGGCGCCAGCAGGGTCACCTTGAAGCCGGCCTGCGCCAGCCCGAGCGCCGCCGTCTTGCCGACCGCGCCGTCGCCGACGATGCAGATATCAGTGCCAGCCGCGGCCGGCGAAGAAGATGGGGAATGTGAATTGGTATTCATGCCGGCGATTATAAACGGGGTGGCGGAAACTATTTTTCAAAAAGGACTTGCATATTTCTTCAAAGCCGCTATACTTGTCCGTCTTGGCCTGGTAGCTCAGTTGGTAGAGCAGAGGATTGAAAATCCTTGTGTCGGTGGTTCGATTCCGCCCCGGGCCACCAAGAATACAAAGGCTTAGCTTCGGCTAGGCCTTTTTTTCGTTCTACAAAATTAGTACTTGTTCTACAATCGCCGAAAAGCAATACATCCGCAATACGACAATAATGGGGATGTTCGATGACAATGAACGGGGAAAAAAGAATTACAAGGGGAAGATGCGTCCGGGCGAAAAGCCCTCATCATCCCACTGAGCAACTCACCGTTAGTGTCCGCTATGAGTGATCAGCGGCCGAGTTTCAGCGTTTCGCAACACACTGCCTTACTGACCCAAGTAATGAATGTGTGCCCTCTCTGCGATACGCCCTTGTTTTATGAAACGAAAAAACAATCTCGCAAAAAATATGAGCTAGCTCATATTTATCCTTTCAGTCCGACCCCGTCAGAAGAAAAACTCCTCATTGATGAAGAGCGCCTATCTAACGATGTTAACGATGAGAAGAATTTAATCCCTCTCTGCGTAAGCTGCCACACGCAATTCGACAAACCGAGAACGGTAGAGGGATACCGTAGAGTCTATGCCATCAAAAAGGCATTGATTAAGAAGGCGGAGCTACAGGAGCTTATTCCTCAGTATCAAATTGAAGCAGACATCAAAATGCTTATCGTCAAACTATACGACGACAGTGCTTTTGAAGAGATCCAACTTGCACTGGATCCCAAAGAGGTAGACAAAAAGCTTAGCGGACAAATCTCGAACCTCACTAAGCAGAAAATCAAACACTACGTCTCGACATACTTTGCTTTGATTAAGAAAGAATTTGCTGCGATGGATGCGCTAAATCCTGAGTCAGCAAATTTAATTGCATCACAGGTGAGATCGTTCTATCTACGCCAAAAAAAGGCAAATCTCAGCCAACAAGAAATATTTCAAAACCTCGTCAGTTGGGTGAGTGCAAAAACTCAGCCCGCAACAGTAGAGGCCTCAGAAATCCTAATCTCGTTCTTTGTTCAGAACTGCGAGGTTTTCGAATGATCACGCCCAATAAATTTACCACCTTTGACGCATCTGTCTTAAGCAAGCTCCCGCTTCTTCTCTCGATAGGGGTCAAGAAGATCAGTATAGAAAAGCTATTTGCAGAAACTGAGAAACACTTTTCTGGCGCAGATCAATTCCTGTACGCGATCGATGTCCTGTATGTCCTGGGCCGGATAGAGCTCAACGAAGTGACGAAGGATATTACTTATGTTAGTTGAGCTGAGGTGCGATCTATTCCGTGTCCCGGTCATCAAATTCCATTCGAGCCTAAATGTCGTTGCAGGTGACGCGAATGCTGCAAACTCAATCGGGAAATCTACACTTCTAATGCTTATTGATTTTGCATTTGGCGGGGATTCATTTTTAACAAATGATGGTGGTGCGATTGGACAACTGGGCCATCATCACTATGAGTGGCAATTCGATTTCGCAGGCAAGTCACACTATTTCCGTCGATCTACCTCGACGCCCAACGTCGTTACGCAGTGCTCAGCCACATATCAGGCCCTGGCGGATATGCCAATTGGCACATATCTCGCTTTTCTTAAAGATCACTATCTACCAGCGCATGAAGACGTGACCTTTCGCGCAATCGTCGGCGTCTTTTCCCGCATATGGGGCAAAGATAATATTACAGCGACCAAACCGCTTCATTCAGTTCAGCGCCAAAGTGCTGCGGACTGCGTAAATTTGTTACTCAAGATATTCGATAAATTCTCGCCATTGAAGGCTTTGGAATATCGCTGGCGTACAGAAAAAGAGAAGCTCAACACGTTGAAACGTGCACTGAAGACAGAGCTCATACCTCAAATCACCAAGACAAAATATAAAGAAAATGAGCGCCGAATTGAAAATTTCGGCGCTGAAATAAAAAATATTAAAGAGAATTTAGCCCTCTACGCTTTAAGCATTGGAGAGATCGCAAACAAACGAGTGATGGAATTAAAGCTTCAGAAAGACGATCTTTTGGAGAAAAAATTCGTTATAGATCAGAAACTAGAACGAGTAAAGAAAAACATTTCAGAAAACCGCCATCTTTCGAGCAAGAATCTTCACTCCCTCGAACAGTTTTTCCCCAACCAAGTAGACACTGACAAGATTGCCAATATTGAAGAATTTCATAGCAAGATCTCACAAATACTGAAGAAAGAACTTGTAGCTTCTGCCGATCAATTGGCCTCTCAGTCCATCGCAATGTCTCAAGAAATCGAGGGCATATCGAAAGAGATTTCCTCCCGAATCACGGCCCTCAACAATCCAGAACAAATTGTTGACCGGGTATATGACCTAGCAAAAAAATGGGAATCCGCTGAAAACGAGAATAAGTTCTTTAAAGAGCAGGCCAGGTTAAAAACAGCCGCAGCGGATGCGAAAGACGCCCTTGCACAACAAAAGGACAAAGCCCTAGCAGAAATCCAAAATGCGGTTAACAAAAAGCTTGCTGAGATAGTGCGAGAAGCATATGACTCTTCTCGCAAGAGTCCTGTTTTATCCTTGACACCGGACGATTACAAACTCGAAGTAGTTCAAGATACAGGCACGGGGAAAACCTACTCGAATCTAATTGTTTTTGATTTGGCGCTCTTCGAGCTTACATCTCTGCCTGTACTCATCCATGATTCTGTACTTTTCAAAAACATCGAGAATCCGACGGTCGCCAATTTTATAAAGATTTATCTAACTAATGAAAAGCAGTCGTTTATATCGTTAGATGAAATATCAAAATATGGTGAGTCCGCACAGTTAATAGAAAAGAACAAAGCAATTCAGCTCACTAACTCAGCACTCCTATATCGCCTAGATTGGCGAGATTCAAAATTGAATTCTGCACCCGAATAGCCACTAAAGTGATTTGTTAGGCTTAGTTCTTCACAAAGAGCGAACCAAGCGCCCTTTGCGATGAGAGTATAAATTTCAGTTCCCTTTATATTCTTACTCTTGAACGCACGGACAAACCAAAACTTGACTTTTATATACTGGGAAATAATATTGACTATTTGAAAGTTCCTTTAAATATATCTTGGGGAAGATATGAAAAAGAAAAACGAAACAAAAACAGCTAACAAACGACCAACTACAAAACTCTCTAAAAGATCCGAACAAGAAGAAGTATCGCTTTTAGACGACTCAACATCTATCGCAAATCCTCTGGCTCCTCGTCTTCATCCAGAGCTAGTTTTTGGCTTAGTTGGTCCAGTGGGCGTCAGTCTCGACCCAGTAATTTCAGTTCTAAGTAGAGAATTAAAGGCTCTCAAATATTCAGCGTCAGCGATTCGTTTAAGCAAACTGATTGAAAATTTCCTAGGTTCTGACCATAGCAAAGAGTCTGAGGAAAAAAGAATCACCAACCTCATGGATGAAGGAACTCGGCTCCGCGAACAAAGTGGACGTGGCGATGCCGTCGCTCTACTTTCCATCGCTGAAATAAGGCGTACGCGAGAAGAGGATCTTGATAAAAAATTCGAGCGACATGCATACATTTTGCGGTCGCTAAAGCACCCTGACGAAGTCGAAGCGCTAAGAAATGTTTACGGAAAGGGATTTTATTTAATTTCTGTCTATTCACCACGAGAGGTTCGTGTGAATGCGCTTGCTGAACGAATTAGCAAATCCAAATTTGGAAGAGGGGCATCTGCCCGCTCCCACTCGGAAAACATTGTTGAACGAGATGAGCAAGAAGAAAGTACATCACTTGGCCAGGATGTAAAAGATGCGTTCCCACTTGCAGACCTTTTCGTAGATAGCCGCAATCGAACCACACTAGAATTTCAAATCACGCGATTTATTCAGCTAATCTTTGGAAATGTTTTTCATACGCCGAGCCGGGACGAACAAGGCATGTACCATGCGCGAGCTGCAGCACTTCGCTCCTCAGACTTGAACCGTCAAGTCGGCGCGGCAATCTTGCGTGCTGAAGGCGATCTGGTTGCCATCGGCTGCAATGATGTTCCAAAAGCAGGTGGCGACTTGTACTGGCCTGGGGATTTAGGCGATGCGAGAGACTTCCAGAAAGGCATTGATGCAATGGCCGAAGAACGTGTGCAAGTTCTGGGGGAGTTACTTGAACGGTTCGAAAGCGAAGGTATGTTTTCGACTACAATAAAAAAAGACCACTTGAATCAGCTTGTCCGAGATCTTGTTTCTGGCCCCAAGAAGTCTGTGCTCAAGGGTACAAGAGTCATGAATCTCCTCGAATTTGGAAGAAGCGTTCATGCTGAAATGGCGGCGCTAATGTCTGCAGCTCGCGTTGGCACCGCCGTAAGAAATTCGACCCTTTTTTGCACTACATTCCCTTGTCATATGTGCGCACGACATATAGTGGCAAGCGGAATTAAAAGAGTAGTGTATATAGAACCTTATCCAAAAAGCAAAGCCAAACACTTGCATCAAGATTCGATTAGTGTCGATCCTTCCGCTCCGTCAGCAGATCATGTAAACTTCGAGCCCTTTGAAGGTGTGGCGCCGAGGCAATATCAGGACTTATTTGACGCAAGGGATTCGCGCAAGGATAGCGAAGGTCGCGCACTGGACTGGCGTGCAAAAAGGACAACTCCTCGTTTCTCGCGATTTTTGAATACGTATAGGGAGATTGAAATCGCCCTTGTCTACAAAGAACTACCGTTGATGGCACAAAAATTGAACATCAATCTTAGCTTGCCTTTGGACGACGCATCTGTAAAGGAGGTTTTATGACTATTGAAAGAAAACCGAGCACACTTGCCCAACAGATTCAACACGCACGCATTGCGTTTGAAAGTTGGACACCATCACGCCAAGCGACTGTCTGCTTGGAAGGAGCCGATGCGGTATTCCGACGCTCCAACAATGGAAAATTTTTGGAAAAGGAAACCGTTTCAGCTCAGCCTAAAAAAAGAGCGTAATTTTTGAATCTTACGTTCTTAGCTTTTCAGCCACGGCGTACCACACCAAGAATGTTCCAAGAAAAAGCGCCAACCCTGGGTTGGCGCTTTTTTTTGTCCTGTCGGCTGGCTACCTCTGCCCCCCATTCACAAACCTCACCTCCACCCGCCGATTCCGCTCATCACCGGCAGCCAGCCCCGATAAAGGCTGCGAATCCCCATACCCCGCCACGATCACCCTGCGCGCGGCTTCCGGCGCGCTACGTCCGATCAGCAGCAGTCGCGCTTCGCGCGCACGGGCGGCGGAGAGGGTGATGTTGTCGTCATAGACGGTGCAGTAAGCGCGGACATCCGTCACCGGTGCCTTGACCGGCTTGTCGTCGGTGTGGCCTTCCACATAGATGCGGCCGGCCGGGTTCTGCTTCAGGTAATCGGCGATGCGTTGCTCCACCTGCGCAAAGGCGGCCCGGGCTTCCGGTTCCACGCAGGCGCTGCCGCGGCGGAAGGCGCCTTCCTTCAGGGTGATCGTGCCTGCCTCGGTATCGATGGCAACCAATCGGGAAGCGCCCTGCTGCGCAAATACGTTCTGCACCTGTCGCAATACGCCGGTCACGCCCTGCTCCCGCTGATCCTGTTCCCGCTGTTCCTGCGCCGCCGTGGGCGTGTCGGCACCCGATGCAGCCGGCGTCGTTGTCGGCTGCGCCGACGCTGGCGCCGTCGAGGGTGTGGGCTGGGGTGGGGTCGGTGTCGGTGCTGGCGTAGTTGTTGGTGAAGTTGCCGGCGGCGATGCCGCGGCAGGCGGCACGCTCTGCGCTGTACGCTGCTGCGCAAGGGTGGCCTGTGCGGCCTCGGTTCCGCCTGCGCGATGCACGGCCAGCAGCACCACCAGCACCGCCGCCAGCGCGGCCATCAGGCCGGTGGCGACCACCCATTCGTTGTCTGCCTGTTTCATCGCTGCCTCGGGTCAGGAAGAGCGTGCAGTCTGCCGCTGCAGGGCGTCCATCAGCTCGGCATGACGCAGGTGGGCGCGTTGCGCTTCGGCCTGTTGTGCCGCCAGCAGCGCGTTGCCGCTGTGGGCGATGGCGTCGATCAGGCGCTGCCGGTCTTGCGCCTCCAGTTGCGCGCGGGCGTGTGCCTGTTCGGTATCGAGCCGCCTGAGGATGCTTACGCTCCAGGCCAGGCGCACCTGTTCGCGCGCGCTGAGGGTGATGCAGATCTTCAGGACCAGGTAGGCCAGGATGCCGCAGGTGGCCATCCTGAACTTGGCGCCCAGCGCATCGATGACCGCTGCCAGCGCACCGGGCGCCTGTTGCGGGCCGAGTACCGCAGCCGTATCGCCCAGGGCCAGGCCCAGGCCGATGAAGCTGCCGAGCAGGCCCAGCATCAACACCATGCCAGGCGCGACCTGCGCCCAGCGTTCCGGCGCGGTCGCTACGGCCTGGCTCAATTCTTCCGGGGTGGTGGGTGCAGGCAGGGCGTGGCGCTCGCCGGTGAGCGCGCCCAGGCGGGCCTCCCATTGCGCCGGGCGGGCGCTGCGCGCCAGCAGCAGCGGCAGACCGATCACCAGCGCCAGCAATAGCAGCGCCACCACGAGCTGCAGGCCGCCATCGACCGCGCCATTCCATTGCGGCATCAAAAAATCCAGCACGGATCTATTCATCGCCGGCTCCCGTCTGCATCGTCCATCCCCTCATCCCTTCCCCCTGTCGCTTTCGTCTCATCACCACCTGTAAAGATTGAAGATTAGCAGAAAGACCACACCCGGTGACCAAATGCCGCCTTCAGCAGACTGCTGTAATGAACCGGTCACAAGTCGTCAGCAGAATTTCAGCTCTTTACAATCTGCTATCAACTCTTTGCACATGGCGCGCTCCTCCTTCCCTCTTCGTCTGCTTCCATTGGTGCTTGCCCTGCAGGCGATCTACACTCCCGCCCACGCGGCCAACTACACGGTCGGCAACGGCACCACCGACACCACGGCCAAGACGCTGACCAAGAACGGCAGCGACAGCATCACCGTCGATGCCGGCGGTACGCTGGCCTCGGGCAGCGCGGCCAGCATCAAGA
>NZ_DASQOH010000043.1:0-154855 GCF_035644555.1 Herbaspirillum sp.
GCGAGTCAAACGACTCGCTGTTTTTGTTTCTACGATCCGCAGCGCCCCTTCGCTCCGGCGCCCCACATTCCCCAATCTCCGTCCTTGCGTCAGACCGGCATCGTGCCATCCAGCGCCGGATCCAGCTTGTCGATGACAGCCCTGGCCCAGGCCATGCCGCGCTCGATGGCGCCGAGGGCGCTATCGGATCGGCCCGGGAGGCGACGTCGGGGAAACAGCGGCGGCTCGCGCCCACTGTCATGGGCGATCTGCACCGCACTCACTTCCCATCGGCCTCGCTGGCCGCTACAGCGCAGCGATACCCGGAAACCCTTGTACTGCTCCTGATGATCGACCGGAGTATGCATATTCTTTTTCTTTCGCAAAACCGATCCATGAGCACGTGTCCGCCAGACGTGCCGCTGGTCGCGGCGAGGTCAAGGCGGCGTCACGCGTGACGCCAGCCGTCAGCGGCGACGGAAGCCCGGACGGGGGCCGGTGGGGCCGCGCTGCTCCAGGTGACGGAAGATGATGCGACCCTTGTTCAGGTCATAGGGCGACAGTTCCAGGGTGACCTTGTCACCGGCCAGAATCTTGATGAAGTTCTTTTTCATGCGACCAGCCGTATAGGCGATCAGCGAGTGGCCGTTGTCCAGCGCGACACGGAAGCGCGAATCAGGGAGGACTTCGGAAACTTGTCCTTGCATTTCAATCAGTTCTTCTTTTGCCATTTTCTCTTTCTTGTGCATGAGCGCGCGACCTCCAGCGAGGAAGGGCTCGGGGATTTGCAATCTCTGGCTTTGACGACTGGCCACGCAAACAGGCGGCCGGGAGCGTTAAGGTCGGAGGACAGGCGAACGCGCTTGCGGTGAGACCGATAGCGTTGGTTCTTTACTCGGGGAAGCGGATGAAGATGCGGATCACGCGGATTGCAGGGATCGGACTGCGGCAAGGCGCGTGGAGATCAGGATTTCCGCTCTTTTCTTGAGCGATCCCCTCATTATACGCGCATTTTGCCTTTAAGGCCAATGAGCCCCCGGCGCCCCGCTCATCTGCGCCACAGCAGAATCGAGAACGATTGATCCATCCGGCAGATAAGCTGCGGTGCCGGCACAGAAAAAAAGCGCCACCGCGAAGGGTGGCGCCAAAGACTGCCAGAGGTTCTGTCATTGGCTGCAATCGGCCAGATGATCCGGCTGCGCCATAGGAGCAGATCACCCGCCGACCTCGCCTGCACGGCGAATCATCGTTCGATGGTGCGGCTCCAGCGGGTATTCCAGACGGCCCGGTTCTTGTTGATCTCATCCCAGTCCACCGCACGAGCCGCCTTGACGAAGCCATTCATGCGGGCCTGCTCGGCGGCGGCCGCGCCGCTGACCTGGACCTTGGTATTGGTCGGGTTGTAGTTGCCGTTTTCCAGCGCCAGGGCCTGCGCCTGTGGCGACAGCAGGTAGGCTGCCAGTTCCTGGGCCAGTTGCGGCTCGGTGTTGTTGGCAATCACGCACTGCGCCACCATCAGCACGATGGCGCCTTCCTTGGGCTGCACATATTCCACCGGCACGCCCTTGCTCTTGAGGATGGTGGATTGGGTCGGGGTGTAAGGGAACAAGGCGGCTTCCCCGGTCTGCGCCATCTCGGAGATCTTGGCCGAGTTGGAGATGTACTCCAGCACATTGGGGCCGATGGTCGATGGCCAGGCCTTGAAGCCCGGATCGACGTTGGCATCGGTGCCGCCCTTGAGCTGGTTGAAGGCAAGGAAGGCATGCAGGCCGAAGGTCGAGGAAGGCAGCGACTGGAACACCACCCGCCCCTTCAGCTTGGGATCGGCCAGGTCCAGCCAGGAGGTCGGCGGCGCCCAGCCCTTCTCTGCATAGACCTTGGTGTTGTAGGCCAGGCCGGTGACGCTGATGGTCACGCCGGTGGCCATGTCGTCCTTGATGTGCGCCACCGGCAGCAGGTTGGCCAGGTTGGGATTGGGCTTCTGTTTCTCGCACAGGCCCATGCCGACGGCGCGGTACATCACACCATCATCGAGAAACATCAGGTGCATCTGCGGCTTGTCCTTGGCGGCCTGGGCCTTGGCCAGGATATCGGCGGAACCGCCCGGCACCACTGCGATCTTGACGTTGTGCTTCTGTTCGAAGGGGCCGAAGACCGCTTGGGTGAAGGTCTTTTCCATGTTGCCGCCGTTCATGCCGATGTAGAGCGTGCGGGTCTGTGCCTGGGCACCTCCACAGGCCAGCAAGGTCATGCCAAGGGCGGCGGCCAGCGCGCCGGGACGGGAAAGCGACATCATGAGATCTTCCTTTCAGGGTGGGAGGACAGCAGGTCGGAGGTATCTGTGCCATGGGTGCCGACCACGGAGACCGTGGAGACGGCAGGCCTCGGCGCAAAACGGGCAATCGAGAATGCATCCAGGTCGATATTGCTGCGGCCATGCAGCACCAGCTCGGCCAGCGCTTCGCCGGCAGCCGGGCCGATCTGGAAACCGGCGCCGCAGAAGCCGAAGCCATGCAGCAGGCCCGGCTGCGTGCTGCTGGGGCCGATCACCGGGTGGTGGTCCGGCAGGTAGCCTTCCACCCCGCTCCAGGTGCGGATGATGTGGACATGCCGCAGCGCCGGCAGCAAGGCCGCCGCCTGCGGCAGCAGACCGAGGATGGAGTCATGCGAGGCGCGGGCGCGCTGTTCATCCAGCACATAACCGCGACCGCCGCCTAGCACCACGTTGCCACGGGCCACCTGGCGGCAATAGATTGATCCCCCTTCCACGCCCAGGCTCCAGGGCAGGAAATGCGGGATGGGTTCGGTCACCACCATGCTGGGATGACCACTGGTCAAGGGGGCGGCCTCACCGAAGGCTTGCGCCACCCGGTTTGCCCAGGCACCGGCGCAGTTGATCAAGACCTCGGCGCGCAACTGCAAAGGCGCTTCGCCATGCCGTGCTTCGGCCACGAAACTCTGGCCGTCATGGCCCACCTGCAACACTTCGCAACCCTCGATGATGCGCGCCCCGGCCGCCTGCGCAGCGCGGGCGAAGGCTGGCGATACCAGACGCGGATTGGCCTGGCCGTCTTCCGGACACAAGGAGCCGCCGACCGCCGCGCCGCCCAGCCAGGGGCATTGCTCACGCAGGCGCTCGCCGCTGATCAGTTCGATGCCCAACCCATACGGCCGGCTCAGTTCGGCGTAGGCTTCCAGGGCCTGCATGTCGGCTGCGCTACGGGCCAGCTTGAAGTGGCCACTGCGTTCATATTCGCCGGTGGTGCCGATGAGCGACTCCAGCTCGCCCCAGATCTGGTGCGCCCGCTGCGACAGCGGCAACTGCACCTCGGGCCGACCCTGACGACGCACGCCGCCGTAGTTCACGCCACTGGAACGCGAACCACAGAGATCGCGCTCCAGCACCGTCACGCGACGGCCGGCCTTGGCCAGCACCAGCGCAGCCGATGCGCCGACGATGCCGCCGCCGATGATGAGCACTTCAGTAGAAACGGTATTCACGATGCATCCTCCCCGGCATGCAGGGCAATGACCTGCGCCGACGGCAACGCAGCCGCCGGCACATGCATGCCCATGGGAATGGGCTTGATCGGCGCCTGACCGCGCAGGCGACCGACCTCGGCCACCGGTATCGCAGCCGCATGGGCCAGGACCTCCGCTGCCGCGGCACCGCACATGCGTCCCTGACAGCGCCCCATGCCCACGCGGGTCAGGGCCTTCAGGCGATTCATTTCAGCTGCGCCTTTTTCGCGCACGGCTGCGCGCAACTCTCCGGCGCGGATGTTTTCGCAGCGGCAGATCACCAGATCATCGGGGGCGCTGGCTGCCCAGTGCTCCGGGAAGGGAAAGGCCCGCTCCAGCCCCACGCGGAAGGCGCCGATCTGCGCGAGCGTGGCCTCGATCTGCGCCACCCGGGCGCCATCGACGGTAAGGCCGCGATCCTGCAACAGCGCCAGTGCGGCACGCTCACCGGCCAGTTCGGCAGCGTCCGCACCCATGATGCCGGCGCCGTCGCCGGCCAGATATACGCCCGGCACGCTGCTGCGGGTAGCGCGATCGCGCACCGGCAGATGCGCCCGCTGCAGCGGGTCGAAACGGAAGCGGCAACCCAGCAGGTCGGCCAGTTGCGTTTCGGAGCGCAGGGCATAACCGAAGCCGACGGCATCACAATCGATGCGCCGCTCGGCAACTGCCCTGGCACCGGCGCGGGCAGGCAGGTGACGCCGCCAGACCACGCTCTGCACGCGCGACTCGCCCTCCACCCGCAGCACCTCGGCATGGGTGTGGACGGGCACGCCATGCAGCCTCAGCCAGGCCAGATAATAGATGCCCTTGGCCAGCAAGGCCGGCTGGCCCAGCATGGCGGGCAGGGCCGCGATACGGTCGGCCAGGCTGCTGCTGTCGAGCACGGCGGCCACATGGGCACCGGCCTTGGCGTATTGATAGGCCACCAGATACAGCAGCGGACCATTGCCGGCCAACACCACCGAGCGACCGATGGCACATCCCTGGAACTTGAGTGCCACCTGCGCGCCACCCAGCGTATAGACGCCCGGCGTGGTCCAGCCCGGGAAGGGCAGGACACGGTCGGTGGCGCCGGTGGCGACAATGATGTCTTCCCAGGCCAGGGTAGCCGCGGACTGGGCCTGGCTATCCATCAGGTCGAGCAAGCCGGGCTGGGCATTCCACACCAGGGTCTGAGGACGATAATCGATGGCATCGCGCAAGGCATGGAAGGCGGCATGCACCGACTGCGCGCGCCCGGCTTCGAAACCATAGAGCGTCTTGCGGCTGCGCCGGAACCCGCCGGGCGGCTGACGATAGATCTGGCCGCCCGCCTGGGCCGCCTCGTCGATCAGCACCGGCCGCAGGCCATGGGCCAGCAGCGTCTGCGCCGCACGCACACCGGCCGGCCCGGCACCGACGATCACGGGAGGAAGCCGGCTCATGCGCCCTCCCCCTGACCGCTGCGCAATTGCATGCCGGCGCGGATGAAGGTGGAGCAGGCACGCAGGCGTTCACCGCTGTCGGTGGCGATCCAGCAATCCTGGCAGGCGCCCATCATGCAGAAGCCGGCGCGAGGCTGGCCGCTGAATTCATTGCGGCGCAGGCTGCCGGCGCAGGTCAGCACGGCGGTCAGCACGGTATCGCCTTCCAGCGCGGTGACGGCGCGACCATCGAGGGTGAAGCTGACAGTGGCGCGATCCTGCTCGGCCAGCCGTACCAGCTGCGCACCCTGGGGAGAAGCGAAATCGCTCATGTGCGCCCCACCAGTACGCGGTCCAGGCCGTAGACACGATCAAGGATGATCATCGCCACCGCCGTGATGGCCACCATCAGGGCCGACACCGCCGCCATCATCGGATCGATGGATTCGGTGGCGTACATGTACATGCGCACTGGCAGCGTCACCGTCGAGGGCGAAGTCACGAAGATGGACATGGTGACTTCATCGAAGCTGTTGATGAAGGCCAGCAGCCAGCCACCGGTGATGCCCGGCAGGATCATCGGCAGTGTGATGCGCAGGAATACCGTGGAGCGGCTTGCCCCCAGCGACAGCGCGGCCTGCTCGGCACTGCGGTCGAAACCGATCAGCGCGGCCATGATCAGGCGCATGGTGTAGGGCGTCACTACCAGCGAGTGCGCCAGCACCAGCCAGCCGAAACTGCCGGCGCCGCCCACCACCGAGAACAGGCGCAGCAAGGCCACGCCCAGCACCAGGTGGGGAATGATCAGCGGCGACAGGAACAGGCCCTGCAAGGCGCCCGACCAGCGATGCGGATAACGCACCAGCGCCATGGCTGCCGGAATGGCCAGGACGGTGGAGATGGTGGCTGCCGCCAGCGCCAGCCACAGGCTGTTCCAGAAGGAGCTGACGAAATCGGGGAATTCGAATACCGCCTTGAACCAGCGCAGCGAGAATTCCGGCCCGTTCATGGTGAGGGTGTTTTCCGGGGTGAAGGCGATTACGCACACCACCAGGATCGGCGCCAGCGTGAAGAGGATCACCAGCGCATTAAACAGCAATGCAATCGGTCCGTTCTTGTTCATGGTTCAGCCCAGCGCTTTCTTGTAGCGACGTTCGATCATGCGGTTCCAGCCCAGCATGATGACCAGGTTGGCCACCAGCAGCAGCAGCGCGATGGCCGCGCCCAGGGGCCAGTTCAGTTCGTGCAGGTATTCGTCGTAGATGATGGTGGCCATCATCTTCAGGCGACGTCCGCCCAACAGACCCGGAATGGCAAAGGAGCTGGCCGACAGGCCGAAGACGATCAGGCTGCCCGAGAGAATGCCCGGCATGATCTGCGGCAGCACGATACGGCGCAGCACCGTCATGGGCGAGGCGCCCAGCGACAGCGCGGCATTGGCCACACCCCCATCGAGCTTTTGCAGCGAGGTCCACACCGGAATCACCATGAAGGGCAGCATCACGTGCACCAGGGCGATGACGATGGCCGTCTCGGTGTAGAGCAGCTTGACGCGGCTGAAACCCAGCGCCATCAGCAGGCTGTTGATCAGGCCTTCCGGCCCCAGCAGCATGCTCCAGCCGAAGGCCCGCACCACCACCGAAATCATCAGCGGCGCCAGCACCACCAGCAGCATGACGGAACGCCAGGGCTTGCGCATGCGATTGAGGATGTAGGCTTCCGGCGCGCCCAGCACGATGCAGATCAGCGTGACCAGGCCCGAGATCCACAGCGTGCGCCAGAAGATGGCGTAGTAGTAGGGATCGGTGAGCACCGCCTGGTAATGCTCCAGCGTGAAGGTACCGGCCTTGGGACCGGTCTCGGCGTCATAGGCATTGAAGGACAGCACGAAGGTCAGCAGCAGCGGGATCAGCAGCATCACCGTGCACAGCAGGATGGCCGGGGCCGACATCAGCCAGGGCAGGCTGCGCTGGCCGGGGGCCTTGCCGCCTTGCGGTGCCGTCACGACGGGGGCCACCGCCGGCGAGGTACCGGCCGCACTCATGCCGGCACCCGTTCGTCGCTACGGGCGGTGGAGACCAGGCGCAGGTTGAAGTCACTCCAGGCCAGGCCCAGCGTCGCGCCCTGCTCCAGCGCCTCGGCGCCATCGTTGGGGGCCAGCACGGACAGCAGTCCCAGCGGCGTCTGCACCTCGTACATCCATTGGCTACCCAGGAAGAAGCGACGTACCACCTCGCCATTGCAGCGGCCCTGGCCGGGCTCGGTACAGCGGATCTTTTCCGGACGCAGGCCCAGCACCACGCGACCACCGCCACGCAGGCCACTGTCGTTGCTCTCCAGGCTGAGCATCATGCCGCCCACGGCGATATCGGCGCGCTCGCCGGCGGCACCCACCACCTGGCCTTCCAGCAGGTTGGCCTTGCCCACGAAGGTGGAGATGAAGCGATTGGCCGGATGTTCATACACATTGATCGGACGGCCCACCTGGGTGATATGCCCGGTCTCCATCACCACCACGCGATCGCTGATGGACATGGCCTCGCTCTGATCGTGGGTCACCATGATGGTGGTGGTACCGACCTTGCGCTGGATGTCGCGCAGTTCGAATTGCATTTCCTCGCGCAGCTTGGCGTCCAGGTTGGACAGGGGTTCGTCGAGCAGCAGCACGGGCGGTGCGATCACCAGCGCGCGCGCCAGGGCCACGCGCTGACGCTGGCCGCCGGACAGCTCACGCGGATAACGGGCGCCATGCTTTTCCAGGTGCACCAGGGCCAGGGCCTGCGCCACGCGGTCGCGCTTCTCGGCGGGCGCGCACTTGCGCATCTCCAGGCCGAAGGCCACGTTCTGCTCCACCGTCATGTGCGGGAACAGCGCATAGGTCTGGAACACGATGCCCAGGCCACGGGTATTGGGCTTGGCATGGGTGATGTCGCGGCCGTCCAGTTCGATGCGGCCGCCGCTGACGTTCTCGAAGCCCGCAATCATCTGCAGGGTGGTGGTCTTGCCGCAACCGGAGGGGCCCAGCAGGGAAATGAATTCCCCCTTCTCCACCGTCAGGTTGAAGCCCGATACCGCCTGGGTATCGCCGTAGAACTTACTGACATTGGTCAGCGTGAGAAATGACATTGCAAGCTCCCTGTCGCAAAGTTCGGGCGCTGCGCGGCTGGCGGGCTTGTCGGCCGGCGGGCACTCCGATGCATTCATCTGTAAAGTCGCATCCACCTCAAGGACTGGGGTGATATGCGCGTCTCCTGTTTCGTTATTGATGCAATTTCGGTGCCAATTCTGCTATCGTATTTCGATAGACAGGAAATTTTTAATAATTATTTCGTCAGATGGAATAACTCGGAGGGCATGACGCCACCGATTCCACCCAGCAGACAACAGCCCCCTCATGAGCGACGACAACGACGAGGCCTCCTCGACCACCGCCCCGGCCACCCTGCCGGTCAATGGCATCCAGCGCACCTTCGCGGTGTTGCGCGCACTGGCCGATGCACCACCGCAAGGCATGCGGGTGACCCAGGTGGCCAAGGCCATCGGCCTCACGCAAGGCACCACGCACCGCCTGCTGCAGGCTCTGGTCAGCGAAGGCGTGGTGGAGCAGGATGAACGCAGCAAGCTGTACCGCCTGGGGATGGACCTGTTCGCGCTGGCCGCGCGCGCCGGCAATGCCTCCGACCTGCGCAGCCTGTGCCGGCCGGCGCTGCTGCGCCTGTGCGGCAGCCTGGGCGACACTGTCTTCCTGCTGGTGCGCTCGCGCTTCGACGCGGTCTGTGTGGACCGGGTCGACGGTCCCTTCCCGATCCGTGCCTTCACCGGCGACATCGGCGGCCGGGTGGCGCTGGGCGTGGGCCAGGGTGCGCTGTCCATCCTCGCTTTCCTGCCGGAGCAGGAGCGCGAGGAAGTGATCCGCTACAACGTGCCGCGCCTGCGCGAGTTCGGGGTCTATGACGAGGTCTACCTGCGCACCGAAATCGAGCGTGTGCGTGAAACCGGCTATGCGGCACGCCAGGCGGGTCTGCTCGACGGCATGGCCGGCCTGGGCGTGCCGCTGTTCGACTGCAGCGGCGCCATCGTCGGTGCGCTCAGCGTGGGCACGCTGACCTCGCGCCTGACCGAGGAGCGCCTGCCGACCGTGGTACAGATGTTGCAACGGGAAGCCGCGGCGCTGTCGCGCCAGATCAATCCCTTCGACCCGGCATTGCGCCGTCCCATGCATCAGGCCAATCCTGTGGAGCCCCGCCCATGAGTTCTTCCTCCCCCGTACTGCTGGTCAAGTCCGGCGGTGCCGCCGCGCTGCCGGAGTGGCGCGCCAGTTTCCATGAGTTCGCCCCTGGGCTGGGACTGGAGGTGTGCGCCTGGGACGACCCCGAAGTCGATCCGGCCCGGGTGGAATATGTCCTGGTCTGGCAACCCGAGGCGGGGCGCCTGGCCCGCTTCCCCAACCTGAAGGCCATCATCAGCAGTGCAGCCGGCGTGGATCACATCCTGGCCGATCCGCACTTGCCGGACCTGCCCATCGTGCGCATGGTCACGCCCGAAACCCAGCAGCGCATGGCCGAATTCACCGTCATGAGCAGCCTCATGCTGTTGAAGGACATGCCGCGCATCATCGCCCAGCAGGCGCGCGCGCAATGGGTGGAGTTCTCCACCCCGCGCACCGCCCTGGAAACCCGGGTGGGCGTGCTCGGTCTGGGGGCGCTGGGGCTGGCCACGGCGCGCATGCACGCCACCATCGGTTTCGACACCGCCGGCTGGGCGCGCTCGCCGCGCAGCGAAAAGGGACTGAGCTGTTATGCCGGCGCCGACCAGTTGCCGGCCTTCCTGGCGCGCACCGACATCCTGATCTGCCTCCTGCCGGAAACCGAGGACACCCGCCACCTGCTCGATGCCGACCTGCTGCGCCAGTTGCCACGCGGCGCGGCGGTCATCAACGTCGGGCGCGGCAGCCACCTGTGCCTGCCCGACCTGCTGGCCGCGCTGGACGAAGGCCAGCTGTCGGGCGCCGTGCTGGACGTGTTCGATGAAGAGCCCTTGCCTGCCGACGCGGCGGTCTGGCGCCACCCCCGCGTGCTGGTGACGCCGCACGCGGCGGCGACGCCGTCGCGGCGGGAGCGCGCCCGCCAGGCGGCGGTAGCGATCTCGGCCATGCTGGGCGGGCTGCCGCCACCGCATCTGTATGACCGCGTGCGGGGTTACTGAGGGGCAAGCATCCCCTTCCGCGCCGGCCCGGCTTGCGGGATAGGCCTCCATCGTCTAGACTTTGGCGCTCGCTGGCCGCCCTGCCGCCCTCACCGGGGCAAGCAGATCGGCCGAATCCCTCCCTTGTGCGAGGGCAATCAACCTGACGGCAACGTTTGGATACCGTACCCATATGGGTGCAAGCTCTTGCACTCCTGATCCTGATCCTGTTCTCGGCCTTCTTTTCCATGACCGAGACGGCGCTGATGGCCGCCAACCGCCATCGCCTGCGGCACCTGGCCAAACAGGGCAACCGTGCCGCGATCACCATCCTGTGGCTGCTGGACCGCACCGAACGGCTGCTGTCGCTGATCCTCATCGCCAATACCGTCATCAATGCGCTGGCCACGGCCCTGGTAACGGCCCTGGCCATCGCGGCCTTCGGTAACCACCAGCGGGTGATCACCGCGGCCACCGCCTTCGTGGCGGCGCTGCTGATCATCTTTGCCGAGATCGTGCCCAAGGTGATCGGCGCCACCTATCCGGAACGCATCGCCCTGTTCACCAGCTTCGTGCTCAAGCCGCTGATGCGGGTGGCCAAGCCGCTGATCTGGTTCGTCAACATCTTCGTCTCGGCGATCCTCAAGCTGTTGCGCATCAAGACCGGAGCCCGCGCCGCCGAGCAGCGCATCTCGCCGGAAGAACTGCGTTCCATCGTGCTCGAAGGCGGCAGCTTCATCCCGCAGAAGCACAAGAGCATCCTGCTGAACCTGTTCGACCTGGAAAAGATCTCGGTGGAAGACGTGATGACGCCACGCGCCCAGGTCGAGGCCCTGAACCTGGCCGCACCGGTGGAAGAGATCCTGCACCAGCTGGCCACCTGCTACCACAACAAGCTGCCGGTCTACGAAGGGGAAATCAACCACATCGTCGGCATCCTGCATGTGCGCAAGACGGTGTCGCTGTTCCGCCAGGAAGAGGACATCAGCCACGACGATATCCGCGCGCTGCTGTCGGTGCCGTATTACGTGCCGGTGGAAACCGACGTCTTCACCCAGCTTCAGTATTTCCAGGAGAATCACGAACGTCTGGGCATCGTCGTCGATGAATACGGCGAGGTGCAGGGCCTGGTGACGCTGGAAGACATCATCGAAGAGATGATCGGCGAATTCACCACCTCCTCGCCCGGTTCCTCGGGCGAAGGCTTCGGCTGGGACAAGGACGGCAGTTGCCTGCTCGAAGGCAGCACCACCCTGCGCGACATCAACAAGCGTCTGGGCCTGGCGCTGCCGCTGGATGGCCCCAAGACCATCAACGGCCTGCTGCTGGAAACCCTGCAGGACATCCCCGAGGCCAGCGTGGCCGTGAAGTTCGAGGGCTGCGTGATCGAAATCGTGCAGGTCCAGAACCAGGCCATCCGCATGGTCAAGCTGATCGCCATACCGCAGTCGCCGACGCGCGACGATTAGTTCCTGCATCGAACTCTGCCGACATTGCCGCAGGCAATCGGCCGGCCCGCTTTGCCTCGGGCACAGCGGGTGGGAGACTGATCCTCCTTTGCGCGGAGGTCTCCCATGCAAGCTCACGATCCGGCGGTGGCCGATGACGATGTCCCGGTAGTACGCCTGCTGCACAAGCTGCTGGCCGACGCCGTCGGCATGGGTGCCTCCGACCTGCATTTCGAACCCTTCGAACACTTCTTCCGCGTACGCCTGCGCGTCGATGGCGTGCTGCACGAGCTGGCCCAGCCGCCGCTGACGCTGCGCGACAAGCTGGCTACCCGGCTGAAGATCCTGGCGCGCCTGGACATCGCCGAAAAGCGCCTGCCGCAGGACGGCAAGATGCGCCTGGCGCTGGACCGGCGCAGCATCGACCTGCGCGTCTCCACCCTGCCTACGCAATTCGGCGAAAAGATCGTCCTGCGCATTCTCGATACCGCCCAGGCCAGCTTCTCCATCGCCGAACTGGGCTATGAACCGGCCCAGCAGGAAGCGCTGCTGCAAGCCATCGCCCGACCGCATGGGCTGGTGCTGATGACCGGCCCCACCGGCTCGGGCAAGACGGTCTCGCTGTACGCCTGCCTGCAGCGGCTCAACCGCCCCGGAGTCAACATCGCCACTGCCGAGGACCCGGTGGAAATCAACCTGCCCGGCATCAACCAGGTCGGCATCAACGAACGCGCCGGGCTGGACTTCGCCACGGCGCTGCGCGCCTTCCTGCGCCAGGACCCGGATGTGCTGATGGTGGGTGAAATCCGCGACCTGGAAACCGCCGACATCGCGGTCAAGGCGTCCCAGACCGGCCACCTGGTGCTCTCCACCCTGCACACCAACGACGCCCCCTCGACCCTCACGCGCCTGCTCAACATGGGCGTGCCGGCCTACAACATCGCTGCGTCGGTGAGCCTGATCGTGGCACAGCGGCTGGTACGCAAACTGTGCCGCTGCCGGCGGCCGGCGCCGGGCAACCCGTCCACCTATGTCCCCCAGGGCTGCCCGGCCTGCAACCAGAGCGGCTTTCGCGGCCGTACCGGGATCTACCAGGTGATGCCGGTCAGCGCCGCCATGCAGGCCCTGATCCTGGCCCAGGCCGGCACGCTGGATCTGGCGCGCCAGGCGCAGGCCGAGGGCATCATCGACCTGCGCCGCGCCGGTCTGCTCAAGGTCCTGCGCGGCGAAACCAGCATGGGAGAGATCCTTGCCGGCACCTGAACCAAAACACTTCCGCTGGGAAGGCCTGGATCGGCACGGACAGCCACAGCGCGGTGTCCTGCAGGCCAGCGACGAAGCCCAGGCACGGGCCCAACTGCGCCGCCAGGGACTGCGGGTGGCACGCCTGCGGCGAGAGGCAGGTAGTGTCGGTAGCACCACCACCCGGGTCGCCCCACGCAAGCCCTCCCGCGCCCGCATCAGCGACAAGCAGATCGCCCTCTTCACGCGCCAGCTGGCCACCATGCTGCAGGCCGGTCTGCCGCTGCTGCAGGCGCTGGACATCGCCATCCGCGGCGCCGGCCAGGGGCCACTGGCCGGCCTGCTGGGCGAGGTGCGGCAACAGGTGTCAGGCGGTGACAGCCTGCACGCCGCGCTGCAGCGCCATCCGCGCCATTTCGATGGCCTGTTCTGCAACCTGGTGCGCGCCGCCGAGGAGGCCGGCATGCTCGACAGCATGCTGGAGCGCATCGCCCTCTATCGCGAGAAGTCGCTGGCGCTGCGGGGCAAGGTCAGGGCGGCGCTGGCCTATCCGGGCGCGGTGGTGCTGGTGGCGATCGTGGTGACCGCCGTCATCATGCTGTGGGTGGTGCCGGCCTTCGAGCAGATGTTCCAGCAGTTCGGCGCCGAACTGCCGCTGCCCACCCGCATCGTGATGGCCCTGGCGCGCATGCTGGGCCGTTACTGGCCCGCGCTGTTGCTCGGCCTGGCCGTGAGCGGCTTGCTGGCCCTGCATGCCTGGCGCCGCTATCCGGCGCTGCGGGCGCGGGCGCAGCGGCTGAGCCTGTCATTGCCGATCTTCGGCAGGCTGTTGCGACAGGCCGCGCTGGCACGCTGGAGCCGCACTTTCGGCACACTCTTCGGTGCCGGCATCGCCCTGGTGGAAGCGCTGGAGACCGTGGCCGGAGCAGCCGGCAACGTGGTCTTCGCCGAGGCCTCGCTGGCGGTGCGCGATGCGGTGCGCAATGGTGCATCCCTGCATGGCGCGATGCAGGCCACCGGGGTCTTCCCCGACCTGGCGGTGCAGATGACGGCCGTGGGCGAGGAGGCCGGCGCACTGGACGCCATGCTGGGCAAGATCGCCGAACTCAACGAACGCGAGGTCGACGAAGCCGTCAGCGCCCTCACCAGCCTGATGGAACCCGTTATCATGGCGGTGCTTGGCGTGGTCATCGGCGCACTGGTGGTCGCGATGTATCTGCCGGTATTCCGCATGGGTTCGGTGGTGTGACGGTAGGCGGCACGACCGGCCTGCTGCGGCTACTCCCCCCTGCGACCTGACTTCACGACCCGATACGACTGAACCCGACGATGCATTTCCTGGAAGCCTACGCCCTCCCCGGCAATCCCGCCCTGGCCGGCCTGGCGGCCCTGCTGGGCCTGCTGGTGGGTAGCTTCCTGAACGTGGTGATCCACCGCCTGCCCATCATGATGCTGCGCGAGACCGCCAATTTCGTGGCGATGGAGCGCGGCGAAGCCCTGCCGCATCAGGATCGCTACGACCTCTGGCTGCCCCATTCCGCCTGCCCGCACTGCGCCCGGCCGCTGGCGCCGTGGCACAAGCTGCCGGTGCTGAGCTGGATACTGCTGCGCGGCCGTTGCAGCTTTTGCCAGGCCAGGATCAGCACGCGTTATCTGCTGGTGGAGTTGCTGACCGCGCTCCTGTTTGCCCTGGTGGCCTGGCGCTTCGGACTGGGCGCCACCGGGCTGGCCGTCATGCTCTGCAGCGCCTTCCTGATAGCGCTGGCCTTCATCGATGCCGACACCATGCTGCTGCCCGATGACCTGACCCTGCCGCTGCTATGGCTGGGGCTGCTGGTGAACCTGAACCATCGCCTGGTGGCGCTGCCCGATGCAGTGCTGGGCGCGGCAGTCGGCTATGGCGTGCTGTGGCTGATCTTCTGGATCTTCAAGCTGGCCACCGGCAAGGATGGCCTGGGCTATGGCGACTTCAAGCTCATGGCCGCCCTCGGCGCCTGGCTGGGTTGGCAGGCGCTGCCGCTGGTGCTGCTGCTGGCCTCGGTGATGGGCGCCCTGCTGGGCCTGGCGCTGATGGTCGGCGGGCGCCACCAGCGCGGCCAGGCCATTCCCTTCGGCCCCTGCTTGGCCGGCGCCGGCCTGCTGGCCCTGCTGCTGGATGGCACCTGGCTGAACCTGACTCACTTCGCTTACTGAACCCATTCCATGACTTCCTTGACTGAACGCTTCACCATCGGCCTGACCGGCGGCATCGGCAGCGGCAAGACCACCGTGGCCAATCTCTTCGGTGAACTGGGCGCCTCGCTGGTGGATACCGATGCCATCGCCCATGCCCTGACCGCGCCCGAGGGCCTGGCCATTGCCCCCATCCGCGCCCATTTCGGCGACGAATTCATCGATGCGCGAGGCGCCATGGACCGCGCGCGGATGCGCCATCACGTGTTTTCCCATCCCAACGCCCGCCATGCGCTGGAAGCGATCCTGCACCCACTGATCCGCAGCGAGACCATACGCCAGGCCGAGGTCGCCACCGGCAGCTACGTCATCTTCGTGGTACCGCTGCTGGTGGAATCCGGTACCTGGGTGGGGCGCGCCAGCCGCATCCTGGTGGTGGATTGCCCGGAACCGGTACAGGTGGCCCGTGTCATGCAGCGCAACGGCCTGCAGCGCGACGAGGTGGAAGCCATCATGGCCGCCCAGGCCAGCCGTCAGGCGCGGCTGGCGGTGGCCGACGACGTCATCGACAACGGCGGCGACAATGCCGCGCTGCCGGCCCAGGTGCAGGCCCTGCATGCACGCTACCTCGCGTTTGCCGGCGCTGCCTGAGCAGCCGACATGCGGCAGCGCGGGCGCACGGCGTGGCGCTGCCTGCGGCTTCATTTGATGCGGCCTGCATTTGTAATTTTCTGCTGCATGGGTCAGAATCACAGACATTGCAATGTTGACGAGGTTTTTGCACCAGCGTGGCCTGTCAGCGGCCTTCAACAAGTCCGGTTCACCAATAAAGGGATCATGCTTTGATCGTCTACGAATACCCTTTCAATGAGCGTATTCGCACGCTGTTGCGACTGGAAGATCTCTACGAGAAATTCGTCTTCTTCCTGCACCAGGAAAGCCCGCATCAGCATCACATCGCCCTTGCCACCATTTTCGAAATGCTGGAGGTCGCCGGACGCGCCGATCTCAAGTCGGACCTGCTGCAGGAGCTGGAGCGGCAAAAGCAGATCCTGCTGGCCTATCAGTCCAATCCCAATGTCGAGCCGGAGATGCTCAACGCCATCCTGGCCGAGGTGGACCAGGCCAGCAGCGCCCTGGCTGCGGCGCAAGGCAAGACCGGTCAGAACATCCGCGACAACGAATGGCTGATGAGCATCCGCGGTCGCACCATCATCCCGGGCGGCGCCTGCGAATTCGACCTCCCCGCCTATTACGCCTGGCAGCAACATTCCTTCGACCGCCGCTTCCAGGACATCTCCAACTGGTTCGCCCCCCTGATCCCGCTGTTCGACGCCATCGCCATCGTCATGCGATTGCTGCGCGAATCCGGCCATGCGGTGAAGATCAACGCCGAAGGCGGCAGTTACCAGCAGATGCTGCAGGGCAAGGTCTACCAGATGCTGCGCCTGTCGCTGGATATCGAACTGGGCGCGATCCCCGAGATTTCCGCCAACAAGTACATGCTGTGGGTGCGTTTCACCCAGCAGGATGGAGACGAGAAGCCGCGCTCCTTCGAGGGTGAAGTCCCCTTCGAACTGGCCCTGTGCGGCTTTTGACCCATAACGAACGAATTGAAGTAACGCGTATGGCGACGATAGTGGATTGTCCGACCTGTGGCACCAAGGTGGAGTGGAGTGAAAAGAACAAGTATCGGCCGTTCTGCTCCGAGCGCTGCAAGCAAATCGACCTTGGAGCCTGGGCGGAAGAAAAGTACACCATTCCCGCAGTGAACCTGCCGCTGGAAGACGAAGGGGACAAGCCCGTACAGTGATGACGGGCTTTTTCCTTCACATTTGCTCAAATCCCCGCTTTTGAATCCTGCATGGCTGGCAAGGCCAGGGCCAAGGCTTGAGCACGCTCACGCCGGCTCGCCGTAGCGCAACTGGTCCAGCCACTGGATCAGCGGAATGGTCGCCGGCAGCAGCGGCTGCACGCCCACGCTCCCCTGCCAGGCAAAGGCCTGGCCTTCCAGGCTTTGCGGCTCGCCGCGCCACTGGCGGCTGATGTAGAAGTGCAGACGCACATGGGCATGCGGATAGACGTGTTCGACGCCGCACCAGGGCTGGCCATCGATGACCTCAATGCCCAGCTCTTCCTTGAACTCGCGCTGCAAGGCAGCGAAGATGCTCTCCCCCGGTTCCACCTTGCCGCCGGGAAATTCCCAATAGCCCGCATAGGGCTTGCCTTCGGGGCGCTGGCCCAGCAGCACGTCACCGTTGGGCTGCATCAGGATGCCCACGGCGACGTCGATCGGCTTGGCGTCCTGGCGCATCAGGCCTGCGCCTTGCCGGCGTAATCACGGGCGAACTGCCAGGCCACGCGACCCGAGCGGGAACTGCGCTGCAGCGCCCAGCGCAGCGCGTCGGCGCGGGCTTCGGCGATCTGGGCGTCTGTGCAACCGAAGTGGCGCAGCCAGTGGGCGACGATGTCGAGGAAGTCGTCCTGCTTGAAGGGGTAGAAGGTCACCCACAGGCCGAAACGCTCGGAGAGCGAAATCTTTTCTTCCACCGTCTCGCCGGGATGCAGGTCGCCATCCTCGGTGTGGGTATAGGTGCTGTTGTCGGAGAGGCGCTCCGGCATCAGGTGACGGCGGTTGGAGGTGGCGTAGATGAGCACATTGTCCGATTGCGCGGCGATGCTGCCGTCCAGCGCCACCTTCAGCGCCTTGTAGCCGCCCTCGCCTTCCTCGAAGGAAAGATCGTCGCAGAAGACGATGAAGCGCTCCGGGCGCGCCGCCACCAGTTCGACGATGTCCTGCAGGTCGTGCAGGTCGTCCTTGTCCACCTCGATCAGGCGCAGGCCACGGTCGGCGTACTGGTTCAGGCAGGCCTTGATCAGCGAAGACTTGCCGGTGCCACGCGCGCCGGTCAGCAGCACGTTGTTGGCCGGGCGGCCTTCGACGAACTGGCGGGTATTCTGGTCAATCTGTTCCTTTTGCGGGCCGATATTGTGCAGGTCGGACAGGCCGATCCGCGAAATCTGGCCCACGGCCTGCAGGTAGCCGGCACGCTGGGCGGTGGCACCGCGCCACCGGAAGGCGACGGCGGCGTTCCAGTCCGGTTCGCGGGCAGCGGCATTGGGCAGGATGGCTTCGACGCGCGCCAGCAAGGCTTCGGCACGCTGCAGGAATTGGTCTAACTGGGTCATGGTGATCAGTGCCTGGGATGGGCTTGAAAGTAGATGCGACGCCACATTGTGGCGCAACGCGGCGGCGGGCGGCGTGAATAAAATTGTTCCGAGGGCGCGGGCATTCATGTTGCCATCACCATCCCGGTCGCTGCCGGCCCGGGGATGATGGGCCGGCGGCGGCAGTTCCTGTCGGGGATCAGGAACGGTAGTCGGCGTTGATCGACACGTAATCGTGCGACAGGTCGCAGGTCCAGATGGAGGCCTTGGCCGTGCCGCGCGCCAGCTTCACGCGCACCACGATCTCGGCCTTCTTCATGACGCGCTGACCGTCTTCCTCACGGTAATCGGGGTTGCGGCCGCCGTCCTTGGCGACCCAGACATCGTCCAGCCAGAGGTTGATCCTGGACACATCCAGGTCGTCGATGCCGGCATAGCCGATGGCGGCCAGGATGCGACCCAGGTTCGGATCGGAGGCGAAGAAGGCGGTCTTGACCAGCGGCGAGTGGCCGATGGAATAGGCGATCTGGCGGCATTCTTCGACGCTCTTGCCGTCTTCCACGGCCACTTCGATGAACTTGGTGGCGCCTTCGCCATCGCGCACGATCTGGTGCGCCAGATGCTGCGACAGGTCGGTGACGGCGGCGGCCAGTTGCTTGTAGTCGTCGCTGTCGGCGCTGGTGATCTCCAGTTCGCCGGCGCCGGTGGCCATCAGGATGAAGGAATCGTTGGTCGAGGTGTCGCCATCGATGGTGATGCAGTTGAAGGAGTGGTCGGCGGCATCCTTGACCAGCTGGTTCAGCAGCGCCTGCGGCAGCTTGGCGTCGAAGGCCAGGAAGCCCAGCATGGTGGCCATGTTGGGCTTGATCATGCCGGCGCCCTTGCTGATGCCGGTCATCACCACCTGCTTGCCACCGATGCTCAGGGTGCGCGAAGCGGCCTTGGGCTGGGTGTCGGTGGTCATGATGGACTCGGCCGCGTTGAACCAGTTGTCGGCCTTCAAGTTGCCGATGGCCTGCGGCAGGCCGGCGATGATGCGGTCTGCCGGCAGCGGCTCCAGGATCACGCCGGTGGAAAACGGCAGGATCTGCTGCGGCTCCACGCCCATCTGCTGGGCCAGGGCGGCGCAGACCGACCTGGCGCGCTGCAGGCCTTCTTCACCGGTGCCGGCGTTGGCATTGCCGGTATTGATGACCAGCGCGCGGATGGGCTTGGCGGCGCTCAACTGGGCCAGGTTGGCCTGGCAGATCTGCACCGGTGCAGCGCAGAAGCGGTTCTTGGTGAATACGCCGGCCACGGTGGCGGTCTCGGCCAGCTTCATGACCAGCACGTCCTTGCGATTGGACTTGCGCACACCCGCCTCGGCATGGCCGAGTTCGATGCCGGCAACGGCTTTGAGGTCGGAAGGGACGGGGATCGGGGAATTGACGGCCATGGCGAGCTTTCAGCGTAAAAATCGGAACGCGTATTTTAAACACTTTCCGTCACCGGCTGATGACGCAGGAACTCGGTTTCGATGATCTCCGCGCTCATCCTGGCCCATTGCGCATACTGGCCCTGGCCGGGGTGGAAGCGGTCGATGGCCATTTCATGCGGCAGCGCCCATTGCAGCGAGCAATAGCGTAGCGCGGCCTCGGCGCCTATCCAGTCGCGCAGTGCGCGGTCCAGCTTGCGGGCATAGCACCCCAGGTACCAGCGCAGCGGCTGCGGTGCCACCGGCAGCAGGTGCATGGGCGGCAAACCCGAGAAGACGATATGCTCCACGCCGGCCTGGACCATGAGGCGCTCACACAGCAGGCGCAGATTGGCGATGTAGCGCTGCGGCGCCATCTGCGAGGTCACGTCGTTGACGCCCAGCGCCACCACCAGCACGGTGGCCGGGCCGATCTCGTGGCGCGCCAGCAGGTCCAGCGCTTCCAGCGAATTGACGCCGCTCTGCGCCACCAGCTGCCAGGCCACCGGCCGGCCGCTGCGCGCGGCCAGGTGATGCGCCAGGGGCTGGGCCAGGGCCTGCTCCTGGTGCGCCACGCCCACGCCGGCGGCGGACGAATCGCCGACCACCAGCAGACGCAGCGGGATTACCCCGGCGCGCGCGGCGTAGGGCTGCTCCATGCCGCTGCGCGGCCCCTCTGCTTCGGGCAGGCGCAAGGCCGTCCGGCGCAGGCGCCGGGCCTGCCACAGCAGCAGCGGACCGAGCAGGATCTTGGCCAGCATCAGCATGCCGGGTGCCGATCAGGGCAGCAGGTTCTTGACCACCACCAGCCAGGGTCGCTGCGCGATCGGCTGTGCCCGGCCCTGCTCATCCACCGGAATCAGCGATTCGGAGACCGAATTGAAGACATTGCCACCGATCACGCCGGCCCAGCCGTCATCGGCATGCACCTCCACCACCATGTCGCAATGCCCGGCCAGACCCGGACGTATCTCGTCCAGGGTGGTCGCATTGTTGTTGCCGCGCGGGGCGCAGATCAGGTCACCGGGTGCGATGGCCTCGCTCTCGGCAGGGCGCAGCACGAATTGTGGCGAGGGGCGCGACTGCCGTTCCTTGAGGAAGCTCAGGTAGTTGAAGTGGGTTTCGTTGGGGGCGAAATCCTGGGGCGGGACATTGCTGCTGACCATCAGCCAGGAAATGAAAGCGGCCGACCAGGCCTGCTGACAGTCGGCCCCGGTCAGGTTCTTGCCGACCGCATGCCAGTATTCCGCCACGCGCTGCACGGCCTCCCCTTCATCCTCCAGCAAGCCCAGGCGCGGCGCGCTGAAGGGCTCGTGACGCATGTCGATCTGCTGGTTGCCGAAGAAATCCCACTCGGCCTTGGCCGCGGCCACCAGCGCGGCCCGCGTAGGCGGGGCGGTACTGATGGCCACGGCCGGCACACCGGTATTGGTGACCGGGATGGCCGGGGTGACCGGTGCGTAGCCGACGTTGTCACCGTCGCGCCATTGCGGCATGGGGGACGAGGCGCAACCGGCCAGCAGCATGGCGGCGAGGGCCGCGCAGAGCGTGGCGCGCGACAGCGGGGAAGAGCCGAAAGCACGGAAAGCGCGGAAAGGCGTAGCGGACATCATCTTCTTGTTCTCCTGAAGGGCAGACCCTGGCTGCCGGTGCGCTCATGATAAGGCCAGCCGGGCAGGCAGCGCAGCGCCCAGCAAAAAGGCCGTTCACCCGGGCGGGGGAACGGCCTTGCGAGCTACCGCTGGCGTGAAATCAGGCCAGCTTGCCGTGGCACTGCTTGTACTTCTTGCCGCTGCCGCACGGGCAGGGGTCGTTGCGACCGACCTTGGGATATTCCGAACCGTCGTCGCTGTCGGCCTGGGCGGTCGGCGCCAGCAGTTCCTCGGGTGCGGCTTCCGGATTGAAGTCGGCGTGCTGGTAGTTGACGTTGATGGGCGAGCCGCCGGCCATGCTTTCCTCGGCCGCTTCGATTTCCTCGCGGCTCTGGATGCGGACCGTCATGACCACCTTGATCACTTCGTTCTTGATCAGGTCCAGCATCTGGGCGAACAGTTCGAAGGCTTCGCGCTTGTATTCCTGCTTGGGGTTCTTCTGCGCATAACCACGCAGGTGGATGCCCTGGCGCAGGTGATCCAGCGCCGCCAGGTGTTCGCGCCAGTGGTTGTCGATGCTCTGCAGCATGACGCTGCGCTCGAACCCGGCGAAGGCTTCCACGCCGACCACGGCCACCTTGGCATCGTAGGCATCCTTGGCCGCCGTCAGCAGGCGCTCCAGCAGGTCTTCGTCGGACAGGTCCGGCTCGGCGGCCAGCATCGCTTCCAGCGAAACGTCGAGCTGCCATTCGCCCGCCAGCACGGCTTGCAGGCCGGGGATGTCCCACTGCTCTTCCATCGACTCGGCCGGCACGTACTGGCGGAACAGGTCGGTGAAGACGCCATCGCGCAGGGAGGCGATCATCTCGGCCATTTCCACCGATTCCAGCAGCTCGTTGCGCTGCTGATAGATCACCTTGCGCTGGTCGTTGGCGACGTCGTCGTATTCCAGCAATTGCTTGCGGATGTCGAAGTTGCGGGCTTCCACCTTGCGCTGGGCAGATTCGATGGAGCGGCTGACGATGCCGGCCTCGATCGGTTCGCCTTCGGGCATCTTCAGGCGGTCCATGATGGCGCGCACGCGGTCACCGGCGAAGATGCGCAGCAGCGCGTCGTCCAGCGACAGGTAGAAGCGCGAGGAACCCGGATCGCCCTGGCGGCCGGAACGGCCACGCAGCTGGTTGTCCACGCGCCGCGATTCGTGACGTTCGGTACCGATGATGTGCAGGCCGCCGGCGTTGACCACGTGGTCGTGCAGGGACTGCCATTCATCGCGCAGCTGCTGCGACCTGGCGGTCTTGTCGGCATCCGACAGGGATTCGTCGGCTTCGATGAGCTGGATCTGCTTGCCCACGTTGCCGCCCAGCACGATGTCGGTACCGCGACCGGCCATGTTGGTGGCGATGGTGATCATCTTGGGACGACCGGCCTGGGCCACGATCTCTGCTTCGCGGGCGTGCTGCTTGGCGTTCAGGACATTGTGCGGCAGCTTGGACTTGGTCAGGATGCCCGAGAGCAGTTCCGAGTTCTCGATCGAGGTGGTGCCCACCAGCACGGGCTGGCCGCGCTCGTAGCAGTCCTGGATGTCCTTGACCATCGCCATGTACTTCTCTTGCGCGGTCTTGTAGACCTGGTCCTGGCGGTCCTTGCGGGCATTGGGACGGTTGGGCGGGATCACCACGGTTTCCAGGTGATAGATTTCCTGGAATTCGTAGGCTTCGGTATCGGCCGTGCCGGTCATGCCGGATAGCTTGGCATACATGCGGAAGTAGTTCTGGAAGGTGATCGAGGCCAGGGTCTGGTTCTCGTTCTGGATCTTCACGCCTTCCTTGGCTTCCACCGCCTGGTGCAGGCCGTCGGACCAGCGGCGGCCGGTCATGAGACGACCGGTGAATTCGTCCACGATCACCACTTCGCCGTTCTGCACAACGTAGTGCTGGTCGCGGTGGTACAGGGTGTGGGCGCGCAGGGCGGCGTACAGGTGGTGGATCAGGGTGATGTTGGCGGCGTCGTACAGCGACGCGCCCTCGGGCAGCAAGCCCATCTGGGTCAGGATCTCTTCGGCCTTGTCGTGGCCGGCTTCGGTCAGCAGTACCTGGTGGCTCTTCTCGTCCTTGGTATAGTCACCGGGGACTTCCACCTTGCCTTTGCCGTCCGGGGTTTCTTCGCCGATCTGCAGCGTCAGCAGCGGCGGCACCGCATTCATCTTGTGGTACAGCTCGGTGTGGTTCTCGGCCTGGCCGGAGATGATCAGCGGGGTACGCGCTTCGTCGATCAGGATCGAGTCCACTTCGTCGACGATGGCGAAGTTCAGGGCGCGCTGCACGCGGTCGTCGGCATCGAAGACCATGTTGTCGCGCAGGTAGTCGAAGCCGAATTCGTTGTTGGTACCGTAGGTGATGTCGGCCGCGTAGGCCTCCTGCTTGACGTCGTGCTCCATCTGCGACAGGTTCACGCCGGTGGTCAGGCCCAGCCAGCTGTAGAGTTGTCCCATGTCGTCGGCGTCGCGCTGGGCCAGGTAGTCGTTGACGGTGACCACGTGTACGCCCTTGCCGGCCAGGGCATTGAGGTAGGCCGGCAGGGTCGCCATCAGCGTCTTGCCTTCGCCGGTGCGCATTTCGGCGATCTTGCCGAAGTGCAGGGCCATGCCGCCGATGAGCTGGACGTCGAAGTGGCGCATCTTGAGCACCCGACGGCTGGCTTCCCGGCATACCGCGAAGGCTTCCGGCAGGATCGCGTCGAGCGTCTCGCCGCCGGCGATGCGTTGCTTGAATTCGGGCGTCTTGGCTTGCAGTTCGGCGTCGGTCAGCTTCTCGACCGAGGGCTCCAGCGCATTAATCTGGCGGACGATTTTTTGATATTGTTTGAGCAGACGCTGGTTACGGCTGCCGAAAATCTTGGTCAGGAATGACATGCTTGGATTCTATAAAAGCGCCGATGAACGATCCGGCAGATAGACGTTTGGCACCCGGCCGTGGGGTTCCGGCCGACAACGCCCGAAAATAAACCATGGATTCTAGCACGCAGGCCCGTGGCAATGGCTTTGGCGCCCGGCCCGGGGCAGTAAAGCCTTAGATCGGGCGGCTTTGCAAGGTTTCAAGATGGAACGGACGGCGGCAGGAATATTCGTGCCGCCGCGGCGCCTGCCGGTGCGGCTCAGCGGCCGGCCACGAAGACCGGCATCTGCTTGGGCTGGTTGCCGCCATTGGCGCCCAGCGCGAGGAACTTGCGCGGATCCTGGGCGATACCGCGGATGCGCACCTCGAAATGCAGGTGGGCGCCGGTGGAACGACCGGTGGAACCGACATCGGCCACGTGCTGGCCGCGCTTGACGATGTCGCCCACCTTCACGAACAGGCGCGAGGCGTGGGCATAGCGGGTGATGATGTTGTTGCCGTGGTCGATTTCCAGCATATTGCCAAACTGGTAATGATATTCAGAGGCGATCACCACGCCGGCAGCTGCCGCCACGATGCGGGTGCCGACCGGGGCCGGGAAGTCCAGGCCTTCATGGAAGGCATTGTGGCCGGTGAAGGGATCGAGGCGCCAGCCGAAGCTCGACGAGTTGTAGGCGACGTTGACCGGCTGGTTGGTCGGCAGCAGGCGCGACTTGATCTTGTCGCTCATCAGGGTGGATTCGACGGCGTTGAGATAATCGGTCCGATGACCGGCGTCCACCGCAAGGTTGTCCAGCATGCGGCGCAGCTCGTCGAGGCCGACATCGCGGCCCGGGCCGGCCAGACTGGAGACCTCGGCGCCGCCGCGACCGGGCGACTCCTTGAAGTTGAATTCCTCGGGACGGATGCCGGCCAGGCCCTGCACCCGCTCGCCCAGCGCATCCAGGCGCATCATCTGGGCCTGCATCTCGCCGACCTTGACGGCCATCATGGCCAGGTTTTCCTTGAGGAATTTTTCGTTGCGGCCGTCCTCTTCCTGGCTCATCGATACCGCCAGCTTGTGCAGCAGCGGGGAGGCATCGGGGTCTCCGGCCTGGCGCAGCAGGAAGTAGGTGATCAGCGTCGAGGAGCCGGCGATCAGGCCGACCAGCAGGAACATCAGGATGAACAGGTGCTTGCTGCCCAGCGTGACGGAACGGGCTTTGGTGAAACGGGGGTGCAGCAGGATAATTTGCATCTTTGCTCCTTGGTCTCCGGCCGGTCAGACACCGGATGTGATAAGGTTTAAAGATGAAGTACCCATCTACGTTCACCCCTTATCGGCCTGCCCCCACGAGCGCCCAACGCATGGCGAAGAGCACGAAGGGAGCCGCGGATTTCTTGCGGTCGAATTCGACGATGGCGGCGCTGTTGCCCGCCCTGGCTCGCATGGGCACGCTGCAGCGATCAGTCGCCGCGGCATTGCCGACGATGTTTGCGGCCTGTCAGATCTTGCAGTTCGAAGCTGGTGTGCTGGTCATGAGCGCACCCAACGCAGCGCTGGCGGCCCGGCTGAAGCAGCAAACCCCGAAGCTGCAGGACCGCCTGCTGAAGGACGGATGGCAGGTTAATTCAATCCGAATCAAAGTGCAAGTTGGCAAGATGGCCCCTCCCCCGGTGCAGAAACGGGTGCTGGAGCTGACCGATGGCGCCCTCTCCTCCTTTGCCGAACTCAGCAGTACGCTGGCCAGCGACCCGCGTAGCCAGGGTCTGAAGGAAGCCATCGACGCCATGATACGGCGTCGCGCGGCCCGCCCATCATCCAAGGAAACGGGAGAAGCCCCGCCAATTTCCGAAGGAAAATAGACGGGATTCGGGATCTGGATAAAAAATTTACAAGATTGTCAGGCGGTCCCGTCACGCTGACGGTCGGTTGCGCTTCAGTTCAGCGCCCACTCCTGCTTGGCCTGCATCACATAGGTACGCGGGGCCTGCTCGAGGGTATCGAAGCTGACGATTTCATAGGCATCGGGTTGCGACAGCAACTCGCGCAGCAGCAGGTTGTTCAGTCCGTGACCGGACTTGTGGGCGTCGTAGCTGGCCAGCAAGGGATGGCCGATGATGTAGAGGTCGCCGATGGCGTCCAGGATCTTGTGACGCACGAATTCGTTGTCGTAGCGCAGGCCATCGGCGTTGAGGATGCGGTACTCGTCCATGACGATGGCGTTCTCGAACGAACCGCCGCGCGCCAGCCCCATGCCGCGCAGGGTTTCCACGTCCTGCATGAAACCGAACGTGCGCGCGCGGGCGATTTCCTTGACGTAGGAGTCGATGCCGAAATCGACCTCGGCGACCTGGCCGGTGCCATCCACGGCCGGGTGGTTGAATTCGATGAAGAACTTCAGGCGGAAGCCGTCATAGGGTTCCAGGCGCGCCCATTTTTCCTTGTCGCCACTGCCTTCGCGCACTTCCACCGGCTTCTTGACGCGGATGAATTTCTTGGCCGCATTCTGCTCCTGCAGGCCGGCCTGCTGCAGCAGGAAGACGAAGGACGAGGCCGAGCCATCCATGATGGGGATTTCTTCGGCGGTCAGGTCGATATACAGGTTGTCGATGCCCAGGCCGGCGCAGGCCGACAGCAGGTGTTCGACGGTGGAAACCTTGGCACCATCCTTGGTCAGGGTCGAGGCCATGCGGGTGTCGCCCACGCCGGTGGCCATCATCGGCAGCTCGACCACCGGATCCAGGTCGACGCGACGGAAGATGATGCCGGTGTCGGGCGCGGCCGGGCGCAGGGTCAGCTCGACCTTGGTGCCGGAGTGCAGACCCACGCCCGTGGTCTTGACCAGATTCTTGATTGTGCGCTGTTTCAACATCCGGCCATTATAGCCAAGATGCCCTCTCGCCGCCCCGCTACGGCGCGGCTTTGTTGCAAATCGTTCCCATCTGCAAAGACCCGGCAGTGCGGGCTCGCAACGGCTCCTTGTACGACTTGCCATTTCCATAAAGCAAAACGGCATGCCGCAGCATGCCGTCGCAGGATTCCCGGAGGAAATCAGCCCAGCTGGCCCAGCAGGGTCTCGGCGTTGGACACCTCGAACTTGCCCGGTGCTTCCAGGTTCAGCTGCTTGACCACGCCATCTTCGAGCAGCATCGAATAGCGCTGCGAACGCACGCCCATGTTGCGTTCGGTCAGGTCGAACTCCATGCCCAGCGCCTTGGTGAAGGTGGCGCTGCCGTCGCCGAACATGCGCACGATGCCGGTGGCCTTCTGGTCGCGGCCCCAGGCGCCCATGACGAAGGCATCATTGACGGAGAGGCACCAGATCTCGTCCACACCCTTGGCCTTGAACTGGTCCGCCAGGGCGATGTAGCCCGGCACGTGCTTGGCCGAACAGGTCGGAGTGAAGGCGCCGGGCAGGGCGAACAAGGCAATCTTCTTGCCCTTGACCAGGTCCGACACCTTGAAGGCGTTGGGGCCCAGGCTGCAGCCTTCGGTCTCGGTCTCGATGAATTCGGTCAGGGTGCCTTCGGGCAGGCGGTCGCCGATCTTGATGGTCATGGTGTTTCCTCGTCTGGTTGTATAAGTGATCTAGGTGATGAATCTGGCCCGATTGATCGATCGGACAGATGAGTTGCCCGCAGGCGACGCACGAAAAAACGCCGCGCACCAGGCGCGGCGTTAGTATGCCCTGTAACCGGCCGGCCTGCTTCGACTGCGCAGGCCAGCGGCAAAGACCCGACTCAGTCCGCCTGCTTGCGCAGGAAGGCCGGGATGTCGTAGGTCTCCATGCCGTTCTTTTCCAGCGCGCGCACGGTGTCGGAAGCCGACTCGCGACGCCACACGGCCGGGGCCTTCAGGCCACCGAAGGCAGCAGCCGGTTGCGCTGCGCCTTGCGGCATGGCGCCACCGACGGCCATCATCGGTTCGTTGTGGGTACCGGTACGCATGACCGGGGTCTGCACCAGTTGCACAGCCTTGCGGGCACGGCCCAGGCCGGTGGCCACCACGGTGACGCGGATCTCGTCGCCCATGCTGTCGTCGTAGGCGATACCCTGGGCGATGGAAGCGTCAGGGGCAGCGAAGGCACGCACGGTCGCCATCACTTCCTTGATTTCCTTACCCTTCAGGCCACGGCTGGCGGTCACGTTGACCAGCACGCCGCGGGCGCCCGACAGGTCGATGCCGTCCAGCAGCGGCGAGGCCACGGCCTGCTCGGCGGCCACGCGGGCGCGGTCCACGCCGGCAGCGGTGGCGGTACCCATCATGGCCTTGCCCTGCTCGCCCATGATGGTCTTGACGTCGTTGAAGTCGACGTTGATGTGACCCGGGACATTGATGATCTCGGCGATACCGGCCACGGCATTGTTGAGCACGTCATCGGCGTGCGACAGCCATTCGATCATGCTGTCGTCTTCGTAGATCTCTTCCAGCTTTTCATTGAGGATGATGATCAGCGAATCCACATGCTGGGTCAGCTCTTCCAGACCGGCGTCCGCGATGTCCATGCACTTCTGGCCTTCGTAGGAGAACGGCTTGGAGACCACGGCCACGGTCAGCGCGCCCAGCGACTTGGCCACCTGCGCCACCACCGGTGCAGCACCCGTACCTGTGCCGCCACCCATGCCGGCGGCGATGAAGACCATGTGCGCGCCGCGCAGCGAATCCTCGATGCGGGCACGGGTTTCCTCGGCCAGGCGACGCCCGACCTCGGGCTGCATGCCGGCACCCAGACCGGTATCCCCGATCTGGATGACGTTGTGCGCCTTGGATTGCTTGAGCGCCTGGGCGTCCGTGTTGGCGGCGATGAACTCGACGCCAGAGACACCCTTGTTAATCATGTGCTGCACGGCATTGCCGCCAGCACCGCCAACGCCCACGACCTTGATGATCGTACCCAGCGTCGCATTGTCGACCATATCGATTTCCATGATGACTCCTTTAAATATATGTGTCCTGCAGCTGGCAGTTGATAGGCATCACGCGGTGTGACGACTAGCAACTGATCACTGCTGTCTATATGCTCAATTCCCTGTTGTTGCTGCTTTTACTGTTGAAACCAATACTGCCGATGCCACGAATGCTACGAATGAATGTTGCGAGTCATGCCTGATACCGCTATTCCAACAAAACCGTCCTGCCCATCTGCTGACGTCCCGTCCATGTCGACTGCCTGAACCCTACAGCCGTTACGCCAGCGCCCACCAATGCTTTTACATCCTGATGCATTCCGCCAGCCGCGCGTGATGCCTGCGGGACGCGGTCCTCAGAAGTTGCCGAGGAACCATTCCTTCATGCGCTGCCAGACCGCCTTCACCGAACCCTCCTGGCGGGTCACGATGTAGCCGCGCAGGTATTGCTTCTTGGCTTCCTGCAACAGGCCCAGCACGGTCGAGTAGCGCGGGCTGCGCACCACGTCGGCCAGCTGGCCGCTGTATTCGGGAGTCCCCAGGCGGGCCGGCTTCAAGAAGATGTCTTCGGCCAGCTCGGTCATGCCCGGCATCATCGCCGAGCCGCCGGTGAGGACAATGCCGGAGGACAGCACCTCTTCGTAACCCGACTCGCGCACCACCTGGTGCACCAGCGCGAACAGCTCTTCCACGCGCGGCTCGATGACCGCCGCCAAGGCCTGGCGCGACAGCGTGCGCGGATTGCGGTCGCCCAGGCCGGGCACTTCCAGGGTCTCGGTCGGATCGGCCAGGATCTGCTTGGCCACGCCATAACGCAGCTTGATCTCTTCGGCTTCCAGCGTCGGGGTGCGCAGGGCCATGGCGATATCGTTGGTGATCTGGTCACCGGCAATGGGGATCACGGCGGTGTGCCGGATCGCGCCTTCGGTGAACACCGCCACGTCGGTCGTGCCGCCGCCGATATCGACCAGCACCACGCCCAATTCGCGCTCGTCGGTGGTCAGCACCGAATCGGCCGAGGCCATCGGTTGCAGGATCAGGTCCGATACTTCCAGGCCACAGCGGCGCACGCACTTGACGATGTTCTGCACGGCAGAGACAGCGCCGGTGACGATGTGGACCTTCACTTCCAGGCGGATGCCGCTCATGCCGATGGGCTCACGCACATCTTCCTGGTTGTCGACGATGAATTCCTGCGGGACCGTGTGCAGCAGTTGCTGGTCGGTCGGGATGTTGACCGCCTTGGCGGTCTCGATCACGCGGGAGACGTCGGCCGCCGTGACTTCCTTGTCCTTGATGGCCACCATGCCGCTGGAGTTGAAGCTGCGGATGTGGCTGCCGGCGATCCCGGTATAGACATTGCGGATCTTGCAGTCGGCCATCAGCTCGGCCTCTTCCAGGGCGCGCTGGATGGACTCGACGGTGGCCTCGATATTGACCACCACGCCCTTCTTGAGGCCCTTGGATTCGGACTGCCCCAGCCCGATCACTTCATGGCGGCCGTCGGGCAGCACCTCGGCCACCACCGCCACCACTTTCGAGGTGCCGATGTCGAGGCCGACGATCAGATTCTTTGCGTCTTTTGTCATAGTGTTCCGCTTATTTCTTTTTCCCGTTCATCGCCGCCAGCACCATTCCATCCGCCTTCAGGGCCATCCCGTTGGGATAGCGCAAGTCGACGCTTTCTATCTTGCCCTGCAATCGTTCCACCAGTTGCGGATACACCGCCACCAGCCTGGCCACACGTTCCTTCAGGACCGCATCGCCCTGATCACGCCCCAGTTCGACCGTCATGCCGTTGTCCAGGCGCACCGTCCAGGCATAGCGATTGGACAGCACCAGCGACTCCGGCTCCAGCTTGATCGGTGCGAACCACTGGCGGAACTGCGCCAGACGCTCCACCACCTGCTTCTCGCTGCCGGGCGGGCCATCGAATTCCAGCAGGTCACCGTCGTCCTCGGCCTCGGCCAGGTTGGCGGTGAACACATCGCCCTTCTGCGACAACAACTTGCCATCTTCACCCCAGGTACCCAGGGCCTTGTGTTCCTCGATCTTCACCACCAGCCGGTCCGGCCATTCACGCCGTACCATGGCCTTGCGCACCCAGGGCACGGCCTCGAAGGCCGCCCGCACCGCCGTCAGGTCGGCGGTGAAGAAATTGCCATGGATGCGCGGCACCGCTGTCGCCCGCACCGTCAACGCGTTGACCTTTTCCAGCGGCAACTCGCTGGCCGATTCAATGCGTATCGTGTGCAGCGTAAACATCGGCCGCTGCGCCACCCACCACAAACCTGATGCCACCAGGGCCAGCAGCACCAGCGCAATGAGCGCACTGCTGATGGCGTTGAGCATCTTGACGTCCTGCCACATCGACGCGCGCGCTCCCTTAGACCCGAACCATCACGACTGGCCCGCCTGCGGCGTCCAGTCCTTGGAAGGCGTCATGTCCAGCGCCGCCATCTGCAGGATCTCGCAACACAGGTCTTCGTAGCTCATGCCCACCGCCTTGGCCGCCATCGGCACCAGCGAATGACCGGTCATGCCGGGCGAAGTGTTGATTTCCAGCAGGTAGGGTTCGGCCTTGCCGTCGGCTTCCCGCAGCATGAAATCGACGCGGCTCCAGCCACGGCAACCCAGCGCATTGAAAGCCTGTACCGCCAGATCACGCAGATGGCGAGTCAGTTCCTCGTCAAGCGGGGCCGGACACAAATATTTCGTGTCATCGGTGAAATACTTGTTCTGGTAATCATAGTTACCCTCCGGTGCGCGGATTTCGATGACCGGCAAGGCACGCGCCTCACGGCCCGTCCCCAGCACCGGCACGGTCAGCTCGCGACCGCGGATGAATTCTTCGGCCAGCACCACGCTATCGTAGCGGGCGCACAGGTCGAAGCCTTCCTGCATGTCCGAATAGCCGTTGACCTTGGCGATGCCGATGGTCGAGCCTTCGTGCGGGGCCTTGAGCATCAGAGGCAGGCCCAGTTCGTCCGGTACCAGGCGCAGCTGCTCGCGGCTGGTGGCCTTGGCGTCCAGCGTCAGGAAGCGCGGCGTGGGCAGGCCGTGCGAGAGCCAGATGCGCTTGGTCATGACCTTGTCCATGGCAATGCTGGAAGCCATCACTCCGGGGCCGGTATAGGGCAGGCCCATCTGTTCCAGCGCACCCTGCAGAGTGCCGTCTTCGCCGTAGCGTCCATGCAGGGCGATGAAGACGCGATCGAACTTCTCGGCCTGCAGTTCGCCCAGCGAGCGCACGGCGGGGTCGAAGGGATGCGCATCCACGCCCTTGCTGCGCAAGGCTTGCAGCACGCCATTGCCCGACATCATCGACACTTCGCGTTCGGCCGAACGGCCGCCGAAGAGCACGCCGACGCGGCCGAAGGCCTTGATCTGGTCCTGGCTGATCATGCGGCCCCCTGTTCGTTCTTGCCGCCGGCCTGCGCCACCAGGCGCGCCGGTACGGCGGAAATCGATCCCGCACCCATGGTCATGACCACATCGCCATCGCGCACCACGTTGCGGATGGTCTCGGGCATGTCGCCGATGTCATCGACGAATACCGGCTCCACCTTGCCGGCCGCGCGCAGGGCATGCGCCAACGAACGGCCGTCGGCGGCCACGATGGGCGCTTCACCGGCCGCATAGACCTCACCCAGTACCAGCACGTCCGGCGAGGACAGCACCTTGACGAAGTCCTCGAACAGATCGCGGGTGCGGGTATAGCGGTGCGGCTGGAAGGCCAGCACCAGGCGGCGGCCCGGATAGGCGCCACGGGCGGCGGCAATGGTGGCGGCGGTTTCGACCGGATGGTGACCGTAGTCGTCCACCAGGGTGAAGTGGCCGGCCGGCTTGCCCTGGGCATCGATGATCGGTACTTCGCCGTAGCGGGTGAAGCGGCGACCGACGCCATTGAATTCGGTCAGCGCCTTCTGGGTGGCGGCGTCGTCCACGTCCAGCTCGCGGGCAATGGCGATGGCGGCGCAGGCGTTCTGCACGTTGTGCATGCCGGGCTGGTTCAGGCTCACCTGCATGGGTGCATAGCCGTCCTGGATCACGGTGAACTCCATCTTGCCGTCCACCGCCTTGGCGTCGATGGCACGCACGTCGGCGTCGTCATGGAATCCGTAGGTGAGGATGGGCTTGGAGACCATCGGCATGATCTCACGCACATGCGGATCATCCAGGCACAGCACGGCCACGCCGTAGAACGGCAGGCGCTGGGTGAATTCGACGAAGGCCTGCTTCAGACGCGCGAAGTCATGGTTGTAGGTCTCCATGTGATCGGCGTCGATGTTGGTGATCACCTCAATGACCGGCGTCAGGTTGAGGAAGGAGGCATCGGATTCGTCGGCCTCGGCCACGATGAATTCCCCGGTACCCAGCTTGGCATTGGCGCCGGCGCTGGTGAGGCGGCCACCGATGACGAAGGTGGGGTCCAGTCCGCCCTGCGCCAGTACGCTGGCCACCAGGCTGGTGGTGGTGGTCTTGCCGTGGGTGCCGGCGATGGCAATGCCCTTCTTCAGGCGCATCAGCTCGCCCAGCATCACCGCACGGGGCACGATGGGGATGTGCTTCTTGCGCGCTGCCAGCACTTCCGGATTGTCACCCTTGACGGCGGTGGAGGTGACGATGGCGTCGGCGCCTTCGATGTTCTCGGCCGCATGGCCGTAGCGGATGCAGGCACCCAGTTGCGCCAGGCGCTGGGTGGCGGCGTTGCTGCCCAGATCGGAGCCGGAGACGCCATAGCCCAGGTTCAGCAGAACCTCGGCGATGCCGCTCATCCCGGAGCCGCCGATACCGACGAAGTGGATGTTCTTGACGCGATGCTTCATGGTGTTACCAGTCCTTCCAGCACGCGCGCGATTGCCTCGTTGGCATCGCGCCGGCCTTGTTCGTATGCCGCCTGTGCCATTTCATGGCATGCAGCGCGGTCCAGTTTCTGCAGCAAACCGGCCAGGTGTTCCGGCGTCAGTTCGCGTTGTGGCAGGTGGATCGCCGCCTTGTTGGCGGCCATCCACCTGGCGTTGTCGATCTGGTGCGAGGTCGTCGAGACCGCCAGCGGCACCAGCACGCTGGCCACGCCAGCGGCGGTCAGCTCGGAGACCGTGATCGCGCCGGCGCGGCAGATCACCAGATCGGCCTCGGCGTAGCGACGCGGCATGTCGTCGATGAAATCGAGCACCTCGGCCTGTACGCCGGCAGCTTCATAGGCCGCGCGCAGCGCGACGATATGCTGCTTGCCTGACTGATGCGTGACTTGCGGACGCAACTCGACAGGCAGGCGGGCCAGCGCGGCAGGCACGTTGTCGTTCAGTACCTTGGCACCCAGGCTGCCGCCCACCACCAGGATCTTCAGCGGGCCGCTGCGCGTGGCATAACGCTCGCCTGGTTGCGGCAGGGCGATGATTTCCTTGCGCACCGGATTGCCGGTGACCTCGGCCTTTCCGGCTGCCCGGCCGAAATCGGCGGGGAAACCGAACAGCACCTTGTCGGCCAGCGGCGTGAGGGTCTTGTTGGACAGCAGCAGCGCCGCATCGGCATTGACCAGCACCAGCGGCTTGCCGCGCAGGCGCGCCATCGCGCCACCCGGCACGGTGACGTAGCCCCCCATGCCCAGCACCACGTCCGGGCGACGCTGGCCGAGGATGCTGAAGCATCGGAAGAAGCTCGCCGCCAGGCGCCACACGCCCTTGACCGTATGCATCAGGCCCTTGCCGCGCAGACCGGCGAAGACGATGCTGTCCATCTCCACGCCGTGGCGCGGTACCAGATCGCACTCCATGCCGTGCGTGGTGCCCAGCCAGGATACCTGCCAGCCACGTGCACGCATGGTCTCGGCAATGGCCAGGCCGGGGAAGATATGGCCACCGGTCCCGGCCGCCATGATCAGCAGCTTGCGCGGCGCGCTCATAGGCGACCTCCGCGCATCAGGACCCGGTTTTCGTAATCGATGCGCAACAGGATGGCCAGGCCGACGCAGTTCAACAGCACGCCCGATCCCCCGTAGCTCATCAGTGGCAAGGTCAGGCCCTTGGTGGGCAAGAGACCCAGGTTCACCCCCATGTTGATGAAAGCCTGCACACCCAGCCAGATGCCGATGCCCTTGGCCACCAGGCCGGCAAAGGTCAGGTCCAGCGCGATGGCCTGGCGGCCGATCTCGAAGGCGTGCTTGACCAGCCAGTAGAACAGCAGCACCACCACCAGCACGCCGACGAAACCGAGTTCCTCGCCGATCACCGCCAGCAGGAAGTCGGTATGCGCCTCCGGCAGGTAATGCAATTTTTCCACGCTGCTGCCCAGGCCCACGCCGAACAGCTCGCCACGCCCGAAGGCGATCAGCGAGTGCGACAGCTGGTAGGCCTTGCCCAGCGCATTTTCTTCTTCCCAGGGATTAAGGTAGGCGAAGATGCGCTCGCGCCGCCAGGGCGAGGTCACGATGACCAGCGAGAACACGCCTACCAGCGTGGCGCCGATGCCGCCGAACCAGACGCCATTGATACCTCCCAGGAACAGGATGCCCATGGCGATGCAGACGATCACGCCGAAGGCGCCAAGGTCGGGTTCCAGCAGCAGCAACAGACCTACCAGGCCGACGGCTGCGGCCATCGGGAAGAAACCCTTGACCAGCTTGTGCATCACCGCCTGCTTGCGCACCGTGTAGTCGGCCGCATAGAGGACGATGAACAGCTTCATCAGTTCGGAAGGCTGCAGGTTGATGATCTTCAGCGAGAGCCAGCGCTTGGCGCCGTTGACGCCCTTGCCCACGCCGGGTACCAGCACCATCAGCAGCAGGATCAGGGTGATGCCGAACAGGTAGGGCGCCCACTTCTGCCAGGTCTCGATGCGCACGCGGAAGGCCAGCGCACCGGCGATGATGGAGACCACGATGAAGATCGCCTGGCGGATCAGGAAGTGGTAATTCGAGTAAGAGGCGTACTTGGGCGAATCCGGCAAGGCCACCGAGGCCGAATACACCATCACCATGCCGAACAGCATCAGCAGCAGGACCACCCAGATCAGTGGCTGGTCGTATTCCATCATGCGCGAGCGCTGTTCGAAACCGATGCTGCCCGATGCGCTGCCACGGCCACTGCGCGCACGTCCGGCGGCCACCGGAGCGGCCTCCTTGAGACCGCCCAGCCAGCTGCGCATCGAGGACAGGTTCAGTTTCATGCCAGCACCTCGCCACGCGAGAGCGCCAGCTCACGCACCGCGTCCACGAAGACCTCGGCGCGATGGGCGTAGTTGCGGAACATGTCCAGGCTGGCGCAGGCCGGGGACAGCAGCACGATGTCGCCGGCGCGCGCGATCTCGCCGGCCTTTTCGACAGCGGCTTCCAGGCTGGCGCAATCGATCAGCTCGACACCGCTGTCGGCCAGCGCTGCCCGGATGGCGGGGGCGTCACGACCGATCAGCAATACGGCGCGTGCATATTTCTGCACCGGCAGGTCCAGTGGCGAAAAGTCCTGGCCCTTGCCATCGCCACCGGCGATCAGCACGATGCGGTTTGGACGACCACCCAGGCCCAGTCCGTTCAGGGCCGCCACGGTGGCGCCGACATTGGTGCCCTTGCTGTCGTCGTAGTAATCCACTTCCTGGATCACGCCGACCAGCTCCACCCGGTGCGGCTCGCCGGTGTAGTCGCGCAGGCCGTGCAGCAGCGGCGCCATCGGCAGGTCGATGGCGCGGCACAAGGCCAGCGCGGCCAGTGCATTCATGGCGTTGTGGGCGCCGCGGATCTTGAGGGCATCGGCCGGCATCAGGCGCTTCAGGGTGACCGGAGGCGGCAGCATGTCCTTCTGCTTGCGGCGCCGCTTGCCTTCCGGCACCTCGTCGTCTTCATGCACGAAGGCATTGGCCAGCCACAGCATGCCGTTGTCATTGACCAGGCCAAAGCTGTTGGGCGCGGTCGGTTCATCCAGGCCGAAGGTCGACAGCGGCGCGGCGCCGGAGGCCATCTCCATCACCAGCGCATCATCACGATTGAGCACGCGCACGGTACCCTGGCCGAAGATACGGGCCTTGTCGGCGGCATAGTTTTCCATGCTGCCGTGCCAGTCCAGATGGTCCTGGGTCAGGTTCAGCACGGTGGCCGCATGCGGCTGCAGGCTGTGCGTGGTGTGCAGCTGGAAGCTGGACAGTTCCAGCACCCAGGCCTGCGGCATGCTGCCGCGATAGGTCGGTTCGGGCGGCGGCGGTGGCGGGACTTCGACCAGCGCGTCTTCCTCGGCCTTGCGGGAGACTTCCATGAAGTCGCCCAGGTTCATCGCTTCGCCAGTCGTGGCGGGCATATCGGGTTCGGCCTGCGGCACGACGTCGGAGGCCACTTGCAGGGTGGCGGCGACGGCGGGGTCGACTGTTTCTGCAGCGACCGGCGTTTCGGCCAGCTCAGCGCTTTCAGGGACTTCGCTCGCCTCAGTGGTCTCAGTAATCTCAGCGACCTGCAGGTCTGTTTCGACAGCCTCGTTCGGCTGTTGCGCCGGCCCGGTCGCTTCACCGTCGTCAGCCGTTGCCAGCAGGTCCAGCTGCGGGGCAGCGGGTGCATCAGTCGACAGATCAGCAGACAATTCAGCGGACGATTCAGCCGGCAGATCGGCCTGCAGCACCGGCACGGAAATCGCTGCCGCTTCTTCGATACGGGCGGCGGCGCGGCGATGCTTTTCGGCCTCGGCTGCCTGCTGGGCATCCAGCACCGCTTGCTGGGCGGCTTGCGCCTCGGCTTCGGCCTGCGCCTGGGCTGCGGCGATCGCATCCTGCTCGGCCAGTTCGGCCAGGAAGACCTTGTCCCGGATCACCGCTTCGCGCAACACATCCAGCGCGGCCGGGCTGATATTGCCGGCCACTTGCACCGACAGGCCGGCACGCTGACACAGCAGGCCGGTCAGGCGCGTCACCGTGGTCTTGCCGTTGGTGCCGGTGATGGCCAGGACCTTGGGCTGGTACAGCGTTTCTTCGCGCAAGGCGGCCAACGCCTGGGCGAACAGTTCGATCTCACCCCACAGCGGCAGGCCACGCTCGGCGATGGCCGGCATCAAGGGGGCCAGCGCGCCTCCGGGTGCCAGGCCCGGACTGACGGTGACAAAGTCCACGCCCTCCAGCAGGGACGGCGACAAGGCCTGACCCAACACGGCCTGGGCCTCGGGTGCCTCACCGCGCAGGGCGGCCAGGCGCTCGGCCAGGGCCGCTTCGCCTCGGGTATCGGCCACGCGCACGCTGGCGCCGCAGTAGACCAGCCACCGCGCCATTGCCAGGCCGGACTCACCGAGTCCGAGCACCAGAACGTGTTTGCCCGAGTAATTCATCGTTGTTTCCAAACTCACTTCTCTAAGACCTGCCTGCTACAAAGGCGCCACTGGCTGATTCGCGAGGGGCGCCGTGTTTTCTTTCATTGCGGGGATCAGCGCAGCTTCAGCGTCGACAAGCCCACCAGCACCAGCATCATGGTGATGATCCAGAACCGCACTACCACCTGGGTTTCCTTCCAGCCCTTCTGCTCGTAGTGATGGTGCAGCGGCGCCATCAGCAGGACGCGACGGCCGGTGCCGAAACGCTTCTTCGTATATTTGAAATAGGCCACCTGGATCATCACCGAGAGGGTCTCCACCACGAAGATGCCACCCATGATGAAGAGCACGATTTCCTGGCGCACGATCACGGCGATGGTGCCCAGTGCGCCGCCCAGCGCCAGCGCGCCGACGTCACCCATGAACACCTGCGCCGGGTAGGCGTTGTACCAGAGGAAGGCCAGGCCGGCGCCGCCCATGGCGCCGCAGAAGATCAGCAGTTCGCCGGCGCCCGGAATGTGCGGGATGAACAGATATTTGGCGTAGCTGGCATTGCCGGTCAGGTAGGCGAACAGGCCCAGGGCCGCCCCCACCAGCACGGTCGGCATGATGGCCAGGCCATCCAGGCCATCGGTCAGGTTGACGGCATTGCTGGTGCCGACGATGACGAAATAGGTCAGCGCGATGAAGCCCCACACCCCCAGCGGATAGCTGACGGTCTTGAAGAAGGGCACGATCAGGTCGGCCTTGGGCGGCAGGTCCAGGCTGAAGCCGGAACGCACCCAGGCCACGAACAGGTCGAAGACCTTCATGTTGCTCACTTCCGAGACCGAGAAGGCCAGGTAGAAGGCCGCCACCAGGCCGATCAGCGACTGCCAGAAATACTTTTCACGCGAGCGCATGCCCTGCGGGTCGCGATAGACCACCTTGCGATAGTCATCGACCCAGCCGACGGCGCCGAAACCGAGCGTGACGATCAGCACGATCCAGACGAAACGGTTGGACAGGTCGGCCCACAGCAACGTGGAAATGCCAATGCCGATCAGGATCAGCACGCCGCCCATGGTGGGGGTACCGGACTTGATCAGGTGGGTCTGGGGACCATCGGTGCGCACCGCCTGGCCGACCTTCATGCGGGTCAGCATGCGGATCACGGCCGGGCCTGCGATCATGCCGATCAACAACGCCGTCAGCGTGGCAAACACCGCGCGGAAGGTGATGAAGTTGAACAGGCGCAGAAAGCCGAAATCCTGTTGAAAATTCTGTGCGAGCCAGACCAGCATGCTAATGGGTCTCCTGTTGATGTTGCGTGTTGGATTCAACGTTGACCAGATGCTGTACAACTCGCTCCATCTTCATGAAGCGTGAACCTTTTACCAAAACGGTCGCGCCTTGCGGTGCGGCCTGCTCCACCGCTGCATTGAGGGCAGCGATATCGTCGAAATGCCTTGCCTGTGCGCCAAATGCCGCGACGGCGTGCCTGCTCAGTTCGCCCAACGCGAAGAACAACGGGATGCCGCGGCTGTGCGCGTAGGCGCCGATCTCGGCGTGGAATTGCGGCCCCTGGTCGCCGACCTCGCCCATGTCGCCCAGCACCAGCACGCGTGGCCCGCCGATGGCGGCCAGCACGTCGATGGCGGCGCGCACCGAATCGGGGTTGGCGTTGTAGGTGTCATCGATCACCAGAGCTCCGCTGACGGCCTGCTTGCGTTGCAGACGGCCATTGACCGGGGCAAAGCTTTCCAGCCCGCGCACCACGGCCTCGACCGCGATGCCGGCACCCAGTGCGCAGGCAACTGCTGCCAGCGCATTGCGGACATTGTGTTCACCCACCGCGGCCAGTTCGAGCTTGAACTGTGCCGGGGGGACGGCCAGTCCCTTGACGGTAACCTGCAGGCTGCTGCCGAACGTGCCGGCCTGATAGGTGGCGCTGACATCGGCTTGCGGCGTGAGGCCGAAGCTCAGCACGCGCCGCGCGCCGGCCTCTTCGCGCCAGAGGGCGGTGAAGTCGTCGTCGGCCGGGAATACGGCCACGCCATCGGCCGGCAGGTGGCGGATCACGGCGCCGTTTTCACGCGCTACTGCTTCCACGCTGGCCATGAATTCCTGATGCTCGCGCTGGGCATTGTTGACCAGGCCCAACGTCGGCGCGGCGATGCGCGAGAGGACCGCGATCTCGCCCGGATGGTTCATGCCCATCTCGATGACGGCAGCCTGATGCTGGTCGCGCAGGCGGAACAGCGTCAGCGGCACACCGATCTCGTTATTGAAGTTGCCACGCGTGCCCAGGTAGCCGTCTTCACCGAAGGCGGCGGCCAGGATCGCGGCGATCATTTCCTTGACCGTGGTCTTGCCGTTGCTGCCGGTCACGCCGATGACCGGGATCGTGCGGCGGTGACGCCAGCCATGGGCGATCTGGCCCAGCGCGGCGCGGCTGTCCGGCACCACGATGGCCGGCAGTGTCAGACCCGGTGGTACGCGTTCGACCACCACGGCGGAAGCGCCCTGGGCGGCCACGGCATCAAGGAAGTCGTGCGCATCGAAACGCTCGCCGCGCAGCGCCACAAACACGTTGCCGGGCTTGACCGCCCGGCTGTCGGTGACGACGTCGTTGAGGATCAGCTCACCGGCCGGCGCATTGATGACGCCGGGCACCGTATGGGCCGAGGCCGCAGCCTCGGCGGTGCGGATCCATTCCAGCATCTGGCTGAAGTCGAACCGCATCATGCGCCCCCCATCATGGTGGAGCGCGCAGCCAGCGCCAGGGCGACATGGTCGGCGTCGAGGAAGGGCAACTTCTTGCCGGCGATTTCCTGGTAGGCCTCATGACCCTTGCCGGCCAGCAGCACCACATCGGCGCGGGTGGCGTGGCGGATGGCCCACAGGATGGCGCCGGCGCGGTCGGCCAGCACGACCGGTTCCACGCGGCTCATGCCGGCGCGGATCTGGTCGATGATGGCTTGCGGATCTTCGCTGCGCGGGTTGTCGCTGGTGAGCACCACCTGGTCGGCCTGCTCGGCGATCTGGCCCATCTGCGGGCGCTTGCCCGGATCGCGATCGCCCCCGCAGCCGAACACGCACCACAGCTGGCCGCCGCGCTGGGTGGCGACCTGGCGCAGCGCGGACAGGGTCTTGTCCAGCGCATCGGGGGTATGCGCGTAATCGATGACGATCAGCGGCACGTCCGGCCCGCCGAACTGCTGCATGCGGCCGGGCGCGGGCGTGAGCGCGGCGGCCGCTGCGACGACGACGTCCCAGGCCAGACCCTGGGTCAGCAACACACCCATGATGCCCAGCACATTGCTGACATTGAAGCGTCCCACCAGCTGGGTCTTGACCTGGCCGCTGCCGAAAGGCGAATCGACATGGAACACGGTACCCGCATGGCTGCTGCGCAACTGGCTGGCGCGCAGCGTGGGGATGCCGGTCGCCTGGGCGTCGGGCTCCTCGGTCAGCGCGTAGCCGATCACCGGCACCTGGCGACCCGCCAGCAAGGGCAGCAGGCGCAGGCCCATGGGATCGTCCAGGTTGAGCACCGCGTGCTTCAGGCCGGGCCACTGGAACAGCTTGCGCTTGGCGTCTTCGTAGGTCTGCATGTCACCGTGGAAATCCAGGTGATCACGCGTGAAATTGGTGAACAGGGCCACATCCACGTGCATGCCGTTCATGCGCCCTTGCGCCAACCCGATCGAGGAAGCCTCGATGGCCAGCGCGCCGACGCGCGCCTGGGCCAGCCGGGACAGACTGCGCTGCAGCAGTACGGCATCGGGGGTGGTATAGCCGGTCACGTCGAAACCCTGCTGCTTGCCACCGATGAAGCTGCCCACGCCCAGCGTGCCGATCACACCCGCGTTGTTGATGCCCGGCAGGCGCGACAGGGCGCTACCCAGCCACCAGGAGCAGGAGGTCTTGCCGTTGGTCCCGGTGACGGCCACGGTCAGCATGCCCTGGTCGGGCTGCCCATACCAGGCGGCGGCGATCTCGCCGGCCTGCGCCTTGAGGTCGGGCACGGCCAGGTGCGGTTCGTCGATCTCGTCCGGCCAGGTGTAGCCCTCGGCTTCATAGACGACCGCAGCCGCACCGCGCTCGACGGCATCGGCGACATAGGAGCGTCCATCAGCATCGCCCACGTAGGCGAAGAAGACATCGCCCGGCGCCACGCGGCGCGAATCGGAAGTCAGTTGCGCAGACGGCGCCGCCTGGCGCAGCCAGGCGAGGATATCTTGCAGGCTCAGAACGCGCGGGGACATTACATGCTCTCCTCAAGCGGTTCTTTGGGAATGATGATGTTGGTCACGCTGGAGTCCGGCGGCACATTCAGCGCGCGCAGGGCATTGGCGGCGACGTTGGCGAACACCGGACCGGCCACCGGGCCGCCGAAGTGCTGGCCTTGCGGCTCGTCGATCATGACCGAGATGATCAGGCGCGGGTCCGACATCGGGGCGATGCCCGAGAACGATGCCACATACTTGCGCACGTACTTGCCGCCTTCGATCTTGTAGGCGGTACCGGTCTTGCCGCCCACGCGGTAGCCCGGCACCTGGGCCTGGGGCGCGGTACCGCCGGGGGCGACCACGGTTTCCAGCATGCGGCGCATCTGCAGGGCGGTATCGGCCGAGATCACGCGCTGGCCGATGGGCGAGTCGGTGACCTTGGTGAAGGACAGCGGAATGATGTCGCCATTGCGGGCGAAGATCAGGTACGCATGCGCCAGCTGGATCAGCGATACCGAGATGCCGTGACCATAGCTCATGGTGGCCTGTTCGATCGGCCGCCATGACTTGTACGGACGCACGCGGCCGGCCACGGCGCCCGGGAAGCCGAACTTGGGCTGCTGGCCGAAACCGACCGTGGTGAACATCTCCCACATCTCTTCGGGCGGCATGCCCAGGGCGATCTTGGCGGTACCGATGTTGGATGATTTCTCGATGATCTGGGCCACCGTCAGCGGGCCATGGGCATGCGAGTCGCCGATGGTGGCGGTGCCGATGGTCATCTTGCCGGGCGCGGTCTGGAACACCGTGGAGGGCGTGACGCGATGGGTATCCAGTGCCAGCGCCACCGTGAACGGCTTGAGCGTCGAGCCGGGTTCGAAGGTATCGGTCACCACGCGGTTGCGCAGTTGCGCACCGGTCAGCACCGAGCGGTCGTTGGGGTTGTAGGTGGGCAGGTTGGCCAGCGCCAGCACCTCGCCGGTCTTGGCGTCGACCACGATGATGCCGCCGGCCTTGGCCTTGAATTTCTCCACCGCTTCCTTCAGTTGGGTGAAGGCGATGTACTGGATCTTGCTGTCGATGGACAGGGTCAGGTCGCGGCCGTCATGCGGTTCACGGATGGATTCGATGTCTTCCACCACGCGGCCCAGGCGGTCCTTGATGACGCGCCGGCTGCCGGTCACGCCGGCCAGGGTCTTCTGGGCGGCCAGTTCCATGCCGTCCTGGCCGGCATCCTCGATGTTGGTGAAGCCGACCACGTGCGCCATCACCTCGCCCTCAGGGTAGAAGCGCTTGTATTCCTTGCGGGTCTCGATGCCGGGAATGCCCAGCTTGACGATCTTGTCGGCGGTATCCTGCTCGACCTGGCGCTTCAGGTAGACGAAGCTGCGATCGGAATCGAGTTTCTTGCGCAGCTCGGCATCGCTCATCTCCAGCAGCTTGGCCAGTTGCACCAGCTTGTCCTTGGGCGCCGCCTGGACGTCATCGGGAATGGCCCAGATCGCCTTGACCGGCACCGACGAGGCCAGCACCTGGCCATTGCGGTCGGTGATCTTGCCGCGCGTGGCGGGCAATTCCAGGGTACGGGCGTAGCGGGATGCGCCCTGCTTCTGCAGAAAATCGGTCGACACGCCCTGCAGCCACAGGGCGCGCACCACCAGCGCGACGAAGGCGACGAACAGCACGAACAGCACGAAGCGCGAGCGCCAGGCCGGCAGCTTGACCTGCAGGATGGGATTGGAGGAGAAAGCCACGCCCTTGGAAGCCGCCACACGGCTGCTGGCCAGGTTGGGACGGGGAGGCATCTTGGTCATTGCGCCCCCACGGTCAGGTATTGGGTGCGGGCCGCAGTGACCGGCATCATGTTCAGGTCACGTCGGGCCAGCTCCTCGATGCGGGCGTTCTTGCCCAGGGTGGACTGGTCCAGTTGCAATTGCGCCCAGTCGACGTCGAGCTGGCGGGCCGCGCTCTGGGCGCGTTCCAGCTCGATGAACAGGCTGCGGGCCTTGTATTGAGCGCTGACCACCGATAGCGCGCACGCCACCAGCAGGGCCGTCAGCAGCAGGCACAGGCGGCCGATCACGCAGCCACTCCAGCGGCAGGCGCCGCGATCAGTTCCAGGCCGCGCATCACCGCCGAGCGCGCACGCGGGTTGGACTCGACCTCGGCGGCACTGGGCATGACCCGTGGCAGCAGGCGCGCAGGGGCCTGCGGCAGGTCGATCGCACGAATCGGCAGGCGGCGGTCGGGCTGCGGTGCATGGGCCTTGGATGCCATGAACTGCTTGACGATGCGATCTTCCAGCGAGTGAAAGCTGATCACGACCAATCTCCCGTGCTGCGCCATCTGACGGAACGCTTTTTCCAGTCCTACCTCGAGTTCTTCAAGCTCTTGATTGACGAAAATCCGTACAGCCTGAAATGTGCGAGTGGCCGGATCTTTGCCTTTCTCGCGGGTTTTGACGGCCTGTGCCACGAGCGCGGCAAGCTGTCGTGTGCTTGAAATTGGCTGGATTGCCCGGCCAGCAACAATCTTCTTTGCAATCTGAAGAGCAAACCGTTCTTCCCCATAATCACGTATCACCTTTGCAATCTGCTGTTCGTCTGCCGTTGCCAGCCAATCCGCTGCCGACATGCCACGCGTGGTATCCATGCGCATGTCCAGCGGGCCATCCAAGCGAAAACTGAAGCCGCGCGCGGCGTCATCCACCTGCGGCGACGAAATACCCAAATCCATCAACACCCCGTCGACCTGCGCGATGCCGCGTGCGGCAAGCGCTTGGTCCATGGTCGCGAAGCTGTCGTGCACGATCTCGAAGCGTGCATCGTCGATCTTCTGCGCCGTGGCAATGGCCAACGGGTCCTTATCAAATGCGATCAGACGGCCCTGCGGACCCAACCTGGAGAGGATGGCGCGGCTATGACCGCCGCGACCAAAGGTACCGTCCAGATAAACGCCATTGGCGCGCTCGCCCTCGATGGCCAGCGCGTCCACGGCTTCTTCCAACAGCACGGTGCGGTGCTGCAGCTCGGGCACCGGTTGCAGATTCATCTTGTCCGGCCGTCAGAAGGAAAAATTACTCAACACATCCGGCATACCGCCCGCCACAGCCTCGGCTTCACTTTCAGCCAGCTTGACGGCATCCCAGATTTCGAAATGGCTACCCATGCCCAGCAACATCACGTCGCGCTGCAAACCAACGGCGGCGCGCAATTCCGGCGCGATCAGGATGCGGCCGGCGCTGTCGAGCTCCACATCCTGGGCATTGCCCAGGAAGATGCGCTGCCAGGCACGGGCCGACATCGGCCAGTTGGCGATCTGCTCACGGTGAGTCTCCCAGGTCGGGCGCGGGAAGAACAGCAGGCAGCCATGCGGATGGCGCGTCACGGTGGCGCGCCCTTCGCACTGCACAATCAGGGCGTCACGATGCTTGGCCGGAATGGTCATCCGTCCTTTGGCATCGAGATTGAGTGCTGACGCGCCCTGGAACACTGTTTTTTCCTTCGCCTGCGGCGAGTGAGATTGCTGATCGGGTGTCGTGTCATGCCGGGCAAATGCAAATGAATCCGCCAAATGCCCCACAAAAAAACACTTTTTGACACTGCCGCCCACTTTAGAGGATGCACTATTGCAGGTCAAGCGGTATACGTGGGGAAAAACCGGGATTTTGCTAATAAAGTCAAAGACTTAGCGCACTTCCTTAAAACACCGCTTTTCGAAGTTTTTTGAAGAAAATGAAGGACTTAGCATTTACATTGAAGGTGCAACCTGAGCTTTACACATGTGTTTATCGTCAGAATTGCGTAGCGGCGCGGATTTGCGGCGCACGGAAGAGCTGACGTGCGCGATTTCGGGGCAGCCCCGGCGTGGCGGGATGAAAGTCCCCGACACCCGTCGATTTGCGAGTGCACAGAGAAACCGACATGGATTTTGCAGTGCAACTTTAGTTCAAGAATTCTTCACTGATTGCTGATGGGATGAGAAGAAATCCAGCATTGCCCACCGGGCAGCCAGCGCTCACGGCGAGCCAGAAAAATGCGGCGGACCTTGCCGGAAAAAGTGGCGGTCGGTGCGCCAGCACAGCAGCAAGCTTCATGAAATTCTTTATCAAATGATTGAAAGGACGCGTTTTTGTTTTGACTTACGCGCCGACCACCTTTTACTATCCGTGTCTTTGGGAAGATCGATACGCCAAAACGGAGCTTTCATGGTCCGTTCGCCGATGCTGAAAAGCACGTCGATTTTTTTCAATCAAGGTCGGTCAAGACCAGGTCAAATCGGCTGAAAACGCAGATAGGGCTTGCGAATCCGGCTCATTCCAGTGCTAAAATCTGGGCACCTTAACAGTGAAAGGAATTTTCAAGTGAACAAATCTGAATTGGTTGACGTTATCGCCGCCGACACCGAGATCTCCAAGGCAGCAGCCCAGCGCGCGCTGGACTCCGTCATCGAGAACATCATCAAGGCCGTGACCAAGGGCGATACCGTGCAATTGGTTGGCTTCGGTTCCTTCTCGACCGGCAAGCGCGCTGCCCGCACCGGCCGTAACCCGCAAACCGGCGAAGAAATCAAGATCGCCGCTGCTACCACCGTGAAGTTCTCGGCTGGCAAGGCTTTCAAGGAAGCCGTGAACAAGAAGAAGAAATAATTTCACGCATTTGAATGCCATGAAACAGATTCATGGCATTCAAATCGAGGCCGATCCCGTGTGGATCGGCCGTCCCTCTCCGCAGTCCCCCTGTCCTGCCCCGCCGTCCCCTTCGCTTTCTCCTCCCGCTTTCTCCGCCTTGTCGCCACCTGCGCCCCTATCGGCAAGCACAGCTGTTTGCCTGCGCAGCACATACAGCAACGAGAACCGGCACTTCCTTTCATCTCCGTTTGCCAATGCGCAGCACTGCGCCTAGAATTTTTTCGGCTTCATCTCCGGCTGAAAAGCGGCCCGCAAGCAGTCTAGCGCCGACGCCGCAGTACCGATGCCCCGCTATACTGTTTTGCCTTCGCCCCGCCGCATCCATACCCTGCCGGCTCGCCCGGCCCACCCGAGGAGACCGTCGATGAACAGCCCCGCCCAGCGCCCACCGTTGCCACCCTTCACCCGCGAGACCGCCGCCATGAAGGCCCGCGCCGCAGAGGACGCCTGGAATTCCTGCGACCCGCAACGCGTTTCGCTGGCCTACACCGAGGACAGCCGCTGGCGCAACCGCGCCGACTTCATCACCGGCCGCGCCGAGATCGTCACCTTCCTCACGCGCAAGTGGACCCGCGAGCAGGATTACCGCCTCATCAAGGAAGTCTGGGCGCACGAAGGCAACCGCATCGCCGTGCGCTTCGCCTATGAATGGCATGACGATTCGGGACACTGGTACCGTTCCTACGGCAACGAGAACTGGGAATTCGACGAGCATGGCCTGATGCGGACCCGCCATGCTTCCATCAATGACCTGCCCATCAAGGAGTCCGAGCGCAAGTTCCACTGGGACCGCTCGGCCCCGCGCCCGGCCGATCATCCCGGCCTGAGCGAACTGGGTCTCTAATCCGACCGTCGCTGCGGCCGGGGCCGGCCCTGCCTTCAGACTTCAGGCACCCAGGTCGGCCAGCGGATGCTGGTCTGGCGACCAGGGATCGGCGAAGAAGCCCTCCACCCATTGCGGTGTGGCAGCGGCCAGGGAAGCCGGATTCCATTGCGGCTTCTGGTCCTTCTCGATGATCAGGGCCCGGATGCCTTCAACGAAATCCGGCCGCGCCGCGCAATGCAGCGATACCACGAATTCCAGCCGGAACACCTCGGCCAGCGACAAGGGCCGCACGCGCTTTTGCAAGGCGTAACCTAGCCACGCCGAACCAGGCGACCCGGCGCGCAGGGTTGCCATGGCCTTGGTCAACCAGGGGTCATCGGTCTGCAGAGAGAGAATGCCGTCCACGATCTCCGGCAGGCTGGGCTGGCGGCACAGGGCCTCGATCAGGTCGTAATGCGTGCGCAGGTTGGACGGCGCGAACACCGCCGAGCCTTCCTGCACCGATGCCCCCTGCGCAGCCGCCAGTACGCGATCGAGCAACTCCGCATCCTGCCCCTGGCCCCACGGCTGCTGCAGCAGCGCATCGATCACCGACTGCTTGGCCGCCTGCGCCACCCGGTAATCGGCCAGGCCGGCGAAGAGCGCATCGTTGGCATTCAGGTTGGCCCCGGTCAGCGCCAGGAACACCCCGGTCTTGCCCGGCATGCGTGCCAGGAACCAGCTGCCACCCACGTCCGGATACAGGCCGATGGTGATTTCCGGCATCGCCAGGCGCGACTTTTCAGTGACCACCCGATGGCTGCAACCGGCCATCAGACCGATGCCACCGCCCATGACGATGCCATGCCCCCAACACAGGATGGGCTTGGCGAAGCTGTGGATAAGATAATCCAGGCGATATTCCTGCTCGAAGAATTCGGCCGCGTAGTGATTGGCACGGATGTCCTCGCGCTCGGGCGAGGCGTGATGTTCACGCATGGCGCGATACAGTTGCTGCAGGTCGCCACCGGCGCAGAAGGCCTTCTCGCCCTGCGCCTGCAGCAGCACCATCGCCACGCCGGGGTCGGCCTGCCATTGTTGCAGTTGCGGCGTCAACAGCCTGACCATCTCCAGCGAAATGGCATGCAGGGTCTTTTCGGAAGCGAGGGTGGCGATGCCGATGCGGCGGCCATTGGCGGCCGTCAATTCTTCGAACAATACGGGTGCGGCAACTTGGTTCATGGGTCTCCTGGGGTCTCTTGCGCGAACCCGCAGTGCCCGCGGGCCGCAGTTTTTTAATGGAAGGAAATTCAGTGAAGCAGGCCGGTAGGCCGGATTCTGTTACGGCGGGAAACCCGCTATGACAGCCATTCCTCTAGGCGACGGATCACTCCGCCGCTCAAGCTTTCTACCCGCACGCTCCGCGAGCCACATCAACGCGTGCCTATTTGAAATTGCTCCGGGTGGAGGTTACCGCGTTTCACCGTAACTTAATACGCTCGTCTCTGTGGCCCTGTTCCTCGCCTTATACCGGCTTGCGCCGGCTTTCAGCGGACGGCCGTTAACCGTCACCCTGCTCTGTGGAGTCCGGACCTTCCTCCCGCCGCCTCCTTGCGAAGGCGGCCAGCGGCTGTCTGGCCTGCATCGGGCGCTATTGTAGCGCAGCATCGCCCGGCGCCGGAGATTGCCGGTGCAAAACCCTTGTGCGCAAGCGCACAAGTTCATGCCGATTCGGCATGTGACACCTGTCCGGCTCTTCGGTAGTCTCCTGCTGATCCGCCGCCGGCCCGCGCCGCGCGGTTCTTCACTGACTTCAACGAAACACCATGCATATCTGCGTATTGGGCGCCGGCGTAATCGGCGTGACCACTGCCTACCGTCTCCTGCAGGATGGCCACCAGGTCAGCCTGATCGATGCCCGCGACCAGCCCGGCGCCGGCACCAGCCAGGGCAATGGCGCCCAGCTCAGCTACTCCTACGTGGCGCCGCTGGCCGATCCCTCGGTCTGGTCCAAATGGGCTTACTACATGTTCAGCAAGGACTCGCCGCTGACCTTCAAACCCACCCTGGACGGCGCGCAATATCGCTGGCTGGCCGAATTCCTGCGCTGCTGCAACGCCGAACGCGTACGGCGCACCACCATCGATCTGCTGCAACTGGCCTTCTATAGCCGCGACCAGCTGACCCAGTGGAATGCCGGCCTGAACCTGTCCTTCGACTACCAGCGCTCCGGCAAGCTGGTGATGTTCACCGATGCCCAGGGACTGGACGGGGCCGCGGCCCAGGTGCGCTTCCAGGCGCAATACGGTTGCCAGCAGGAAGTGCTGGGCGCGGCCGAATGCATCCGCATCGAACCCGCGCTGGGACGTTCGCAGCGCGACTGGGCCGGCGGTGTCTACACCCCCAGCGAAGAAGCCGGCGACTGCCCGCAGTTCTGCCGCGCCCTGGTGGCGGTGATGCAGGCCGATCCCAACTTCCGCTTCCTGGGCGGTAGGCGCGTGGGTGGTGTGCGCCGAGCGGGGTCTGCCCTGCGCGCGGTGCAGGCCGGGACCGAATGGATCGAGGCCGACCGCTTCGTCCTGGCGCTGGGCGCCGACAGTACCGAATTTGCCCGCCAGGTGGCACTGCAGCTGCCGCTCTACCCGCTCAAGGGCTACAGCATCACCGTCCCGCTGGAGGACGACGCCAGCCGCGCTGCCGCCCCACAGGTCTCGATCACCGACATCGCCCGCAAGATCGTCTACGCCCGTCTCGGGCAGCGTCTGAGAGTGGCCGGCCGCATCGAACTGGTCGGTCAGGACCGCGGCATCCCGCGCCGTGCCATCGAAGAACTCAAGAACGGCATGCGCGAGCTGTTCCCCGATTGCCGGCTGGGCGACGATGCCACGCTGTCACCGTGGATGGGATTCCGCCCCGCCACCCCCAGCGGGGTGCCCATCGTGGGGCCGTCGCCGGTGGACAACCTGTACCTCAACATCGGCCAGGGTGCGCTGGGCTGGACCCTGGCCTGCGGCAGCGCGGCCCTGCTGGCTGACCAGATCGCCGGCCGCACCCGCGCCATCGACGACACGCCTTTCCAGTACCGGGCCTGAAGAAGTTTCATGCGAGGCGCCCGCAATCGGAATTAACATGGAGCCTCGCCAGCGCCCTGCTGGCCTGATCCATGGGAGACGAACGATGCGGGAAAACCGGCTGCGCACCCTCTTCGCGCAACAGCAACTGGCCCTCTCGGGCTGGATTTCGATGGGCAATTCACTGCTGGCCGAAGTGGTCGCGCACAGCGGCTACGATGCGGTCACGGTGGACCTGCAGCACGGCCCCTTCTCCATCGAATCGGCCCTGCCGATGCTGCAGGCCATCTCCAGCACCCAGGCGGTGCCGCTGGTGCGCTGTTCCGAGAACAGCCTCGGCGAAATCAACAAGCTGCTCGATGCCGGCGCCTATGGCGTCATCTGTCCGCTGATCAACACCGCCGAGGACGCCGAACGCTTCGTGCGCGCCTGCCACTACTCCCCCCGCGGCGGCCGCAGCTATGGCCCGGCGCGCGGCTTCCTGTATGGTGGTCCCGATTATTTCGCCCACGCCAACCAGACCATCCTCACGCTGGCCATGATCGAAACCCGTGAAGGCTACGCCAATGCCGAAGCGATCCTGCAGGTACCCGACCTGGACGGTATCTTCATCGGCCCCAGCGACCTGGCCATCGAACTCGGCCTGCCCCCGGACGCCTACGGCGACCAGCGTCTCAACGACGCCATCGATCATCTGCTGGCGCTGGCGCGCAAGCTGGGCAAGTACGTGGGAATCTTCGCCGGCACCATGGACATGGCGCAGCGCATGAAGGCGATCGGCATGGACCTGGTGGTGCCGGGCACCGACATCCAGCAGATCAAGGCCGAAGGGGCGAGACGTATCAGCGCCTTGCGCTGATACCGTCGCTCAGGGCTGAGCCTGGCTCAGCCCCGCACCACCCGACCAAAGAACGGATAGTTGGGATCGTTGTAGCCATGCGTGGACGCATGCCCCGGCGTGACCAGGCTATCCACCAGCGACTCTTCCTCGGCCGTGATCTTCAGCGCGGCCGCATCGTAGTAGTCCTCCATCTGCGCCAGCGTACGCGGGCCGGCGATGACGCTGCTGATGGCCGAATTGGCCAATACCCAGGCGGTGGCGAACTGGCCCAGCTTGATGCCGCGCTGCTCGCAGTGCTGCTGCAGGCGCTGCGCGATCAGCAGCGATTCTTCGCGGAATTCGGTTTCCATCATGCGCTTGTCGCCGCGTCCGGCACGGGTATCCTCGGCCGGCTTCTGGCCCGGCTGGTACTTGCCGGTCAGCACGCCACGCGCGATCGGGCTGTACGGCACCACGCCCAGGCCATAGTGGGCGCAGGCCGGCAGGATTTCCACTTCCGGCTGGCGGTTCAGCAGGTTGTAGTAAGGCTGGCAGACCAGCGGCAGCGGCACGTTGTTCTTCTCACACAGGCGTGCAATCTCGGCAATGCGCCAGCCACGGAAATTGGACACACCAAAGCCACGGATCTTGCCGGCGCGGATCAGGTCGCCCAGGGCCTGCACCGCCTCTTCCAGGTTCTCGTCCTGGTAGTCGCGGTGCATGTAGAGGATGTCCAGGTAATCGGTATCGAGACGCTTGAGGATGTTCTCGGTCTCGCGCACGATCCAGGTGCGCGAATAGTTGGACTCATTGGGCCGGTTGCTCATCGGATTGCCCAGCTTGCTGGCCAGCACCCACTCATGGCGCTGCCCGGCCAGCAGCTTGCCGACGATCTCCTCCGACTTGCCTTTGGTATAGACGTCGGCCGTGTCGATGAAATTGACGCCGTGTTCGCGGGCCGAAGCCACGATGCGGCCGGATTCCTGCAGGTCGGTCTGGTCACCGAACATCATGGAACCCAGGCACAGGGCCGATACCTTGAGGTTGCTCTTGCCGAGGCGACGATAGTGCATGCTGTCTCCGAATCGAAAAATGGGTGTGGATAAGTTAGGGCCTGTTCACACTCGCAGATTTAGTGTGAACAGGCCCTAAGTACGGCCGATCATTCTAGCGCCGTGCCGCTGCCCCTGCCGGGGACTCACAGCACCGGCGCTTCCTCTTCCTGCCAGCGCCGCTTGTCGCGCAAGGGCGGGGCGCCGAACAGTCGGCTGTATTCGCGACTGAACTGCGACGAGCTCTCGTAACCGACCCGGTGCGCCGCCGTCGCCACGCTGGCGTCGGCCGTCAGGATCAGCTTGCGCGCTTCCTGCAGGCGCAGGTTCTTCTGGTATTGCAAGGGGCTCATGGCCGTCACCATCTTGAAGTGATGATGCAGTGACGACACGCTCATGTGCACCTCACGCGCCACGTCCTCGATGCGCAAGGCCTGGTCGTAACCGTCCTTGATCAGGCGGATGGCCTTGGCCACGCGGTTCATCTGGCTGTCCTGCAGCACCGTCTGGCGCAGCAGCGCCCCCTGCCCGTTCATCAACAGCCGGTACAAAATCTCCCGCCGTATCATCGGTGCCAGGATAGGCACGTCGCGTGGCGTCTCGTGCAGCCGCAACAGGCGCAACACGGCATCAAGCAGTTCCACGTCGAGCCGGTTCACGTACAGCCCGCGCGCCGCCCCCTCGCCGAGGTGCGCCGCCGCCGGCAGGTTCTCGTCACCGATCAGTTCGCCGATCTCCTGAGTATCCAGTTCCAGCCGCAGGCCGAGATAGGGCTCATCGGGACTGGTCACCATCACCTTGCCCACCACCGGCAGATCCACCGAGGCCACCAGGTAGTGCATGGGATCGTATTCGTAGATTTCATCCCCCACGAAGATGCGCTTGGAACCCTGCGCGATCACCGCGAAGACCGGCTTCTGCACCGCGTGCTTGGGACCGGTGGGGCAGGTGATGCGATAGATTTCCAGGTCGGGGATGGCGGTGGCCAGCATGCCTTCGCTGCCGGCGGTATAGCGTGCCAGCAGTTGCAGCAGCTCCTGCTGCATGGCGTGGAAACGGGCATCGGCGGCCAGGTCGGCCTCGGAGCGGACGGGCGCCACCGAGGTGGGCGAGCTGTCATGCTCCAGCAAGAGCAGAGGCGCGGAATCCTGGACAGCGTGCAGATCGAGATCCATGGTGTTCTCTCAACAAGGGACAAGCGGCAGCTTAACGCTTGCGCAGCGCTGCCTGATTCTCCGGAAATCACACGCGGAGGATCAGGCAAGAAGTTTGCAGAATCAGGTATGCCCGGCAGCGATTGAGCGCGATCATGATGAGCCCGTCACGGCACCATCGGCCCGCATGCCGCACACACAGGCCACCCGGTGCCACGACACAGAAAACAGGAACAGAGAATCAGGCAGAAAATCGGCAACTTTCGGCACGCGAAAACCAGCCACATCCCTGCATAATCCTCCCCGAACCGATCAGCACCGAACCGTCAGAACACGCTCTCGGCAATGTTGTACTGCTCGACCACGGTGCGCACGGTACTGACGTCAGGCTTGTTGACGAAGCGGCATTCGCTCTCTTCCATTCCCATGGTGCAGGCCTTGTGCAGCGGACAGGTGGCGAACAGTTCGGCCACCCAGTCGACGAAGGCGCGCACCTTGGGCGAGAGATGGCGATTGTGCAGGTACACCACGGAAATCGGCATGGGTGCCGGCTTCCACTGCGACAGCAGTTCGACCAGGCGGCCTTCCTCGATGTGGCGCGTCACCATGTACAGCGGCGCCTGCACCATGCCGAAGCCCTGCAGGGCGCATTCGACGTAGGCATCGGCCTCGTTGACCGAGAGCTTGCCATCCATCTTCACCTCGCGCGTGACGCCATCGACCACGAAGTCCCAGTCGATGGTGCGGCCGGTGCGGCTGGAGAAGTAATGCACCGCCTTGTGCTGCTGCAGGTCCTCGATGGTATGCGGTACGCCGTAGCGTTCGAGGTAGGACGGTGCAGCACAGGTGACCGTCTGGAAGGTGCCGATGCGACGCGCCACCATCGATGAATCCTGCAGCTCGCCGATGCGGATCACGCAGTCCACCGCCTCCTGCACCATGTCCACCGGGCGGTCGCCCATGCCCATGACCAGCTCGATGTCGGGGTACTTGGTATAGAAGTCGCACAGGTTGGGCAACAGCATGAGGCGCCCTACCGAACCGGGTACGTCGATACGCAGGCGCCCTTGCGGCCCGCGCGTGACATTGCGGAAGGATTGTTCTGTTTCATCGACGTCGGCCAGGATGCGCACACAGCGCTCGTAGTAGGCCGCCCCGTCGGGGGTGAGACTGATGCGGCGCGTGGTGCGGTTCAGCAGGCGCACCTGCAGCATGCTCTCCAACCCCTGGATCAGGGTCGTGACGGTAGTGCGCGGCAGGTTCAGGTTGTCGGCTGCCCGCGTGAAGCTGTTGGCATCCACCACAGCGGTAAAGACTTGCATGGCCTGGAAACGGTCCATCGCTCTCTCCTAAGTGCCGGCGTCCGAGAGACATCGGAGCGGCAAGCGGGGGCAGGACTAGCACAGGCAAGACCAGGCGCCGCCCCCGGCGCGCCGATTGGCCTGGTCCGGGCGGCTCGGCCATACGACCAGGCCCACCCGACATTGAATCAATTTACAACAAATAACCGCCAATTACATGGCAACTACACGCTTCCCCGCGCTATTGCACCAGTAAAACACTGGTGCGATCAGTCAGGAAATCCGTACTTGGCAGCCTCAGACACCCCAGAAAGGAGCCCCGCCATGACCGAACTTGTCATCGCGATTGTTCAGACCTACCGAACAGTGTTGTTGGATTATATGTGTTTATTTGCGACCCTGCTGTGCCGCACAATCCGTCCCATTCTTGGACAAGTGGCTTCGGCCCGGGCGCACATCATGCAAGCCTCGCATTCGCTGGATATCCGCAATTTTTTCGTTCCCGGCCCCCTGGGACGCATCCCCGTGCGCCTCTACCAGCCGGTGCAGGCCGCCGCCAAAGGCGAGCAACGGGCGCTGGTGATGTACTTCCACGGAGGTGGTTTCACCAGTGGTTCGCTGGATGATGCCGATGCCCCGGCCAGCTTCATCGCCCATCACGGCCAAGCCGTGGTGCTGTCGGTAGGCTATGCGCTGGCGCCGGCCAAACCCTTCCCGGCCGCCCCGGAAGACGCCTTCGCCGCCGCCAGCTGGGCCTGCAAGCACGCCGACGAACTCAATGTCGACCTCGACCGCATGGTGGTGGCCGGCGACGATGCCGGTGGCAGCCTGGCCGCCAGCCTCACTCTTATGACCCGCGACCGCTGCGGCAAGCCGCTGGCCGCGCAGGTGCTGATCAGCCCGATGCTGGACCCCAGCATGCGCCTGCTGGGCGATGCCGGCCGCCTGCAATCGGACCTCACTGCCGAAACCTGCGCCGCCAGCTATCGCCAGTACCTGCCGCAGACCATGCAGCGCCTGCACCCTTATGCCGCACCGCTGGAGGTGAGCCGCCTGGCCGGCCTGCCGCCGGCCTTCATTGCCACTGCCGAGCGCGACGTGCTCTGCCCGGAGGCCGAGAAGTACGCCTCCAGCCTGATCCGCGCCGGGGTGCCCACACAGGTCTCGCGCTTTGCCGGCATCACGCACGGCGCCCTGCGCACGCACCTGCCGCTGCTCAAGGAAATCGTCAATTTCCTGCGCTGCCGCTTCGCCAGCCTGCAACGCGATGAATCCAGTACCGACTTCATGCCCTTCAAGCTCCACCCCTCCACTCCCTTCTGAGGATAAGAACATGCAAACTCCCGCCCCACTGCGCAAGCGCTTCGCCCTTACTGCCACCGTCCTGGCCGTCATCGCCCTCACGGTCGGCGGTGCCATCTCGGTGGTCGGCCTGTCGGCCAATGCCTCCACCGCCCCCACTGCAGCGGCTGCCGGTGCACCGGTCGATGTGGCCGAAGTGGTCCAGCGCCAGATCATCGATTGGCAGTCCTACTCCGGCCGTATCGAAGCGGTCGACCGCGTCGAAGTGCGGCCCCTGGTGGGCGGCACCCTGACCGCCGTGCATTTCAAGGATGGCGCGCTGGTCAAGAAGGGCGATGTGCTCTTCACCATCGACCCGCGTCCCTATGAAGCCGGAGTGGCCCGCGCCGAAGCCCAACTGGCGGGCGCCGAAGCCCGTGCCGGTTACACCGCCACCGACCTGGCACGCGGCCAGCGCCTGCTGGGCGACAACGCCATCGCCAAGCGCGACTTCGAGGAAAAGCAGAACGCCGCCCGCGAAGCCTCGGCCAATGTCGCCGCCGCCCGCGCCGCCCTGCGCGCCGCCCGCCTGAACCTGGAATACACCCGCATCACCGCCCCGGTCGCGGGCCGCATCTCGCGCGCCGAAGTCACGCTGGGCAACGTAGTCACCCCGGGCGCAGCCAACGCCCCGCTGACCACGCTGGTCTCGGTGGCCAAGGTGTATGCCTCCTTCGACGTCGATGAACAGAGCTTCCTGAAATACGTCAACCCGGCCCGCGCCGCCGGTGCCACCGTGCCGGTGGAACTGGGCCTGGCCAATGAGGACGGCTACTCGCGCAAGGGCCGCGTGGGCTCGGTAGACAACCGCCTGGATACCGCTTCGGGCACCATCCGCGTGCGCGCCATCTTCGACAATGCCGACGGCCAGCTGGTCCCGGGCCTGTACGCCCGCGTGCGCCTGGGTGGCGGTGCCCCGCACGAGGCCGTGCTGATCGATGAAAAGGCCGTCGGTACCGACCAGGACAAGCGCTACGTGATGGTGGCCGACAAGGACAATCACGCCAACTACCGCCAGGTGGTGGTGGGTGCCGGTCATGACGGCCTGGTGGTGATCGAGAAGGGTCTGCAGCCGGGCGAACGCATCGTGGTCAACGGCCTGCAACGCATCCGTCCGGGTGACGCCATCACCCCGACCGTGGTGCCGATGCAGGCCCAGGCGACCAAGGCAGCGGACGCCAAGGCCGGCAAGGCCTGATCCCGCACCGGACCTCTCTCGCATTCAAGGAAGAACAAGCCGCGGGGGCGCATCGCCCTCCCGCAAGGGCGTCTGCATCCCGACGGCTGACAAGGAACCTACATGAATATCTCCAAATTCTTCATCGACCGCCCGATCTTCGCGGGTGTGCTGTCGGTACTGCTCCTGCTGGGCGGCGTGCTGGCCATGCTGCAGCTGCCCATCTCGGAATATCCCGAAGTGGTGCCGCCCTCGGTGGTGGTGCGCGCGCAGTATCCCGGCGCCAACCCCAAGGTGATCGCTGAAACCGTGGCCTCGCCGCTGGAAGAGCAGATCAACGGCGTGGAAAACATGCTCTACATGCAGTCGCAGGCCAACAGCGACGGCAACCTCACCATCACCGTCAACTTCCGCCTGGGCGTGGACCCCGACAAGGCGCAGCAGCTGGTGCAGAACCGCGTCTCGCAAGCCCTGCCACGCCTGCCGGAAGATGTGCAGCGCCTGGGCGTGACCACGCTCAAGTCCTCGCCCACCCTGACCATGGTGGTGCACCTGACCTCGCCCGACAATCGCTACGACACCACCTACCTGCGCAACTACGCGGTCCTGAACGTCAAGGACCGCCTGGCACGCATCCAGGGCGTGGGTGAAGTGGGCCTGTTCGGCTCGGGCAACTACGCCATGCGCGTCTGGCTCGACCCCAACAAGGTGGCCCAGCGCGGCCTGACCGCCAGTGACGTGGTGCGCTCCATCCGCGAACAGAACGTGCAGGTGGCCGCCGGTGTGATCGGTGCCTCGCCCAGTTCGCCGGATACCCCGCTGCAGCTGTCGGTGAACGCGCAAGGCCGCCTGAAGACCGAAGGCGAATTCCGCGACATCATCCTGAAGGCCTCGCCGGACGGCGCCACCACCCGCCTGGGCGATGTCGCCCGGGTGGAACTGGCCGCCTCCGAATACGGCCTGCGCTCGCTGCTGGACAACAAGCCGGCCGTGGCCATCCCCATCTTCCAGGCCCCCGGCGCCAACGCGCTGGATGTCTCGACCCAGGTGCGCGCAGCGATGAAGGAACTGTCGGCCGACTTCCCCAGTTCGGTCAGCTACAGCATCGTCTATGACCCGACCCAGTTCGTGCGTGCTTCCATCGAAGCAGTGGTCCACACCCTGCTGGAAGCGATCGCCCTGGTGGTGATCGTGGTGATCATCTTCCTGCAGACCTGGCGGGCTTCCATCATTCCGCTGTTGGCGGTGCCGGTCTCCATCATCGGTACCTTCTCGCTGATGCTGGGCTTCGGCTACACCATCAATGCGCTGTCGCTGTTCGGCATGGTGCTGGCCATCGGTATCGTGGTCGATGACGCCATCGTGGTGGTCGAAAACGTCGAACGCAACATCGGCGCCGGCCTCTCGCCGCGTGACGCCACCTATCGCGCCATGCAGGAAGTGTCCGGCCCCATCATCGCCATTGCCCTGACGCTGGTCGCGGTGTTCGTGCCGCTGGCCTTCATGACCGGCCTGACCGGCCAGTTCTACAAGCAGTTCGCGATGACCATTGCGATCTCCACCGTCATCTCGGCCTTCAACTCGCTGACCCTGTCCCCAGCCCTGGCCGCCCTGCTGCTCAAGGGTCATGGCGACAAGCCGGACTGGCTGACGCGCCAGATGGACCGCTTCCTCGGTGGCTTCTTCATCCGCTTCAACCGCTTCTTCAACCGCGCTTCCGACAACTACGGCAGCGGCGTGACCGGCGTGATCAAGCGCAAGGGCGCCACCATGGGTGTCTACGTGGTGCTGCTGGCCGCGACCCTGGGCATCTCCTACATCGTCCCCGGCGGCTTCGTGCCGGGCCAGGACAAGCAATACCTGGTGGCCTTCGCGCAACTGCCCAACGGTGCTTCGATTGACCGCAGCGAAGAAGTGATGCGCAAGATGAGCGACATCATGTTGAAGGAACCCGGTGTGGCCAGCGCCATTGCCTTCCCCGGCTTGTCCATCAACGGTTTCACCAACAGTTCCTCGGCCGGTATCGTCTTCGTGGGCCTGAAGCCCTTCGAAGAGCGCAAGAGCAAGGAGCTCTCGGGCAATGCCATCGCCGCCTCGCTGAATAAGAAGTTCGGCGGCATCAAGGAAGCCTTCACCGCGGTCTTCCCGCCGCCGCCGGTGATGGGCCTGGGTACCCTGGGTGGCTTCAAGATGCAGATCGAAGACCGTGACGCACTGGGCTACGCCGAACTGGACAAGGCCGCACAGGCCTTCATGAAGGCCGCCGCCAAGGAACCGGCGCTGGGTCCGATGTTCTCCAGCTACCAGATCAACGTCCCGCAACTGGATGTGGAACTGGATCGCGTCAAGGCCAAGCAGCTCGGCATCCCGGTGACCGATGTCTTCAACACCATGCAGATCTACCTGGGTTCGCTGTACGTGAACGACTTCAACCGCTTCGGCCGTGTCTACCAGGTCCGTGCCCAGGCTGACGCGCCCTTCCGCGCCAAGGCCGAGGACATCGCGCAACTGAAGACCCGCAACAGCGCCGGTGAGATGGTGCCGCTGTCCTCGGTGGTGAAGGTCAAGCAGACCTTCGGCCCGGAAATGGTGGTGCGCTACAACGGCTACACCGCCGCCGACATCAACGGCGGCCCGGCCCCGGGTTACTCCTCGGACCAGGCCCAGGCGGCCGCCGAACGCGTGGCAGCAGCAACCCTGCCGCGTGGCATCAAGTTCGAATGGACCGACCTGACCTACCAGAAGATCCTCGCAGGCAATGCCGGCGTGTGGGTGTTCCCGATCAGCGTGCTGCTGGTGTTCCTGGTGCTGGCTGCCCTGTATGAAAGCCTGACCCTGCCGCTGGCCGTGATCCTGATCGTCCCCATGAGCATCCTGGCCGCCCTGACCGGCGTCTGGCTGACCCGTGGCGACAACAACATCTTCACCCAGATCGGCCTGATGGTCTTGGTGGGCCTGTCGGCCAAGAACGCCATCCTGATCGTGGAATTCGCCCGCGAACTGGAGATGCAGGGCCGCAGCGCCATACAAGCCGCCATCGAAGCCAGCCGCCTGCGTCTGCGCCCGATCCTGATGACCTCGATCGCCTTCATCATGGGTGTGGTGCCGCTGGTGACTTCCTCTGGCGCCGGTTCGGAAATGCGCCATGCGATGGGCATCGCGGTGTTCTTCGGCATGCTGGGCGTGACCCTGTTCGGTCTGTTCCTGACCCCGGTGTTCTACGTCCTGCTGCGCACCATCGACCGCCGCCAGCTGCATTCGGCCTCGCATCATGAAGCGCCGATGACCGCCGGTTCGCACGTGCCGCAGGTGAGCCACGCCGCCCCTGGCCCGCAGGATGATCGCTGATCCCCCGGATCAGCCCATGAATGGAGCAAGAAAAATGATGACTCAATCGATGACCCGCCTGCTGCGCCCCGTGCGCATCGGCTCGGCCCTGCTGGCCACCTTGCTGGTGCTGGCAGGCTGCTCGGTGGCCCCTACCTACGAGCGTCCCTCGGTGGATACCCCGGCCGCCTTCAAGGAAGCCGCCCCCATCACCCAGACCGGTGAAAACGGCAGCCAATGGAAGGCCGCCCAGCCCGCCGAAGACATCGCCCGTGGCGAATGGTGGAAGATCTTCGGCGATGATCAGTTGAACGCCCTGGAAGACCGCGCTCAGCAAGCCAACCAGGACCTCAAGGCGGCCGCCGCGCGGCTGGGCCAGGCACGCGCACTGACCCGCGATGCACGCTCCGGCTACTTCCCGCAGATCGACGCCGGTCTGGGTGCCACGCGTCAACGGCCCTCGCCGGCCTCGCAAGGCTTGCCGGCCGATGCCAATACCCAGCCCAACACCCTGTATCGGGCACAACTGGGCGTGTCCTATGAGGTCGACCTGTTCGGCCGCGTCGCCTCCACCGTGGACGCCGCCACCGCCGATGCCCAGCGCAGCGAAGCGCTGTTCCACTCGGTGCTGCTGGCCTTGCAGGCGGACGTCGCGCAACAGTATTTCCAGGTGCGCGAACTGGATGCCGCCGCCGAGCTCTATCGCGGCACCGTCGACCTGCGCCAGGAATCGCTGCGCCTGGTACAGCGCCGTTTCGATGAAGGCGACATCAGCGAGGTGGACGTGGCCCGCGCCCGCGCCGAACTGGCCTCGGCCCAATCGGAAGCGCTGGGCATTGCCCGCCAGCGCGCCACCGCCGAACACGCCCTGGCCATCCTCTTGGGCCGTACCCCGGCCGAGTTCGCGCTACCGCCGCAACCGCTGAAGCGACTGGCGATCTCGGTTCCGGCCGGTCTGCCCTCGGCCTTGCTGGAGCGCCGTCCCGACATCGCTGCCGCCGAACGTGCCATGGCCGCCGCCAATGCCCGCGTGGGCGTGGCCAAGTCGGCCTTCTTCCCTGCCCTTAACCTGACCGGTGGTCTGGGCTACGAGTCGGCCCAACTGGGTGATCTCTTCAACTGGTCCAGCCGTACCTTCCTGTTGGGCCCGCTGGTGGGCACTGCCCTGACCATGCCGATCTTCGATGGCGGCCGTCGCCAGGCCGGTGTCGATCGCGCCCGCGCCAGCTATGAAGAACAGGTCGCCACCTATCGCGGCACGGTCCTCAATGCCTTCCGCGAAGTGGAAGACAACCTGGCCAACCTGCGCATCCTGGACGACCAGAACCGCGCCCAGGACGAAGCGGTCGCCGCGTCCTCGCGTGCGGCCCGACTCTCGCACACCCAGTATCGTGAAGGCGCGGTTAGCTACTTCAACGTCATCGATGCCGACCGCACCGTGCTGCAACTGCAGCGCGCCTCGGTCACTCTCGATGGCGAGCGCGCCCGCTCCACGGTCAACCTGATCCGCGCCCTCGGCGGCGGCTGGAGTGCGCCGCAGCCGGCTGGGACGCAGGTATCTTCACGGCAGTAATGTTCCAGTCTCCGGATGCGCTAGCGCATCCGGAGACTGTCATCCACCTTCATCCCAGGAAAAAAAATGTCCATCACCCTGCACGAAGTCGGCATCACCCCGCTGATCCGCGCCCTGCACAATCTGTCCTCCCTGCTCGACAAGGCCGAGCAACATGCCGACCAGCACAAGCTGGAACCGCAGCAGCTGCTCTCGGCACGCCTGTACGAAGACATGTATCCGCTGACCGCCCAGGTACAGCGCGCCAGCGACACCGCCAAGGCCACCGCCAGCCGTCTCTCGGGCGTGGCCGCGCCGGCCTTCAGCGATGACGAGACCAGCTTCGACGAACTGCAGGCCCGCATCAACAAGACCATCGTCTTCCTCGAATCCATTCCCGCCGACGCGGTCGATGACCAGGAAGAGCGTGTCATCACCATGAAGCTGCGCGGCGAAGAGCTTAGCATGAGCGCGCGCGAATACCTGCTGGTATTCGGCCTGCCCAACTTCTTCTTCCACGTCACCACCGCCTACGACATCCTGCGTCACCAGGGCGTCAAGTTGGGCAAGATGGATTTCCTGGGTCTGTAATCCCGGCACACCCAGACAAAAACGGCCCGCATCCTGCGATGCGAGCCGCTTTCCAGACCAGTTTCCCGTGGTACTTTGGCCCGCCTCCTTATCGAGGGCGGGCGTTTTTTTTCATGGCTCAGTCCACATGCGGTACACCCGCCCGCTGCAGCAACTGGCGGCATCGCCGGGACAGTGCCACCACGCGCAAGTCCTTGCCCAGCCGCACATAGCGCTCGGCCAGCGTCTGCACGGCGGCAATGGCCGAATGGTCGGCCAGGCGCAGGTGGCGGCAATCCAGTGTGACCTGTCGCGGGTCGTCCTGGGTCGCGAACAGTTCCAGGAAGCGCGTGGTCGAGGCAAAGAACAGGGTGCCATGCGGCAGGTAGGTACGGCTGCCATCCTCTTCATCGACCACCTCGGCACGCACCTCGCGTGCGTGTTCCCAGGCGAAGTTGAGCGCGGCGATCACGATGCCGCACAACACCGCCACCGCCAGGTCGGTCAAGACGGTAATGATGGTGACGGCGATGATGACCAGTGCATCGTTCCTCGGCACCTTGCCCAGCACCCGCAGCGAGCCCCAGGCAAAGGTCTCCTGCGCCACCACGAACATGACGCCGGCCAGTGCCGCCAGCGGGATGCGCTCGATGGCCGGTGACAGGAACAGGATGAACAGCAGGATCATCACCCCCGCCACCACGCCCGAGAGTCGCGAACGGCCGCCGGAGCCGAGGTTGATCATGGTCTGACCGATCATGGCGCAGCCGCCCATGCCGCCGAACAGGCCCGAGACCACATTGGCCGCGCCCAGCGCCAGGCATTCCCGGTTGGGCTGGCCACGGCTGGCGGTGATTTCGTCGGTCAGGTTGAAGGTCAGCAGCGTTTCCAGCAGGCCGACGATGGCCATGAGCACCGCATACGGACCAATGATGCGCAGCGTCTCCAGGGTCAACGGCACGCTGGGCAGATGCAGCGGCGGCAAGCCACCGGCGATCTGCGCCATGTCGCCCAGGGTACGCGTGTGCAGGCCACTGGCGTAGGTCAGCAGACCCACTCCGAGAATGGCTGCCAGTGCCGGTGGAATGGCCTTGGTCACGCGTGGCAGGAGCCACACCACCAGCATGGTCGCCAGCGTCAGGCCGATCATGATCCACAGCGACGTCCCCTGCAGCCACTGCGGCCCGGACGGCGTACTGGTACGGAAATGTTCCAGCTGCGACAGCGCAATCACGATGGCCAGGCCATTGACGAAGCCCAGCATCACCGGATGCGGCACCATGCGCACCAGCTTGCCCAGCCTGAGCGCACCGAAGGCCAGCATGATCAGGCCTGACAACACCACCGTGGCCAGGAAATACTGCGCCCCGTGTTGCACCACCAGCGCCACGATCACCACCGCCATCGAACCGGCGGCGCCCGAGATCATTCCCGGCCGGCCACCGAACAGCGCGGTGATGGTGCAGATGAAGAAGGCGCCATACAGCCCCATGAGCGGATTCAACTGCGCCACCAGGGCGAAGGCGATGCATTCGGGCACCAGGGCGAAGGAAGTGGTGAGGCCGGCCAGCACGTTCTGGCGGAGTTCGCGCAGGCGCGATGACGGAGGGGTGACGGTGGTCATGGAAGAAACATGGAACAGAAAATGGACAGGCGCGCAGGTGCGCCGCAGGAACCGCAATGCGTCAGGGAGGGACGCGCCGACCGTCCCGCACTAGCCCCACAGGGTCTCGATCTCGGCATCCAGGAAATAACCGGCGCCGCGCTCGGTGCGCAGCAGGGTCGGGTTCTTGGGATCGGCTTCCAGCTTGCGGCGCAGTCGCAGGATCTGGACATCGATGGCACGGTCATAGACTTCGTCGAAGGCGCGCGTGCTCTCCAGCAGGTGCTCGCGCGAGACGATGCGCCCCGGCGCACCCAGGAAGGCCACCAGCAGGCTGAATTCGGCATTGGTCAGGCTCACCTGGCGCTGGTCCGGTGCGGTCAGGCGACGGGTGTTCAGGTTCAGGTCCCAGCCGGCGAAGCGGTAGGCACGCGGGTGCTTGCTGCGGGTCACCGGCGCCGCAGGGGCGGCTGGCGTGGCGGTACGGCGCAGCACGGCGCGCATGCGGGCCAGCACTTCGCGCGGCGAAAACGGCTTGGTGATGTAATCGTCGGCCCCCAGCTCCAGGCCCATCACCATGTCGGCCTCTTCATTGCGCCCGGTCACGCAGATGATGGACATGCTGCTCTCGGCCCGCCAGCGGCGCGCCAGTTCGGCGCCATCGATGTCGGGCAGGCCGAGATCCAGCAGCACCATGTCATAGACCGATTTCTGGACGGCGCTCTGGGCCTGGGCACCGGTGGCGGCGCTGTCGACCGAGAGGCCGTGGCCGCTCAGGTAATCGACCAGCAATTGGCGCATGGCCTGGTCGTCATCGACGACCAGCACCCGGATGGGAGGGGTAGTGCTCATGGAGTTCCTTGTTCGGTATCGGGCAGCGCGGTCATGATAGCGCGTCGCAATGCAGCTCGCTCAAGCGGCTTGGTCAGGCCGGCAACGCCCAGCGTCCTTGCCAGGTCCAGCACGTGGGCCTGACCGGAGCACAACACCACCGGCAGATCGGCGCGCAGTTCGCGCAGGGCCGCGATGAGGGCATCACCCTGCATCTGCGGCATGTCCAGGTCGGTGATCACCAGATCCACCGCCAGCGGTTCCAGGGCGAATTCCTCCAGCGCCAGCAGCGGGTCGTCGAAGACGATGGGCGCATAGCCCAGCGCATCCAGCCATTGTGCGCACAATGTGCGCTGGCCCGCATCGTCGTCGACCACGAAGATGCATTGGCCCTGGCCGCTGGCGACTTGCTCGTCGTGCGGCTGGTCGGCGTCGGACGTCGGTTCCGGCGTTGCCACTGGCGACGCCAGGTCAGTGGCGGCCGCAGCCGGCAGCAGCAGCCGGAAGCGCGTGCCCCTGGCATCACTGGCAACGGCCACGCCGCCTTCGTGTTCGATGGCGATGCCGGCCACGATGGCCAGACCCAGTCCGGTTCCCTTGCCGCCCGGACCATCGCGCGTGGTGAAGAAGGGTTCGAACAGCCGCGACAGGTGCTGCGGGGCGATGCCGCTGCCGTCATCCACCACCTCCAGCCACACCGCCTGCTGTTGCGGCAAGTCGCCGGCCAGGGGCGCTTCGGCTGGCGCCTCTCCGGCATGCAGGCTGACCACCACCCGGCTGCGCGCGGCCTGGCTGGCATTGCGGATCAGGTTCAGGGCCACGCGCGCGAGCTGCCCGGCATGGCCTTGTACTGCCAGCGGCTGGGCCGGTGGCCGGAACTCGATCACCACGCCGGCCCGGCACAAGGGACGGGCCAGCCGCACCGCCTCGGCCACCGGCTCGCGCAGGTCCAGCAGGATGCGCTGGCGATCTCCGCGACGTCCCGCCAGCAGGATCTGTTCCGTCAGTTCGCGCCCCCGACGCACTGCCGATACCACCTCCGACAGGGGGCGCTGGGCCGGCGCGGCCGGGTCCAGTTGTTCCTGGGCCAGTTCGGCATAGCCACCCGCAGCGCCCAACACATTGTTGAAGTCATGGGCGATGCCACCGGCCATCAAGCCCAGCGATTCGAAGCGGCGCATCTGTTCCATCCGTGCCGCCAGCGCCTGCCGCTCGCGCATGGCCACGGCGATGAAGAAGGTCAGCATGGCCAGGCCGGCCAGGTCGACCTGCAGGCTCCAGGTGCTGTCCAGCCCTTCCTGGCGATAGGGGCCCATATCGTAGAGCGTGAGCAAAACCGCCATCACCGCGGCCAGGCTGGTCACCAGCGTGGCACTGCGCATGCCGCCGTACAGGGCGGCCCCGGCCAGCACCAGCGACAGCAGCACACGCTGCACTTCGCCCGACCAATCGCAGGCGGCACAGGCCAGCAATACCCCCACCACGGCCGCGGCACCGAGCAAGGAGGGCCGGTCGCCGCGCAGGCTGCGCCAGTGCAGCTGCGACCAGACCAGCCAGGTCGGCGTCAGTACCAGGATCGCCAGACCATTTCCCACCAGCAGGGTGCGCCATTCGGCCCACCAGCCGGCCGGCATCACATCGGCCGCCAGGCTTGCCCCCACGGCAGCCACCAGTGCCACCACCAGCAAGGGCAGCAGGGCCACGAAGCGGCCCAGCTTGTAGAGACCGTCGAACTGCCCGTCGCGACTGACGAAGCGTCGTCCCAGCCAGATGCAGGCGACGATCTGCACCACGTTCAACAGCGCGAAACCGGCGTCGACCTGCAGCGGCAGGCTATCCCGGTCGCCCACCACCAGCATGGCCACGAACACCGCCAGCAGATACGGGAACCAGTCGCGCGCCGGCTTGCGCCACAGCAGCGCGATCATCAGCGCGGGGGCCGGGGCGGCAATCGGCGCCAGGGTGGTGCTGTCCTGCAGGTTGGCGGCAGGACTGGCAAGGAGCGTGTAGATCACGCCACACAGCACTGCCGACAGCAGGCTGCGGAACATGGCGGCCAGCGGGCGTTGAGGGAGAGATGGGGTCATGGCCAGCCTCAGTTGCGCGAATACAGGACCCGCAGCGCCACCCTGCGCTCTTCCGGCGGCAGCTGGTTGACTGCACGCAGGTAGGCGATGGAGGCATCACAGGTGGCATCCGGATCGGCCTGGCGCCGCAAGGGCGACGACAGCAGCTTCAACTGCTCCTGCGTCAGCGGCGCCAGCGCCTTGCGGAAGACGCGGGTACGCTCGGCCAGGGTATAGCGACCGGCATTGGCCGGATCGGCATCGCGCAACAGGCGCTGGGTCATCTGCTGCTCGCGGTTGGCGAATTCCTGCGGCAGCACGGCCTGCGGCGCCTCGCGGCCGGCGGCGGCGTCCGCGCGCGAGCGTGGATAGATCAGTTCGGTGCAGGCCGCCGTGCTGATGCCACGCAAGGCCACCGCCTCATCCAGCAGCAATTGCTGGAACTCGGCGAGCGACTCGTCGGAGGCGATCGGCAGCAGGCGGCGGCTCAACAAGCCGACCTGTTCACGCCCGACCGCCAGGATGTCGGCATCGGACGCATGCGCCTGGACCTTGGCCCAGGCCAGGTCGATGGTGCGGGCAAACTCGGCAGGATGGTAGCGCGCCATGATGTCGAACAGCGCGCCCTTCTTGAACTCGGCCTCCAGGATGTCGCGTGAGGTGGCGATGGTAGCGATCTGCGCGGTCTCGCCGCCCGGTGCCAGGCGCGTCAGCACGCCCGCCTGTAACAGCTGGCCCAGTTCCGGATACCAGCTGCGGGCGGCCGGGGTATCGGCAATATGTTCGATGAAATCGTGCGGCAGACCCAGCTTGCCGTAGGTATCGAAGGTCAGCTTGCGGTCGAAGCTCTTGTTGATGCGGTCGTCACCCCCCACCGTGTAGAGCGTATGAAAACCGATATGCGCACGCGGGTCCATGGCGCGGTCGCGGCCGGCCAGGAAGGCCAGCGTGCAGGAAGAGGAACACTCCTGCTCCACATAGGTATTGAGCCGGTGGCGACGGATCACCTCGCCCACCAGCTTGCCCTCGCGCACCCAGCCCCCGGCCGAATACAGCACCACGGTCTGCACCGAAGGATGCTGTTGCAGCAGGCGTTCCAGGCCATCGGCCGCGCCATCGTTCATGCCACCCTGCAGCAGCAGCGACTTGCCGTCCACTCGCAACTGATAGACCACCGGCGGCCCCAGTTGCTTGCCCAGGGCGATCTCGAACTGCTCGCGCAGGGAGGGCGCGGCGCGCCAGGTACTGGTGGCCATGCTGATGGCACCACAGACGATGAGGAACTTGACCACCACCTCGGCCCAGCGGCGTCCACCCCGCGCCACGTGCTTGCTGGCCGAACGCCAGCAGCCGCAGACGCCCCAGGTCCAGGCCAGGTAGCTGAAGGCGGCGATGCCCAGCACGCCGGCCATGCCATAGCGGGCCGGCATGTCGTTGGTCAGGCGCGCCAGCACCGAGATCGCCAGCGCCGGCACCAGCGACGTGAGCAGGACGGTGTGCAGCCAGTAGGAGCGGCCCAGCGAATAATCGCCGCGCCAATGACGGCGCAGGAAACTGGCAGGCGGGCTGGCGGGAGCGGAAGATCGGGTTACTGCCTGGGACACGTGGTGCTTTTCCTCGATGCGATCCCGCGCGTTGCGGTCTCGTCTTCAATGACGGGTAACTTCATACAGCCCAAAGCATACCCCAGCTGTGCCGGGCGCTTCGGCTCTCAGCCGCCGTGACCGGGAATACGCGACAGGTCGACTTCGTCGATCTGGCTGGGATGCATGAACTCTTCGGCATACTTTTCATAGATGCGTTCCCGTACGAACAGGTCGAACAGGTCCGGGTCGATATGGTCGCGCGCCTTGAAGCCAGCCAGGATCTCCACCGCCTCGTTGAGCGTATTGCCGCGCTTGTAAGGGCGGTCGGCGGCCGTGACGGCCTCGAAGATGTCAGCCACCGCCATGACGCGCGCCTGCACCGACATCTGGTCCCGCGTCAGTCCCTTGGGGTAGCCCTTGCCATCCATGCGCTCGTGGTGGCCGCCGGCAAATTCGGTGACCCGCGAGAGCTGCTTGGGCCAGGGTAGCGACTCCAGCATGCGGATGGTGATGACGATGTGGTTATTGATGATGGCGCGCTCGGCGTCGTTGAGCGTCCCGGCGCGGATGCGCAGGTTGCCGGCCTCTTCGTCGTCGAGCAGCTTGCGTAGCTGGCCGTCGGGGCCGCGCCAGGTCCGCTCGGCGATATCCAGTACGCGCTGCTGGTCTTCGGCGCGCATGCCTTCGTTGCCATAGTTGATCTTGCGCAGGAAGGCACGCTCCTCGTCCATCTGCAGCAGTTCGGCCTGCAGGGCGGCCTCCATCGTGGCCGACTGCTCCGCGCTCAGGGCCGCCCCCAGGGCCAGCTTTTGCTGCAGCATGCGGATCTCGGCATCGCGCTTGAGGACTTCGAAACGGGTATCGACCAGGTGGATACGGTCGAAGATGGTCTCCAGCTTGGTCGCCTTTTCCACGATGTGGCTGGGCGTGCCGATCTTGCCGCAATCGTGCAGCAGCGCCGCCAGCCACAGCTCGCGGCGGTCGGCATCGGTCATGCGGAAATCGGCCAGCGGCCCCTCGGTGGTGTTATGCGCGGCTTCGGCCAGCATCATCGCCAGTTGCGGCACCTGCTCGCAATGGCGACCGGTATGCGGTGACTTTTCGCCGATGCCGATGTTGATCAGCTTGATCAGGCTTTCGAACAGGCTTTCCAGGCGACCGATCAACTGCTGGTTGGTCATCGCCATGGCCGCCTGCGACGCCAGTGCCTCGATGAAGCGCTGGTCGGTCTCGGAGAAGGGGACCGGTTCGCCAGTGTCGGCGTCGATGGCATTGATGAGCTGCAGCACGCCCACCAGCTCGCCCTCATGGTCCTGCATCGGCACCGTCAGGATGGACTTGGACAGGTAGCCGTACTTCTCGTCGAACAGGCGCATGCCGTTGAAGTTGAAGCCACTGGCCTGGTACACATCCGGGATGTTGACCGAGTTGCGGGTATTGGCGGAATAGGCCGCCACCGCCGCCAGGTTGGGCTGGCCGTCCGGCAGCGTCAGGGCGATGTCGGGGATCGAGATCGGCTGACCGCTGCTGCCGCCCTGGTGCATCTTGAGGGTCTGGTTGACCGAGATGTAGAAGCTCAGCGCGTCGCCGCTTTCGGTGATGCGATAGAGGGTGCCGCCGTCGGCGCGGGTGATGTCACGCGCGGTCAGCAGGATGCGTTCAAGCAACAGGGGGATATCGCGATTGCTGCCCAGCTCGCGGCACAGTTCGGTGAGCCGCTCCAGCCGGTGCGCGATGTCGCGATGCTGGCCGGCGCTGGGGGTGAGATCGTGGATGTTCATGTCGCCATCTCCCCCGCACGGCAGTTGTGGCACTGGCCGGTGTGGCAGGCTTGGGCTGCTGGATGGACTGCTGGCGACATGCTGCTCCCTGAAGCGTTGGCGTATGGACGTGGCGCAGTGATTGCCCGATGGCAAGTCCGCGTTTTTTTCAGATGCTTTTTCGGCATCATGGCGATTCTAGAACGGCCACGCAGAGCGTCTTGCCGCGAACTTGGGGGGAATTGGCCTCCAATTCTACGCTTGCAAGCAGCCTCTCAGCACAAGTCCGTACGGTAGCGCTCAGGGATATCCCGATTGCGCTGAGGCCCCGAATCCCTTACCATCCCGATATGTTGCATAATTTGCCACATATTCCGCAAAACCAGTCCCGGTGGGGATTTCCGGGCTGCAACCTGTACCGTGGCGGGCTGGCCCGGGCACAGGAAACTAACACTCTATAAGCGGCAACGACGATGCGCATAGAAATTCTCGGCTGCAGCGGGGGCATCGGTGGCAATGGCATGCGCACCACCTCCCTGCTCATCGATGACGATATCCTGATCGACGCCGGGACCGGCGTGGGCGACCTGTCGCTGCAGCGACTGGCGGCCATCGATCACGTCTTCATCACGCATGCCCATCTGGACCACATCGCCTGCCTGCCCCTGATGATCGACAGCGTGGGCGACATGCGCAGCACGCCACTGACCATGCATGCCACCGCCCAGACCATGGAGATCATCCGCAAGCATATCTTCAACTGGCACATCTGGCCGGACTTCAGCGTCATCCCGAATGCCGAGCGACCCTTCCTGCGCTTCGCCACCCTCGAACCCGGCCAGACGGTGCGCATCGGCCAGCGCAGCATCACGCCACTGCCAGCCTCGCACACCGTGCCGGCGGTGGGTTACCACCTGCGCAACGAGCACAGCGGCGGCTCGCTGGCCTTCAGCGGCGACACCTCGATCTGTCCGGCGCTGTGGGAAGCACTCAACCGCATCGACGCCCTGCGCTATCTGATCATCGAAGCCGCCTTCGCCGACCGCGACCGCGAACTGGCGCTGCTGTCCAAGCACCTGTGCCCCAGCCTGCTGCTGCAGGAGCTGCAACAGCTGCAGGGCCGGCCCGAGGTGCTGGTCACCCATGCCAAACCCGGTCAGCTGCAGGAGATCGCCAGCCAGATCAGCCAGGGCAGCGGCCCTCATCAACCGCGCATGCTCGCCACCGGCACCATTCTCGAATTCTGAGCCACCCGGGCGGCAGCAAAAAGGGCGCCGCACGCAAGTGCCGGCGCCCTTTTCGCTCAGGCATGCAGGTACGCCTGCATGCCCTGCCTCACTGCACTACACAGGCATCGAGCTTGGCCGCGCCGATCTTCTGCGTGCCATTGTTGGCATTGCTGCTGATGGACGGCGGCATGGTCACCGGTACGCCCTGCGACGGCGGTATGATCACCGGCGGCACGTTCATCGACTGCACGTATCCGAACTGACCCGCGCTGAAGAGCTGCGAACCGCCCGGGTTGCTGACCAAGATGGCACCGGTCACCACATCCACATGCAGGCCATTGGCCGGCGGTTGCCCGCTCGGCGTTGGCACGCCGGCGCAATCGTTCTGGCAGTACAGGGCGCCGAAATGGGTGCCGCGGATACCGATGGTGGCCGTGGGCGTATCGAAGTTGACGGCTTCGTGATTACGCTTGCCCACCAGCCCGGTCACGGCGCGCAGGCCGCCCTTGACCAGTCCGATGGCCACCGAGTCGTTCTTGGGCTCCTTCTCGTCATAGATGTACTTGTTCACCGCCACTTCGGTACCCGGCCGCAGCACGATCTCCGCATTGTCCAGGAACTTGACGCGGGTGTAGGTCTCACGCTCGGTGATCAGGGTATCGCCCTGCAGGATCGCCGACTTCACCGCCAGCACCACGCGCGAACCGTCGGCATGACGCGCCGTGAGTACGCCCGACAGATGGGTCACCTGGCCCACCACCGGCTGCCCCTGGGCGTGGGCCGGTGCAGTCCCGGCCAGCAACCACAGTGCCAGGCCCAGCGCCAGCAGTTGCGCGACCACATGATGCCGGATCAGCCCCGGCAGGTTTTGCTTGAAGGATTTCATAGGCTCAATTCATCCGGTTGATCAGGTGCACATCGGCAGCGGTTTCTTGACCTGCTTGCGATCCGCACCCTCATCGCCGAAGTTGTCGGCAGTACCGCCCACGGTCTGACCGCTGGCATTGTTCTGCTGCACGACATCGCCGGTATGGTAGGCCGCCGTATCGGACAGCTGCGCATTGTTCAGCGTGGCCTGCAGGTTCTGGCTCTGCTGGTTCTGCTGCTGCTGCACCGCCTGCGCAGTCTGGCTGGTAGCCGAACTGCTGCTGCCACTGCTGCCACTGCTACTGCTCGCCGCGACCGGCGTGCGGGTTCCGTTGGCGTCGGTGATGGTCACCCCCTGGGCGTAACCGATCACCGCGCCCGAATCCACCGATAGCAGCGCCACGCCCGGCGGCGAGGTGGAGATGTTGGCATTGATGGTCATCGAATCGCCGGCCGAGAGCGTGATGTTGCCGCCGGTGGAGACCAGTACGCCATTGACGATCAGCGTGTCATTGCTGCCCGAGGAGGCGCCGGCGGTCAGCGTGATGCTGCCGGTGGCGCTCACGCCGCCCGAACCGATGGTCAGCGGGCTATGCGTGACCAGGCTCACGGATCCGTTGGAACTCTTGACCTGGCCGGTGGTGTTGATACCCAGCAGCGACAGCTTGCTGGCCGCGCTGGTGACCGTGCCATTGGCGCTGGTGGGCAGACTGCCGAGGAAATCGGCATTGCTGCCGATGGCCGTGGTCTGCGCACCGCCCGTATTGTCGATGCTGATATTGCCGCGCGTGGTGTTCACGCCATTGATGCTGACCACGCTGGCGTCGCTGGTATTGAGCGAGTTGGTGAAACTGATGTCCCCCGTGCCGTTGTTGTTGGCCGCGAAGCCGGCCACCTGGTTACCCGAATTGCTGAGCTTGATGCCGCTGGTGGCCGCCGCGATCAACTGCCGCTTCACCCGCAGCGAAGTACCGCTGTTCTGGCTGACGTTGCCGCTCTGCGCTTCCAGTACCAGGTTGTTGGCGGTGATATTGCCCACGGCCAGAGCGCCGCTGGCCTGCGACAGCGCTGCGTCGGCCAGGGTCAGGTTGCCACCGGTCTGGGTAAAGCCTTCGGCCACCACCAGGCGCGAGCCGGTATTGCCGGTCACGGTGCCGTTGGAGACGGTCAGGTTGGACAGACGGACATCGCCACCCAGTGTCAGGTTACCGGCGGTCAGATTGACCGTCATGCCGGACTGCGAGGCATTGGCGATGGTCACGCTGCCCTTCAGGAGCGTGGTCTCCCCCTCGATCATGTCAGTACCGCCGATGTTGAGGGTGCCATTGCCGCTGGTGGTGCCATTGAGGACCAGGGCCGTGGTGGCATTGGCAGCCGCCGAACTGCCGACACTGACGTTGGCCGTCCCCTGGATGCTGGCACTGTTGCGCACCGTCAGGTTGCCGCTCTGCTGATACAGCTGGCCGCCCTGGGCGATCTGCAGACTACCGATCACGTCATCCCCGCTGTCATGCCGCAGGCTGGTGTTGGCCGCGATGATCACGGTATCGATCTGGGTCGGAAGATAGGTGTCGCTGGTGCTCTCCCCCTGGCTGTCGGCCCAGCTGTAGCGGCTGCCCCAACCACCCTCGCTGTTAGCCGCGTAGAAGGTCTCGGCGCCCCTGAACTGCAGGCTGAGCGAGCCACCCGAGCCGTAGACCGCCTTGATCATCTTCTCGTCGCTACCGACTTTGACCACATCGCCGGTCACGTAGCGGAAATAGCTGTCCCCGACGCCGGATTCGCTGAAACCGAAATCGAAGACATCAAAGCTGGCGTTGCTCGTCGGAACATAGTTGCCGAGCAGTCGTGTCTTGAGGGTACCGTCCAGGTTGACCGAGCTGGTGTTGAGGGTGATGCGGTCATAGCTGCTTGGGCCGGCGATGTCGACCAGCATTCTGCCGACCGCATTCTGCGTGAAACTGTTGGCAGTGATGGTGAGGCTGCCCACCGTGCCATCGCCACCCGGCGCCAGGGTACCGTTGTTGATGACCGAACCACTGGCGGTGAGCGTGCCGTTTCCGGAAATGGTGCCGTTGGCCTCATTGGTGATCTGCTTGACGCTGATCGTGGCGCCGGCCATGGTCAGCGTGCCGTTGTTGGTGAAGCTATTATTGCTGCCGCGGATGGCGGTCTGGTTGCCCAGGTTCATCTGACCATTGTTGACCAGTCCGTTCGAACCATCCAGGCTCAGGTTCTGGCCCACGCCGCTGATGTTGAGCGTGCCATTGTTGGTCCAGGTGGCATTACCCGATGCGGTCAGGGCTGTACTGGCTGCATTGAGCAGTATCTTGCCGTTGGCATTGTTGACCACATCGCCACTGGAGGTGACCGAAGCGCTGGAATTGACGTTGATGGTGCCGTTGTTGCTGATCCCGCCGCTGCCCACGGACAGGTTGTTGCTGCCACCGGCCAACAGGTTCACGGTGCCATTGTTGTTCACCGAATCGACGTTGAGCTGGCTGCCGCTCATCGTCAATACGCCGGCACTGCCCAGCTCCAGGGCAGCGGCAGTCAACAACCCTCCCGTACCGAGATCGACCGTGCCATTGCTGATGAGCAGATTCCCTTTGTTGGAGCCATCCTTGACGTCCATCGTGCCACCGTTGAGCACGACGCGCGCATTATTGCCGATGGTCGTCTGGTGACTGGAACTGACCACCGCCACCCTGAAACTGTCCGTCTGCACTTCCTGGTAGCCGCTTTCGAGGTTCAGGTCCAGCTTGCCCGCCGTGCTGGTGATGTTGGCGTTGATGGTGATGTTGTTGGCTGCCTGCAGCGTCAACGTCGCATTGTAATCACTGGTCTTTTCGATGGCGGCGCTGACGGTGATGTTGCCGGCCTGGTCGCCGCCATCCGTGCCTGTCGTCAGGCGCACGCTGGTGCCGTTGTTGAGCTGGTTGCTGATGGTACTGGCGCTGATCTGCGAGCCGTCTTCACCGGAATACACGGCATAGGAGGTGCCACAGCTGCCACCACTGCCGGTCAGGGTGCCATTGGCCACCACCTCCAGATCATACGGATCGATCAGCCAGGTGCCGCCCGAACCGACCGTGGGCACCTTCACCACGTCCAGTTGCTTCAGGCCCGAGGTTTCGACGAAACCGCCCTGCCCCGGCGCGCCGGTGGCCGAGACATCGCCATCGATGAAGGCCTTGTTGCTGGCGAACAGCGTGACGTTGCCGCCCTTGGTGCCATCGGCGGTGATGCTGGAACTGGCGGTGGTGGTGAGGTCCTGCGAAGCCCGCAGGAAGATGCGACCACCTTCGCGCACCACGCTAGAGGCGCTGATGACGCCGCTGTTGGTGATCAGGCCTGCAGCCACGCCGATGCGCCCGGCTTCGGCGGTGATGCTGCCCAGGTTGGTGACGTTGCCGGCGCTACCGGTGACGTTGACCGTCACGCCCGGCGTAGCGGTATCGGCCAGGGTCACGGTCTGGCCGGCGGCCAGGATCACCTCGCCCTGCGGGCTCTTGATGATGCCGCTGTTGGAGACACTGCTGCCGATCAGGTAGACGCTGCCACCGGTGGCCGATTCGATCTTGCCCTGGTTGTCCACCAGACCGGCCGTACCCTGCCTGGCGAAGTTGAGCTTGCCGGCCAGGAAATCACTATCGCTGATGGCCAGCGAGGTGGCGATGAAACGCGCCGCATCGATGGTACCGCTGGGGCCGATCACCACGCCGTTGGGGTTGTATAACACCACGGTGCCGGTGGCGGACAGCTTGCCGTAGATCTGCGAGATATCCGCACCGCTCACCTTGGCCAGCAATGCCGCTGCGGCATTGGGCTGGTTGACGTTGACCGCGGCATTGGCGCCGATGCTGAAGGAAGCGAACTGGGCGATGGCCTGCGGCGAGAGCTGGTTGATGTTGAGCGTACTGCCGTTCTGGTTGAAGGTGACATTGCCATTGACCACGCTCCAGCCGGTAGGCAGGGTACCGGGCGCGGGCGCCGCCGCCAGTACCGGTGCCTGCCAGGCACCGCACACCGCGGCCGCCGCCAGCGAGATGCGCAGGCCGGGCGCCAGCAGGCGTTGCCAGGAGCGACGCAGCAGACGCGACAGCAGTTGCGGCAGCGGCTTGCTGGGGCGCCAGGACAGGGTCAGCTTGCGCTTGCCCACCCGCACCGTGATCGACGGCGGCAGCAATTCGATGGCCGGCTGAGCCGGGCGTAGCGTGGAAGCAGAAGCGGAGGTGGATGTCGAAGTCATGTCAGAACCCCAGGATTGCGCTCAGATGGGCGTTGAGATCGCCGCGTTGTTCGGTCACCGAATTGCCATTGAGCAGCACGCGCGCCACGTCCAGGCGCAGGCTGAAATCGCGGCCCAGGGTGTAGCGTACGCCGGCACCGAAGCTGGCCAGCGTCACCGTGGAGGGCAGTGTAGAGACCGAGGTCACATTGTTGTTGGCGCCGCGGCCGGCATCGAAGAAGGCCAGCAGCCGCATGTTGCCGCGCAGCTCGCGCCGCGCCAGCAGGTCGGGGGTATAGACTTCGCTGTTGAGTACCACGCCGCTGTCGGCGGCCACGGCGCGCTCGGTGAAGCCGCGCACGGTGTTGGCACCGGCCAGGCCGAACTGTTCCACCGGCGGCAGAGCATGCGGAGAAATCTGTAAGGTGCTGGCCAGGCGCACCTGCCAGTCGCTCTCGAAGCCCTTGAACCAGGAGGCGCCGCCCCGGATGGCGATGAAATTGTCCATCGAGCGGCGCGAACCGGTGAAGAGCGAATAGCGATCCGTCACGTTCAGGGTATCGTTGCGCCGCACCTGGCCGGTGGCCATGTTGCGGGCGATGCCGAGGTTGTAGTCGATGATCTGACCCACGCTCTGGCGCTGCGCGCTGTAGCTGACCGACAGCGGCAGGGTCGAGTACGGTACGCAGGTATTGATGCTGGCGCCATTGAGCAGGCCGCCGGCGATGGCGCAGGAGGATTCGACCTTCTTGTAGTCCGCACCGAAGACCAGCTTGCTGCTCCACTCGCCGCTGCGGGCGAAGAAATGGTTCCAGCGCAGTGCATAGACTTCGCCACGGCCGGTGATGTTGAGGGTGGAATTGAGGGCCAGCGTCTGACCCGAGCTGACATTGGATTTACCGTAGATGAAATCCAGGCTGTCGCCCAGCGCGTACAGCGGTATCCGGTAGCCCAGGGAATACAGGTCGACCTTGGCGCCGGAAGGCGCATCGGGCGAGGTGGTATAGGCCACCGTGGCCACGTGGTCGCGGTTGAACAGGTTGGAATGCTGCAGGGCCACACCGGTGCGCCAGCGGCCGGTATCGGCGCTGCCGGTATTGTCGGCGGTGAGCAGCAGGCGCAGCGGATTTTCATCCTTGACCGCGATGGCGGCATCGATCTGGTTGCTGACCTCGGAAGCCGTCAGGGTCACGTTGACCTGCTTGCCCGGATTGTCGTTGGCCAGTTGCACCGATTCGGAAATACGGCGCAGGTTGGGCGTACGCCCTTCCTGCAAATCGGGGAGGCTGGCGCGGATGTTCTGTTCGCTGAAATAGCGGTTGTCGCTCACCACCACCTTGCCGATGGCCGCCTCGACCACCTCCAGCCGCACCACCCCGCCGCTCAGCTCCTGCTCCGGCACGCTGACCTGGACGGCACTGTAGCCGGCACTGCGATAGGCATTTTCCAGGGCTTCCAGGGCCTGCTGGATATCGCCGTAGACGCGCCCGGTACCGGTAAAGGGTGCCACCGCCGCATCGATACGGGATTGCGGCAGCAGGCTGTTGCCCTGCACCTGGTAGCTGCGAATATCGAAGCGCTCATCATTGGGCGCCGGCGCCGCAGCGGTCGGCCCGGAAGCCAGCGGTTGCGCCACGGCACCGACGGCCGCACCCAGCAGCGCCATCCCCATCACGTAATGCTGCAAGCATCGTTTCATCGTCTCAGCAGCCTCGCCTGCGGCAAGGCCCTCCCTGTTTTCTTGTTTGCGATGCGCATCGCCGGTGCGACGCACTCCCTGTCCTTCACGCGCCGCGCCGGCCCGATCACCCCTGATCGATGGCGCAGGTCTGCACGCGCGGACGGCACACCGATGCCCTGACCACGGAGAGACACACCTGCGAAAACGCGAAAAGGAACCCCTGAAGCAGAAATCTCCGACCGCCGACGTTCCCCTTCTTGCGGGAGGGGTGGATCGCTGCCGGAGACGCTGTCACCTTGCCGGGTGGCAGCGCTTATTGATGCTTGTAAAGTATACTGACTACTCCTGACGGCGTCGACAACAATTGACGTTTAACCGCCTCCAGTGGGCGTTTGCGCCACTTTAAGCGAGACGAAATTGCCGCATGGAAATGATCCGCGCCGAGGACATGTAAAGAATTCCAACGCTCCCCAGCGGCCGGGAACAACTGTCCAGCGCGCCCGCCCGAGCGGGTCCGGAGGCGGCGCGATGAAACACGAGGTGGCCCCGGCTCATTTGGTCTCGAAGGTGGTGACGCCATCCCAGTCGGCCGGTGGCGGCGCCTGGCGATAATGGGCGATGCGCTCCAGATAGAGCGTATAGAGACCGCGCGGTTGTTCCTGCTGCAATACCTGCAGGGCCGCCTGTGCATCGTCCCAGCGTTGCGCGCGCACCAGTGCCAGCGCCGCATGCCAGCGCTCGACCTCGGCGCTCAGGCCGGCGTCAAGTTCGCTCTCCAGCGCCAGCGGTTCGTAGATCGGCACCGGCTCGTTCTTGCCCTTGACCCGCACCCGGTCCAGCTCGCGGTAGGCGAACTGCGGCGCGGCCTGACGCGTGGCCTGGCCCACCAGCACACCCACGCCATAGACCTTGGTGATCGATTCCAGTCGCGAGGACAGGTTCACCGCATCCCCCATGACCGTATACGCCTTGCGGATCTTCGAGCCCATGTCGCCCACGCGCATCTGCCCGCTGTTGAGGCCGATACCGATCTTCAGCGGCGGCCAGTTGCGACGGATGAATTCCTCGTTGAGCAGCAGCGTGGTCTGCTGCATCTTCAGCGCCGTGGCGACGGCCCGCGCGGCGTGGTCGGGCAGTTCCAGCGGTGCACCCCAGAACGCCATGACGGCGTCGCCGATGTACTTGTCCAGGGTGCCGCGATTGCCGCGGATGTCTTCCGACATCGCCGTGAGGTAGACGTTGATGTACTCGCGCAGCTCATTGGGCTGCAGGCTCTCGGAGATGGTGGTGAAACCGCGCACGTCGGAAAACATCACGGTCAGCTCGCGGATCTCGCCCTCCATGTTGTAGCTCTCTGGATTGGCCGCCATTTCGGCGACCAGCTCCGGCGCCACATATTCACCGAACAGATTGACGATGGCCTTGCGGTTGCGATACTCGAACAGGTAGCCCCAGGCCAGGTTGCTGATGAACAGCAGCGCCACCAGCAGCAGCGCGGTGGCCAGCGGGAGCACCATCCCGGCGCTGTCGTAGAGCCAGAAGTTGAGTCCGCCCAGGGCACCGCCGGCAGCCAGCGTGAGCAGCATCGATGCCAGCGGACCCAGCATCGGCAACAGCAGGCCCAGCAGCAGTCCCACCAGCAGTACCTGCAGGGCATCGTAACCCTGTGCGAAATCGGGCCGCGCCTTGAAGTCGTCGTCGATGATGGAGGCAATCAGGTTGGCGTGGATTTCCACCCCCGGGTAGACCGGGTTGACCGGCGTGGCCCGCAGGTCGTTCAGGCCCGGCACGGTGGTGCCGACCAGCATGATGCGGCCATCCAGCTGGTCATGCGGATAGGTGCCGCGGATCACGTCCACCGCCGGCACGTAGCGGAAGGCGCCGCCCTTGGGCCCGCCGGCGCCGCGATAGGTCACCAGCGTGGTCAGGTGCCGCTCCACCGGGATGAACAGGGGCTGCGGCCTGGCTTCCACGGCAATGCCGGCAAGTGCACCGTAGTCGCGCAACTGCCCCTCGAACAGCACATCCTGGCGCTGCAGGAAGACCGGCTTGATGCGCCTGCCACCCAGCGCCACGCGCGAGGTCGCCAGTGCCAGCGATTCGTAGAAATGATCACCCACCTGCGCAATGAGCGGCACGGCGCGGATCAGGCCGTCATCATCCGGGATGGGATTGAAGAAGCCGCCCGCCCGGGCCGCCGCCTGCAACTGCGGCAGGTTGGCACCGTAGGCCTGCCAGTGGGTCACGTCCAGCGCACGACCACCCAGGTCGGCCACGCTGAAGGCCGGCGGTGGCAACTGCCCCTTGGCGATGGCACCCGACTCATTGGAGAGGTTATAGCCCATCACCACCGGCTGCCCCTGCAGGGCCTCGGCCAGGCGGGCATCGTAGTCCATCTGCGGCTTGAGCACCTGCAGCTGTCGCGCCAGCTGCGGCACATCCTTCAGCGGTCCCTGCGCCAGCTGTTCCAGCCGGCCATAGCCGGAGCTGGTATCGGGCTCGGCGAACACCACGTCGAAGCCCACCGATTGCGCCTGGTAGGTCTGCGTCATCTGCCGCACCAGTTGCGCCACCACGTCGCGGCTCCAGGGCCAGCGGCCGATCTCGGCGATGCTCTTTTCGTCGATGTCGATGATGACGATGCGCGGGTCCAGGTCGGGCTTGGCCACCCGCATGCGCAGGTCATAGAAGAACAGGTCCAGTCGCTCCACCAGGCGGTTGGGCAGCATGCCCATGACCTGTGCACCCGCCACGCCGGTCAGTACCAGCGCCAGCAACCAGCGCGCCCAGTATTTGCCAAAGGCGGTACGCAAACGACGCAGCATGGACTTTCCCCCGGATTCCCTTTTTGATTGGCTGCGATCATGCCAGTAGTTGGACGCCGCCACAATCGGCGCACTGCGGCCATATTGCCTGACAGCATCACCGGCGATCGGCCGGGCATGGATGAGCACCATTGGCGCAGCGCGATGAACCGATGGCGAAAATGGGTTCTAATGATTTCCCATCCAATCTTTTCACCCCTCTTGCTGGAGCCACAGATGAAGCCCATCCCGCTGATCACGCTGCGCAATGGCGCGCAGGTCCCCGTTCTCGGACAAGGTACCTGGAACATGGGCGAATCCCGCGCCACTGCCGCCACCGAGGTACGCGCCCTGCAGGCCGGCATCGATCTGGGCATGACCCTGATCGATACGGCCGAGATGTACGCCGACGGCAATGCCGAACGCATCGTGGCACAGGCCATCGCCAGCCGGCACGAACAGGTCTATCTGGTCAGCAAGGTCTTGCCGCACAACGCCAGCAAGCGCGGCACCATCGCCGCCTGCGAGGCCAGCCTCAAGCGCCTGGGCACCGAGCATATCGATCTCTACCTGCTGCACTGGCGCGGCTCCCATCCACTGGCCGCGACCATCGAAGGCATGCAGGCCCTGGTGGCGCAAGGCAAGATCGGTGGCTGGGGAGTGAGCAACCTGGATACCGACGACATGGCGGAATTGCTGGAGGAACCGGAGGGCGAGCACAGCCTGTGCAACCAGGTGCTCTACAACCTGTCCCGTCGCGGCATCGAATACGACCTGCTGCCGCAGGCGCAGGAAAACGGGATGGCCGTCATGGCCTATTCGCCCATCGAACAAGGGCGCATCCTGAAGAACCCGGCCTTGCACGCCGTAGCGCAACGTCACGGCGCGACGCCGGCGCAGGTGGCGCTGGCCTGGGTGATGCGACAACCGGGCGTGATCGCCATTCCCAAGGCGGCCGACGTCGCCCACGTCGAGGCCAACCGCGCCTGCCTGGCGCTGGCCCTGGACGAGACCGACCTCAAGGAACTGGATGCCGCCTTTCCGCCGCCCCGCCGCAAGGTGCCGCTGGCGATGCTGTGAGCGCTGCTGCGCTCAAGGGCCTGCAGGCAATCTTCAGGCTGCCGCCTCCAGCGCCTGCAAGGACTTCAGCAGATGACGCACCGCTGCCGGGATCGGTGCGATCACCGGCACCGTGAATCGCCGTGCCAGGGCAATGGCCGCCTGGCCCAGCGGGCCGCCGCCGATCACCACCGCCTGCGCGCCATCGATCTCCACGCATTCGCGCACGGCCTGGGCAAGGGCCTCTTCCAGTGCCTGCGGATCGGTCGCCAGCACACGCGGATCGCCCGCCGTCAGGCGGATACCGGTATAGAGTCCGCCTACCCCGGCCTGCACCGCCTTCTCGCCGATCACCCCGGCCAGTTCCGGCGTAACGGTGGCGATGCCGAAACGGCGACCGCCCTGGGCGGCCTCCAGCATCGAGGCTTCGCACAGGCCTGCCACCGGGCGTCCATCCAGCGCGCGCAGGCGTTCGATACCCGGATCACCGAAGGCGCTGATGATCGCGCCCACGCTATGCCGCCCGGCCTCGCGCCAGTTGCGTTCCACCTCGGGCGCGGCCGCCGCCAGCTCGTCGGCATTGACGATCATCCCCGGCCCCCGCCCGGCACTGACGCCACTGATGCCATAAGCGGCCGGCAGCTCGGCGCGGGCGATGGCCACCATCATGTCGGTGGTGGCACGGGAAGCGTTGGGGTTGATCAGCAGGATATGCGGCATGCCAGTCTCGACAGAAAATGCATCAGCTACGCGCGGCCACCGCCTGCACCGGCGCTTCGGGGGCGTCGTCCTGCAGCGGCGCATCGGGCGACTTGCCATAGGTTTCGGGAACGGTGCGCACGGCCAGCGTGAAGATGCCATACATGGCCGCGATCATGCCGAACACGCCGGCCAGACCGAAGGCGTCGAACAGGCGTCCGGCCACCAGCGGCATGAAGGCGCCGGCAGCGGTGCCGGTGGCCAGGATGAAGGCGGTGCCGAAGGCGCGCACCCGGGTGGGATAGAGTTCCGGCGCAAAGATCCAGATGGTGGTGTTGAGCAGCAGCACGAAGAACTGGAATACCGCACCGGCCGCCAGGATCAGCACGATGTTCTTGGCCAGGAAACCGATGGTCAGCGCCGCCAGGCAGGCGCCGATGGCACCTGCCGTCAGCACGCGCTTGCGCGGCAGGTGGAAGCCGAAGGCCGAGGCGGCAATTGCACCCAGCAGGCTGCCGCTCTGCATCACCATGGTAAACAACAGGCTCTTGGACATGGTGTAACCCAGGCTCACCAGGATGGTCGGCATGAGCGTCAACACCGAGATCTGCGCGCCATAGGTCATCCAGATGGCAATGCACAGTGGCAGCGTGCGGCGGGCCAGCGCCCCCTGGAAGATTTCCATCGAGCGTACCTTCACCGGTGCCGCCTGCTCGCGCTTGCCATCATCGCTGATCCAGGTCTGGCCCTGCGGCGCCGGGCCGGACAGCTTGCCGCTGGCCAGGCGCGCCAGCACCTGATTGGCCTCGGCGATCTTGTGGCGCGACAGCAGGAAGCGCGGGGTCTCCGGGATGTAGCGACGGTAGAAGGCACCCAGCAGGGCCGGCAGCATCAGGCAGAAGAACAGCCAGCGCCAGCTGTTCTCGCCCGGGAACAGGGTGAAGACCAGCAAGCCGAAGGCCGGTGCCAGGAAATTGCCCATGCCGCCGGCACCGACGTTGACCAGCCCCACCGCCGTACCACGGAACTTGCTGGAGCAGAACTCGGCCAGCATGGTGACCGCAATGGCGATCTCGCCTCCCAGGCCAAAGCCGACGATGGCGCGACCGATGGCCATGACGGTGAGGTCCGGTGCCAGCGCACAGATGCCCGCACCCAGCGTAAACAGCAGCAGATCCAGGCTCAGCATGACACGACGGCCATAGCGGTCCGCCACCAGCCCGGAGACGATGCGACCGATGGCTGCGCTGGCGAAGGTGACGGTATTGAGCAGGCCGATATCGGTGGCAGACAGCCCCCACTGCTGCTTGAGCAGGGGACCGACCAGGCCGATGGCGTTCTGTTCGAAACTATCGAACAGGCAACCAATCAGGATCAGGAAGATGATGGTGTGGTGCGAACGGGTCACGCCGATCTTGTCCAGCGCGCCGTCCAGCTCGGCTACGCGCGGCGAATTCGGGATGTCCGGCGACGAAAGTGTGGGTCCAGCCATGGTCTGCTCCTCGTGCGTAGGGATGGCAAATGAATGCTGCTCGGTCTGCGGTCGAATCAAGGCTGTGGAACCACGGCTACTGCATGTCACCGTTCGGATACTGTAGTCCAGCATGCCCGCAAATGGAAGTTTGATTTCAATAAATATCATTTTATGAAATTCAAATTTCATTCACGCCAGGCTATTAGCAATCTGCATGCCAGCAATGCCGAATGCATGAAATCCAGCTTTCAGGAACATCGGGGTAGCCGGCAAAGTCGCCAGGAGTGGGGATGTCGGAAGAGATAGGAAGCCAGGTCGCCCGTTGGCGCCACCCTTTCAGGTGTGCCATCGGGTGCGCCCCGCCGGGGCAGCGACAGATGCCTGGACAGTCATCGCGCACCGTACCAGTGCGCCACCTGCATGAAAACAGGGAGTCAAGCTGGTGGATTCTCTGAAATCAATATTTCAAAGCGGCAAGCCGGGGATTACTCGAAATCCCCCAGCTCCTCATGCTCCTGCTCCACCGCCGCCAGCCGCTTGCGCCCGGCGGCACCGCTGGCGTCGATGACCAGGGTGGCCAACAAGTCGCACAAGGCCATCACGCCGACATGGTTGTCCAGCGGACCGGGACCGCGACACTGGGCCTGCAGCGACCAGTGGGCCTGGGTGCAATCCGGAGAGGCATGGTCGCTGATGTAGAGGATATGGGCACCGGCACGCACGGCCGCCTGTAGCAGGCGGTCCATCTGGCTGGTCTGGCGACGGGTACCGAAGACGATGACGCAATCCCGCTCGGACAGGCCGGCGGTGTATTCGGCCAGGGTCTCGCCGGGACCGGGGATGGCCGTCACCCGCGGCAGCACCTGGATGATCTGCCAGCGCAGGTACAGCGCAAAAGCCTGGCTGCTGCGGCTGCCGAAGATCAGCACCTGCGGGGCGCCGACGATGGCGCGGGCGATCTCGGCCATGGTGGCATCGGACAGGCGCTCGAAGGTGGCTGCCAGATTGGCCTGCGACTGCTGGAAGTGCGCCGCCACCGAGCGCAGCTGGCGTGCCGCACCGGCACTGCTGCCGTGGAACAGGGGCGAGCCGACTTCCTGCTCCTCGCGCACGTGACGGCGGGCCTCTTCGTAGCTGTCATAGCCGATACGGCGGATGAACCGGCTCACCGTGGAGGGCGACACGCCGGCCAGCTGCGCCAGCTCGTTGCCGGCGTAGCTGGCCAGTTCACCCGGGAATTCCAGCAGGAAGTCCGCCAGCAGGCGCTCGGTGCTCGACAGCTCGTCCAGCTTGCTGCGCACCCGGCGCACGAAGGATTCGGAAGAAGGTCTCATGGTGGCGCGGGCCGGGCCCGCTGCGGTGCTATCAGGATCGCCGCATTGTATAGCAGCGCAGCCTCAGCCGAACTTGCGCGCGGCATCGATGGCCAGCCCGCTGCCGATGCTGCCGAACAGGTCACCTTCCACATGCCGGGCATTGGGCGCCAGCGCCCCGATGCGTTCGCGCAGCAGACGCACGCCGCTGGAACCGCCGGTGAAGAACACGCTGTCGATATCGTCGGCGCGCAGACCGGCCTGCTTCAGCAGCGCCAACACGGTCTGTTCTACCGCCTGCACCAGGTGATCGACGGCGGCATCGAAATCGCTGCGCTGCAATTGCAGCTGCTCTGGATTGCGCAAGCGCTCCAGGTCCAGCACGGTCTGCTCCGCAGAGGACAGCGCGATCTTGCCGGCCTCCACCTGCAGCGCCAGCCAGTGGCCGCAACGCTGCTCCACCACATCGAGCAGGCGGGAGAAGCGCTCGCGGTCGGCCACCTCGCGCCCCACGTCCTGCAATTGCTGCCAGGCCTTGCGGGTGTAGAGCTGGTTGATGGTATGCCAGGTGGCCAGGTTGAAGTAATAGCTGGAGGGGATCTCGGCATTGCCCTGCAGCCGGCCGCCCAGGCCCAGCAGCGGCATGACGCAGGCCAGGCTGAAATACTTGTCGAAGTCGGTGCCGCCGATATGTACGCCGCCATTGGCCAGGATGTCGTCACGGCGCTCGCTGCGCTGCGCCCGCTGCGGCGACAGGCGCACCAGCGAAAAGTCGGAGGTACCCCCGCCGATGTCGACGATCAGGACCAGCTCTTCCCGGTCAATGCGCGACTCGTAGTCGAAGGCGGCGGCAATCGGTTCGAACTGGAAGGCGATATCCTTGAAACCGACGTCACGCGCGATCTCTTCCAGCGTATCCTGCGCCAGCTGATCGGCCGCCGCATCGTCGTCCACGAAATGCACCGGACGACCCAGCACCACGCTGGAGAACGAGGTGCCGGCGGCACGCTGGGCGCGCTGCTTCAATTCACCGATGAACTGCGACAGCAGGCCGCGATAGGGCAGTGCCCGACCGCCGACCTCGGTCTGGCCGTCGATGGCACCCGAGCCCAGCAGGCTCTTGAGCGAGCGCATCAGGCGGCCTTCATAGCCGGCCAGGTATTCCCCCAGTCCGGCGCGACCATAGCTGAAGCTGTTCTCGTCGGCGTTGAAGAACACCACCGATGGCAGCGTCGCACGGCCCTCTTCCAGCGGCAGCAGCAGGGACTCCCCGGCATCCGGGCGCAGCCAGCCGACGGTGGAATTGGAGGTGCCGAAATCCACACCGCACGCGTTCGCCATCGCCATCGATCACTCCTTGTTTTTTCGGCCGGCAATCATATAGAAAAGCACCGTGCTTGTCTGCACGGCTGTCCGGCAGCGTTTGAAGCAAGCAACATGCCGTGCGCATTTCCTTGCCGTGGAGACAATATCAGGAAGACAAGGGGCGCCGGGTGGCCGCGGCCTCACCAGCGACAGGCGTGATCCATCAGGACTTCGGCGCTGCCCGGTTCCTGCAGGTCGAAGTTGACCGGCATGTTGACCAGGAAGAAGCCGACACTGCCGTCGGCCAGGCGCGCCCCGGTCAGCAGCAAGGACTGCGAGGCCATGTTGGCGGCTGCATAGGTGCTGCGGGCGGCGGCCAGCCGGAAGGGGTCATCTTGCTGCAGGGCATCGGCAGGCAATCGCATGACCCAATAACGATGTCCCTCGAAATGCCAGGGTAGCCACTGCTTCACCGGATCGTCGCGGTGTCCGGCCAGGCTGGCGGCGACGTCGCGCCGCATGCAGTCCATGTGCAGATGCAGGTGCAATTGCGAACGTGCGGCGGCGGAGTTGATTTCCACACCCAGCTGTTCATCTCCCAGCGGGCGCCCCAGCTTCTGCGCCACGCGCCAGCGCTGTTCCCAGGCATAGGCCCAGTAGCGGGGCACATCGTCCCTCAACAGTTCCGGACTTTCGATACCGGTCAGGCGCCGGGTCGGCATCAGCAGATACTGGGCCGGACCCACCAGGTCCTTCAGGATGACGAAGCCGCGCTGCAGATCCACCATGGCGCAGGGCTGCGGCTGCCCCCGCTCCTGCATGGACGGTACGCATTGCTGGCTGGTGATTTCCCACAGCTTGTGGGGATCGGCGGCTGCGGTGGCGGACGGGCTGCACAGCAGCAAGAGAGGGCAGATCAGGAGCAGGCAAGAGAATGGTCGCATCGATGTCATTCCCGGCAGTAGGGCCACGGCGGCCCGGTTGCAGTGGGTGGCAGGCTGCGTAGATTAACACCTGGGCATGTCGGCACCGTGACAGCGACCATGGCAGGTACGTGGGCCCGCGCCTCTCCCATCTCATCCTGGACTACACTGACGCTCTGTAGCGCCATTTCGTCATTGTGTCGTATCCATCAACAGGACAGGAGAACCGGAAATGATCAGGCTGGACCACCTCGACGACATCGATCGGCAACTGCTCTCCATCCTGCAACTGAATGCCCGGGAACCGGTGGCCGAGATTGCCCGCCGTCTGGGCGTGGCGCGCACCACCGTGATTGCACGCATCGCCCGGCTGGAGCAGGCCGGCGTCATCGGCGGCTATACCCTCAAGCTCGGAAACGATGTGGTCGATCCCAGTCTGCAAGCCTATGTGGGCGTCACGGTGCAGCCGCGCGCCGGGCGCGATGTGGTCCGCCGCTTCGGGCGCATCGCCGAGGTCCAGCAATTGTGTGCCGTCAGCGGCGAGTTCGACTACGTCGCCTGGCTGCGCGTGAGCACCCCCGAACAACTGGACAAGATCCTCGACCAGATCGGCGAGATGGAAGGCGTCATCAAGACCACCACCTCGGTGGTGCTGGCGCGCAAGATCGACCGGGGCGATGTGGCCAAGACCCGCTGACGCTACATAGTGACTAATTGACGCTACATATCGTCTGCAATGTTGCTGCTTTCTGACGATCTGCCAATGTATTCTGTCGTGACGGCTACCTAGAATGAATCATCCGTTCACCTTCATTCTGGAGAGTCATCATGCGTACCGTCCTCCTCGGCTCCGGCCACATCGGCCAGACCATCGCCCGCCTGCTGGCCACTGCCGGTGATGGCCGCACTGGTCACCACACCCACGACTACAGCGTCACCATCGCCGACCGCGACGCCCACGCCTTGCAGGCGGTCTCAGGCCTGAATGTCGAAAAGACGGTGGTCGATTCCACCGACCCACAGGCACTGGCGGCACTGCTGCGTCAGGCCGATGTGGTCGTCAATGCCCTGCCCTATCACATGGCGGTGCCGGTGGCGACGGTGGCACGCCAGACCGGCACCCACTATTTCGACCTCACCGAAGATGTGCAGGCGACCGCAGCGATTGCAGCGCTGGCGGCGGATGCCCCCACGGTCTTCATGCCGCAATGCGGACTGGCGCCGGGCTTCATCGGCATCGCCGCGCATCACCTGGCGGCCGGTTTCGACGAGGTACACGACATCAAGATGCGGGTGGGCGCCCTGCCGCAGTTCCCCACCAATGAATTGAAGTACAACCTGACCTGGAGCGTGGATGGTCTCATCAACGAATACTGCCATCCCTGCGCGGCGCTGCGTGATGGCGAGCGGGTCAGCGTCGACGCCCTGGCCGACCTCGAACATTTTTCGCTGGACGGTGTGGAGTACGAAGCCTTCAATACCTCCGGCGGCCTGGGCAGCCTGTGCGAGACGCTGGCCGGCAAGGTGCGCAATCTGGACTACAAGTCGGTACGCTATCCCGGTCACCAGCAGCGCATGAAATTCCTGCTGGGCGATCTTGGCCTGCGCCATGACCAGGCCTTGCTCAAGGACATCCTGCGCAAGAGCGTGCCGGCCACCATGCAGGACGTGGTACTGGTGTTCGTCACCGTGAGCGGGCTGCGCGATGGCAAGCTGATGCAAGAGGTCTTCACCCGCAAGATCTTTGCGCGGCAGACCGATGGCCGCTGGCAGAGCGCCATCCAGACCAGCACCGCAGCCGGTGTCTGTGCGGCGCTGGACCTGTTTCGCGAAGGCAGGCTGCCGGCCCGGGGTTTCATCCGGCAGGAGCAGATCGCCCTGCCGGATCTACTGGCCAACCGGTTCGGCGCGGTCTATGCCTGAGGCAGTGGCCGGCTCACTTACCGCCGGTGACATCGAGAAAGGTGCCGGTAATGAACGATGCTTCTTCGCTGGCCAGCCACAGCACCGCGCGCGCCACCTCTTCGGGCTGGCCGCCCCGGCCCATCGGGATACTTTCCCTGACCCGGTTGACCCGATCCGGCTCGCCGCCACTGGCATGCATCTCGGTGTAGATGTGTCCCGGCCGGACACAGTTCACGCGGATGCCTTCGCGTGCCACTTCCTTGGCGAAGCCGGTGGTGAAGGTCTCCAGCGCGCCCTTGGAGGCAGCGTAGTCGACATATTCATTGGGGCTGCCGAGCCGGGCGGAGGCCGAGGAAATATTGACCACCGCGCCGCCGCGTCCCTGGTAGCGATAGGCCATGCGCCGCAGCGCCTGCTGGGCGCACAGCATGGGACCAATGGCGTTGACCGCGAAGACACGCTGCATGCGCGCGTAGCCCAGGTCTTCGAGCCGTGACTGGCGCTCCAGCATCGCGGCATTGTTGACCAGCACGTCGATGCGTCCGAAGCTGTCATCGATGGCGGCGAAGAGCCTGGCCACCTGCTCCGGATCGGCGCTGTCGGCCTGCACCACCAGGGCGCGCTGGCCCAACCTGCGCACGTCGTCTGCGACGGATTGCGCGGCCTGCTCGTTGGCGAGGTAGCTCAGCGCGACATCGTAGCCGCGTGCCGCCGCCAGTCGGGCCGTGGCGGCGCCCATGCCACGGCTACCGCCGGTGATGAGGATCAGAGGGGATGAGGAAGGGACGGACATGGTCGTTCTCCGAGAAAGTAAAACGTGAAACCTGTCTGGCAGTGCCTGGGCACATGTCGGCTTCAGCCGATCAGGACCGTGCCGGCAGCGATGGCGGCGCACGCCAGCAGGCGCGCCAGGCCCAGGGATTCACCCAGGAACAGGTAGCCGATCAGCGCCGCGAACAGCACGCTGGTCTCGCGCAGTGCCGAGACCGCGCCCATCGGTGCCAGGTCCATGGCGTAGATGACGATGCCGTAGGCCAGCAGCGAGACCAGTCCACCGGCGAAGGCGCGAGTGAATCCCGGCTGCAACATGAAGAGCACACGCGGGCCACGTGGCCGGCGCAGCGCGAGGTAGACCAGCGGCATGAGCAGCCCCCAGCCCGCTGACATCCATGCGGTATAGGCCAGCGGCGCCCCCGAAAGACGCACGCCGATGCCATCGACCACGCTGTAGGCAGCAATGAAACAACCGGTCGCCAGCGCATAAGGCAGGCCCGGCAGCGCCAGCCCGCCCTGGCGAAATGCCAGGGCCAAGATGCCACCCGACACCAGTACGATACCCAGCAGAACGACCGCGCTCATCTGTTCGCCCGCGAACACGGCCGCGCCCAGGGTCACCAGCACCGGCGAACATCCGCGTGCGATCGGATAGGTCTGGCCCAACTCACCGGCACGATAGCTGCGCACCAGAAACAGGTTGTACCCCACATGCAGCAACGCCGAGCCGGCCGCATAAGGCCAGCTGGCCGCTAGCGGCGAAGCCAGGAAGGGCATGGCAGCGAGGCTGGCCAGCGCCACTGCCATGCACATCACGGTCATCGACCAGAGGCGGTCGCCGCCGGCACGCAGCAAGGCGTTCCAGGTGGCATGCAGGAAGGCGGCGAAGAGGATGAGCAACACGATGGGCAAGGACATGCGCCATGATAAGCACGACCGGGCGCGGACCCAAGCGAAGTCTCCTCATCCCGGCATGAGCAATCGCTCATGCTACGCCGTCATCAAGATCAATAGCCTTGTGCAGCCTGCAGGGATTGCGCCATCATCCACGCGCGGAAGCTGGCCACATGCGGCTGCACCTCCACACCCTGGGGACAGACGAAGTAGTAGGCCAGGGGCGAAGGCAGGGCCAGCGTGAACAGCCTGACCAGACTGCCGCTGGCCAGCTCCTGCTCCACATGGCCGCTGCGGGCCAGGGCCACGCCCTGGCCCAGCAGGGCTGCTTCGATGGTCATGTTGGTATCGGCCAGGCGTACGTTCTCGCGCAGGGCCGGTGCCGTCACGCCGGCTTGCTGGAACCACAGGTCCCACTTGGGCACCATGTCGGCGCCGGCACGGGTGAGCAGGGGATAGCGCAGCAGGTCGGCCGGCTTGCGCGGCTTGCCCAGGCGCTGCAGCAAGCCCGGGCTGACCACCGGGAAGATCTGTTCACGGAACAGGAACTCCGAGAACAGACCCGGATAGGGTCCGGTACCCAAGCGGATGGCTACGTCCGGCTCGCCGGGCATGAAGCGGATGGCGGCGTCGGTGGTCTCCAGCGTGACCAGGATGTCGGGATGGGCCTGCGCCAGATCGGGAAGGCGCGGCAACAGCCACTTGAGCGCGAAGGAATAGGTGGTGCTGACCTTGAGCCTGACGCGTCCATTCTGCTCGCGCAGTTCGCCCAGGGTGGATTCCAGCTTCATGAAGAACTCCCGCACCACCGGTGCCAGCGCCGCACCGGCCGGGGTCAGCGTGAGCGACTTGCCACGCTGGAACAACTGCATGCCCCAGAGTTCTTCCAGATGCCGCAGCTGGTGGCTGACCGCGCTCTGGGTGACGTGCAATTCCTCGGAGGCGGCGGTGAAGGTGGCGTGCCGGGTCGCGACTTCGAAGGCGCGCAAGGTGGCGGTGGGGGGCAGGTCTCGCATGGGCCGGACTCTCGGAACGGGAGGTCGTCAGCATCGCCAACCTCGTATGAACGGATGCTCATGATAGCAAGCGCCTGCCAGGGCTGCGCACGGCAAGCTGCGGGCGGGGGAGTATACGTAAAGTCTAATTTTAGATAATATGTATTGCATGACCTCACGCTCCCGCAAAAAGAAAACTGACCGTCCCGACCATGCCCTGCTGCTGTCGCAATTGGAGCAGGTTGCCCTTGGGCTGGGCGAGACCTTCGCGCCTTTCTGCGAAGTGGTGCTGCACGACCTGCGCGACGCGGACCATTCCATCGTGGCCTTGCACAACAACCTGTCCGGACGCGAAGTGGGCGACGCCACCACCGAACTGGGCCTGGCGCGCATTGCCGACGAGAGCTATCCGCAAGTGCTGACCAATTATGCCAATACCCTGCCCGATGGTCGCCAGGCCAAGAGCACCTCGATCGGCATCAAGGACGCCGATGGCAAGTACGTGGCGGCGCTGTGCATGAACATCGACCTGACGCTGTTCGGCGCCTTGCAGGGCATGCTGCGCCAGTTCGGCGGCATCGATGGCGCAGTGCGCGTGGCCGAGACGCTGGAGCCGGCCGGTGCGGACGCCCTGCGCAGTCGTATCGACGATTTTGCGACGCGCCTGTCGACCACGCCGCGCAGCCTCAAGGCCGAGGACCGCCGCCAATTGATGCGCGAGCTGCGCCAGAGCGGCTGCATGGATGTGCGCCGGGCGGCCGAGATCGTGGCAGCGCACCTGGGCGTCTCGCGTGCGACGGTCTACAACGACGAGAAAGGCTGAGGCGCGCCGCAACGATGTCGGCTCCTCCTTCTGATTGCGCTAACGAATCCCTCCGACCCCATCGACTCCACCCTGCCTTCCAAAGGAAAACCATGATCCCCGTTTCCAGTGCCACCGAATTGCCCAGCTTCGCCGATGTCCTGCTGGCCGCCGAACGCATCAAGCCCTGGGCGCACAGAACGCCGGTGCTGCGTTCGCGTACCGCCGATGCCGAGCTTGGCGCGCAACTGTTCTTCAAGTGCGAAAACTTCCAGCGCATGGGCGCCTTCAAGTTCCGTGGGGCGATGAATGCACTGTCGCAATTCGATGCAGACCAGCGTCGCCACGGGGTGATCACCTTCTCTTCCGGCAATCACGCGCAGGGGACAGCGCTGGCCGCGCAGTTGCTGGGCATCCCCGCAGTGATCGTGATGCCGCAGGATGCGCCGGCGGCCAAGGTCGCCGCCACCCGTGGCTATGGCGCCGAAGTGGTCACCTATGACCGTTACACCGAAGACCGCGAAGCCATCGGCGCGCGCCTGGCGGCCGAGCGCAAGATGACGCTGATCCCGCCCTACGATCATCCGCACGTGATGGCCGGCCAGGGCACGGCCACGCTGGAATTGCTGCAGGAGACCGGACCGCTGGATGCGCTGTTCGTCTGCCTGGGTGGTGGCGGCCTGCTGTCGGGTGCGGCACTGGCGGCCCGCGCGCTGGCGCCGGACTGCAAGATCTACGGCGTGGAGCCGGAGGCCGGCAATGATGGCCAGCAATCGCTGCGCGCCGGTCATGTGGTCCACATCGATACCCCCAAGACCATCGCCGATGGTGCGCAGACCCAGCACCTGGGCAAGTACACCTTCGAGGTGATCCGCCAGTTGGTGGACGACATCCACACCGTCAGCGACGCAGAACTGATTGCCGGCCTGCGCTTCTTCGCCGAACGCATGAAGATGGTGGTGGAGCCGACCGGCTGCCTGGGCTTTGCCGCCGCCCGCAAGCTCAAGGACCAGTTGCAGGGCAAGCGGGTGGGCGTGATCATCAGCGGCGGCAATGTGGACCTGGGCAAGCTTTCCGCTTACCTGGCCGGCTAATCGTTTACACCAATATCCTCGTCGGCGGTTTTGACTTACAGTCGCAGGCAGCCTTAGCCCGTACACCCTTCATCTACCTAACAAGGATTGGAACCACCATGCCCCATCTCGTTGTGGAATACACCGGCAATCTCACCCTCGACGTACACCCCACCCTGCTCAAGCTCAACCAGGCCCTGGTGGCCAGCGGACACTTTGATGAAAACGCCATCAAGGCGCGCGCCGTGCGTCTGGACGACTACCTGGTCGGCACCGCCGCCGATGCCAAGCGCGCCTTCGTGGCACTGCGCCTGTCCATCCTGACCGGCCGCACGCTGGAAGAAAAGAAGCAGGTTGCCGACCTGCTGGGCGCGGCCATCCAGAAGGATCAGAGCTGGCCGGCACAGACCCAGGTGCAGATTACGGTGGACGTGGTGGACATGCAGCGCGAGACCTACTTCAAGCTTGCCGTGCAGTAAGCGCGACCGCACCTCACGACATGCGAGGGTAGAACTGTTCCCTTGAGCTGCGTGGGTGCAGGAATGCAGGAACGAAAAAGCCGTCCGGTATTTGCCGGACGGCTTCTCTTTTGCTGCTGTCGAGGCGGCTGCGCTGACCGGTATTGTTCTTCTGCAAGGTCAGCAGCAACGGTCTCAAGAAGCCAGCGCAGGCTCCCGCGCGACTTCGCGGAATTGCACCACATTGCCTTCCGGATCGTAGCCATCGCAGGCACGGAAGTCCGGCCCGCTCCATTCGGCGTCGGCGGGCTTCATGCCACCGCCGAGCTGTTGCGTGCTCAACCTGGTCTGGGCCAGCGAGCGCACCGGCAGGAACAGCTTGACCGGCACGTTCTCACGCAACACCGGCGGCACGCTGATTTCCAACGTGGCTGCGGCAGCGGGCGGAACGGCATGGATCACCAACAGGAAATCCTCGGCCTCGATCACTACCTTTTCAGCATGGGCATGCTTGGGAACCACCGCCAGCACCTGCGCATAGAACGCGGCGAGGCGGGCTACATCTTTGGCGAACAGGACTGCGCCTGCTTTGGGCTGGGTCGACATCTCTGCTTTCAAAAACGTTGATCGGATCTGCGGAACGGCAGAGTTTATTTAGGACCAGGCAGCTTTGCAAGCATTAATCGTCACCTTGTGGCGACACGGTTTTGTCGCTCTGCGGCGACGCCTCAATGTCGCCTTTTTTGGCTCTATTGCAGAGCAATATAAGAATCCGCTGACACGCGAAAGTGGCGCTGTCCGATGCTCATTTCAGGGTCGCCGGACTATCCTTGCGCATCGCGGTGAAGACAACTATCAGAACGTCAATTGTCGGCATGATCAGCGAAGCTGTACTTATGTGATCTGATTGGCATCGTTTGCGCTACGAGCAGGTATAAATTGTAAGCGGATGTTCCAAATCGGTTTACTTCGGAACGTGATCTGCTACCTTGATGTCGCAGGGCAACATGATGTGCGGTGATGTACGGTTGATGAAGAAGAAAAATATTTCCGTCCGCACACCAGACCACCAGAACATCCTGCACCGTCCTTCCCCACTGCCTCACACGAAGCACCGACGGTGAACCAAATAAAACGAAACCCAACCCTCACGAGCAACGCGCCATGAACATTCGAGATTTGCACGCCCAGTACACTCCCGAACGCTCCCTCTTCCAGCGTACCCAGGGCCGCCAGCGCGGCCTGGCCAATACCCGCATCGAACTGGCCCATACCGACAGCGACGCCGACGCCTGGCTGGAACCGGCACTCTCCGACTTCATCTCGCTGGCCTCCAGCGTGTGCGGCACTCCCATGGGCATGTTCAGCCAGCTGCACGCCGACATCGGCCTGCAGCAGCCCTATCTGTCGGTGATCAATGGCCGTGGCGACAGTCGCAATCAGTGGTGGCACTTCCCCGGCCAGACCGGCGTGCTGCGCAATGCGGTGGACTTTTCCTTGTGCGATATGGCGGCCCGCACGCCGGGTGTGGTGACCGAAATCACCGATCTGCGTACCGTCGAGCGTTTTGCTGTCAGTGCCCTGGCCAATGGCACCCCACCGGTGCGCTTCTACGCCGCCGTTCCGCTGGTGTCGGGCAATGGCGACATCATGGGCACGCTGTGCGTGATGGACCGCGAACCACGCGCCCTGAGCGCTACGCAACGTGATGCCTTCCTGAAGCTGGGGCGCCAGCTCGAGGCCCTGCTCGACAGCCATCGCGCCATGCAGAAGCTGGAGCAGCAGACCATGACCGACTCCCTGACCGGCATCGGCAATCGTCGCAGCTTCGATTCGCGCCTGCGCGAAGAGTGGACCCGCCATCTGCGCAATGCGCGACCGCTGTCGATGCTGATGGTGGATGTGGATTATTTCAAGCAGTACAACGACACCTACGGTCACCCGGCCGGCGATGCCCTGCTGCAGCAGCTGGCAAGGGTGCTACGCTCGCCGCTGCGTGCCAGCGATTTCCTGGCCCGCTACGGCGGCGACGAGTTTTCGCTGATCCTGCCCGACACCGACGAGACCGGTGCACAGCAGGTGGCCGATCGCATCAAGCAGGCGGTGGCACGGGTCAAGTGGCCGCATACCGACATCGAGATCAGCCTGGGCGCAGCCACCGTAACGCCCTCTGAAATGTGCGATTTCAGTGCGCTGCTGCATGCGGCCGACCAGGCCATGTACCAGCGCAAGCACGGCCGCAATCCACGCAACGCCTGAAGTCTGCAGGGCCCGCTGCAAACCAATGACGCCGCTGCACAGACAGCGGCGTTTTCATGTTCCCTCGCCGGGTGAGCGCATCAGATGCAGCGCCACCAGCATCGACAATCCCACCAGCACCGCTCCCGCCAGATACACACCCTGCACACCCACCTGGCTGGCCAATGCGCCGGCCAGGGGGCTGGTCACGCCCAGCGACAGATCAAGGAAAGCCACGTAGGCGCCCATGGCGAGGCCACGGGTCTGGGGTGGCGCACGGCGCATCGCCTCCACGCCGAAGCCGGGGAAGGCCAGCGAATAGCCGAAGCCGGTCAGGGCTGCACCGGCATAGGCCAGCACGCTGGCATCGGCCTGCCAGATCAGCAACTGACCCAGGGCTTCGATCAGCACGCAGACCAGTGCCACCCTGGCGCCACCGATGCGATCAGGCAGATGCGCAAACAGCAGGCGGGCGATGATGAAGGCCATGCCGAAGCTGGTGAAGGCCAGCGAAGAATCGCCCCAGCCACGTGCGGCGAACAGCAGCGCGATGAAGGCCGTGATGACACCGAATCCGACACTGGACAGGGCCAGCCCCAGCCCAGGTTGCCATACCGCACCCAACACCTTGTAGAAGGGCGTGCGACGACTGGCGCTGGGCGCCACCGGGCGCAGGCCGGCGATGACCACCAGCGCCAGCAGGGCAATGGCCAGGCTCACCAGGCAGATGCCGGCAAATCCATACACATGGCTGACCGCCACCCCCAGCGGCGCCCCGCAGGCCATGGCGGCATAGATGGCGATACCCAGCCAGGCCATGACCTTGCCGCCATGCTGCGGGCCGACCAGCGCAATGCCCCAGCTCATGGTGCCGGTGACCACCAGGCTTTCGCCCAGGGCCAGCACCACGCGGCCGACGAGCAGGACCAGCACCGACAGCGCAGGTCGATCCAATAGGGCCAGGGAAGCAAGATAGATCAGCGCCGAAATCGCAGCCGCGATGAAGCCCATGACCACCGCGCGCTTGGCCCCGTGCAGGTCGGCCTGGTTGCCAGCCCAGGCACGGGACAACAGGGCGGCCGCGAACTGTGCGCCGACCACCACGCCGACCATGGTGGCATTCATGCCCAGGGCATCCTTCAGGTGCAGGGGCAATACTGGCAGCTGCAGGCCGATGGTGAGAAAGGCAATGAAGACCGCCAGCGTCAGCGGAGCGAGCTTGAGAAAGACGATGAAGGCCGCCGCGCCGGGGCTGGCCAGCGGCGTCAGGGAAGCAGGCTTGTCAGCCGGTTTGATATTCATGGTATGTCCTTGGAGATAGACGAGGTGAGGATGCCTGCCGGGCCTGCACCGTTCCGATTGAAGGTCGCGGCCACCCAGGCTAGAATGCGACGAATCCGTCACATCCTGTCGATACGCAGTATGCGATCATTTCGTCAGGTTTTCCATTCGCATTCCCTACGAGCACTTCCTGCACCATGCCCAAGCCCCGCCGCCCCCAGATTTCCCTGCGCAAGACGCCGCAGCAGGCCCGTTCCACCGAGTTGGTCGCCGCCATTCTCGAAGCGGCTGTTCAGGTTTTGCTACGCGAGGGGGCGCAACGATTCACGACGGCGCGGGTGGCCGAGCGGGCTGGCGTGAGCGTGGGATCGGTGTACCAGTATTTCCCCAACAAGGCGGCCATCCTGTTCCGCCTGCAGGCCGACGAATGGCAGCAGACCACCGGGATGGTGCGCCAGCTCCTGCAGGACCAGCGCAAGCCACCGGCCCGCCGCCTGCGCGAACTGGTGCATGCCTTCATCCGCAGTGAATTCGAGGAAGCCAGCGTCAGGCTGGCGCTGGCCGATGCGGCCCCGCTCTATCGCGATGCGGCGGAGTCCGAAGCCTTGATCCAGGAGTGGGATGCGATCATCGCCGCCTTCATGCGCGAGGCCCTGCCAGGGGTGCCGGCAGCGCGACGCAAGCGCGCTGGCGAACTGGTGATGACCACGCTCTCTTCGGTGGGCGAACATCTCTCGCGCAGCGCGCAACAACCCAAGGCCGTCCGCGCCTATGGCGAAGCCATGGCCGACATGTTCTGTGCCTATCTGGAGAGCCTGCAGGTGCGCTGATCAGCCCTTGCGCTTGCGTGGCGCTGCGGTCGAGGCGCGCTCCACCAGTTGCGGCGTGGCGGTCACCCGCATCACCGGCGAAGGACTGCGGCGCTCGATCAGCGCCAGCAGCAGATCGATGGACATGCGCGCCGCCTCTTCGGTCGGCACTGCCACCGTGGTCAAGGCCGGACGCGAGACCCGCGCCCACTGGATATCGGTGATGCCGGTGACGGAAATGTCACGCGGCACGTTCAGCCCGAGATCGGCGATGGCGTTCATCGCACCCAGCGCCGGCAGGTCATTGCTGGCGAAGATGGCGGTGACCTGCGGATGCTCCCTGAGCAGTTCCATGGTGGCGCGATAGCCAGCCTCGACGGTGTCGTTGATATAGCGCGTACGCTGCAAGGGATGCTTGTGACCGGCCTGCGCGCAGGCGCTGGAAAATCCGCGATAACGTTCGGCATGGATGCCGCTCTTCTTGCTGCCCACCAGCGCCGCGAAGTGCTGGTGTCCCAGGTCCAGCAGATGGCGCGCGGCGATGGTACCGGCCTGGTAGAAGTCCACCGCGATGCTGGGCAGTTCGGGCGGTGCATCGGGCTTTTCCCACATGCACAGTACCACCGGCGCACCCCGCTGTTCGGTCTTGCGCAACTCATCCATGGGCAGGTTGGCATTCATGATCAGCACCCCGTCCGATAGCGTGCCGGCGATCTGGTCCAGATAGGCACGTCCGATATCGGGATCGTCATTGGTATTGCAGACGATCAGGAAGCGCCCGCGCTCGCGCGCCGCGCGTTCGGCTGCCAGGGCGAATTCCGGATAGAACGGATTGGCGATGCTGGAGACCACCAGCGCCAGCGTCGGCGCCCGTCCCTCGGCCAGGGCGCGGGCCGTCAGGTGCGGCCGATAGCCGAGCTGGGCCACTGCGTCCAGCACACGCTGGCGCGTCTGCTCGCCGACCTTGCCGCGCTGGCGCAGGACGTTGGAGACGGTGGCCGAGGTGACACCGGCCAGACGGGCGACTTCGGATAAGGTGGTCATGGCTGCATGGAGTTGGAAGCCCTCGCATTCAATCCGCTTATGTCGGGCTTGTCAACGCAGTCCACCATCACGGCGCGTGCCGATAGCGCGGCAGCTGACAATTTCCTGTCGGCCTGCGGTTACAGGATTGTTGTTGCAGGGCCGATTCAAGATGGGTATGATCGACCGAAATTATTTGCCACCACCAAGGCGGCAACACGATCAGAACAACGACGTGGAGACAACCCCGATTGCACACAGGAAACTCAGGCGATCTTTTTTTTGGATAGTTTGATTAAGCGCTTAACCTCAGGCTCGACCTGACGTCCGCCCTGCCCTTGCGGCGTCCTGCCCTGCAATCCATTTCTGTAAGGAAGATGTGATGGCCAGCATCAGCTTGCGTGCAGCACAAAAAGCCTACGGCGATGCGCCGCCGGTGATCCGCAATGTGGACCTCGACATTGGCGAGCATGAATTCTGTGTCTTCCTCGGCCCTTCCGGCTGTGGCAAGTCGACCCTGCTGCGGGTGATCGCGGGCCTGGAAGACCTCTCCTCCGGTGACCTCTTCATCGGCGGGCGCCGCGTCAACGATGTGCCCTCGGCACAGCGCTCGGTGGCCATGGTGTTCCAGAGTTATGCGCTGTTCCCGCACATGACGGTGTTCGAGAACATGAGCTTCGGGCTGACCCTGGCCAAGCTGCCCAAGGCCGAGATCGAACAGAAGGTGCGCGAGGCCGCACGCATCCTGCAGCTGGAAGAACTGCTGCAGCGCAAGCCCAAGGAATTGTCGGGGGGCCAGCGCCAGCGGGTGGCGATCGGACGTGCCATCGTGCGCCGGCCGGGCGTGTTCCTGTTCGACGAACCGCTGTCCAACCTGGATGCCACGCTGCGCAGCCAGACCCGCATCGAGATCGCCCGCCTGCATCGCCAGTTCGCGCAGGCCAGCGTGGTCTATGTCACGCACGATCAGGTCGAAGCCATGACCCTGGCAGATCGCATCGTGCTGCTGCATGCCGGAGCCGACACGCAGCGCTTCGGCAGCATCGCCCAGGTCGGCACACCCATGGAGCTGTACCACCATCCGCGTAACCGCTTCGTGGCCGGCTTCATCGGTTCACCGCGCATGAACTTCATGCCGGTACAGGTGGTCGGCGTGCAGGACCAGGGCATCCTGGTGCGCCTGACCAGGAGCGACGAGACCGTGCTGGTGGCCGCGCAGGGCGTCGTACAGCCGGGCCAGATGCTGACGCTGGGCGTGCGCCCCGAACATATGGAGATCGGCCATGGCAGCCCTGCTGGCCAGCAGAGCCAGTACGGCATCACCCGTGAGGTGGTGTTGGTGGAACGCCTGGGCGAGCAGACCTACGTGCATCTGGATGAGCCAGCCGGGCAGCCCCTGGTCGCCAAGGCGGCGGGGGACGCCCACATCGCCCGTGGCGAACGGCTGCGCGTCTCGGTGTCTCCCGACTGCACCTATCTCTTCGACCAGGACGGCGTGGCGCTGGCGCGCAGGCAGCCGGCTCCCGGTCTGGCTGCGGCGGCCTGAACCACGGGCTGCGGCCGCGACCACTGCCGCACCTCTCCTTCCACGCTTCACTACCGCTAAGGAATCACGACCATGTCGTTACGATTGGGAGTCTGTTACTACCCTGAACATTGGCCCGAGGCCATGTGGGAAAGCGATGCGCAGCGCATGCAGGCGCTGGGCATCAAGCAGGTGCGCATCGGCGAATTCGCCTGGAGCCGCATCGAACCGTCGCCGGGTGACCTGCGCTGGGACTGGCTGGACCGCGCCATCGAGGTGCTGGCCCGGCATGGTCTGGAGGTGGTGATGTGCACCCCGACTGCGACGCCCCCCAAGTGGCTCATCGACCGCCATGACGATGTGCTGGCAGTCGACGCCCAGGGTCGCCAGCGCGCCTTCGGTTCGCGTCGTCACTATGATTTCTCGTCCGACTCCTATTACGAAGAATCACAACGCATCGTGCGCCTGCTGGGCGAGCGTTATGGCCAGCACCCGGCCGTGACCGCCTGGCAGCTGGACAACGAATATGGTTGCCACCAGACCGTGGTCAGCTATTCACCGTCGGCGCAGCGCCGCTTCCGCCAGTGGCTGCGCCAGCGCTATGGGAGCATCGACGCGCTCAACAGCGCCTGGGGTACGGTGTTCTGGAGCATGGAATATCGCAGCTTCGATGAGATCGATGCGCCCATCGGCACGGTGACCGAGGCTCATCCTTCGCATCGCCTGGACTACCGCCGCTTCGCCTCCGACGAGGTGGTGCGCTACAACCGCATGCAGGTCGAGATGTTGCGTCCGCTCTCGCCGGGTCGCTTGATGGTGCACAACTTCATGCAGATGTTCCTGGAGTTCGATCACTATCCGGTCGCGGCCGACCTGGACGTGGCCACCTGGGATAGCTATCCGCTGGGCGCGCTGGAGGTGATGTGGTTCGACCAGGACACCAAGGCGCGCTGGCTGCGCACCGGCCATCCGGATTTTGCCAGCTTCAACCACGACCTCTATCGCGGCATGTCGGCCCAGCCCTTCTGGGTGATGGAGCAGCAGCCGGGGCCGGTGAACTGGGCACATTGGAACCCGCATCCGCTGCCGGGCATGGTGCGCCTGTGGAGCTGGGAAGCCTTCGCCCATGGTGCCGGCTGTGTCTCCTACTTCCGCTGGCGCCAGTGCCCGTTCGCGCAGGAACAGATGCATGCCGGCCTGAACCGTCCCGACAATCGCCTCGACGTAGGCGGCTCGGAGGCCGAGCGCGTGGCGCAGGAAATCCTCGCGGTCGAAGCCAGCCATGGTGCGCTGGCCCAGCCACGCGGCAAGGTGGCGCTACTGTTCGACTACGACGCCAAGTGGCTCTTCGAGATCCATTTCCAGGGGATCGACTTCGAATACGCGCACTTCGCCTTCGACTATTACTCCACCCTGCGTGCGCTGGGGCTGGATGTGGACATCGTGCCGCTGCAGGCGAACCTCGATGGCTACGCCATGATCGTGGTACCGCCGCTGCCCATCGTGCCGGACGAACTGCCGGGTCGCATCGCCAAAAGCGGTGCGCAGGTGGTGTTCGGCCCGCGCAGCGGTTCCAAGACCGGCTCGCTGCAGATTCCTGACACGCTGCCGCCAGGCCCGCTGCAAGCGTTGCTGCCGATGCGCGTCTGGCGTGTGGAATCGATGCGTCCCAACGTCAGCGAGCCGGTGCAATGGGGTAGCGAACAAGGACAGGGACGCTACTGGCGCGACCTGATCGAAGCCGATGGCGATGGTCTGCAGACCATCGCCCGCTTCGGGGATGGCCATCCCGCCATCGTGCGCAAGGAACGGGCCCATTATCTGGCCGGCATCTTCGATGCCGAACTGACCACACGCTATTTCGAAGAGGTCGCGCGCGCCGCCGGGTTGACGCCCCAGCGTCTGCCGGAAGGCCTGCGCCTGCAACAGCGCGGCGGCCTGCAATTCGCCTTCAACTACAGCGATGCGCCGATACAGCTGCCGCAGACCGATACCGCACAGTTCCTGGTGGGACAGGCCCGCCTGGAACCGCAGGGCGTGGCGATCTACCGCAGCAGCAAACCCGATTAGGCAGGACGCCGGCCTCACTCTGGAAGAATGCACGGCAGCCACGGCTGCCGCTGCACAAGCAGGCAAAAGACCTGCGCAAGTCACAAGCCGCGTAAGACGCTCACAGGATCGATAACGCAGCTGTTTTGAAACCAACATTCGGAGACAACAATGAAGAAGATGATTCGCATGACCGTGATCGCCGGCTGCCTGGCCGCCTCCACCGCCTGGAGCGCCGCCGCCATGGCTGGCACGCTGGCCGTCAACATCGCCTACAAGGGCGCCGTGCAGCGCAATGTGTGGCAATCCACCGTGGACGAATTCAAGAAGGCCAACCCGGACGTGGACGTCAAGGTCTCCTTCATCGAGGAAGAAGCCTACAAGGTACAGCTGCCAGGCTGGTTGTCGACCCAGGCGCCGGACATCATCAACTGGCACAACGGCGAGCGCATGGCGTTCTACGCCAGCCGCGGCCTGCTGGAAGACCTGAGCGAAGACTGGAAGAAGAACGGCTGGGACAGCACCTATGCTTCCACCAAGGAAGCCTCGTCCTGGCAGGGCAAGCAGTATTCGGCACCGACCGTGTACTACTCCTGGGGCATGTTCTACCGCAAGGACCTGTTCAAGAAGGTCGGCATCGCCAGCGAACCCAAGACCTGGGATGAATTCCTGGAGGCCTGCAAGAAACTCAAGGCCGCCGGCATCGCCCCGGTCGCCGTCGGTGGTCGCGACGCCTGGACCCTGGCCGGCTGGTTCGATTACCTCGACCTGCGCATCAACGGCAATGCCTTCCACCAGCAGCTGATGGCCGGCGACGTGGCCTACACCGACCCGCGCGTGAAAAAGGTCTATACCGCCTGGAAGAGCCTGATCGACAACAAGGTCTTCATCGACAACGCCCTGTCCTACGACCTGGACGGCGCCCAGCCGTTTCTGTTTCAGGGCAAGGCCGCCATGATGCTGATGGGTACCTTCATCGCCAAGGGCTTCCCGGCCAAGCTGGCACCGGAGATGGGTTACTTCCAGTTCCCTATCATTGATGCCGCCGTGCCGACGGCCGAGGAAGGTCCGACCGAATCGATCCACATCCCGGCCAAGGCACGCAACAAGGCCGATGCGCACCGCTTCATCGCCTTCGTGGGAACACCCGCCATCAGTGCCAAGCTGGCCGAGGGCCTGGGATCGCTGCCGGCCAACAGCAAGTCGCCGGCACCGAGCGACCCGATCTCGCGCATCGGCTTCGAGATCCTGTCCAATGCCAAGGGCGGCATCTCGCAGTTCTATGATCGCGACATGACCAAGGAAATGGCCGATGAAGGCATGAAGGGCATGCAGAAGTTCGTCAGCGATCCGAACAAGCTCGATGATGTCCTCAACGATCTGGAACAGGCCCGCAAGCGCATCTACAAGAAGTCCTGATCGCAAGCAGCACGCAGTAGTGATCCACCCGGGCCATGGCGTCGCAGACAGCGGCGGCAATGGCCCGCAGAAATTGAAGGAGACTCCGCCATGCTCGCGCCCACTTCCGCCGCGCAGCCGCCTGCGGCCGATGCCGCGGCCACCCCTGCCAAGCCGGTCAGCGGACCGCAGGGTAGCGCCGCCCGCCGCAACCGCGCCGCCTTCTGGTTCCTGGCGCCGGCCTGCGTGATGACGCTGGTCTATGTGCTCTATCCGATCCTGTACACCATCTATCTCAGCTTCTTCAGCTGGGATGGCATGACCGCGCCCAAGTTCGTCGGCCTGGCCAACTACATCGAACTGTTCCACGCGCCGACCTTCTACACGGCGCTCAAGAACAATGTGCTATGGCTGCTGATGTTCCTGCTGGCGCCGCCCATGGGCCTGGCCATCGCGCTCTACCTGAACCAGAAGATGCGTGGCATGCGCGTGGTGAAGTCGCTGTTCTTCGCGCCCTTCGTGCTCTCGGGGGTGGTGGTGGGACTGATCTACAGCTGGTTCTACGATCCCAGCTTCGGCCTGCTGTCACTGATCCTGGGTCATGGCGTACCGGTACTGGGCGACGCCCGCTACGCCACCTTCGGCATCATCTTTGCGGCGCTGTGGCCGCAGACTGCCTATTGCATGATCCTCTATCTCACCGGGCTGACGGCACTGAACCACGACCAGGTGGAAGCGGCGCGCATGGAAGGCGCCAAGGGCTGGAGCATGCTGCGCTACGTGATCCTGCCGCAGCTGCGCTCGACCACCTTCATGGCCTTCGTGGTCAGCATCATCGGCGCGTTGCGCAGCTTCGACCTGATCTCGGTGATGACCAGCGGCGGACCTTACGAGAGTTCGACCGTGCTGGCCTACTACGCCTACGACCAGGCCATCAAGTATTACCGCCAGGGTTACTCGGCCGCGGTGGCAGTGACGCTGTTCGCCATCATGCTGGTCTACATCATCTACCAACTGCGCCGCATGCTGCGCGCCGAACGCTAACGAAGAAAAGAGGGATCGCCATGTTTCCCATGCCGATAGAAAAATGGAAGCCGATCAACCGGGCTCTTTACCGTCTCTCGGTGCCGGTGGCCCTGCTGATCTGGCTGCTGCCGATGCTGACCGCGCTGGTGACCTCGGTGCGCTCCAACGACGAACTGATGGCCGGCAACTACTGGGGCTGGCCGCAGGACTTCGCCATGCTGGAGAACTACCGCGAAGCGCTGACCGCCTCGCCCATGCTGCATTACTTCTGGAACAGCTGCCTGATCACCATTCCCTCGGTGATCGGCGCGATCTCGCTGGCGGCGATGGCCGGCTTTGCGCTATCGACCTACCAGTTCCGGGGCAATACGGTGCTCTTCGCCACCTTCGTGGCCTGCAACTTCGTGCCACAGCAGATCCTGATGATCCCGGTGCGGGACCTGTCGCTGTCGCTGGGCCTGTTCAATACCATCACCGGGATGATGTTGTTCCACATCGCCATGCAGACCGGCTTCTGTACGCTGTTCCTGCGCAATTTCATCAAGCAGCTGCCCTTCGAGATGATCGAGGCGGCACGCATCGAAGGCGCCAGCGAGTGGACCGTGTTCTACCGCATCGTGCTGCCGCTGATCCGGCCCGCGCTGGCGGCCCTGGCGGTGCTGGTCTTCACCTTCGTCTGGAACGATTACTTCTGGGCGCTGGTGCTGACCCAGGGGGACGACGTGGCGCCCATCACGGTGGGCGTGGCGGCCCTGCGCGGACAGTGGACCACCGCCTGGAACCTGGTCTCGGCCGGTTCCATCCTGGCGGCGTTGCCCTCGGTGATCCTGTTCTTCGTGATGCAGAAGCAATTCGTGGCCGGCCTCACCTTCGGGGCCAGCAAGGGCTGAGCCCGCTGCGCCTATTGTGTAGCAGCAGGCGTGGCGGCCACCTCGGGTGGCCCGCTCTTGGGCGGTGGCGGCGGCACATCGGTGTGGATCATCAATACCGTGCACTGTCGCGCCACCATGCCATTCTTGGCCAGCTGCGGGCCCTTGCCGTTATAGATCTTGGCATTGCCCATGAAGACGCCATCGATCTTGAAGGTCCAGGTGTTGGCGGGATTCTCGAAACGGTAACCCATGCCATCCAGGCTCAGCGATTCGCCCATGATGGTGCCGGACATCACCTCCTCTGCAATCTTGGTACGGCGCTTGAGGCTCACACGGTTACCATCGACCTCGGCGATGAAATTTGCCTGGAACGGCTTGGAATCCTTGTTGAAGCGGTTGGCATCGCAGGACATGACGGCACGCCAGCGGCCATCAGGCGGGGTCGGATCGGGACTGGCCGTACCGCCCGCGACGCCAGCCGAAGGCAGGACGCCGAGACGGCTGCCCAGCGTCACAGTGACCGAGTCAGGATAATCGAAACCGGCACCGCTGCTGCGATCGACCACATAGCCGATCGGGCCACCCAGCAGCAGGTTTCCCCACACATTGGTGTTGGCGCGCGAGACCACGTTCTGCTGACCGCTCACACCGTCCTTGGCGCATTCCACCAGCAAATCACCCGTGCTCTTCTTGATGGCCACGCTGCCAGGGGTCTTGACGTACCACTTGCCGACGTCGTTGCTCAGCGTGCAGCTTGCACCCGAGATGATCTGGCTGCCCTGGTTGGCAATTACTGAAATGGGTTGCGTCTGCGTGCCCGTGATGGAGGCACAACCAGCCAGCAGCAGTGCTGCAAGGCATACCAGCATTCTCGACATGGATTCCCCGATTCTCTTCTGTCCGCTCGCGCGGATTTCATTGTTGTTGTGGTTCGTGGCGGCGATAACGCTGCCCCTGAAGACCTACCACCACGCGAGAATATAGCCGAGCTGTTTGCCGGTTGACTGACGAATAACTGACAGCGGAGAAAAATTATTTCAACTGAAATGCGGGCGTCGCATTTTGACATCCGGGCATGACCGGTCCGGCGCAAGATGACTCCATCGACACAGCAATCCGCCACCACAAGGAGCCCATCATGCACACCACCACCCTGCGCCTGGCCGTCTTCATCGGTACGATGAGCATCGCGTTCGAAGCCCACGCCGGTCGCGGCGGGGCGATGCTGATGAAGGACCTGACCCGGCTGTTCAGCCACTTGTTCCAGCAGTACATGGGCGGTTGAGGAGAGGAAGGGATAGGGATGGAACGGGAGCGCCCGCTGGGTGCTCCCTTCCGGAACGTTCAGGGCTTGGCCGCCGCCTGCTGGGGCGGTACTTCGATGCCCACGCCCATGGCCTGGAACAGGGTGGCGGTATCGCTCATGCGGCTGGCCGTGGCACGCACCTCGCCCAGCCTGGCATTGAGATACTGGCGTTCGCCTGCGCGTGCGGCACTGGCCGGGTAGGCGCCCAGCTGGGCGCGTCGCTGGGCATTGCGCCAGCCCTGCTCGCTGGCCGCGCGCGCTGCCGTGGAGGCTTGCAGCGCATCCGCATCCTGGGTCAGCGCCACCAGGCTATCGGCCACGTTCTGGAAGGCATTCAACACGGTCTGGCGATAATTGGCCTCGGCCGCGAGATAGGCCTCTTTGGAAGCATCACGCCGGGCGCTGAGAGCGCCGCCGTGGAACAGCGGCTGCGTCAGCGAAGCCCCCAGTCCCCACACCGCACCCGCGCCTCTGGTCGCCTTGGCCCAGGTAAAACCGGACTGGCCGAAGGAGGCGCTGATGGACAGGCTGGGGAACATCTCGGCCGTGGCCAGAGCCTGCTCGGCGGCAGCCACCTTCAATGCGGCGTCGGCGGCCAGGATATCGGGCCGCTGGCGCAGCAGTTCCGAAGGCAAGGTCATCGGCACTTCGCCGGGTAGTTGCAGACGGGTGATGTCCAGGTCGGCCGGAGCAGCGTCCGGGGTGCGTCCCATCAGCACCGCCAGCGCATGGCGCGAGGCCTGCCACTGTGCTTTCATGGCGGGCAGGCTGGCGCGCAGCGACTGCGCGCTGGCCTGCGCCGACAGCAACTCATCCTGTGACACCGCACCCAGCGCCAGCCGGCGCTGCATCTCCTCGACATCGGCATCGGCCAGCGCCACCAGGCGTTCGGTATGCATCACCTGCGCGTGCAGGGAAGCCGCGTTGATGGCCGTGATCACCACATTGGCCGCCACCGAGCGACGTGCCGCGTCGAACTGGTAGGACTGTGCATCCACCTGGGCCGCCGCCGCCGAGTTGGCGAAGCGCTCCACGCCAAACAGGTCGAAGGTGTAGCTGGCGCGGATCTGGCCGGCGAAGACGTTGTACAGATTGGTGGTCGGTCCCAGATTGGGCAGCCCCAGGGCGCGTTGGCGCTGGGCCTGGCCGACCGCATCGATGGTGGGCCACAGCGATTCATCGATCTGGGCGCGCAACTGCAGGCGGGCGGCGGCCAGGTTGCGATCAGCCTGGGCCAGCGAATGGTTGCTGCGCAGGGCCTCCTCCACCCATGCGGAGAGTTCCGGCGAGTCATAGGCACGCCACCACTGCGGCACGGCGCGTTGGCCGAGCACGAATTTCTGACGCGCCTCCTGCGGCCCCAGGGTGGCGGGTGTGGCATCGACGGCGTAGTGGGCCGGCTGGGGCGAGGCCGGTGCCTCGCCGGTCGGACCCAGGGCGCAACCGGAGACCAGCAGCGCTGCGGCCAGCGTCAGGGTGCGCGGGGCGGGGGGAAAACGGACGGCGCTCATCAGTGGCTCCCTTGCGCAGCGTTGTCGCGGTGATGGGTTTCATCCGGCTTGACCCGGTAGCACAGCGCATACAGGGCCGGCAGGTAGAACAGGGTCAGGATGGTGGCGATGGTGATGCCGCCCATCAGGGCGGTGGCCATCGGGCCGAAGAAGTTGCTGCGCAACAGCGGGATCAGCGCCAGCACGGCCGCGGCCGCAGTCAGCGTGATCGGGCGGAAGCGACGCACGGTGGCGCCGACGATGGCGTCGAAGCGGCCACGGCCGGCGGCGATGTCCTGCTCGATCTGGTCCACCAGGATCACCGAGTTGCGCATGATGATGCCCAGCATGGCGATGGTCCCCAGCATGGCGACGAAGCCGAAAGGCTGGCCGAACAGCAGCAACGCGCCGACCACGCCGATCAGACCCAGCGGGGCGGTCATCACCACCATCAGGGTACGGCCGAAGCTTTGCAGCTGCACCATGAGCAACAGCAGTACGGCGATGAACATCAGCGGCATCTGCGCCGAGATCGAGGACTGTGCCTTGGCGTTTTCTTCCACCGGGCCGCCGACGTCGATACGGTAGCCCACCGGCAGCTCGGCGCGCAGCGCGTCGAGCTTCTGGTTGACATCGTTGGTCACGTCGATACCCTGCACGCCTGCTCGCACATCGGCCAGCACGGTGATGGTGGGCTGGCGATTGCGTTCCCAGATGACGCCGTATTCCAGCGTGTTGTGGAACTTGCCCAGGGTCGCCAGCGGCACCGGGCCGTTGGCGGTGGGCATGGACAGTGTGGCCAGGCGCGAGGGGTCGACGCGTTCGCTGCGCGGGGCGCGCAGATCGACGCTGATGAGCTTGTCGCGCTCGCGGTACTGGGTGATGGTGTAGCCCGACAGTTGCATGGCCAGGAAATTGGAAATCTGCTGGCTGCTCAGGCCCAGCTCACCGGCGCGTTTCTGGTCGATCTCGAAGGAGACCGAACGCTGCGCCGGTTCATCCCAGTCGAACTGGATGTTGGTGGCGCGGGTCTCCTTGCGCATTTCGGCGGCCACCTGTTCGGCGATGGCACGCACCTTGGGAATCTGCTCGCCACTGATGCGGAACTGCACCGGGAAGCCGACCGGCGGACCGTTTTCCAGGCGCGTCATGCGGGTACGCACGCCGCTGAACTGCTTGCGCAGCGGCTCTTCCAGCGCCTTCGCCAGGGCTTCCCGATCTTCCACCGACTTGGCGGTGACCACGAACTGGGCAAAGTTGGGGCTGGCCAGTTGCTGGTCGAGCGGCAGGTAGAAGCGCGGTGCACCGACACCGACGAAGCTGACGTAGTGATCGATCTGCGGCCGGTCCTTGAGCAGGGCTTCCATGCGGATGGCTTCGCGCTGGGTGGCCTCGAAGGAGGCGCGCTCGGGCAGGTGCAGGTCGATCAGCAGTTCGGGCCGGTCGGAGCTGGGGAAGAACTGTTGCGGCACCAGCGCGAAGGCGGCCAGCGAAGCGATGAAGAGCAAGGTGGTGGCGATCACCACGCGGCCACGGAAGGCCACGCACCAGGACACCGAGCGCCGCAGCAGGGTGTAGATGCGGGTCTGGTAGATGGGGTGATCGTGGTCTTCCTCGTCATGGCCGGCATGCGGATTGGCGGCGATCTGTTCGTCGCTGAGCGCGCCCGGCTTTTCCTTGAGGATGTGATAGCCCAGCAGCGGAATCAGCACCACCGCCGCCAGCCACGACAGCAGCAACGCGATGGCCGAGACCTCGAAGATGGAACGGGTGTATTCGCCGGTCCCGGACTTGGCCAGGGCAATCGGCAGGAAACCGGCCACCGTCACCAGGGTACCGGTGAGCATCGGGAACGCGGTGCTGGTGTAGGCGAAGGCGGCAGCGCGGCGGCGGTTCCAGCCCTGCTCCAGCTTCACCGCCATCATCTCGACGGCGATGATGGCGTCATCCACCAGTAGACCCAGCGCCAGCACCAGGGTGCCCAGCGAGACCTTGTGCAGACCGATGTCGAACATGTACATGAACAGCGAGGTCACCGCCAGCACGATCGGGATCGAGATCACCACCACCATGCCGGTGCGGATGCCCAGCGAGACCAGGCTCACCACCAGCACGATGGCGACAGCCTCGGCCACGGCTTCGAGGAAATCGTCGACCGATTTTTCCACGGCGTGCGGCATGCTGGAGACCGCCGTCAGGGTCAGGCCGGCCGGCAGGCGCTTGCGCAATTCTTCAGTACGCGCATCCAGGGCCTTGCCCAGGCGGATGACGTCGCCACCGGGCTGCATGGTCACGCCGATGCCCAGCACCGGCTGGCCGTTGGCGCGCATTTCCTGTTCCTGGGGTTCGTCGTAGCCGCGATGGATGGTGGCGATGTCACCCAGCCGGAAATTGCGGTTGTTGAGGTGGATGATCTTGTCTTCCAGTGCCCGCAGGTTGTCGAACTGGCCGGTAGGACGCACATAGACGCGGTCGTTGCCGGTGGTGATCAGGCCGCCCGGCACCACGGCGTTCTGGCCGCCGATGGCATCGGCCAGTTGCTGCGGGCTGATGCCCAGGCGCGTCATGCGGGGGTTGCCGATGTCGATGTAGATGTGTTCCTGGCGCTCGCCGAAGTAATCGATCTTGGCCACGCCCGGCACGTGCAGCAGTTCGCCGCGCAACTGGTCGGCATAGTCGCGCAGTTGTGCGGGCGTGAAGCCGTCGCCGGCCAGTGCATAGATGTTGGTGTAGACGTCGCCGAATTCGTCATTGAAGTAAGGTCCCTTGACGCCTTGCGGCAGGGTGGCGGCGACGTCGCCGACCTTCTTGCGCACCTGATACCAGGTCTGCGGCACCTGCGATGCGGGCGCGGTGTCCTTGATGGTGAAGAACAGCTGCGACTGGCCGGCACGGGAATAGCTGCGCAGGAAGTCCACATCCGGCGTTTCCTGCAGCTTGCGGGCGATGCGGTCGGTGATCTGCTCCTGTACCTGGCGCGCAGTGGCACCGGGCCAGTCGGTCTGGATCACCATGACCTTGAAGGTGAAGGGCGGGTCTTCGGACTGCGAGAGCCGGTTGTAGGAGCCCATGCCCAGCAGCGTCACCAGCGCCAGGATGAAGGTCACCAGCGCCTGGTGCTGCAGCGTCCAGGCGGAGAGATTGAAACGGCCGGGCGCGCTCATAGGGCGAAGTCCTCGGCATGCAGCGGAGCGACCGGCTTGACCTTCTCGCCAGCGGTCAGGGTATGCACGCCCTGCACCACCACCTTGTCTTCCACGGCCACGCCCTGCGACAGCGAAATGCTGCGCTCGCCATAGGCGGTCACCGTCACCGGACGCAGTTCCAGCTTGCCGTCGGCGCCGACGATCCAGACCGCCGGCTTGTCCCCCTGATGGAACAGCGCCGTCGCCGGCAGCAGCAATACCTTGGCCTGACCTGAACCGACTTCGGGCGTGATCACGACATCCCCGGTCATGCCCAGGCGCACACTGGCGTCGGGCTGTTCCAGGGTGACCTTGACGCGGTAGGTGCGGCTCTGCGGGTCGGCGGCGGGACTGACTTCACGCACCTTGCCCTTGAAACTCTTGCCTGGCAATGCGGCCAGCGTCACGGTGGCCGGCAGGCCCGGCTGCAGCCCGGCCAGCTGGCGGTCGGCGACATCGGTCACCACATCCACCGCGCCCGACCAGGCCAGCGAATAGACCGGCTGGCCGGGGTTGAGCACGTCCCCGGTATTGGCCTGTTCGGCACTGATGACGCCGTCGTGCTGGGTCACCAGGGTGGTGTAGTCGCGCTGGTTGCCGGCCACCGAGGCACGTGCCTGGGCCGCCTGGAACTGCGCCAGTGCAGCGGCGCGGGCATCCTGGCTCTGCTCCAGTTGCTGGGCGCTGATCAGCTGTTCGCGAGCCTGGGCGGTATCGCGCTGCAACTGTTTCTCGGCGGCGTCCAGGTGCTGGCGTGCCGAGGCCAGTTCGGCGCGGGCGGAGGCGGCGTTCTGATCGGCATCCGACGGGTCCAGGCGCGCCAGCACCTGGCCCTTGCGCACCACGTCGCCCAGGTGCACGCGGCGCTCCACCAGCTGGCCGGCGACACGGAAGGACATCGAGGTCACATAGCGCGACTGCACCTCGGCCGGCAGGTGCAAGGGCTGGCCGCCGTCGCGCTGCAGGGGTTGCAGGGTCACCACTTCGCGCGGGGCATCGGCCACCGGGGCCGGCTTGCTGCAGGCCGACAGCGCCAGGACCAGTGCGACGGTGGCCATGCCCAGCGGCAGATGGCGCGAAAGAACACGGGGACGTGAGACGGGCTTCACAGCTTTCCTTTCAGGAAGGTAGGGTCGGATCGCCGGGCGCTCCGCATCCTCGATGGTCATCTTTACAAAGTTCAGCGATTCTAATGCAGATATGAATTCAGATGCAATCATGTATTTGAATACAAGAGTGCTAGAATCCTGCCCCATGACACGCGAACCCAGCCAACCACGCCAACCCCGCCAGCGGCTGAGCCGCGAGCAAAGCCGCGAGCAAACCCGCGAAAGACTGCTGGAGGCGGCGCATGCGGTCTTCATGCAGCAGGGATATGCGCTGACCAGCGTGGAGGATATCAGCACGGCAGCCGGCTATTCGCGGGGCGCGTTCTATTCCAACTTCGACGACAAGACCCAGCTCTTCTTCGAATTGCTCCGACGAGAAGGCGAGAGCATCGACCGCGGCTTCCAACGCCTGCTCGATGGCGGGCTGACCGATGCCGAGGCCCTGCGCGATGCGCTGGCCGAACAGTATTCGGCGCTGTATCGCGACGACAAGTGCAGCCTGCTGTGGATGGAGGCACGCATCGTGGCCCTGCGCGACGAAAAATTCCGTCGGCAGCTCGATGTCTACCTGGAGGAGCGTTATCACCAGATCACCTGCTTCGTGCAGGCCTATTGCGACCTGACCGGCGTGGTGCCGTCGGCGCCTGCACGCGAGATCGCCATCGGCCTGATGGCGCTGTGCGAAGGGGTCAGCTTCTCTTATCGCTGCGTACCGCACATCGTCGATGGCAAGACCGCAGAGTCGGTGCTGGCGTGGTTCATGAAGGCGTCCGTGGCCGAGGTGGTGACCACACCGGGAACCGCCACAGCGGCAAACCCGGTGAAGGGCGCGGCGGTAGCGAAAAAATCAACCGCCCCCCGCAAGAAGACCTCGCGGGCAGGTGACTAGCCTGCCTGGAGCGGCGCCACCAGCCATTGCGCGATCTGCGGCCAGGCCTCGGCCAGGGTGCGCCCTCCCATGAACAGACCGATATGCCCGCCCGGCACCACGCGCTGCGTGATGCGCGCAGCCGGCGTGCCGACCAGCCCGGCGGCGTTGAGCACCTGCTCGGGGGTGGTGATGTCGTCGCGCTCGCCGGCCAGCAGATAGAGCGGACAGGTGATGTCCTTGAGGTCGAGGACCTTGCCCAGCGCCGGGTATTTGCCGCGGGCCAGCAGGTTGTCCTTGAAGATGTGACGGATGGCCTGGAGATACCAGCGCCCCGGCAGGTCGATCGGGGTTTCATACCAGGCGGCGAAGGTCTCGCGCTTGGCCAGGTAGACCGGATCATCAATATGCTGGAACAGGTCCACGTGTTCGGTGAAGTAGTGCTCGTCGGGGTGCATGTTCTTCCAGCCCTGCAGCATGAAGCTGCCACGCATCAGGCCGCCACCGGTACGCACCAGATCTTCGTAGAAGCGGATCGGGGAGCGCTCCACCATCTGCTTGAGCGGGCCATCGCCGGCGCCGGCATCGATGGGCGAACCGGCCAGCACCAGGCGCTCCACCTTGCCCGGGAAGCGCGCCGCCATCATCGCCGAGATCCAGCCACCCTGGCACAACCCGACCAGGTTGGCGCGGCCGCCCAGTTCGTCGATGACCACGCACAGGTCGGCCAGGTAGTTATCGATCTCCAGGTCCTTCATGTCTTCGCTGGCGCTGTGCCAGTCGGTCAGGAATACGTGCGCGACGCCATGCGCCAGGAGGGTCTCCACCAGGCTCTGGCCCTGGTAGTAATCGGCGATCACCGAGGTATGGCCGGCGTAGGGCGCCACCACCAGGGTCGGCGTGAGACCGCCGGTGGCCTGGCCATATTCGCGCAGGCTCAGGGTACGCAGCTTCATGCGCACGTGGTTGGCGGTGGCCATGCGCGGATGATGGACGGCATGCAGTCTGGCCTCTTCCTCCAGGAAACGCAGCTGCTTGTCCACCACCTCCTGTCCCTGGCGGAACACCTCGCTGGCCAGCATCATCGGCCAGAACAGCGGAACGCAGCCGGGGCCGCAGGGCGCGTTCGCATCGGCCTGGCTGGGGTGGTCAGCCATGGTGGCGCGGGTATTGGTCATTGCGCATTCTCCATGATCAGTCTTGCCGCGTCGTCAGCAATGACCTGCTCTTCGTTGGTCGGGATCACCAGCACCCGCAGACGGCTGGCTGCGCTGCTGATGCATTCGAGATGCGCGTCATTGGCGAGCGGGTCGAGCCGGATGCCCAGCCACGCAAGGCGGCGGCAGATGGCTGCGCGCATGCGCGCATCGTGTTCGCCGATGCCGGCGGTAAAGACCAGGGCATCCATGCCGCCCATGGTGGTGGCCAGTCGGGCCGCCTCGCCGGCGCAACGCAATGCGAACAGCTCCAGCGCCTCGCGCGCGCAAGCAGCTTCGCTTTGCTGCAACGTACGCACATCGGCGCTCAAGCCGGAGACGCCCAGCAGGCCGCTCTGGTGATATAGCAGGTCTTCCAGCGCGGCGGGCGTCATCCCCTGCTGCAACAGGTACAGCAATACCCCGGCATCAAGGGCGCCACAACGCGTGCCCATGGGTACGCCCTCCAGCGTGGAAAAGCCGGTACTGGCATCGACGCTGCGGCCATTCTGCAGGGCGCACAGACTGGCGCCATTGCCCAGATGCGCCACCACCACGTTGCCATGCGCCTCGGGCAGGCCGCGCCGGCGCAGTTCGGCGGCGATGTAGCTGTAGGAGATGCCATGGAAGCCATACCGCAGCACGCCCTGCTCATGCAGCTTGCGCGGCAGGGCGAAGCGGCGCGCCAGCGTATCCTGGGTGGCATGGAAGGCGGTATCGAAGGTCGCTGTCTGCGGCAGTCCGGGACGCAGCCGCTCGATGGCGCGGATCAGCCGCAGGTTCTGCGGCTGGTGCAATGGCGCCAGCGGAGCGAGGGCCTCCAGCGTGCTTTCGATCTCGGCGTCGAGCAGTACCGCTTGCGAAAGATGCAAGCCGCCGTGCACCACGCGGTGTCCGACCGCGCACAGCGCGCCCTGTTCATGTCCGACTTCCAGCTGGTGCAGGACCTGCTCCAGCACCTTGTCCATCGAGGCGGCGGGGTCGGCATCGATCTCGATGGCCGAGCGCACGCCATCGATCTCCAGGCGCAGGCGTAACGGAGTCAGGTGAAGATCCAACTGGCCCTGTCCGATGCTGAACGCACGTGCGCCATCGAGTCGGAACACGCCCAGCTTGATGGAAGACGAACCGGCATTGAAGGTCAGCAGCCAGCGGTTCATGCCGCCCCCTTGCCCACCGCCTGCAGGTGGCTGCGCGCGGCGAACAGGCGCGCCAGTGCCGACGACGCCAGCCGCACCCGCAGGCTGTCGGCGCGGCTGGTGAGGATCACCGGCACCCGCGCCCCCAGCACCAGCCCGGCCGCCTCGGCCTGCGACAGGTAGATCAGCTGCTTGGCCAGCATGTTGCCGGCCTCCAGGTCCGGCACCAGCAGGATATCGGCACTGCCCGCCACCGGAGAATGCAGTTCCTTGATGCTGGCGGCCTGCAGGCTGATGGCATTGTCGAAGGCCAGCGGGCCATCGACCAGGGCCCCAGTGATCTGGTGGCGCGTGGCCATCACCGTCAGCGCCGCCGCATCGAGGGTAGAGGGCATGGCCGGGTTGACCGTCTCCACGGCCGCCAGCACCGCCACATGCGGACGCGGTACGCCCATCACGTGCAGCAGGTCGATGGCGTTCTGGCAGATGTCGCGTTTGTGCGCCAGCGTGGGGGTGATGTTGATGGCGGCATCGGTGATGATGAGCGGCTTGGAGTAGGTCGGGATGGCCATCGCATACACGTGGCTGATGCGGCGCTCGGTGCGCAGGCCGGAACCCGTCGCCACCACCGCGCCCAGCAGTTCATCACTGTGCAGGCTGCCCTTCATCAGCGCGCCGACCTTGCCCTGCACGGCCAGCTCGACGGCGCGCGCCGCAGCGGCATGGCTGTGCTCCACCCCTTCGATGACCAGGCCCTGCAGCGACAGCCCGGCCTGCTCGGCGATGCCGCGTATGCGTGCTACGGGACCGACCAGCAAGGGTTCCAGCAGCCCTTCGTCGCGCGCTTCCAGAGCACCCTGCAGGGCCTCCACCGAACAGGGATGGACCACCGCGACCCGCATGGCTTGCGCTCCGAGGGCATCGCGGATGAGTTGACCGTAACGCTCGGCCGGGGTGGCCTGGGCGGGTGGAAACATGGCGTTCTCCAGGGGGATGACGAGACCGGCGACATGCGCAAGCATGCGAGCCGTGTCGCAGCATAGCCCTGCGGGGAGACGAACTCAATGACCGGCAGGCGCCGCTGCGGGCCTGATCGGCCAAAGCTTGATCTGCTTCAACTTTGTCAGCACGGCGTCATCCACGGTCTTGCCGCGCTCAGGCCCGGGCCGGTGCGTTCACCATCTGGCGCGCCTGGGCCGCCGGCATGGGCTGGGCGAAGTAATAGCCCTGCATCGCATGGCACTGCAGGGCTTGCAGGGTATGCAGGTCTTCCGCACTTTCGACCCCTTCGGCCACCACCTGGAAACCGAACGACCCCGACAGCTGCAGCACCGCCGCCACCAGCGCCTGGTTTTCGGTCTGTTCGGTCAGGCCGGTGACGAAGCTGCGGTCGATCTTGACCCGCGAGACCCGCATCTGGCGCAGGAAGCCCAGCGAGGAATAGCCCACGCCGAAATCATCGATGGCGATGCTCACGCCCAGCATGGCCAGCGCCACCAGGCTCTGGCTGGCCGCCTGCAGGTCCAGGGCGGTTTCCTCGGTGATCTCGATTTCCAGCATCTGCGCCGGCAGTTGCTGCGACCTGAGCATCTCGGCCACCAGTTCATCGACCAGGATGCGTTCCATCTCGCGCGGGGAGATGTTCATCGACACCCGCAGGTCGGGGCGGCCGCTGGCCTGCAGGAATCCGATCATCGTGCCTACCTCGCCGACGATGAAGCGCAACAGTTCCTCCGACAGGCCAGCCAGCGCGGCGATCTCGATCAGGTCGGGCGGCGCGATCGGGCCATGGCGCGGATGGCGCCAGCGCAGCAGGGCTTCGAAACCATCCAGGGTGTGACCATCGTGCTGGATGATGGGCTGGAACCACACCTCCAGCTGGCGTTGCGCCAGGGCGTCGGCCAGGTCACGCTCGACGTCGCGCTTCATCTGCAGGTGGGCATTCAAGGCGTCGTTGAAGACGCAGAACTGGTTGCGCCCCCGGCGCTTGGCCTGGTACATGGCGGCGTCGGAACAGACCAGCATCTCGTTGATGTCGTGGCTGCAGGTGACGGTGATGCCCAGGCTCAGCCCGATATGACGGTGTGCCAGGCGCGCGAAGGGCTGCCGGATGGCAGCGATGAGCCGCCGCGCCAGCTGCTCGGGCGGCTCGGCCTGCGGCGCCAGGGCGTACAGGATCACGAATTCGTCTCCCCCCAGGCGCGCCAGAGTGGCCCCTTCCGGCAGGCTGGCACGCAGGCGGCGCGCCACCTCGATCAGCACCTGGTCGCCGGCCTCATGACCGTAGGCATCGTTGATCACCTTGAAACCGTCGAGGTCGAGGAACATCATGCACAGCGCATACTCCTGCCGCGCCACCATGCGCGGCGCCGCTTCCATGAAGCCGGCCCGGCCCAGCAATCCGGTCAGCAGGTCGTGCTCGGCCTGGTACTGCATTTTCTGCGCGAAGCGATGCAGGTCCTGGTGCGCCACTTCCAGCGCCTGGTTGGCAGCGGTGGCTTCGTTCTTCAGTGCGCTGGCATGCGAGACCAGTCCCTCGCTGACCTTGGCGCCACGGATCAGCGCCGCCAGGTAGAGCAGCACCGCCGCCGCCAGCGCCACGCGGGTGGTGCTGGTATCGATGGTCGCCAGACAGAAGATGATGGACAGCAGCGGCGGCGTGATGAAGCAGATCGGGATGCGGGCGAAGGCGAAGCCATGGGTCACCGCACCGGCGGTGATACCGCAGACACAGGTAAGGTAGAACAGCGTCTCGGGTGCGGTATAGCCCTCACACAGCAGCGGCACGCCGGCCCATACGATGCCCGACAGCAGCGCCAGCAGGGCGTGCAGGCGCAGGTTGAGTTCGGTCACGCTATCGGCGTCGGTGCGGTGCGAATGGCGTTCCCGCAGGAAGGGCAAGGCCGCCGCCAGACGCTGTACAGGAATGCGACAGGCCAGTACGCGCGCGATATTGACCAGCCCCGAACAGGTCAGCCAGACCAGGGCGATGGCCAGCTTGTCCGAGCGCCACGCGACGACGGTTGAGATCAGCCCCAGCAGCATATTGACCGGCATGGACAACAGTACGGTCTGGCGCAGCGCCATGAGCTGGTCGGACCGGATCAGTTGGCGCAGGGGAGCGGACGGAGCCGGCGCGGGGGAAGAGGCGTGCGAGTTCTGCTGCTGTGACATGGTGTTCCTGTTGCGTCGTGGAATTGCCGCCTGACAAGGCTGGTCCGGCATGGCCGCCGGATGGGAAGCATAGTACGCGAGCCGGACCGCATTATCCAATGGACAAGAAGAATTCTCATCAAAACGCCGCCCCGGTTGCGTTGCATCAACGAGCTTTCCGGCGAGAACAGCCAAGCTGGATCTTCCGCAACCGCAAGGAGGACAACATGAGCACAGACAATGGAAACTGGTTATCGGCCGAGCAGGCCGTGTTACCGGACGGCACCGAGCGCTTGAACCTGCCGCTGGTGAAAAAGAAACTGCCGCTGTTCTCGCCGCAGCAGGCCACCGGCCAGCCGGACCCGGCCGCGCCGGTCACCCGCCCGGACGGAGCCGCGACCGATCCCGCCTGAACGTCCCGTCCCGGGGACCGCTGGCGCTGCGGCCGGCCGGACGGCGCCAGCAGGGCTACAATAGCGCCTGTCCGTTCCGTCCGTCTGCACCTCCTCGCCCATCGGCGTGGTTCCCCTCATGTCTCTCGATCCCACCACCCTGCTTGTCCTCACCATCGCCCTGGCGGTCTCTGCCGCGCTCTATCTGGCGGTGGAATGGAGCGTGGTACGCGAACGCTCCCTGCTGATCTGGAGCAGCGGCTTCGCCATCATCACCCTCGGTTCCTTCCTGGCCCTGCTGCGCTCGCGCGGCTATCTGCTGGTCGGCATCTGGTTCGCCAATGGCCTGCTGATCACGGCGCACGTCTGTTTCCTGGCCGGCGTGGCATGGTTCACCCGTACCCGCCTGGTACGCGGCTGGTGGCTGCTGGCATTGCTGTGGCTGCTGATGCTGGGCCTGCCGACCCACGCCTGGTGGTCGCGGGTGATGCTGGGAGTGCAATCGTCGATGATCGCGCTCGTCACGCTACGCGCCAGCAGCCTGTTACGGCCGCACGGCGCGTCGCTGAGCGTGGGTGCGGTGCAGCTGCGCTATGTCCTGCTGGCGCATGGGCTGTTCTATCTCGCCAAGGCGATGGTCGCCATCGCACCGGCCGCCGTGATCGATCTGGCGGCCTTCGGCGGCGCGGTGATCCAGCTCTCGCTGATCGAAGGCGCGATGGCCATCATGCTCATCGCGCTGTCGATGACCGGCACCGAGCGCCATCGCCGTGAGCAGCATATCGGGCAGCTGGCCGCGCGCGATCCGCTGACCGGCCTGCTCAATCGCCGTGCCCTCAAGGCCGGCGCCCCGGCAGTGCTGGCGCAGGCCAGCGCGGCGCATCCCGGCGCATTGCTGCTCATCGACATCGACAACTTCAAGCAGGTCAACGACCTGCACGGCCATGCTGCCGGTGACCAACTGCTCGAAGCGCTGAGCATGCTGCTGCACGAGGTTTTGCCCGAGGATGCCCTGGCGGCGCGTCTGGGCGGGGATGAATTCGTGATCCTGCTGCAGGATGTGCAGGCTGCTCAGCTCAACCTGCTGGGCGAAAACCTGCGCCTGGGCTTTGGCCATGTCGCTCGCAAAGCCTTTCCCACGCCCGCTCCCGTCAGCCTGAGCGTGGGGGGCAGCATCTTCACCACCCCGCCGGCCGACCTGGAAAGCCTGATGGTCCACACCGACGCGACCCTGTACGAGGCCAAGCGGGCCGGACGCGACCGCGTCGTGGTAGGCACGGTCGGCCCGCAGGCGGCCTAGGGCAGATGCTGCGCCCTGCCGCGCCACTCACTGCAAACGGTCCTTGAGCCGATACCATGCGCCCACGAAGGGCAGGAACCAGGGCTTGCCAAAATGGCCGGGAATGGCCGGCCAGGGGAAATCCTTCCAGGGATTGAGGTCGGCCCGTCCCTCCATGATGTCGGCCATCATGGTTCCCATCAGCGTGGCCATGTGGGTGCCGTGACCGCTGTAGCCCATGGAATAGAACAGGCCATCGCGCTGACCCGCACGCGGCAGGCGATCGGCAGTCATGTCGACCATGCCGCCCCAGCAATACTCGATGGGCAGGTCGGCGAGCATGGGAAAGACTGACAGCATCTGCCGGTGCAGGATCTCGCCGCTCCTGGCGTCGGAGCGTGGATTGGACGCGGCAAAACGTGCGCGTCCGCCGAACAGCAGGCGATGGTCAGGCGTAGCGCGGAAGTAGTTGACGAAATTGCGGGTATCGGTGCACATGCGCGCGGTGGGCAGCAGTTGCGCCATCAGCGCGGGCGGCAGGGGTGCGGTGACGATCAGGAATGCACCGACCGGCACGATGCGACGGCGGATCCAGCCGAACGGGCCGACCTGCGAAATGCCGCTGGCCAGCAGCACCTGGCCGGCGCGCAGCGTACCAAGCGAAGTACGCACCATATAGGCGCCGGCCTGTCTTTGCAGCCCCAACACCGGATTGTGTTCCAGATAGCATGCCCCCCGCCGCTGTGCCGCCTGCGCCAGCCCGCGCACATAGCGGCCCACATGCATGCCGGCGCTCTTCTCCATGAGCAGAGCGCCATGGTAATGATCCGTGCCCAGTTCCTCGCGTAGCTGCGCCCGGCTCAGCAGCCGCGTATGAGGATCGACACCGGCCGCCAACAAGGCGTGGCTGCGTGCCAGCCTGTCGTAATGCGCCGGCTTGGCGGCCAGCTTGAGCTTGCCGTAGCGAGCGAAGCTGCAATCGATGGCCTCTTCCCTGACCAGTCGTTCGACCGTATCGACACCGGCATCAAAGGCCCGATACAACCGATCGGCGCATTCCCTGCCCAGCCGCTGGGAGAGCGCAGCATAATCCTGGGCGAAGCCGTTGTTGCACATGCCACCGTTACGACCGGAGGCCGCCCCGCCGACGATACCTGCCTCGCAGACCACCACGCGCGCGCCCTTGCGCGCCAGTGCCAGCGCCGCGGCCGAGCCGGTGATACCGCCACCGACGACCAGCACGTCGCATTTGCCCTCGGGCAAGGCGTCGCTCGTGCTCACGAAGGGTGGCGAGGTATCCAGCCAATACGATTTCATTTGCATCATGGTCTCCACGAACATCTTGCGGCACGCAGCGCCGGAAGGAAGTGTCCGGAGATCGTCCCCACGGCGAAATCATTATGGGACCGCAAAACCCGGGGCTGATTAATGCCGATCTAATTCTTCATTAAAGCCGGCTTAATACCCGATGGGAGTGCCCGAAGGGAATGCCCGAAAGGTACCCGCCACGGCGTACGGCCCTTGCGCGTCGCGGACGCGAATGCGGTCCATGGAAAATGCCGGAAAGCGCCGGATTAAAAGTAGAAGCTGCTTCAATCCCCAGCCAATAAAACATATTTTTCTTACACCCACGGCCATACTTTCTCCATCGACCACGAAGGAGATTGCCACATGATTTTCAAGCCGAAGTTCATCAGTTTCGATTGCTACGGTACGCTCATCAACTTTGAAATGGGCCCCACCGCCAGGACACTGTTTGCCGATCGCGTCAGTGCGCAGCGTATGCCGGCGTTCCTGGAGAGCTTCCGTTTCTATCGTCTGGACGAGGTGCTGGGGACCTGGAAGCCCTTCTTCGAGGTGGTGGACAATGCCATCCAGCGAGCCTGCCATGCGCATGAGGTGACATATCACCCCAGCGATGCACAGGCGCTCTACGACGCCATTCCGACCTGGCAGCCACATCCGCACGTGGTGGAAACACTGGAAAAGATCGCGCCGCATATCCCGCTGGTGATCCTGTCGAACTCGATGACCGACCTGATTCCACATAGCGTTGCGCATCTGAAGGCGCCTTTCCATGCCGTCTACACCGCTGAAGAGGCACAGGCCTACAAGCCGCGCGGGCAGACCTTCGAATACATGTTCGAGCAATTGGGCTGCGGCCCGGAAGAGATGATGCATTGCTCCTCCAGCTTCCGTTACGACCTGATGACAGCTTCCGACCTCGGCTTCATGGCCAAGGCCTTCATCGACCGCGGGCATGAACCCGGCTTCGACGGCTATGGCGTGAACCGCCTCACCGACTTCCGTCAGCTCGCTGCACTGGTCGGTCTTTGAGCACCCTTCTGCCATCGGCCCTGCGCGGCGCGATCCTGAAACGATACCCATGATGCATCAGCACGCTCACACAGAAGCCGCGGCACTGAGCACAGCCGCGCCGGCACTGGCACCAGCCGATCTGCAGGCCCTGGCCTGCGCACTCTACGGCATCGAGGGCGGGGCTACCGCGCTGGGTGGGGAGCGCGACCAGAATTGCCTCATCGATGGTGGCGATGGCATGCGCTATGTCCTCAAGGTCAGTAATCCCGCCGAAGCGCCCTCGGTGGTCGACTTTCAGATTGCCGCACTGGAGCATGTCGCCCGGGTCGCGCCCGCCCTGCCGATTCCGCGCGTGGTGCGCACGGTGGGCGGACGCACCCGTGAGCGTGTGTGCCTGGATGACGGTAGCGTCTGCATCGTGCGTCTGTTGACGTACCTGGACGGCGTACAGATCAAGGAGACCGCCCGCACGTCCGGGCAACGGCGTGCCATGGGCGGTCTCCTGGCACGACTGAACCTGGCCCTGCGCGACTTCACCCATCCCGGGGCACATCACGATCTCCTATGGAACGTGTCGGGCGCACACCGCTTGGCCGCGCAGCTGGAGGACCTGGTCGATCCAGCGCGCCAGCGGCTGGCACAGCGCTTCATGACCCGCTTCGAACGTGATGTGCTGCCGCGGTTGCCGCAGCTGCGCGCGCAAGTGATCCACAACGACTACCATCTCTACAACGTTCTGGTGGCACCGCAGGAACAGGAACGCATCACGGGCATCATCGACTTTGGCGACATGCTGCACGCTCCGCTGGTGGGTGAGGTGGGCACCGCAGCGGCCTTCCACATGGCCGGCAGCGAAGATCCCTTCGCGGCAGCGGCGCAGTTCCTCGCCGCCTATCACGCGGTCCTGCCGCTGACCGACGCCGAGCTGGAGATCGTGACCGACCTGATGGCCACCCGGCATCTGATCACCGCACTCATTTCGGAGTGGCGAGCCGCCCGCTACCCCCACAACCGCGCCTACATCATGCGTCACAACCCGGCGGCCTGGGAGGCCCTGGCCATGATGGCCGACCTCTCGCGCCAGGATGCACGCGACCGACTGCTTTCAGAAATACGCCCCAGGAGAACCCCATGAAGACAACTACCGACCTGAACATGGTCAACGCCTACATTCCCGGCCGTGCCGATGTCGGCCCGCTGACCGCGGCCCTGATCGATCGCCGCAACGCATTGCTGGGGCCGGCCTATCGTCTGATGTACGAACATCCGCTGCATATCGTGCGCGGCGACGGAGTGTGGCTGATCGATCCACAGGGACGGCGCTACCTGGACGTCTACAACAACGTGACCTCCCTGGGACATTGCCATCCGGCGGTGACCGAGGCCATCTGCCAGCAGGTGCAGACCCTGGCCACCAATACCCGCTACCTGCACGAAACCATTCTGGAACTGGCCGAGCGCCTGCTGGCCACGGTACCGGAAACTGCCCTGGCCCACCTCATGCTGACCTGCACCGGCAGCGAAGCCAACGACCTGGCCTATCGCATCGCCAAGGTGCATTCCGGTGGTACCGGAATGATCGTCACCGATACCGCCTATCATGGCATCACCGATGCGGTCTCACAGTTCTCGCCCTCGCTGGGGACCACTGTCAACCTGGGGGCGCATGTCAGGCTGGTACCGGCGCCGCGCCTCTACCATGCCCAGGGACAGGACCTGGGGGAGCGCTTCACGCGCGATGTCGAAGCCGCCATTGCCGACCTGCAGCGCCACGGCATCCGTCCAGCCGCACTGATCGTCGATTCGCTCTTCACCAGCGATGGCATTCTGCCTGGACCGACCGGCTTCCTAAAGGGAGCGGTGCAAGCCATCCAGCGCGCCGGTGGCCTCTTCATCGCCGATGAAGTACAACCTGGATTCGGCCGCACGGGTGAGCATATGTGGGGCTTCCAGCGCCATGGTGTGATCCCCGATATCGTCACCATGGGCAAGCCGATGGGCAATGGCCAACCGGTGGCAGGCCTGTTGGCCACGACCGAGGTCTTGCAGGAATTCGGTCAGCGGTCCCGCTACTTCAATACCTTCGGAGGCAATACGGTATCGTGCGCAGCAGCGCTGGCGGTACTCAAGACCATAGAACGCGAGGGTCTGATCGGCCATGCCCGCACGGTCGGCTCGGTTCTGCTGGACGGCATCGGCAGGCTGGCGGCACGGCATGCTGCCATTGGCGATGTACGCGGGGCGGGCATGTTCGTCGGGGTAGAGCTGGTGTCCGATCGACAGGCCCGCACGCCTGATCGCAGCCTGACCAGCCAAGTGGTCAACCGCATGCGGCAGAAGGGCGTACTGCTGAGTGCCTGCGCCATGGGTCATAACGTCCTCAAGATCCGGCCCCCTCTGGTACTGACGGCGGACCAGGCGCGCCTGGTCATTGCTGCGCTGGATGAGTCGCTGAGCGAAGCTACAGCGGACCCGGTGATATGATCGACCCATGCGACCCACAGACCCCCTCGACCGCACCGACATCCGGATACTCGAACACCTGCAGCGCGAGGGGCGCTGTTCGAACGTCGAGCTGGCCGAAGCGGTCAACCTCAGCCCCAGCCCTTGCCTGACCCGCACCAGGCGCATGGAAGACAGTGGCGTCATTGCCAGCTACAGCGCGCAGATTGCGATGGATAAGCTGGGCAGCCATGTGGTGGTGTTTTCCGAGATCACCCTCGGCAGCCATCGCCCTCCGGACTTCCGCAAGTTCGAACAGGGCGCGGCCCGGTATCCGGAGATCGTCGAGTGCTACAACGTCAGCGGTGGATACGATTACCTGCTCAAGATCGTTTCTCCCACGGTGGGGCTATTCCAGGAACTGATGGAACGGTTGTTGGCGGATGAAATCGGCATCGAGAAATTCGCCAGCCGCATCGTGCTGCGCCACCCTTATGGGCAGCGCAGCGACCCGGTGGCGGTCATCGCGACGGGAGTGAGTAGCTGGAAGTAGCGGCGCAGATGCTGCGCCTGCAGTGGCTCAGGCAAAGCGCGTGAAGTCCGGCTTGCGCTTCTCGAAGAAGGCGGTGAAGGCTTCCTTGGCTTCCGGCCCGGTGAGCATGCGCGCGAAGTGTTCGATCTCGGTCACCATCTGCTGCTCGGTGGCAGTGACGCGGTTCTTCTTCATCAATTGCTTGGTCACGCGGATCGAAGCGGCCGGCAAGGCGGCCAGCTTGGCAGCCTGCTTTTGCGCATAGGGCAGCAGTTCTTCCAGCGGCAGGACGCGATTGACGAAGCCCATCTGCGCGGCCTCGTCGGCGCCGAAGGCTTCGCCCAGCAGGAGCTTCTCGGCAGCACGCTGATAGCCAGCGATATGCGGCAGCAACAGCGAGGAGGCGGCCTCCGGGCAGAGCCCCAGCTGGGTGAAGGGCATCGAGAATTTCGCATTGTCCGCCGCATAGACCAGGTCGCAATGCATGAGCAGGGTGGTGCCGATGCCGACCGCCACGCCAGAGACCGCCGCCACGATGGGCTTGCTGGCATGACTGATCTGCCAGAGGAACTGGAACACCGGCGCGTCCTGGGTCTTGGGCGGGTTCTTCAGGAAGTCTTCCAGATCATTGCCGGCCGAGAAGGCCTGTGGCTTGCCGGTGAAGAGGATGGCGCGCACGGCGCTGTCGGTCTCGGCTTCCTTCAGGGCATCGGCCAGTTGCTGGTACATGGCGGCTGTGATGGCGTTCTTCTTGTCTTCACGGTCGAAATGGATGCTCAGGATGCCATCGGCCTTGCTCAGTTGGATATCCATCTGCGCGGTCTCCTTGAATTTTATAAATGATTTAGCTTGTTTTAAGCTCAAGCAAAAAACCAATGAAAAAGCCGCACGGCGTGAGCAGTGCGGCTTTTCATCAGCGCTTGTGCATGCAGATCAGACGCGTTCGAAGATGCCCGCCGCACCCATGCCGGTACCCACGCACATGGTCACCATGCCGTACTTCAGATTCTTGCGGCGCAGTGCATGGATGGTGGTGGCCGCACGGATGGCGCCGGTGGCGCCCAGCGGGTGACCCAGGGCAATCGCACCGCCCATGGGGTTGACCTTGCTCGGGTCCAGGCCGAGGTCGCCGATGACGGCCAGCGCCTGGGCGGCGAAGGCTTCGTTCAGCTCGATCCAGTCGATCTGATCCTGGGTCAGGCCACCGGCCTTCAACGCTGCCGGAATCGCTTCCTTGGGACCGATGCCCATGATCTCCGGCGGCACGCCACGCACGGCGAAAGAGACGAAGCGCGCCAGCGGGGTCAGGTTGAACTGCTTGAGGATCTTCTCGGAGACGATGATCAGCGCGCCGGCGCCGTCGGAAGTCTGCGAGCTGTTGCCGGCGGTGACGCTGCCCTTGGCGGCGAAGACCGGCTTCAACTTGGCCAGCGCGGCCAGGTTGGAATCGGCACGCGGACCTTCGTCCAGGCTGACGGTGCGGGTCTTGATGTCGATCTCGCCGGTACCCAGGTTAGGGAAGCGCTCGACGATCTCCACCGAGGTCATCTCGTCGGCGAATTCGCCGGCCTGCTGGGCGGCGATGGCCTTCTGGTGCGAGGCCAGCGAGAACTCGTCCTGCGCTTCGCGCGAGACCTTCCACTGCTGTGCCACCTTCTCGGCGGTCAGGCCCATGCCATAGGCCATGCCGACGTTTTCATCCTTGAAGGCATTGATGTTGATGGAGGGATGGAATCCCATCATCGGCACCATCGACATCGACTCGGCACCGGCGGCGATCATGACATCGGCTTCGCCCACTCGGATGCGGTCGGCGGCCATGGCAATGGCGGTGATGCCGGAGGCGCAATAGCGATTGATGGTGACGCCGCCAATGGTGTTGGGCAGGCCGGCCAGCAACACGGCGTTACGCGCCATGTTCAGGCCTTGCGCACCTTCGGGGAAGGAGCAGCCGACAATGGCGTCCTCGATCAGCTTGGGGTCCAGGCCGGGCACCTGCGCCACGGCGGACTGGATGGCGCGTACCAGCAGGTCGTCCGGACGGGTGTTCTTGAACATGCCACGCGGCGCCTTGCCGATGGGGGTGCGGGTAGCGGCGACGATGTAGGCGTCTTGCAGTTGTTTGCTCATTACAAAATCTCCTTGGACTCTCCCTCCCCTTCAAGGGGAGGGCTGGGGTGGGGATGGGTTCAATGCATTCCAGATTGCCTGAACGACCACATCCGTCTCATTCAATACTTCGTTATTCCAAAAGCGTAGAACCGTGAAGCCGGCCTGATTCAATTTCGCGGTCCGGTTCTCGTCATCCTGATTGCCGACATGCTGCGAACCGTCTACTTCAATCACCAGGCGCCGTTCCAGACAGACAAAATCGAGTACGTTATTTTCAAAGGGGTGCTGACGGCGAAATTTCACGTCAAGCTGCTGGCCACGTAGACGATGCCAGAGCCTTTGCTCGGCTTCGGTCATGGTCTTGCGTAACTGCTTGGCTGCAAGTTTCGTGAAGTCGTTGGTCTGGCCTTGCATTTCAACCCATCCCCACCCCAACCCTCCCCTTGAAGGGGAGGGAGCGTTCTTTAATTACGGACTGGCTTGCCGGTTTGCATCATGCCCATGATCCGCTCTTGCGTCTTGGGGTGATTGAGCAACTCCATGAAGAACTTGCGCTCGATGTCGAGCAGCCATTGTTCGTTGACGATGCTGCCCTCTTCCACTTCGCCACCGGCCACGGTCTCGGCGATCATCTTGCCCAGCTTGAAGTCGTGGGCAGAGATGAAGCCGCCGTCACGCATGTTGACCAGCTGCGCCATGATGGTGGCCAGGCCGTTGCGGCCGATCACCGGCACCTGCGGCGGCAGTTGCGGACGATAGCCGGCGTCGAACAGCGCGCGCGCTTCCACCTTGGCCACATGCAGCAATTCATACGGGTTGAAGACGATCACGTCGTCCTCGCGCAGATAACCCAGCTTGCGGGCTTCCAGTGCCGACTTGGAGACGTTGGCGGTGGCTGCGGCCAGCATGTATGCCTTCAGGAACTGCAGGATGTCGTTGCCCTTGGCTTCCTTGGCGGCACGCACCGCCGCTTCCTTCAGGCCGCCACCGGCCGGGATCAGACCCACACCGACTTCCACCAGGCCGATGTAGGACTCGATGGAGACCACGCGCTTGGCGGTATGCAGCAACAGTTCGCAGCCACCGCCCAGGGCCAGGCCGGCCACAGCCGCGATCACCGGCACGCTGGCGTACTTCAGGCGCTGGTGCGCCTGCTGCAGCTGCTGCACCACCGGTTCGATGGCCTTGACACCACCGGACATGAACAGCGGCAGCATCGACTGCAAATCGGCGCCGGCCGAGAAGGCGCCCGCTTCGGCTGCATCCGGGTGCCAGATCACCAGGCCCTTGAAGTTCTGCTCGGCTTCGGTGACGGCCTTGTTCATGCCGTCGATGACACCCTGGCCGATCACGTGCATCTTGGTCTTGAAGGACAGGATCAGGACATCGTCGTTCTGATGCCAGATGCGGACCGATTCGTCTTCGAAGAAGGTGGTGCCGGCGCTCTTGCCGTCGGCGGCGCCTTCGCCCACCAGCGGGGCGCGGAAGGCCTGGCGCTGGTAGACCGGCAGTTCGGAACGGGCCACATCGGCCTTCTTCGAGGGCGACCAGGAGCCCTTCTCCGAGTGCACGCCGTCGCGGCCATCGAAGACCCAGTCCGGCAGCGGTGCATTGGACAGCGCGCGGCCGGCATCGATATCTTCCTTCACCCATTGCGCAATCTGCTTCCAGCCGGCAGCCTGCCAGGTCTCGAAGGGACCGACGCTCCAGCCGAAGCCCCAGCGCATGGCGAAGTCCAGGTCGCGGGCGTTGTCGGCCACCGATTCCAGGTGCACGGCGATGTAATGGAAGGCATCGCGGAAGATGGCCCACAGGAACTGGCCCTGAGGATTGGTCGAATCATGCAGCGCCTTCATGCGCTTGACCGGATCCTTTTCCTTGAGGATGCGGGCGATGATGTCATCGGCCTTGCCGCCGCCGGGCACGTAATCGCCCTTGGCCGCGTCGATGCGCAGGATGTCCTTGCCCACTTTCTTGTAGTAACCGGCGCCGCTCTTCTGGCCCAGCGCACCCTGCTCGACCAGCTTGGCCAGCAGCGGCGGGGTGGCATAGGTGGAGAAGAAGGGATCCTCCTTCAGGTTGTCCTGCATGGTACGGATGACGTGGCCCATGGTGTCCAGACCCACCACGTCGGCGGTGCGGAAGGTGCCGGACTTGGCGCGGCCCAGCTTGGCGCCGGTCAGGTCATCGACCACGTCCACCGAGAGACCGTATTTGTCGGCTTCGATGATGGTGGCGAGGATACCGAATACGCCCACGCGGTTGGCCACGAAGTTGGGGGTATCGAAAGCGCGCACCACGCCCTTGCCCAGGGTGGTGGTGAGGAAGGCTTCCAGCTGATCGAGGATGTGCGGTTCGGTAGACTGGGTCGGGATCAGTTCGACCAGGTGCATGTAGCGCGGCGGATTGAAGAAGTGCACACCGCAGAAGCGCGCCTTCAGGCCGGCATCAAAACCTTCAGACAGTGCATTGATGGACAGGCCCGAGGTGTTGGAGGCAAAGATGGCCTTGGGGCCGATGTGCGGAGCGACCTTCTTGTAGAGGTCGTGCTTCCAGTCCATGCGCTCGGCGATGGCTTCGATGATGAGGTCGCAGCCTTCCAGCACGGCCAGGTCATCCTCGTAGTTGGCGACCTGGATCAGGGCCGCGTCGTCCTTGTTGCCCAGCGGGGCCGGGCTGAGTTTCTTCAGGTTTTCGATGGCGCGTTGCACGATGCCGTTCTTCGGGCCTTCCTTGGCCGGCAGGTCGAACAGCACGACCGGCACGCGGGCATTGATGCAGTGGGCGGCAATCTGGGCACCCATGACGCCGGCGCCGAGCACGGCCACTTTTTTGACGATGAAATTGGACACGCAAATCTCCTTTGCTGGTGCTGCAAACATGAAACATGAATTCGGGCCTGGCAGGCTGCCGCACCGCCGGTGCGAGCGACTACTGTACGCCTTCCGGCAGAAGGTCACAGCATGCCTTGCAGGGGTGACACCGACATGACGCCATGCCGGGCCACATTGCGGTAGATCAACGCCGCCGCGGGACAACAGACCCGGCGGCGGCGTGGTGTTGCGGTCAGAACAACTCGGCGTCCAGGGCCATCAGGTTGGCCGCGCCAGAGCGGGCCTGGCGGATCAGCATGGCGGTCTCCGGCAGCAGGCGGGCGAAGTAGAAGCGCGCCGTGGCCAGCTTGGCGGTGTAGAAGGCGTCGCCGCTGCCCTGCTTTTCCAGCGCGATCTTGGCCATGCGCGCAAACAGGTAGGAGAACACCAGGTGGCCCACCACGCGCAGGTAGGGCACGGCAGCGGCACCGGCTTCGTCCTGGTTGGCGAAGGACTTCATGCCGATTTCCATGGTCAGCTTGCTCACCTTGTCGCCGATGTCGGCCAGCGGGGTGATGAATTCGGACATGGACTCATCGGTGCCATGCTCTTCCACGAAGGCCTGGATCTGCGCGCCGAACTTCTTCAGCTTGGCGCCGTTGTCCATCAGGATCTTGCGGCCCAGCAGGTCCAGCGACTGGATGGTGTTGGTGCCTTCGTAGATCATGTTGATACGGGCATCGCGCACGTATTGCTCCATGCCCCACTCGGCGATGTAGCCATGGCCGCCATAGACCTGCAGGCACTCGGAGGTGGCCGTCCAGGCGTTGTCGGTCAGGAAGGCCTTCACCACCGGCGTCAGCAGGGCCACGATATCACCGGCATCCTTGCGCACCTGTTCGTCGGGGTGGCTCAGTTCCTTGTCCAGTTCCAGAGCGACATAGGAGGTGAAGGCGCGGCCACCCTCGGCGAAGGCCTTGGCGGTCAGCAGCATGCGGCGCACGTCGGGGTGCACGATGATCGGGTCGGCCGGCTTATCGGCGGCCTTGATGCCGGACAGGCTGCGCATCTGCAGGCGGTCCTTGGCATAGACCAGGGCGTTCTGGTAGGCCACTTCGGTCAGGCCCAGGCCCTGCATGCCCACACCGAGGCGGGCCGCGTTCATGAACACGAACATGGCCTGCAGACCCTTGTGCGGCTGGCCGATCAGCCAGCCGGTGGCGCCGTCCAGGTTCATCTGGCAGGTGGCGTTGCCGTGGATGCCCATCTTTTCTTCGATGGCACCGCAGAAGATGGGATTACGCGCGCCCAGCGAGCCATCGGCGTTGGGCAGGAACTTCGGTACCAGGAACAGGGAAATGCCCTTGGAGCCTTCCGGTGCATCCGGCAGGCGTGCCAGCACCAGGTGGATGATGTTGGCGGAGACGTCGTTTTCGCCAGCCGAGATGAAGATCTTGTTGCCGGTGATCTTGTAGGCGCCGTCGGCCTGCGGCTCTGCCTTGCTGCGCAGCAGGCCCAGGTCGGTACCGCAATGCGCTTCGGTCAGGCACATGGTGCCGGTCCACTCGCCCGAGACCAGCTTGGGCAGGTAGAGCTGCTTCTGTTCTTCCGAACCGTGCGCGTGCAGGCACTCGTAGGCACCGTGCGACAGGCCGGGGTACATGGTCCAGGCCTGGTTGGACGAGTTCAGCATCTCGTAGAAGGAATTGTTGATCGTCAACGGCAAGCCCTGGCCACCGAATTCGGGATCACAGGACAACGCCGCCCAGCCGGCTTCCACGTACTGCTGGTAGGCCTGCTTGAAACCCTTGGGCGTGGTGACGGCCTTGGTCTCGCGATCGAAATGGCAACCCTCGCGGTCGCCCGAATGGTTCAGCGGGAACAATACCTGCGAAGCGAACTTGCCGCCCTCTTCCAGTACCTGGTCCACCAGCTCGCGGTTGGTGTCGGCATGCGGTGGCAGTTCTTTGAACACTTCCTCGACATTGAGCAGCTCGTGCAGCACGAATTGCATGTCGCGCAAGGGGGCGTTGTATTGGGGCATGAATGTCTCCGGACGGGTTTAGGCTGCCTTCCTGGCAGCCGATTTTGAATTCTTGGCGGGGGCGCTGCTGGCACTGTCGCTGCCTTGCGGACGGTAGCTGTCGATCAGGCGGCGGAAGCTGGCCTCGGCACGCTCCACGCTGCCGGGGATGTGCAGGAAACGCGCATCGTGGTGCAGCGCCAGGATCAGGCCATACATTTCATAGACCATCTGGCTGACCTCGATGTCGGGCCGCAGGTGGCCGGCTTCCATGGCCTGCTTGATGCAGCGCTCCAGCGCATCGCGCCAGGCCTGGACCATGGCCACCAGGTGATCGCGGATGGCACCGGGACGGTCGTCGTATTCGACCGCGCCGCTGATGTAGATGCAACCCAGCGCGATTTCCACCGTGACCTGCTTGATCCAGCGCGCGAACATCCCTTCCAGGCGCGGCAGGCCGCGTGGTTCCTTGATGGAGGGATAGAACACATCCTGCTCGAAGCGGTTGTGATACAGCCGCACGACCTCGATCTGCAAGTCCTCGCGGGAGCCGAAATGGGCGAAGACGCCGGACTTGCTCATCTTCATCTTTTCGGCCAGCAAGCCGATGGTCAGCCCTTCCAGGCCGTCACGGCTGGCCAGTTCCAGCGCCACATCCAGAATGGCGGCACGGGTCTGCTCACCCTTGCGCAGATACTTGGGCCGGGTGGGCGCGGTGGTCACCTTGCTTGTCTCAGTCATCGTTATCTCTTTGATATCCGTCGTCAGGTCGCGACGGGAAGGAACCGGTTCGACGGGTGCGGCTCGGCGGCCGCTGTCTTGTACCCTGGCTGCGCGACGTGAATAAACCTTCACGCAGAATTTATTCGAACGATCGTACTATTATTCATCGCGCTGCAAAAGTCAAACAAAAATTCAGCGCGGCCTGCAAGGGCGATTTTGCTGCCCGGCAAGCCCTCAGGAGGCCCCGGGCGGGGCGCTGGTGGCACCCAGCAGGTCGTGGGCGTCCAGCAGGGCATAGACGATGGTGGGGTTGTTTTCCAGGCACTTGCGGATGGCCGCCGGGATGGTATCGCGGGTCTTGCGGCACAGGCCCGGCTGTTCGGCCAGCTGGATCTGCAGGCCGCGCACGGTGCGCACTTCGTTGGGACCGGGACTGATATGCAGATGGATGCCGAGATTCTTGCGCATGAGACTGCCCACGTGCAGCAGTTCATCATAGGTCGTCACGCGGGTGATGCGTTCGATCAGGCGTTTTTCTTCCTCGCGGGTCAGCCACAGCACGCGCGCTTCGGGCGCATGCAGGCACTCCAGCAGCGCTTCGCGCTGGCAATCACAGGCGCCGGGCGGGCATTCCTTGCGGAGTGGCCGCGCCACCGGCATCGCCTGGGCGGATTCGGAGGGGACTACCTGGGACATCTGCACCTTCACACCTACGTTGGAGAAAAGACAGGCCATCGACAGCGGCCCTTATCTTACAACGAGCTTGTGGCGCAGTGGCGGCCGCCCCGCCGGGTCAGGACGAGGAACGATCCAGCAGCCGACGGTCGCGCTTGGTGGGACGGCCCTTGATTTCAGCCGAGGGTTCACGGAACAGGCGATGGCGTTCGGCCTGGGTGGCGCGACGCTGGACGCTCTCCTCGGTCTCCTGGTAGAGCGTGGCCGCGACCGCCGCCGAACCGCGCTTGTCGGCAATGCCGATGACCAGCACTTCCCATTCGGTGGCGCCGTTGTCGATATCCAGGCGGTCGCCAGGCTTGACGCTATGGGCCGGCTTGGTGCGCTCGCCGTTGAGCCTGATGCGGCCGCGGTCCACGGCTTCGGTCGCGAGCGAGCGCGTCTTGAAGAAGCGCGCGGCCCAACACCATTTGTCGATGCGGGTGCTGTCCATAGGGGAATAAGGGAAGGTTGCGTTCCTGTGATTATCGGTACTTTTTGCGAATGACGTGCAGGAGTTCGCCGCCATACTGTCTGCTCCGTCACGATGCCCCCCTGCTAGCCATCACGTCGCGACATGGTGCGCTTGAGCGAGAGCTTGAGATGGCGCTGCATCGCCGCCTGTGCCTGGATGGCATCGCGTGCTTCGATGGCGTCGAGGATTTCGCGATGCTCATACAGTGCGGTGAACCAGCTGTCTTCCGGTTCGTAATGCTCCAGCAGCGCGGCCGCGATGGGATCACGACGCTCATCGTAGAGCCGGGCCACGGTCTGGACCAACACCTCGTTGCCGGTCATCTGCGCGATACGGATGTGAAAGGCGCGGTCCGAGCCGGCCGGTATCTGGCCGGACTGGCATGCCTGCTCCATGCTCTGGTAGATGGTGCGCAGGGCCTTGATGTCGCGTGGCTTGGCCAAGGGCGCGACCAGCGCGGCAATCACCCCTTCGAAGATGGCACGCGCGCCCATGATATCGCTGAGGCTGTTACCCATCTCTGACGGTAACGACTGCCCTGGCGCCTCCTGCATCTGCGTCAGGTAGACACCCGAACCCATGCGGATTTCCACCCGTCCTTCCAACTCCAGCGCCACCAGGGCCTCGCGAATCGAGGGACGCGATACGCCCAGTCGTTCGGCCAGCGCACGTTCCGGCGGCAACCGTCCCTGGCTGGTGAAATCCGACTGGTACATCACGGTGCGCAGACGGTCGGCGATCTGCAGATACAGGCGGCGGGAAGCGGTTGATTTCGGACGAGGCATGACGGGAGAGGGAAGGTGAATGCAGCACGGCCAGCCTTTATGACAGGCCCGCCCTGACCAGAAAATTGCCTCAAAGGGCAAATAGGCAAAGTGGCTTTACCAAATTAATATCTCGCATCGATTTGCAGACCTGGCTTGACCAATTCATGCGCAGCCTGCTTCACATTCCATTCAAAGGAGCGAACATTGAGACGTCGTCTCTACACCGGGCCGGACCTGCAGCGCGCCCAGAGCATCGAGGAGCTGCGTGCCATGGCGCGCAAGCGCGTGCCCAATTTCTGCTTCGAATACGTGGAGGGCGGGGCCGAGGAAGAAATCAGCCTGCGTCACAACCGTGAAGTGTTTTCGCGCATCGGATTCCTGCCACGCACGCTGGTCGATGTGTCGGTACGCCGACAGGCGCGCCAGCTGTTCGGGCAGGAGATCGCGTCTCCCTTCCTGATCGGCCCGACCGGCTTCAGCGGCCTGCTGGCGCGTGAAGGCGATGTCGCCATGGGCCGCGCGGCCGCCGCCGCCGGGTTGCCTTTCGTGTTGACCAATGTCTCCACCACTTCGCTGGAGGAGGTGGTACGGCGCTCCGGGGCCATGGTGTGGCAGCAGGTCTATCTCTATCGCGACCGCGACTTCGTGGCCAGCGTGGCGCGGCGCGCGCAGGCGGCCGGCATCCACACGCTGGTGCTGACCACCGACAGTGCGGTCTATGGCAAGCGCGAATGGGACGTGCGCAACTTCCGCAGTCCGCGCCAGCTGGACTGGCGCAACAAGCTCGACGTGCTGCGCCATCCGCGCTGGCTCCTCGACATCCTCTATCCGCATGGCTTCCCCCGCTTCGCCAACCTGGGTGACCTGTTGCCGCCGGACCAGACCAGCGTGCGCGGCGCGGCCGCCTCCATTCTCGGCCAATCGCTCTCTCCTGCGCTGGACTGGCGCGATGTCGAATGGTTGCGCGGGATCTGGCCGGGCAAGCTGGTGCTCAAGGGCATCATGCAGGTGCAGGACGCGCAACGCGCCGTGGCGCTGGGCGTGGATGGCATCGTTCTCTCCAACCATGGCGGCCGCCAGCTCGACGGCGCGCTTTCCACCATGGATGTGTTGCCGGAGGTCGTCGCAGCGGTCGGGGGCCAGCTGGCGGTGATGCTGGATGGGGGATTCCGGCGCGGTGCGGACATCGTCAAGGCCATTGCGCTGGGCGCCGATGCGGTACTGCTGGGGCGTGCCACCACCTACGGGCTGGCCGCAGGCGGACAGGCCGGTGCCGCGCGCGCACTGGAAATCCTGCGCAGCGAGGTCGATCGCGTACTGGCCCTGCTGGCCTGCCCGGACATCAACCAGCTCGACCCCAGCTATCTGCGCCGGATGTAGGCCCCGCCGCCATCCCGCCACCAGAATGAGGAGCAGAGATGCATTACGAATTCGATTTCACCAGCGTCGTCGCGCACTGGCCCTTGCTGCTGCAGGGCGCCTGGACCACGGTGCAACTGTCGTTCCTGGCCACACTGCTGGGCTTCGTGCTGGGCGCAGCCTGCGCCGTGGCCAGCGGCAGCCGGCATCGCTGGCTGCGCGCACTCATCGGCGGTTACATCGAGGTCATCCGCAACACCCCCCTGCTGACCCAGTGCTATTTCCTGATCTTCGGCCTGTCCTCGGTGGGCGCGACCGTGCCGATCATGACGGGAGCGGTGCTGGCGCTGGTGATCAATATCGGCGCCTACACCTGCGAGATCGTGCGGGCCGGCCTGGAATCCATCCACCATGGGCAGATAGAGGCCGCGCATTGCCTGGGATTGTCGTCGCGCCAGGTGCTCTGGCATGTCGTGCTGCAACCGGCGGTGGAGCGGGTATGGCCAGCGCTGACCAGCCAGTTCGTGCTGATGATGCTGGCCTCCAGCATCCTGTCCTCGGTGGGCGCGGAGGAATTGCTGGGCGTGGCCAACCGGGTGCAGTCCGACACCTTCCGCAACTTCGAGGTCTTCCTGGTCCTGTGGCTGCTGTACCTGGCGCTGTCGTGGCTGATGCGCGCCGGCTTCTGGCTGCTGGGACAAGCGGTCTTCACGCGCCGGCGCAAGCTGGGCACGCCACTCTGAAGGAACATGACGATGTCGCATGAACAGTTGCTCTCCCTGCTGCAAGGCGCCTGCGGCACGCTGCAGCTATCGACGCTGACACTCATCCTGGGCGCAATGCTGGGACTGACCCTGGCCCTGGCACGCATTTCGCCCCGCCGCATGGTGCGTCGCCTGGCGTCCGGCTGGATCCAGATGATCCAGGGTACGCCCCTGCTGGTGCTCATGGGCGTGTGCTTCTACGGTCCGGCGCTGCTCGGTGTCGGCACGGTGGAGGCCTTGCCGGCGGCCACTGGCGCCATGGTGATCTATGCCAGCGCCTTCCTCGGCGAAATCTGGCGCGGTTGCATCCAGGCCGTCCACAAGAGCCAATGGGAAGCAGCCGAATGCATCGGCCTCACCCGCTGGCAGCGCATGCGCATGATCGTATTGCCGCAGGCGCTGCGCATGGCCACGCCGCCCACGGTCGGCTTTGCGGTGCAGGTGATCAAGAACACCTCCGTGGCGTCACTGGTGATCGGCTTTGCCGAACTCTCCTACAACGCCAAGGTGCTCAACAACTCCACCTTCCAGCCCTTCCTCTATTTCGGCGGCGCCGCGCTGCTGTACTTCGCCATGTGCTATCCCCTCTCACGCTGGAGCCGCGTGCTCGAAAGGAAACTCCATGTCCACCGTGGTTGAACTGCAATCGGTCCACAAGCGTTTCGGCAACAATCACGTCCTGCGCGGCGTCTCCTTTGCGGTCGGCCGTGGCGAGGTCGTGGCCATCATCGGCAAGAGCGGTTCCGGCAAGAGTACGGCCCTGCGCTGCATCAACCGGCTGGAGCAGATCGATGAAGGGCAGATCAGCGTATGCGGTCACGCGGTGCATGGCGACGGCCTCGATCTGCGCGCACTGCGCCGCGATGTGGGCATCGTCTTCCAGAGCTACAACCTGTTCCCGCACCTGACGGTGCTGCAGAACATCGCCCTCGGCCCCACCGCGGTCAAGCGCATGCCGGCCGCAGAGGCCAACACCCTGGCGCAGGATGTGCTGGCCCGCGTAGGACTCTCGGACAAGGCCCAGGCCTATCCCGAGCAATTGTCGGGTGGCCAGCAGCAGCGCGTGGCCATTGCACGCTCACTGGCGATGCAACCGCAACTGATGCTGTTCGACGAAGTGACGTCAGCGCTCGATCCTGAGCTGACCGGCGAAGTGCTCAAGGTGATGGAGCAGATGGCCGCCGAAGGCATGACCATGATCCTGGTGACGCACGAGATGGGTTTCGCCCGGCGTGTGGCGGACCAGGTCATCTTCATGCACCAGGGCCAGGTCTGGGAGCAAGGCGGCCCCGGCATCCTGGATGCGCCCACCACGCCCGAGCTGCGTCAGTTCGTCGGCACCGGACTGTGATCCCTTTCCCCGACCCGCTGCATTCCATCTCAATGACAAGGAGCGAGACATGCATTTCCCCCCATCCCCTGGCCGTCGCCTGCGCACGGCTCTGTTGAGCCTGTTGCTGCTGGCCGGCAGCACCGCGCACGCTGACCAGCTCGACACCATCCTGGCCGCCCGGAAATTGCGCGTGGCCATCGACCTGGCAGTGCCGCCCTACAGCATGAAGGATGACAAGCTCAAGCTGATCGGCTCGGACGTGGAGACCGCCCAGCTCATGGCCCGCGACTTCGGCCTGGAACTGGAAGTGGTGCCCACCACGCTGACCAACCGTGTGCCCTACCTGCAGACCAACAAGGCCGACGTGGTCATCTCGGCCTTCTCCATCACGCCCGAGCGCGCCAAGGTCATCGACTTCTCGATACCCTATGCGCCCATCCTGGTGGTGGTCGGCGCACCGAGAGGCATGAAGATCGGCAGCCCCGCCGACCTGGCCGGCAAGAAGGTCATCGCCACGCGCGGCACCACCAATGACCAGGAGCTGACCAAGGTGGCGCCACCGTCGGCCACCATCACCCGCTTCGACGACGACGCCACCTCCATGACCGCCATGGTCAGTGGTCAGGCCGATATCTGGGTGACTTCGCCGATGCTGCTCAGGGTGGTCAACGAAAAGAATCCGGCGCGCGACGTCGAAAGCAAGTTCACGCTCAAGGCCAACATGCTCGCCGTGGGTCTGCGCAAGGGCGAGACCCGGCTCAAGGACAAGATCGACGCCTGGATACGCGCCAACCTGCGCAACGGGCAGCTCAACGCGATCTATGGCAAGTACCACCATGCCGAGCTGCCGCCGGAAATCCTCAACGCAGGCAGCTAGGCCGCAGCCCCGCCCGAACAGCGTGAATAAAAAAACGCCGGCTCGCAAGCCGGCGTTTCTTCATTGAAACAGAGCAGACAACAGGCTCAGCGCTCCACCGCCAGCGCCACGCCCATGCCGCCGCCGATACAGAGGCTGGCCAGGCCCTTCTTGGCATCGCGGCGCACCATCTCGTGCAGCAGGGTCACCAGTACGCGGCAGCCGGATGCGCCGATGGGGTGGCCCAGGGCGATCGCGCCGCCGTTGACGTTGATCTTGCTGGTGTCCCAGCCCATCTGCTTGTTCACCGCAATGGCCTGGGCGGCGAAGGCTTCGTTGATTTCCATCAGGTCCAGGTCCTGCGGGGTCCAGCCGGCCTTCTTCAAGGTCAGCTGCGACGCGGGAACCGGGCCCATGCCCATGATGCTGGGGTCCAGACCGGCCGAGGAGTAGGCCTTGATCCTGGCCAGCACCGGCAGGCCCAGCTCGGCCGCCAGCTTGGCCGAGGTCACCACCACGGCAGCGGCACCGTCGTTGATGCCGGAGGCATTGCCCGCCGTCACGGTGCCGGCTTTGTCGAAGGCCGGGCGCAGGCTGGCCAGGGCTTCGGCGGTGACACCGTGCTTGACGAATTCGTCGGTGTCGAAGACCACGGTTTCCTTCTTGCCCTTGATCTCGATGGGGATGATCTCGTCCTTGAAGCGACCGGCCTTCTGTGCGGCCTCCGCCTTGTTCTGCGACGCGGCGGCGAAGGCGTCCTGCTCTTCGCGGCTGATCTCGAACTTCTTGGCGACGTTCTCGGCGGTGATGCCCATGTGGTACTGGTTGTAGACGTCCCACAGGCCATCGACGATCATGGTGTCGGTCAGCTTGGCATCGCCCATGCGGAAGCCGTCACGCGAGTTGTTCAACACATGGGGCGAGGCGCTCATGTTTTCCTGGCCGCCGGCGATGACGATCTGGGCGTCGCCGCAACGGATGGCCTGGGCCGCCAGTTGCACGGCCTTCAGGCCGCTGCCGCAGACCTTGCCGACCACGAAGGCCGGGACCATGTCGGGCAGGCCGGACTTGATGACCGCCTGACGCGCCGGGTTCTGACCGACGCCGGCCGTCAGCACCTGGCCGAGGATGACTTCGCTGATCGCTTCGGGCTTGATGCCGGTCTTGGCCAGCAAGGCCTTGATGACTTGCGCACCCAGATCGGCGGCGGCAATCTTCGACAAGGATCCGCCGAATTTACCGATCGCCGTTCTCTGTGCCGCGACAATGACCACATCATCCATAACTCGCTCCTTTTATTGAAATGGCGGGCAGCCGCGCGGCTGCCCGTCGAAAACCGGGATGGTCATCTTATTCCATTTCAGCGGTGAATGCGATACGGTGAATCTTCGGTAGATCAAGTCGGGGCCAGATAGCGGCTAGGCATCTTTTCCCAGCGTGATGATGTGAATTACCGTCCGATACAAGAGGAAGGCCGCACCATAGGCTGCCCGCTTGTACCACGGCACATGCAGGAAGTCGTTCAGGTGCACCACCCGGCCCAGGGCCGCGCCGGCTTCGATCTCCTGGCGCAGGTAGCCGGCGAAGGCCGGGTCCTGGACCACCACGTTGGCTTCCTGGTTCACGAACAGGGAAAGGCCATCATAGTTGCTGGAGCCGACCGTGGCCCACCTGTCGTCCACCACGGCCACCTTGGCGTGCAGCTCGGTATGGGTGTATTCGACGATACGCACACCGGCACGCAATAGCTTGGGATAGAAAGAATGCGCCACCGCATCCTGCATCACGAACTGCCCCACGCCCAGCAGCAGGGTCACCTTGACACCGCGCATGGCGGCCTCTTCCAGGGCGCGCCGCATCTTGCGGCCGGGGGCGAAATAGGGATTGGCGAGGAAGGCGCTCTCGCGGGCGCGGCCCAGGGCCTGCAGATAGGCGCGCTGGATGGTGCGGCGGTTGCGGAAGTTGTCGCGCACCACCAGGGCGGCCTGGGTCTGGTCGTGTACCGGGCCGCTATGACCGTGGCGCAGGCGCCTGAAATTGCGCCAGCGTGCCTTCAGTTTCATGCGGCCCACGCGCAGCCACTGGGCCTGTACTTCGCGATAGATATCCTGCACCAGCGGTCCGACCACGCTGACGGCAAAATCCCAGCGCGGCGCCGGCAGGGGCAGCGCGTGGTCGCGGTCGGAAACCATGTCGTCATTGATGTTGAGTCCGCCGACGAAGGCCACCTGGCGGTCCACCACGCACAGCTTGCGATGACTGCGCGCCACGCCGCGCCGGAACCAGGGGTTGAAGGAACGATGCTGCACACCGGCGGCACTCAGGGCAAGGCGCAATTTGTTAGTGTTTTCGCGACCGGTGCCGAGCCAGTCGTTGATGACATACACCACCACGCCACGCCCGGCGGCGCGTTGCAGCGCCTCGCAGACCAGCACGCCGGTATCGTCGAGGGAAAAAATATAAGTTTCGAGGTAGATCTCGACCCGGGCCGCATCGATGGCGGTGATCAGGGCCGGATAGAAACCGGCGCCACTGTGCAGCAAGGCAATCTGATTGCCGTCGGAAAAGGCGAGGTGGCGCAAGATCAGGCCAGCTGCAATTCGGTAACGATGGGCGCATGGTCCGACAGGCGCGCCCATGGGCCATCCTTGAGCACCTGCGCACTTTCCACACGGAAACCGCGTACATAGATGCGGTCCAGGCGCAGCCAGGGCATCATCGCCGGGAAGGTGCGCGCCGGGCGGATCGGCGCCGACAGGCCCCCGAGGCGACGCAAGCCCTGCATGACGCCGCGCGCATTCGGTTGCGGCTGGTCGAACACCTCGACCACGCCCAGGTTCTGGTAGAGCGTGCGGCTCAGCTGGTTGGTCCAGTCATTGAAGTCACCGGCGATCACCAGTGGCGCATCCGGCGGCGAGGACGTACTGACCGCCTGCATCAGCGCATCGGTCTGGCGACGGCGGCCACCGGCGAACAGGCCCAGGTGGATCACGTAGCAATGCACGTCCACGCCTTCCACCGGCACCACGCAGTGCAGGATGCCGCGCGATTCATAGGCATGGTCGGAGACGTCCTGGTTACGGATGGAGGCGATCTCGAAACGCGAGATGAGGGCATTGCCATGGTGCCCGTGGTCGTACACGGCATTCATGCCATAGGCCGCATGGTGGGTGTCGCCGGCCAGATATTCGTGCTGGCCCTGCTGCGGCCAGTTGGCGGCATGGCGCAGGGCGTTGAGATCATGCCGGCCCTGCACTTCCTGCAGGAACAGGATGTCCGGGTCCAGTTGCGCCAGCGCCTGCTTGAGCGCCAGAATGCGCGGCCGTCCGGCAAAGGAGGTCACGCCCTTGTGGATGTTGTATGTGGCAATGCGCAGCTTCATCGATGCAACCTTTCTCTTGTTCTTGTCCGGTTCCGTCCTGGCGCGTTGCTGTCGGGCTAGCCGGCCAGGTAATTGGGCAATTGCAGGATTGCCTCCGCATTGGACGGCGAGAAACAGCGGTCGGCCGCTTCGCGATACGGCAGCCAGGCGTAGCGGGTATGTTCGCGCGGGGCCAGCGTTACCGGGATGTCGCGCGGCACCAGCAGGCCGAAGACGTGCTCGGTATTCCTGGTCACGCCGGGCGCATAGCGGTGCCGCCAGACCGGGTAGATTTCATAGACGTTGGAAAGTTGCCAGTCGCGCAGATGCGTCTGCGGCACGCGTCGGGCGCCACCGTCTACGGATTCTACGCCGTCCCCGCCGACGATGATGCCGGTTTCTTCCTGTACCTCGCGTCGGGCAGTCTCCGACAAGGCCTCATCGGGGTAGTCCTTGGAGCCGGTCACCGATTGCCAGAAACCGGGCTGGTCGGCGCGCTCGATCAGCAATACGTGGTGGTCGGCGCTGTGGATCACCACCAGCACCGATTCGGGAATCTTGTAGGGCTTGGCTTGCATCATGGGGCTGTCCGGGCTGCAGCAAAGCCTCCATTGTATCGGGACGGCGCCGACTCAGAGCAGGGACGCTTCGCTCTCGGCCACCAGCCAGCTGCGAAAGGCTCGCGCAGCGGCGTGCTCGATGCGGTCGCGCGGCCAGACGGCGTAATAGCCGCCACCCAGGCTGGCGCTGGCCTCGCAGGCGCGCACCAGCAGCCCCTGTTCCATACAGGCATCGATCATGTGGCGCCAGGCCAGCACGATGCCCTGCCCTTCCATGGCCAGCTGCAACAGCACGGGGTATTGGTTGGACAGGATCTGGTGCTCGATGCGGACATCGGGCATGCCGTTGTGGGCCATCCAGTTCTGCCAGGACATCCATTGCCGCTGGCCGTCTTCCAGCATGAGCAGGGTTTCGTGCCGCAGCTCGGCCGGGCTCAGGGTGCGGCCGTCCAGGTAGGACGGCGAACAGACCGGGAACACTTCCTCGTCATACAGCCGACGCGCCGCCAGGCCCGAGGGTGGGCCGTCGCGCAGGAAGTAGATGCCCATGTCGAAGTCGGTCTCGGAGAGTTGTGCCAGGCTGTCGTTGACGACCAGGCGCAAATGGCAATCCGGGTGCTGCGCCCGAAAGCGTGCCAGCCGGGGCGTGAGCCACAGCACGGCCACGCCCTGCGAACAGGCCACCGTCAATTCCTGATGGCCCTTGCGCTTCATGATGTCTTCGGTGGCCTCGGCACAATCGACCAGCAGGCGCTGCACCAGGGCGGCGTAGCGCTGGCCGCTGACCGTCAGGCGCAATGCACGGGGTTCGCGCAGGAACAGCTTCTTGCCCAGGAAGCGCTCCAGCTGGGCGATCTGACGGCTGATGGCGCTTTGTGTGAGATGCAGTTCAGCGGCGGCACGCGTAAAGCTGCCGTGCCGCATGGCGGCTTCGAAGGCGATCAGTGACGGCAGGGGAGGAAGGGGTGATATACGCATGGTCGGCGCTCCGGCTCGGTTCTTTCAACAGACCATGATGGTAGAGCGAAAAGCATGCCCGCCGCTGCTTTCCTGATGGCGATCGGGAAAGCAGAGGCGCAGGCAGGGCAGCAGCCGTGATGGCCGCCGTGGCGATCGAACGATCAGCGACTGCGGTGGATGTGGCCGGACTGCATGACCAGCGACAGGTGCTCGCCCTGCCCGGTCAGGAGCGTGATGTCCTGCAGCGGGTTGCCATCGACCACGATCAGGTCGGCCAGCGCACCGGCGCGCACGGTTCCCAGTTCACCTTCGCGCTGCAGGATGGCGGCGGCAATCGAGGTCGCCGAGCGGATGGTTTCCAGGTTGCCCAGGATCTCGGCGCGGATCAGGAATTCGGTCGACTGGTCCTGATGCATCTCGCCCAGCAGGTCGGAGCCGAAGCCCATCTGCACGCCATGCTCGGCATAGATGCGCAGCGAGTCACGACCGGCTTGACGCACCGATTCGATCTTGGCCACCGAATCCGGCGGCAAGCCCAGGCGGGCACCGTCGCGGGCCAGCGAATCGTAGGTGACCAGGGTCGGCACGACGAAGGCACCATGCTCGCGCATCACGCGGGCGGCATCGGCATCGACCAGGTTGCCATGCTCAATGGTACGCACGCCGCACCGCACGGCGCGCGAGATGGCGCGGCCGGTGTAGGCGTGTGCCATCACATAGGTCTGGGCGGCTTCGGCTTCGGCCACGATGGCGCGGATTTCATCCTCGCTGTATTGCGTGTTGCCGATAGGATCGGTGGGCGATGCCACGCCACCGGAGGCCATGATCTTGATCTGGGTCGCGCCCTTCTGCAGTTCTTCGCGGGCGGCCAGACGCACTGCGTCCACGCCATCCGCCACACGGGCGATGGCACCGGCGCGGAAGGCGCAGGAGCAGGGCTCCAGCACATCGGAACGTGGACGGAAGTCACCGTGGCCACCGGTCTGCGACAGCGCCTTGCCGGAGGGGAAGATGCGCGGACCCGGCACCAGGCCGATGGCAATGGCTTGCGCCAGGCCCCAGTCGGCGCCACCGGCATCACGCACGCTGGTGAACCCGCGATTCAACATCGCCTCGACGATGGGCAACGCGCGGATGGAGGTCAGCGAACCCGGCTGCAAGGCATTCAAGCCCAGGTTGGCCAGCGAGGCCAGCACGTGCACGTGGCAATCGATCAGGCCCGGCATCACGGTCTTGCCGGCCACATCGATCACGCGTGCGCCCGGCACATCCAGGGGCGTGGCGGAGACATCGATGATGCGGTCTTTTTCGATCAGGACATCATGGCGCGGGAACAGGCTGCCCAGCGCAGGATCAAGGACGTTACCGCCCTTCAGGAGAATCTTGGTCATGGCGAAAATCAATGTTGTTGCAGATACTGCGGCTCACGCACGAAGCGGGTGCCGACGAAGCTGATGGCGGCAGCGATCATCACGTAGAAGGCCGGTGCCATGGTGCTGCCGGTGGCGGCGATCAGCCAGGTGATGAAGAACGAGGCAAAGCCGCCGAAGATGGTCACGGCCAGGTTGTAGGCCACCGACAGGCCGGTGGAGAGCACCTTGGCCGGGAACAGTTCCGAGAACGCCGCCAGGATGGGGCCGGTATAGGCCGCAATCAGGGTGCCGAAGACCAGCTGGAAGATCAGCAGCGTCGACAGGCTGGGCGCGCTGTTGATGTAGGCGAACATGGGATAGGCCAGCACCAGGATCAACGCGGCCGAACCGGAGAGCAGCGGACGACGGCCGATGCGATCGGCCATGCGGCCGACCATGGGCGCCAGGACCATGATGCAGAGTCCACCCACCATGCCGGCGATGAAGCCGGTGGTCTGCGGCAGCTTCAGGACCTTCACCGAATAGGTCGGCATGTAGAACAGCAAGACATAGGTGCAGACCGTCCACAGGATCACCATGGAGAAGCTGGCCGAGGTCTCGCGCGGGAAGTTGCGGATCACTTCCTTCAGGGGCGAGTCGGTCTTGTCCTTTTCTTCGAGGAAGGCCGGGGTCTCTTCGAGGTGGTTACGGATGTAGTAGCCAACCGGGCCGATGATGATGCCCAGTAGGAAGGGCAGGCGCCAGCCCCAGCTGGACAACGCTTCCGGGCTCAGGCTGGAGGTGACGAAGGTCCCGACAGCAGCACCCAGCAGCACGGCCACGCCGATGCTGGCCTGAATCCAGCTGGAGTAATAGGCGCGCTCGCGCTCCGGTGCATATTCGGTCAGGAAGGCGGTGGCGCTGCCCATTTCGCCGCCGGCCGAGAAGCCCTGCAGCAGACGTGCCACGACGATGATCAGCGGCGCGAACAGGCCGATGCTTTCATAGGTCGGCGCCAGGCCGATCATGGTGGTGCCCACGGCCATCAACAGGATGGTCACCGACAGCGCTGCCTTGCGGCCCACGCGGTCGGCGTAGATGCCCAGCAGGATACCGCCCACCGGGCGCATGAAGAAACCGACGCCGAAGGTGGCCACGGCTAGCAGCAAGGAAGTGAGGTCATTGCCGGTCGGGAAGAACAGCTTGGCGATGATCACCGCGAAGAAGCTGTAGACGGTGAAGTCGAACCATTCGAGGCCGTTGCCGATGACGGTGGCGATGATGGCGCGGCGGCGCTGGTGGTTGCTGACCAGCGGCATCCCGCCGGCTGGTAATGTCGTTCCTTGCATGCTTTCCCCTCATGTCGGACGTTGAATATCCGGCCGATGATAGGGTGCGAGGGGGCCTGGCGGAAATGATATCTGTGCATGCCGCCATGCTTGCAGCGCATGCATGGATTCAGGTTCCGGGAAATGTAGACTCAAGAACCACAAGCGGGTCCTCACGTGAATCCATCTGGAACCGTTCGGACTGAGTAGGCCCTTCAGGGCCGTATCGAAGACACTCCTGCGAGGGTCGGTGAGCAGGCAAAGGCGCGCCTTCGATACGCGGCGATGCCGCTACTCAGGACGAACGGTCGTCGGGTCGCAGCGACGACCGGAATCCCGCCTGATATTACGCAAGAATAAAATTTATATTATTTATAATAATAAAAAAGCGCGTGCATTCCTGCACGCGCTTTTCGATGGGTTTATCGAGAAAATCGATAAATCGATCAGGCCTTCACAGCCGGCTCGGTATTGCGCAGACGGATGTGCAGCTCGCGCAGTTGCTTCTCGTCCACCGCCGAAGGGGCGTGGGTCAGCAGGCACTGGGCACGCTGGGTCTTGGGGAAGGCGATCACGTCGCGGATCGACTCGGCGCCAGCCATCATGGTGACCAGACGATCCAGGCCGAAGGCGATGCCACCGTGCGGGGGCGCGCCGTATTGCAGCGCGTCCAGCAGGAAGCCGAACTTCAGGCGGGCTTCTTCGTCATCGATCTTCAGGGCGCGGAATACCTTGCTCTGCACGTCGGCGCGGTGGATACGCACCGAACCGCCGCCCAGTTCCCAACCGTTCAGGACCATGTCGTAGGCCTTGGCAATGGCCGCCCCCGGGTTGGTCGAAATGAAGTCTTCGTGACCATCCTTGGGCGAGGTGAACGGGTGATGCAGGGCGACCCAGCGCTGGCCGTCTTCGTCGTATTCGAACATGGGGAAGTCGACCACCCACAGCGGACGCCAGGCATCGTCGAACAGGCCGTTCTTCTTGCCGAATTCGCTGTGGCCGATCTTCACGCGCAGCGCGCCGATGGCATCGTTGACCACCTTGGCCTTGTCGGCGCCGAAGAAGATCAGGTCGCCGTCCTGGGCGCCGGTCTTTTCGATGATGGCGTTCAGGGCTGCATCATGGATGTTCTTGACGATGGGCGACTGCAGGCCGTCACGGCCCTTGGCCTTTTCGTTGACCTTGATGTAGGCCAGGCCCTTGGCGCCGTAGATGGCGACAAACTGGGTGTAGGCGTCGATTTCCGAACGCGGCATTTCGGCACCACCCGGCACGCGCAGGCCGACCACGCGGCCGCCTTCGCTGTTGGCGGCACCCGAGAAGACCTTGAAGTCGACGTCCTTCATGACGTCGGTCAGTTCGGTGAATTCCAGCTTGACGCGCATGTCCGGCTTGTCCGAACCATACATGCCCATGGCGGTGGCGAAGTCCATCACCGGGAACGGGTTGGGCAGGTCGATGTCCAGGGCGTTCTTGAAGACCAGGCGGATCATGCCTTCGAACAGGTCACGGATTTCCTGTTCGTTCAGGAAGGAGGTTTCGCAGTCGATCTGGGTGAATTCCGGTTGACGGTCGGCGCGCAGGTCTTCGTCGCGGAAGCACTTGGTGATCTGGTAGTAGCGGTCGAAGTTGGCCACCATCAGCAGCTGCTTGAACAGCTGCGGCGACTGCGGCAGGGCGAAGAATTCGCCGGCGTTCACGCGCGAGGGCACCAGGTAGTCGCGGGCGCCTTCCGGGGTGGACTTGGTCAGCATCGGGGTCTCGATGTCGATGAAGCCCTGGGCGTCCAGGAACTTGCGCACTTCCATGGCGACCTTGTAGCGCAGGCGCAGGTTGTTCTGCATCTGCGGACGGCGCAGGTCCAGCACGCGGTGGGTCAGGCGGGTGGTTTCGGACAGGCTGTCGTCATCCAGCTGGAACGGGGGCGTTACCGACGGGTTCAGCACTTCCAGCTCGTGGCACAGCACTTCGATCTTGCCCGACTTCAGGTTGGCGTTGGTGGTGCCTTCAGGACGGTTGCGCACCAGGCCGGTGATGCGCAGGCAGAACTCGTTGCGCACCGATTCGGCGTTCTTGAAGACATCGGCGCGATCCGGGTCGCACACCACCTGGACCAGGCCTTCGCGGTCGCGCAGGTCGATGAAGATCACGCCGCCGTGATCGCGGCGACGGTGCACCCAGCCGCACAGGCTGACGGTTTGGCCGAGCAGTGCCTCGGTAGTGAGGCCACAGTATTGGGTTCGCATGGACATGGTTGTGATTCCGTTGACAGTGTTCTTGTTGGATTCGTGAGAGAAGACGCTAAGGGCGAAGGCGGGGCTGGCCGGGCCGCGTGGCACCGGCCGCCCCGTCAATTCTTCGGCGCCGCGGCGTCGGTGATGATCTTCTTGTCGGCCGCCATCTCGGGGGCGACCACGCCCATCGAGACGATGTACTTCAGCGCGGCATCGACCGACATGTCGAGTTCGACGGCGTCGGCGCGCGGCAGCATCAGGAAGAAACCGGAAGTCGGGTTGGGCGTGGTGGGAACGTAGACGCTGATGAAGTCACCGGCCAGGTGGTTCTTCACCTCGCCGCCGGGGGTGCCGGTCAGGAAGGCGATGGTCCAGGAACCCTGGCGTGGGTACTGGATCAGCACGGCCTTGCGGAAGGCGTTGCCGGAGGGCGAGAAGAGCGTATCGGAGACCTGCTTGACGCTCGAATAGATGGACTTCACCACCGGAATGCGGGTCAGGAAACCTTCCCACACCAGCACCAGCCGGCGGCCGATGAAATTGCGCGCGGCCAGGCCGGTCAGGAACACGATCAGCAAGGTCAGGATCGCGCCCAGGCCGGGGATGTTGTGGCCCAGCCAGTGCTGCGGCCGCCAGGCTTCCGGCAGCAGTAGCAGCGACTGGTCCATGGTACTGATGACCAGGTTCAGCACCCATAGCGTGATGGCCAGGGGAACCAGGATCAGCAGACCCGTGATGAAGTATTTGCGCATGGGGGAAGGATGACCTCGTTAGCTTGCGCTGGGGGTGGAGGGCGCAGCCGGAGCCGCGGCCGGTGCTGGCGTGGCGGCCGGGGTCGCGGCGGCGGGTGCTGCAGCGGCCGTGTCACCTGCCGCGGCCGGAGCCTCGCTGGCGCCGGCAATGCCGGTGCCGGTGGCGCCCTTGCTGTTGGCGCTACCACTGCCGTTGCCGCGGAAATCGGTGACATACCAGCCGGAACCCTTCAACTGGAAGCCGGCAGCCGTGAGCTGCTTCCTGAAGCTGTCCTGGTGGCAGGAGGGGCAAACGGTCAACGCATCGTCGGAGATCTTCTGCAAGACATCCTTGGCAAAACCACACGCTTCGCAGCGATACGCGTAAATGGGCATGACTAACTCCGCAAAAAACTTCCAAAACCCTGAATTATAAAGGCTTTTGGCGGAGTTTTAGTGAACCGGCCGGCACCGGCGATGCGGCGGCGCGACGGCATGCACCATGGCGCCGGCAAAGTGTTTGCTTTTGGGAAAGTTTCGCAGCCTCCCCGGCCGTCAGATCAGCCCTCCACGGGGGCGGCGCGGCTGCTGCGCAGGGTATCGAGGAATTCCCGGCACCACCAGTGGACGTCGTAGCGGCGGATGTTTTCCATCAGGGCGGCATGGCGCTCGCGCCGCTCGGACTGCGACATCTGCAAGGCCTGCTGGATCACCTGGGCCGCGCCGTGGGTGTCGTAGGGGTTGATGATGAGCGCCTGCTTCATCTGCTCGGCCGCGCCGGCAAAGCGCGACAGCACCAGCACACCGGGATCGTCCTCATCCTGGGAGGCGACGAATTCCTTGGCCACCAGGTTCATGCCATCGCGCAGGGGCGTGACCAGCGCCACCGCGCAGGCGCGGTACAGGCCGGGCAGCCGGCGGCGGGCCACGGTGCGGTGGATGTAGCGGATCGGCATCCAGTCGAAGTCGCCGAAATCGCCGTTGATGGAGCCGCACAGGCTTTCCAGCTCGCGCTGGATGTCGCCGTAGGCTTCCACGTCTTCGCGGCTGGGCGAGGCGATCTGCAGCAGGGTCGCACTGTGACGGTTTTCCGGATACAGGCGCAGCAGTTCGCGGAAGGCCCGGATGCGCTGCGGCAGGCCCTTGGAATAATCCAGTCGGTCCACCCCGATCAGCAGGCGCCGGCGCGAATATTCGGCCTTGGTGCTTTCATAGGTGTCGCGCGCTTCCTTGGCCTGGCCCAGGCGCTGGAATTCGGCCACGTCGATGCCGATCGGGAAGGCATTGGCATGCACCGTGCGGTTGAAGGCGCGGAACTGGTTGGGGCCGACCGGCTCGGCCGTGGCTTCGGCCTGGACGTACTGGGCGAAGTGCTGCAGGTCGGCGTGATTCTGGAAGCCCACCAGGTCGTAGGCGAACAGTGCCCGCATCAGCCATTCGTGGGAGGGAATGGCGGTCAGGATGGGCGGCGGCGGCAGCGGGATGTGCAGGAAGAAGCCGATACGCGCCTCGCAGCCCATGGCGCGCAACTCGGCGGCCAGCGGGATGAGGTGGTAGTCGTGGATCCAGACGATGTCATCGCGCTTCAACAGCGGGAACAGCTTGCGCGCAAACAGCTGGTTCACCCGGCGATAGCCGCCCAGGTGGCCGGACTCGAAGTGCGCCAGGTCGAGCCGGTAGTGGAATACCGGCCACAGCACACCGTTGGCGTAACCGCGATAGTAGGCGTCATGGTCTTCCTGCGACAGATCCAGCTCGGCCAGGGTCACGCTGCCGGCCTGGTGCACACGCAGCTCGCCCTCGCCGGGCGTGCCGTCCTCGACCACCTTGCCGCTCCAGCCGAACCACAGGCCGCCGGTCTTCTTCAGGGTTTCACCCAGCGCCACCGCCAGGCCGCCGGCGGCGGGCTTGCGGGGATCGGCCAGGCGATTGGATACAACAACGAGTCGCGACATCAGATCACCGCCTCCCATGACGCCGACAGGCGCATTGCACAGTTGATGATGCCCACCATCGAATAGGTCTGCGGGAAATTGCCCCACATCTGGCGCGTGACCGGATGGGTGTCTTCGGACAGCAGGCCCAGGTGGTTGCGGGCATCCAGCATGGCCTGGAAGAT
>NZ_DASQOH010000044.1:0-95364 GCF_035644555.1 Herbaspirillum sp.
CAGCTTTCACCAGGCCGAGCCACGGATTGCCATGTCACTGGAACCGGGCCTGTCGGCCCGGCAACTGGAACGGATCAGGGAAGGCGAACTGGATGCCGGTTTCCTGGCCTGGCGCTATCCGCCCAACGACCAGTTCCTGGCAGGTGAATTCAACGAGATCGAAGTCTTCGAGTGTCGACTCAAACTGGCGCTACCCCGCGACAGCCGGCTGGCCCGCCAGGTGCCAGTCCATCTGTCGGCACTGCGCGAAGAGCCGGCGATCTGGTTCCCGACCGAGGTGGCGCCGGGCTATGACCAGTTCCTCGACTACCAGTGCCAGACGGCCGGACTGGTGCCGCGCAAGGCGCAACTGGCAAGCGACGTACTAAGCATTCTCGGCCTGGTGGCCGCCGGCGTGGGCTATGCCATCGTCTCTGACGTCAGTGCCTATACCTGCCCGGAAGGGGTGGTGCTGGTCGACCATCCGGAACTGACCATGCGCCACCCCGTCTCCTTCGTCTATCGCGCCGACAACGGCAACCCCACGCTGGGCCGCTATATCGCCCATCTGGAAGGAGCCCAGCCGCAGCCCATGACGGACACCACCGGCTAACGCGGCTGGGGCACGAGCAGGCGCGGCTGCGGCAGCGCGCCGACAGCCACCACCGGCGACGACGCCAACGCGTGCCGGGAGGCAGACGACGCTTCTCCGGCATGCGTCCCGATCGCGAAAATACTGACCACCTGCGTCAGCTCGCCCGCCTGCGCACGCATCGAAGCGGCGGCGGCGGCGGCCTGTTCGGCCAGGGCAGCATTCTGCTGGGTCAGGTCGTCGAGCTGGGCCACGGCATCGTTGACCTGCTGGATGCCCTCGCTCTGCTGGGCAGTGGCCACGCTGATGTCATCGACGATGGCATGGACGTGCTCAACGCTTTGCACCACACGTTGCATGGTGGCGCCGGCCACTTCCACCAACGCGCTGCCGGCCACCACCTTCTGCACCGAATCATCGATGAGCGACTTGATCTCCCTGGCGGCCGCCGCCGAACGCTGCGCCAGGGAGCGCACCTCCGACGCCACCACCGCGAAACCACGCCCCTGCTCCCCGGCGCGAGCAGCTTCCACGGCCGCATTCAGTGCCAGGATATTGGTCTGGAAGGCGATGCCGTCGATCAGTCCGGTGATCTGCTTGATCTGCTCGGCGCTCTTGTTGATGGCATCCATGGTGTCATTGATGTGCCTGATCGAGGTTTCGCCGGTACGTGTGGTGGCCAGCGCCTGTTCCACCAGGCGATTGGCCTGGCGTGCGTTCTCGCTGTTCTGGGTCACGGTGGAGGCCAGTTCCTCCATGCTGGCGGCCGTCTCTTCCAGGCTGCTGGCCTGCGACTCGGTGCGCGAAGACAGGTCCATGTTGCCACGGGCGATCTCGCCGGTGGCCTGGGCGATATGCATGCCGCTGCGGCGTACGTCGCCGACCGACGCCACCAGGTTCACGCGCATCTGTTCCATAGCCTGCAGCAAGGCGCCCATTTCATCACGGCGCAACTGCAGGTCGCGCGCCGAGAGATCACCGCCGGCCACACGCCGCGATTGGTCTGTCGCCTGCCGCAGCGGCGTGAAGACGCGCGTGGCCAGGGTCAGGCGCAGTAGCGCCAGGCTGCCCAGCGCGGCACCGGCGGCCAGCAGGGTGGGCAGGCTGCTGGCGTGCTCCAGGCACTGCGCATTGAGCCAGGCCAGCGCTCCCACGCCCACGGCCGCCGTGCCCAGTCCCAGGTCGATCCTGGTCTTGAGTGAGACGCGCGCCGCCCGCTGCAGCTTGCCGCGCAGCCCGGTCGGCACGACCTCACCGCGATAGACGGCGATCCGTGCGCTTTCCTTCTTCAGTTCCTTGTAGGCCTGTTCGGCGGCGTTGACTTCGGCGCGGCTGGGCTTGGTGCGCACCGACATGTAGCCGGTGCAGACGCCGCGCTCCCAGATCGGTGTGACGTTGGCCTTGACCCAGTAGAAGTCGCCGTTCTTGCAGCGGTTCTTGACCAGCCCGGTCCAGGGCAGACCGGCCTTGAGCGTGCTCCACAGGTCGGCGAAGGCGCCTTCCGGCATGTCGGGATGACGCACGATGTTCTGCGGCGCGCCCATCAGCTCTTCCTCGGTGAAGCCGCTGATGGCGAGGAAGGTCGGATTGACGTAGGTGATGCGCCCCTTGGTATCGGTCTTGGAAACGATCGAGGCATGGGCGTCGAAGTCGCGCTCTTGTTGGGTGACGGGCAGGTTCAGGCGCATGGTCGACTCCAGTTGGTGTTGGTTGATGGAATCATTAAAACACAAATTCATTTAAATCGATAAAAAAACGATTTAATCATGAGTTAAATAATGAATTCGTTGCGCCCATCCAACTCTGTTGTCAAGAGGAAAAGAGCGGGTGAGGCTTGGTGATTCTCTATGTAAGTAATTGAAATATATTGGAAATATGGATGATTGACGGCTTTCGCCGCGCTTTTCCTGCGCGTTTGGAGACACGCTTGGCATGTTCTTAAAATGTTTAATTTGATTTATTTATTTTTCGACGCTCTAATGATGAGCATGGCCCACGCCCGCCGGCGTGGATAGCCGTCCCGCCCGCGGGCGACCAGCAAGGAGGATGGAGGTGGGCAACAAGAACAAGATCGTGGCCATGGCCATCGTGGCGACCGTGGCGGCCGCCGTTGCGCCGGTCCTGGGCATGATGTGGCTGTCGCGCCAGGCGCTAATCGAGGCCGAGCACGAGCGCCTCACCCGTTATGCCAGCAGTGTCCTGGAGCGGGCCGAAAGCAGCCTGCAGGCCACGCAGCGCTCGCTGCAATCGCTGTCGCCACTGCTGGCCTTGCCCTGCTCCGAAGAGCACATCGCCCAGATGCGGCTGATCACGCTCAACTCCCAGGCCATCGAGGAGATGGGTTACTACGAATATGGACAGCTCAGATGCACTTCCTGGGACCGTCAGGCGCAGGTTGCGCCACGGCATCAGCCGGAATTGGCGTTCGTCACCGCAGCTGGTGCCGGCGTGGCGCTGGAGCAGGCGTCCTTCGTGCTGGACGGGCCGAGCATGATGTCGATCCAGTACGGTGCTCACAGCGCCCTGGTGCATCGCCAGCGCTTCGTGGATGTGGTGCTGGACCAGGGTGTGCACCTGGTGCTGGCGCGGGACGGCTATGGCCTGGTGGCGCAATACGGGACGCCGATCTCCCCCGGGATGGCAGGACGCGCACTGCGCGGCACCGGAACGCAGGATTTCGACGGCTTCTTCGTCTCCACGCTCAGCCGTGACGGCTGGACGGCGGCGGCCATCGTCGATGGCCAGCAGGTACTGGACACCATGGCGCGCGAACAGCGCTGGTTCCTGCCCGTGGGCGTACTGATGGGGCTGGTCCTGGTGCTGCTGGTACTGCGGGTATCGCAGGCCCGGCTGTCGCCCCTGGCCGACCTGCAGCTGGCGGTGCGCAAGAAGGAATTCATCGTCCATTACCAACCCATCATCGAGATGCGCAGTGGCCGCTGTATCGGCGCCGAGGCGCTGATCCGCTGGAAGCGCCCCGATGGCAGCGTCGTGCGGCCTGACCTGTTCGTGCCGCTGGCCGAAGAGAGTGGACTGATCCTGCCCTTGACCGACCTGGTGGTGGAGTCGGTGGTGCGCGAACTGGGTCCCACCTTGCGCGCCGACCGCGCCCTGCATGTCGCGGTCAACGTGGCCGCGCAGGATATCAAGACCGGTCGCATCCTGGATGTGGTCGGCAAGGTTCTGGCCGGCTCGGGCGTACGAACCGAACAGATCTGGATGGAAGCCACCGAACGGGGCTGCATGGACATTGCTTCGGCCCGCATTACCCTGGCACGCGCTCGTGAGAGAGGGCATTCCATGGCGCTCGACGATTTCGGCACCGGATATTCCAACCTGCAGTATCTGCAGGGTTTGCCCATGGATGCGCTGAAGATCGACAAGTCCTTCGTCAGCACCATCGGTACCGGGGCTGCCACCAGCGCCGTGATCGACCACATCATCGCCATGGCCAAGAGCCTGGGGCTGCACATCGTGGCCGAGGGCGTGGAAACCCTGCAGCAGGCCGCCTATCTCCACGAGCAGGGCGTCGATTTCGCCCAGGGCTGGCTGTTTGCCAAGCCCCTGCCGGCCGCCGATTTCATCGAATTCTACCGGGCCACGCTGGCCGACTACGGTAGCGGACCGGAGATCATCCGCGCGCCGCAGGCCACCGCCCAGACGGCACCGCTGGATAGCTGATCCCGGCGCCGGCGTGGTGCCTCGGTTTGGCTCAGTGTTCCATGTCGCCGTCGGGCGCATGCTGGCGCAAGGCCAGCGCCAGGTCCTGGTCCATGCCCGACATGTGCCGGATCAGCATGGCCGGGATCATCGCCATCACGATATCGGCCAGCGGGGCATTGCCGTCATCCAGATAGGGCCGCAAGCGGTGCATCAGAGCCAGCAGTTCGGCATGGTCGCGCCGGTGGGCGCGGATCTCGCGATAGCCGATGGCTTCCATCATGGCTTCTTCCTGACGAAAGCCGACTTCGATCTCCGCCACCAGCGCGGCGTAGGCGCCGGCAAAGCGCTCCGGCGGCAGCAGCGCCAGCGCGGCGATGCCCTGCAGCACCTGGCGGTGCTCGGCATCCATCTCGGCCAGCAGGCGCGGAATGCCCTGGCCCGGCAGGCCGGTTTCGTTCAGCGGGGTGGGATCGGCGGTATGGGACATGGCCAGCCTCCTGCAGCAGGTGCGACCGGACGCTGGTCGGGCGGAGTCGTCCACCGGCCCGGCACGATGCGCGGGAAGGACGCTCAGCCTTGATTCTAGGAGCTTGGTCTCGAAATAATTTGAGATAGCTCAAGCTGGCCGGGATTGCCGCCCGTGCCCACGGCACAAGGCCGGACGCCGCCTCTGGAGATGGCGTCCGGCCTGCTTCAGTCGGCCACCCTGGGGCGGCCGCGCGCTTGTAAAAAGCGCCTTCACTGGCTCTGCAGTAGGTGCCGTCAGGGGGGCAGCACCTTGCGCAGCATTGCTGCCAGTTCAGGCGGGGAAAACTTGGCGACATAACCATCTGCGCCCACCGAACGCACATGGTCTTCGTTGGCCGATCCGGTCAGCGAGGAGTGGATCACCACCGGCAATTGCTTGTAGCGGTCGGAAGCCTTGATCTTGCGGGTCAGGGTGAAGCCATCCATCTCCGGCATTTCCAGGTCGGTCAGCACCATGGCCACCTTGTCGGTGAGCGGCTTGCCTTCCTGCTCGGCGGCCTGCGACAGCTCTTGCAGCTTCTTCCAGGCCTGCAGGCCGTCGGTGGTCATCACATAGGGCAGGTTCAGATCCTTGAGGCATTGCTCGATCAGGGCGCGCGCCATGCGCGAGTCGTCGGCGGCCAGGATCACCGCGCCGGGCTTGAGCCGGAATTCGGTGGTCCCTGGCTGCGGTGCCTGCAGCTGTTCCTTCACCGGCGAGACCAGGTTGAGAATGTGTTCCACATCCAGCACCTGGACCAGGCGGCCGCCATCGAGTGCCGAATCGAGACGGGCGATGCTGGTCACCAGGCTGCCCGGGGAGTGCGAATCGGCCGGCAGGACCTGGCTCCAGTCCAGGCGCACGATCTCTTCCACCGACTCCACCGCGAAGGCCTGGGTGTGGCGCGCGAATTCGGTGATCAGCAGAATGTTCATGCCATGTCCGGCCTTGCAGCCTGCCACTGCCGGCAGGTCCACCACCGACATCACCTGGCCGCGGATGTTGACCATCCCCAGCATCGGCGAGCGCATGCCGGCCGCAGCGGTGATGTCCATCATGGGCACGATCTCGCGGATCTTGAAGACGTTGATCCCGTACAGCTCACCCGGCTTGTCGGTGGACCCGTCAGGGGTTCCCAGACGGAACAGCAGCAGTTCGAACTTGTTGCTGGAAGTCAGGTTGGTGCGTTCGTCGATTTCTTTCTGAAAAGCGTCCATAGTCATCCTCGAGGATCAGAATTGTTCCCAGTCGCCACTGTCGGCGGCATTGTCATGCGGGGTCTTGTTCGCGGCGGCGCGGGCCGGGGTACCGGGCTGGGCGATGCTGCGGGTGCGCGGCGCGGCGACGGCCGGACGGGCCGGGGTGATGTCGCGCATCACCGGCGCGGCAGCCATGCTCACTACGGGTGCCGGTGCGTGGCTGCTGTCCAGGCGGAATACGCTGACCGTCTGGCTCAGGCGCGCGGCCTGCTCCTGCAGGGCCTTGGCGGCGGCCGCGGCCTGTTCCACCAGGGCCGCATTCTGCTGGGTGTTTTCGTCCATCTGCACCACGGCGTTGTTGATCTGCTCGATGCCCTGGGACTGCTCGGCACCGGCGGCGGTGATCTCGGCCACGATATCGGAGACCCGCTTGACGCTGGCCACCACCTCATTCATGGTCTGGCCGGCTTCGTCGACCAGCTTGCTGCCGGTATCGACCTTGGCCACCGAGTCGTCGATGAGGCCCTTGATTTCATGGGCGGCGGCGGCGCTGCGCTGGGCCAGCGTACGCACTTCGGCGGCGACCACCGCGAAGCCGCGTCCCTGTTCACCGGCACGGGCCGCTTCCACTGCCGCGTTCAAGGCCAGGATGTTGGTCTGGAAGGCGATGCCGTCGATCACGCCGATGATGTCGACGATCTTGCGGGAGGATTCGTTGATGGCCCCCATGGTATCGACGACCTTGCCGACCACCTGGCCACCGCTCTGGGCGATCTCCGAGGCGGACACCGCGAGCTGGTTGGCCTGGCGGGCGTTGTCGGAGTTCTGGCGCACGGTGGAGGTCAGTTCTTCCATGGCCGAGGCAGTCTCTTCCAGGGCACCGGCCTGCTGTTCGGTACGCGAGGACAGGTCCATGTTGCCGGTGGCGATCTCGGCCGAGGCGGTCGTGATGGTATCGGTGCCCTGGCGCACTTCACGCACGATGTTGAGCAGGTTGCCGTTCATCTGCTTGAGCGCGTCGAGCAACTGGCCGGTTTCGTCGCGGTGGGCGCTGGGGATGTCGGCGGTCAGGTCACCTTCGGCCACCTGGCGAGCGATGGTTACCGCATTGGTCAAGGGACGGGCCACCAGGCGGGCGATCCACCACGACAAGGCCATGGCCAGGGCGATACAGGTGGCGACCAGGATGATGATGGCCAGGCGGGCCTGTTCATAGATCCGGGTGGCGTCGGCATCGGACACGGCAGCTCCCTTGCTGTTGACGTCGGACAGTTCCTGGATCTGCTCCTGCAGCTTGCGATAGACCGGGGTCGAGGCGGTATTGAGCAGGGCATGGCCGGCCTGCTTCTGGCCTTCCTGGAACAGTGCCGAGATGCGCTCGTGCGTCGCCTTGTATTCATTGATGTTGCGCTGGATTTCCGGATACAGCTCCTTTTCGCGCGGCTCGGAGACCAGCGTGCCGTAGGTGGCCACTTCCTTGAGCAGGATTTCCATCTGCTTGTCCGCGCGTTCGCGCGAGGCCTGCTCTTCCTTCTTGTCGTCGGTCAGCAGCTGCTGCATGTCGAAGCTGCGCGAACGCGCCAGCGCCAGACTCATCTTGGAGAGCGAACCCATGCTGGGCAGCCAGTTGCGGGCGATGTCGGTGGAACTCTGGTTCACCTGCGCCAGCTGTGCAACGGAGAATCCGCCCAGCCCGACGATGAACACCAACACCACCAGGAAGGCAGCGTTGAGCTTATAGGCGATCTTCAGATCGTAGAACCATTTCATGATGACGCTCCTGATAGCTGCGCTGTTGGGATGTAAGAGTGCGCATGAGAGTCATCATAGGGATATCTCACAAATAAATCAAATAAAACAAATTAACCAGTTGTTTTATTTTCTTAGGGATTTTCCTGATTCAGCTTTTTTGCTGCAGCCATTTTTCAACGGCATTCATCAGTCCGACCTGGGTGAAGGGCTTGCTGAGGTAATCGTCCATGCCGGCGTCCAGGCAGCGCTGGCGATCGCCTTCGATGGCGCTGGCGGTCAAGGCGATGATCGGCGTACGCGGACGGCCTTGGGCCTGTTCCAGGGCGCGGATGTCGGCAGTGGCCTGGTAGCCGTCCATGATGGGCATCATGCAATCCATCAGCACCAGGTCGTAGCTGCCGTTGCGCATGGCGTCCACCGCCAGCAGGCCGTTCTCGACCTCCTGCAGGATGCAGCCGCGGCGCGCCAGCAGGATGCGCAACAGCTGGCGATTGATTTCGGTATCCTCGGCCACCAGGATGCGGGCGCCATTCATGGCCCCCGGGCCGGGCGTGTTGTCCGCGGGCGGCCCGGGCAGTTTGGCGGGGGCGGCGGCTTCGGAGGCGGTTGCCGCCGGCGCGCTGCCTGGGGCCGCCGCTGCTGCAGCCGCAGCCACTTCCGGGGCTGCGCTGGCGGTCGGCCGCTGCGGCTCTGCACCTTGCGGACAGAGGATGTCGAAGCTGAACCGGGTGGACTGGCCGGGTACGCTCTGGCAGGCGATCTTGCCACCCATCAGTTCCACCAGGTTCTTGCTGATGGCCAGCCCCAGTCCGGTGCCGCCGAAGCGGCGCGAAATCGAGTTGTCGGCCTGGGTGAAGGGCTGGAACAATTGCGCCAGCGCTTCCGGGGCGATCCCGATGCCGCTGTCGGCCACCGCGAAGAACAGCCGCCAGCGATTGGGCGCGGATTCTTCGCGCCGGGCCGACAGGCTCAGGCGCACATGGCCGGCGCGGGTGAACTTGATGGCGTTGCTCAGCAGATTGCCCAGCACCTGTTTCAGGCGCGAGGGGTCGCCGACCAGGCAGAGGCCGTCCTCGCAATCGATGCGCAGGTCGAACTGCACCTCCTGGTTGTGGATCGAGGGCCGGTACAGTTCGGCCACTTCGCGCGCCAGCCGGGCCGGATGGAAGGCCACCTCTTCCAGGTCCAGCTTGCCGGATTCGATCTTGGAAAAGTCCAGGATGTCATTGATGATGCGTACCAGACCACCGGCGGCATTGTTGATGCTGTCGGCATAGTGGCGCTGCTTGCTCGACAGGCCGGACTCCATCAGCAGTTCGGACAGGCCGAGGATGCCGTTCATGGGGGTGCGGATCTCATGGCTGACCATGGCCAGGAAGCGTGACTTGGCTTCATTGGCCTGGTCCGCCTCTTCCTTGAGCTGCATGGCCAGTGCCGCGTCCTGCTCACGCCGCTGCGCCTGGCGCAAGGCGATGGTGAATCCGCCGATCAGGCCCACCAGGCTGATGGCAGCCACCAGCATGAGCGGGTACATCGATTCCAGCCACTCACCGAAGTACACCTGGTCGGTCACGCCGATCTCCAGGAACATCGGCGCATTGCGCACCGGACGGTGGATGCCCAGCCAGTGCGCCTGCATGAAATAGTAGGGCGTACGGCCATCGCTCTGGTCCGGCCGCTGCGGATGCAGCGCCGACAGCGGCGTGATGTCGCGCAGGGTGTCGGTGTCGTGGACCACGGCGGTGCTGATCAGCGCTTTTTCATCCTGGCGCGAGAGCAGGATGGAAAACGGCTTGTCCTTGGTGACAGCGCCGAAGAAGTCTTCGAAGAAGGAGCAGGGCAGCGCTACCACGATGATGGCCAGCATGCGTCCCTGGCGGTCATTGAGACGGCGGCTCAGGTAGAAGGTGGGGACACCTGCTGCGCGCGAATTGACCGTTTCCCCGAGAAAATCCTCGGTCGAGGACGACTTGCTGTGGTGCAGGAAATAATCGCGGTCGGTCAGATCCAGCGGCGGTGCCGGATGCGCCCGCGAGAGCGCGAGGATACGGCCCTGGGCATCGCTGATGCCGACCCCCGAGATGAACGGCAGACCACGGATCTTTTCGCGCATGGCCTGGGAAAAGGCGGCACTGCCGACATGCTGGCGCAACTGGGCTTCGTCGTCGACGTTGGCCGCTTCAAGGTCGGACTGGATGCTGTCGATCACCAGGCGCGCCGACGACATGGTCTGGGCCGTGCTTTCGGCCAGGACAGTGGAGAGGGTGGAAAGATCGCTGCGCCAGTCGTTGAGGCTGGCGCGGTACAGCAGGCTCCCGGAAATGACCAGGGTGGCCGCCAGCAGGCCCAGCAGCAGCAAGCCCAGGGTGACCGTGGAGCGGCGCACGCGCGGCGCGCGCATGGTTGCGCTTGCAGGGGCGGGCTGGGGGCGGTTCATGGGCACCGGCGGCGGCGACGTTGATGCAGAGGCGATTCAGGCGGTCTGGGCCGGGCGGGCGCAGTGCCGTATCTCGTCCAGCACCTGCGCAAAGCCGGCCTGCAGCTGCGCCAGTTCTTCCGGGCGTGGCACACGACCCTGGCGCCCATCCTGTTCGGCCTGCAGCAGCAGGGCGCTCAATACCCGGGCGTTGAACAGGGCGCACATGCCCTTGAGGGTATGGCTTTCGTGCCGGCAGGCATCGGCGTTGCCGGCCAGGGTGGCCTGTTCCAGTCGCGCGAAGATCGCCGGCGCACTCTCCACGAAGGTACGGGCCAAGGCGGCGACGGTGTGCACGTCGCCGCCCACGGCTTCCAGCAGATCGCTGGGATCGATATGACGATAGTCGCTCTCTGGCTGGCCCGGATACACGGTTTCCCCCTTTGCGTTCATTTCTTGGCGGCCGTTTTACTTCGGCTCTTGCAGTGGCAATGTGAAGCTGAAAGTCGAACCCTGATGTTGTTCGGACTGTAACACGAGTTTGCCGCCCATGAGCGTCACCAGTCGCTGCGCGATGGTCAGTCCGAGACCCGCGCCATCCCTGGCGCGCCGGACGCTGTCGTCGGCCTGGGTGAACTTCTCGAAGATGGTTTCCAGTTGCGCTGCGGGAACGCCGATGCCGGTGTCCTTGATGTGGATGTCGAGCTGGTCGGCGGCACTGCGCTCGACCTCGACCAGGATGCGGCCGGTATCGGTATAGCGCACGGCGTTGCCGATCAGGTTTTCCAGCACGCGCAGCACCTTGCGCTGGTCGCACACCACCACCTGGGGCACATCGTCGGCGATGCGGCACTCCAGCGGCAGTCCTTTGTCACGAGCCGCCTGATAGTGTCGGGCGATGGCCTGGCTGACCAGTTCGCGCAGGTTTTCCGGCGCCATGTGTATCGCCACCCGGCGGTCTTCCAGTTCGGTCACTTCCAGGATGGCGTTCACCAGGTCCAGCAGCCGGTTGCCGCTGTCGTGGATGGCGCCGGCGTATTGCGCCAGGGGCGAGTCGCCCAGTTCTTCGCGCAGGGCGTCGGAATAGCCGAGCACACCATTGAGCGGCGTGCGGAATTCATGCGACATGTTGGACAGGAAGCGCGATTTTGCCTGGCTGGCCTGCATGGCTTCCTGGCGGCTCCGGAGCAGGGAAGCGGCCATCCAGATCAGCACCGCATTGAATAGCAGCACTGCCAGTGTGATCAGCGCAGCCAGCGTGAGGGTACGGTTGCGTTCGCGGTAGTAGGGGGCCAGGCGCTCCTCGATGTCGATGCCCACCGAGGCGTAGAGCGGGTAATCGCGCAGTTTCTGGAAGGCATAGATGCGTTCGCGGCCGTCGACCCGGCTGACTGCGTCGATCAGGCCGCTGCCCTGGGCCAGCATGGCAGCATAGACCTTGCCACCGCGCACCTGCTCGCCCATGGCATCCATGTCGCCGGTGCGACGGACGCGCGCCACGCCATCGGCTCCCACCAGCGTGATCACGCCGTGGCGGCCCACATCGATCTGGTGATACAGGCTGGTGAAGTATTGCGGGTCCATCGAGACCACCACCACGCCACCGAAGCCGCCGTCGGGGCGGTTGATGCGGCGCGTGAGCTGCAGCGACCATTTCTTGGACACCCGGCCCAGCACCGGCGTGCTGATGAAGAGCTTGTCCTCGCCGCTATGCATGTGGACCTGGATGTGTTCGCGGTCGGACAGGTTCAGCGGAGTGAAGGGCTTGCTGGAGAGCACCACGTCGCCGTTGCGATCGACGATGGTGAAGAGGTTGTAGACGTTGCGCGCCACCAGGCCCTGGTCGATCTCGTTGGCCAGGTCCAGCGTGTTGCCGCGTTCGCCGTAGCGGTAGCGCAGGTAGACGGCGGCCTGATCGGCGGCCTCGATGGTGCGGTAGGCGTGTTCCAGGAACAGCCGCGACAGCGACTGGGCATCCCGGCGGGCATCCTGCAGGTGGTTTTCGCGGCTGGTCTGCAGTTCCTTGAACGCACCCAGCCACAGACCGCAGATCAGCAGCAGGGAAAACAGGCCCAGCGCCAGGCGCAGATCGATGCGCGCGAACCGGAGGGGCAGAGGAGAGTGTTTCCGGTCATCCATGGCGCTGCAGGCCTTTCCCAGTGTGGTCCCTCAGCGGGACTCGCGCTCCCTGCGGGCACAACATGCCCGCATGTAGCCGCGTAGTTCATCAAAGTTGACCGGCTTGGGGAAGAACACCACCCCGGCCGGAATCCCGCCGCGCTGCGCCATCTCGTCCTGATCCAGGCTGCTGACGATAGCGATGCTCACGTCCTGCAGCTGGGGATCGTTGAGGATGGTCTTGACCACTTCGTAGCCATCCATGCCCTCCATGACGATATCGGCCAGCACCACATCGGGCTTGCTGCGCGCGATCTCCAGCAGCGCCTTGTAACCGTTGTCGCAATAGACCAGGTCCAGCGGCAGCCCCCAGGAAGCGATGGCGCCGGCATACAGCTCGCGCTGCAGGCGACTGTCCTCGATCACCAGTACGGCGGTGCGGCCGTTGCCGGGGCGCGCGGCCGGACTGCTGCGACCGTGCTCGGCGGCGTCCGCCGAGGAACCTGGCGTGGCCTTGTAGGCGTGCACGGCAGCCAGAGGTATGCGGCGGTGTCCGCCCTTGGTCTTCCAGGCCTCGATGATGCCGGCCTCGACCAGTTGCTGGACGGATGACACCGAAATGCCCAGGATGTGTGCCGCTTCCTGGGTGGTGCAGACCTCGGAGCTGGTTGTCTTTGCGGTTTTCATAAATCCATTATCGGTATTTTACACAAATAAATCAAATTCGTTAGATAAAATTTGAATTCGGTATAATTGTTTTTCGACGAAAAGCAACAGCGATGCCTTCAGGCAAACTTCCCGGAGGAATTATGCAGAGAATTTCGCGACTTCGTCAGATTCTGTGTATTTTGCCCGTTTTTGTGCGAACGGACAGGATTTATCGTCCGGCGGGAGTCAGGTCGCCGGAGCGCCGTAGCCGGTGCCGTGCTACAGGGTGTCGAGATTGGCGCGCAGCGTGGCCGCGCGTTCCTGCAGGCGAGCCAGATCGGCACCGTCCATCTTCTTCAGTTGCTGGTAGACCATGCCCATGCGCGGGTTCTGGCCGAAGGTGGCGCGCTGGCGCAGGAAGAAATCCCAGTAAAGGGCATTGAAGGGGCAGGCGTCGCTGCCGGTCCTGTCCTTGGGCTTGTAGGCGCATCCCTGGCAGTAGTCGCTCATGCGGCCGATATAGGCGGCGCTGCTGACATAGGGTTTGGTGGCGATGATGCCGCCGTCGGCCCATTGGCTCATGCCCAGGGTATTGGGCAATTCCACCCATTCGAAGGCATCGATGTAGATGCCCAGGTACCAGCGATGCAGCTCCTTGGGATCCAGCCCGGCCAGCAGGGCGAAATTGCCGATCACCATCAGGCGCTGGATGTGGTGCGCATGGGCGCTCTGCAGGGATTGGCCGATGGCCTGCTGCAGGCAGCGCATGCGGGTCTGGCCGGTCCAGAACCAGGCTGGCAGCGGCAACCGGTGCGCCAGGGCGTTGCGCTCATCGTAGCCCGGCATCTGCGACCAGTAGATGCCGCGCACGTATTCGCGCCAGCCGATGATCTGGCGGATGAAGCCTTCCACCGCCGCCAGCGGTGCATCGCCCTCGCGATAGGCCTGCTCGGCGCGGCGCACCACTTCCAGCGGATGCAACATCTTGAGATTGAGCGCGAACGACAGCAGCGAGTGGAACAGGCGCTGTGCCCGGCTGCTCATGGCATCTTCGTAGTCGCCGAAATGCGGCAGTGCCTGCACGATGAAATGCTCCAGGTGCTGCAGCGCTTCTGCGCGATCCAGCGGCCAGCGTAACTGCGCGGCCTGCGGGTCGCCGAAGCTGGCCACGCCCTGTGCCTGCAGCATCTGCCAGAGCGCGCTGTGATCATGCGTGGCGCGCCAGTCCACCGGTTCGGGCGGGGTGCCGGGCCAGCGCTTGCGATTGTCGTGATCGAAATTCCACTGCCCGCCTTCGGGCTGGCCATCGCGCTCCAGCAGCAGTTCGAAACGGCGCCGCATCTGCCGGTAGAAGTGTTCCATCAACCATTGCTTGCGCCCGGCGAAGAGGCGCGGCAGCTCATGGCGGGCGGTCAGGAAATGCTCGCTGTCGACCACCGTCGTGGGCAAGGCCTGGCCGGCTGCCCATTGCTGCAGGGCTTGGTCCACCCGCCATTCGTCCGGCATCTGCCATTGCACCTGGCGCGCCCGGTAATGCCTGGCCAGCGCCGTCAGGTTATCCACCAGCGACTGGCGATTGCTGGGATCGTCCAGGCGCAGATAGCGCACCCGGTGCCCGGCGGCGCGCAGGTGCCCGGCAAAGGCGCGCATGGCGGCGAAGATGGCCAGGATCTTCTGCGCATGGTGCAGGACGTAGTCGGTCTCGGAGCGCACTTCCATGAGCAGGTAGACCACGTCGGGATCGACCACGTCGAACCAGGAATGCTGCGTATTGAGCTGGTCTCCCAGGATCAGGCGCAGGGTGCCGGCGGGATGCGGCTGGGCAGTGTCGTTGGTCATGGCGATACGTCAGGAGGGATGCCGGTGGGCGTAGCGGCCCAGCGCCAGGAAGGTAGCCAGCTTGAGCAGGCAGGGCAGGGCGGCATACACCAGGGGCAAGCTTGTTCCGGGCCCCTGGCCGGGTTGGTAACCCAGGGCCGACAGCAAGGGCAGCGCGATGCCGGCCAGTGCCAGCGCCAGCTTGCCCAGCATGGTGAGGATGCCGAACGCCGCGCCCACCGAGGCGCGCCCGCTCACCACCCGTGCCAGCAGCACCGGCGGCAGCAGCAGGTCCGCCCCCAGCGCCGCCCCGGTGGCCAGGCAGACCGCCAGGAAGGCGCTGCGCTCGCCCGGTCCCAGCCACACCGCGCCGATGAAGCCGGCGCTGGACAACAGCATGGCCAGCCGCCAGCAGGCCACCGCGCCGACCCTGCGCGCCAGTGTGCTCCACAGCGGCAGGCCGAGCGCGGCCGCGCCGAAGTAGGCCGCCAGGAACAGACCGGCCAGGGTCTTTTCCTGTAGTTGGTCCTCGATGAAGAACAGCGCCAGCGTGGCCGGAATGGCGGCCGACAGGGCATTGAGCAGGTAAGGCGGCAGCAGTGCGCGGAAGGCCTGATTTGTCCACAGGCTGCGCAACGCCTGCCGCCAGGGTTGCCCCTGGGCCGGCGCAGCCGGTGCCGGCTGGCGCAGCAACAGCAGCAGCGCCACGGCGAGCACGATGGCGAAGAACAGGCAATACCAGTTGAGACGGATATCGACCAGGGTCGCATCGGCCGCCAGGATGCCCACCGGTACCACGCTGGCCACGATCACCCCGGCCAGCCCCGCTCCCTCGCGCCATGCCACGGCGCGCAGGCCCTGGTCTGGCAGGCGCGAGCCCCAGGACAGATAGGCGATGCTCAACATGCTGTGCGCGCCATAGGCCAATACCAGCATGCCCACCAGCCAGGGCATGGCGGCCTGCGGCGTGGCCGGCGGCTTCCACAGGCAGACGAAGGCCAGCGCCAGCACCAGTCCCGCGATGGCCATCCAGCGTTTCTGGCGCTGTGCCGAGCGATCCAGCAGATGACCGAACAGCGGGTCCTGCAGCATGTCCAGCAGGCGCGCGGCGAACAGCACCCAGCCCAGCGGCGCCAGCGCCACGCCGACATGGCTGGCGTAGTAGGCGGGCAGCTGCACGAACAGCGGCAGTGCTGCCATGGCCAGGGGCGCCCCCAGCAGGCCGTAGGCGGCGTCAGGCCAGCGCCCGGTGCGGCCTGCGGCTGCGCTCAAGGCGTCTCCCCGAGCAGACGGCGGCGCAGACTTTCGTCGCGACTGGGCTGACCCAGCCAGATATTGAAGAAGGCGCGCGCCAGTTCGGGGTCGGCAATCTCGGCCAGCAGCTTGTCCCGGTCGTAGAGCCGCATGCCGCGCTGGGGCAGGTAGACGCCCACCAGCTCATCGCCATCGGCGACATCGACGAAGGCGCGCCCGAGTTCGCTTTTCCAGCGTGCCAGCGTGGGGCCGGCGATGGGGGCCGCGCTCATGCGCTGGATTTCCTCGATGGAGGTACTGGCCAGGCGGTCGCGGCTGATCGCGATCTTGTAGTCCAGTTGCAGCGCGAAGGGCTGGCTGTCGTCGAGCGGCCGCTGCGACGCCCACAGGGTGGCGTGGTAGATGCGAAAGCCCAGCCAGCGCATGGTGCCGCTGCCTACCGTCTGTGCCTGCGGCACCAGCTCGCGCCAGGGTGCGGCCGCCTGCACTGCGCCGCTCCAGCACAGGCCCAACAGGAACGCCGACAGCAGGGCGAACCGCAGGGCGCAGGCCACCAGGCGCCAGCGGGACCGGTCGCCCCGATCGGGCGGGCCAAAGCGGAAGGACGGGACGGTAGCGATGGACATGCGGATCTTTCCTCCTGGGACAAGGCTGTGCGTGCGGCATTAGATTACTACCAATGAAAATCAAAAGCTACTGATTAGTATTTTTTATTTACCAATTGGTATTAATGGGCTTCTGAGCGCGCGATCTACCGCTCAGCGCGTCCACTTTCGCTCATAGTCCATGTCGCTGAAATGCTGTACCAGGAAATCGATGAATACCCGCACCTTGGCCGGCAGGTGCTTGCGGCCCTGGTAGGCGATGTTGATGGTCAGGCGCGGCAGGTCCCATTCATCCAGCACCGGTACCAGGCGGCCGGCCACCACGTCGTCATAGACGATGTAGTTGGGCTGGATCAGGATGCCTAGTCCCTCCAGCGCTGCGGCGCGGATGATCTGGCCGTCGTTGGATTGCATCAGGGCGCGGATGTCCAGGCTGCGCTCGCCGGCGCTGCGATGGCTGAAGCGCAGGGTGTTGGGCTGGTTGGCGTGGCTGTAGACCAGCAGGTCATGCGTTGCCAGTTGTTCCAGCGTACGGGGTACGCCGCGCGCGGCCAGGTAGCCGGGAGCCGCCGCCAGGATGCGTCGGGTCGAGGCCAGGCGGCGCACGGCGATGTTGGAATCGGGCTCGAATTCGCGGGTACGGATGGCCACGTCGATCCCGCTGTCGAGCAGGTCCACATAGCGATTGGCCGCCACCAGGTCCAGCGTGATGTCCGGATAGAGCTGGTGGAAGCGCGGCAGGATGGGGCTGATATGTTTCATGCAGAACGACAGCGAGGAGGTCACCCGAAGCATGCCGCCGGGCGCCACGCTGTTGGCGTTGACCAGCTCCTCGGCTTCCTTCATCTGTACCAGGGCCGCCTTGCACTGGCGGTAGAAGGCCTCGCCGGTCTGGCTCAGCCCCAGGCGGCGAGTGCTGCGCTCCACCAGGCGCGCGCCCAGGCGTTCTTCCAGTGCCGCCAGGCTGCGGCTGGCGGCCGCGTTGGACATGCCCAGTGCCTCGGCCGCGCGCGACAGGCTGCCCAGTTCGGCGACCTGGACGAAGAGTTCGAATTGATTCCAGCGGTCCACCAGGGCTCCCCTTATCGTCGTCATCGCCGGGTGGAAAACAGTTTTCCACTTTTGGCATATATCCCTCAAAAATTAAGGCCTATATTAGCGCCCAGCGGAAAAATCCGGATGACCATCCCAAAAACGGAGGAGACCATGCTCAACCTGAACGAAGACACCATCACCCAGGCTGTGCTGGCGCGCCATGCCGGCATGCCCGACCAGCGCCTGCGGCAGATCATGACCAGCCTGGTGCAGCACCTGCACGCCTTCGCCCGCGAGGTCAAACTGACCGAGGAAGAATGGTTCGAGGGCATCCGCTTCCTGACCGAGACCGGACAGATGTGTTCCGACAAGCGCCAGGAGTTCATCCTGCTCTCCGATACCCTGGGCCTGTCCACCCTGGTGATGGCGCAGCAGAATCACAAGCCGGCCGGTTGTACCGAGGCCACCGTGTTTGGACCCTTCCATGTCGAGAACTCGCCGCGCTACGCGCTGGGCGCCGACATCGCCAATGGCGCGCGAGGCGAGCCCTGCTTCGTCAGCGGCACCGTGCGCGGGCTGGATGGGCAGCCGCTGGCCCATGCCATGCTGGAAGTCTGGCAGGCCGATGAGGATGGCTTCTACGATGTGCAGTACCCGGACCTGGATCAACTGCAGGCGCGCGCCACCCTGCAGGCCGACGCCCAGGGGCGCTTCCACTTCCGCAGCATCCTGGCCAACTCCTACCCGATCCCGCATGACGGTCCGGTCGGACGGATGCTGGACAAGCTGGGACGCCATCCCTGGCGTCCGGCCCACCTGCACTTCCGCATCCGCGCCGAGGGCCATGAAACGCTGATCACCCACGTATTTCGCCGCGGTGACGACTACCTCGACTCGGATGCGGTGTTCGGCGTGCGCTCCACCCTCATCGCCGACTGGCCGCGTCACGAACCCGGCATCGCTCCCGATGGCAGCCGTTGCGAGCAGCCCTTCTACACGCTGAACTATGATTTCATCCTCAATCCCCAGCGCACCTGAACCCGAGACCCGCATGCAAGCCTTCACCTACACCAGCGCTGCGGCCCGCGTGATCTTCGGCGCCGGCAGCCTGCAACACCTGGTCCGCGAGACCGAACAGCTGGGCGCCCGGCGCGCCCTGGTACTGTGCACCCCCGGCCAGCGTGCCGACGCCGAGCGCGTGGCGGCCCTGATCGGCGAGCGCTGCGCCGGCATCTTCGACCAGGCCGTCATGCACGTGCCCATCGAGACTGCGCGCGAAGCCCGCGCGGTGGCCAGCTCGCTTGGGGCCGACTGCGCCATCGCCATCGGTGGCGGTTCCACCATGGGACTGGGAAAGGCCATCGCGCTGGAATCCGAACTGCCCATCCTGGCCATCCCCACCACCTATGCCGGCAGCGAGATGACACCCATCTACGGCATCACCGAAGCTGGCCTGAAGAAGACCGGGCGTGACGTGCGCGTGTTGCCGCGCACCGTGATCTACGATCCTGAGTTGAGCCTGGGCCTGCCGTTGTCGCTGTCGGTCACCAGCGGCATCAATGCCATGGCGCATGCGGCCGAGGGGCTGTATGCGGCCGATGCCAATCCCATCATGTCGATGCTGGCCGAGGAGGGTATCCGCGCCTTGGCCGGAGGACTGCCGCAGATCGTCTTGCGCGCCGATGACCTGGACGCCCGCAGCCAATGCCTGTACGGCGCCTGGCTGTGCGGGACGGTGCTGGGCAATGTCGGGATGTCGTTGCATCACAAGCTGTGCCATACCCTGGGCGGCAGCTACAATCTGCCGCATGCCGAGACCCATACCGTGGTCCTGCCGCATGCGCTGGCCTACAATGCGCCGGCCGCGCCGCAAGCCATGCAGCGCATCGCCCGCGCCCTCAACAGCGAGGATGCGGCGCAGGGCGTACATGCGCTGGCGCGCGCGTTGCAGGCACCGTTGTCGCTGCGCGAACTGGGCATGCCTTACGAGGAGCTGGATCGCTGCACCGATATCGCCTTGCAGAATGCCTATGCCAATCCGCGGCCGCTGGAGCGCGCCGGCCTGCGCGCCCTGCTGGAAAATGCCTGGCATGGCAATGCACCGGGCGCGGAGAACTGAGATGGCGATCCGGCACATCGTGATGTGGGACATCCAGGGCGAACGTGGCAGCGCGCTGCACAGGGCCCATGTCGAACAGGTCAGGCAGGCCTTCGAGGGATTGGCCGGGCGCATACCCGGCCTGCGCCATCTGGAAGTCGGTACCGATGTCAGTGGCGTCGACTACGCCTGCGACGTGGTCCTGGTCACCGAATTCGACAGCGCCGACGCCCTGCGCGGCTATGCCGAACATCCCGCCCACCTGGCCGTGCGCCAGCAGCTCGGCAGCCTGCGCATCGCACGGCATCAGGTGGATTATCCGGTGGTCTGAAGCGGCTCCGGAGTCGACGGTTCAGCGCTGCAGCAGATGGGCGATGGCGGCGCGCTCTTCCCGCAGTTCATCGATGGCGCCCTGCAGGCGTTCACGCGCGAATGCATCGATGGCCAGACCGCTGATGCGTTCGATACGGCCGTCTTCGCAACGCACCGGCACGCCGAAGAAGATCCCTTCAGGAATCCCGTAATCGCCATTGGACGGCAGGCTCATCGATACCCAGCGCCCCTGGCTGCCACCCACCCAGTCGCGCATGTGATCCACCGCGGCACTGGCGGCCGATGCCGCCGACGACCTGCCGCGCGCCTCGATCACCGCGCTGCCACGCTGCGCCACGCGGGGAATGAAGATCTCGCGGTTCCATTGCTCGTCCTGGATGCGCAGCGGCGCCGGCTCGCCCCTGACCAGCGCGAAGCGATAATCGGCGTACATGGTGGGCGAGTGATTGCCCCACACCACCACCTGCTCCAGGCTGTCCACCGGTTCGCCCAGGCGCATGGCCAGCATGGCACGGGCGCGGTTATGGTCCAGCCGCATCATGGCGCTGAAGCAGGACGGATCAAGCTCGGGCGCGGCGCGCATGGCGATGAGGGCATTGGTATTGGCCGGGTTGCCCACCACCAGGACCTTGACCGCACGACTGGCCACCGCATTGAGCGCGCGTCCCTGACGCACGAAGATCTCGGCATTGGCGGCCAGCAGGTCGCGCCGCTCCATGCCCTTCTGACGCGGCTGCGCGCCGACCAGGATGGCATGATCGACCTCGGCGAAGGCCTGTGTGGCGTCATCCGTGCAGACGATGTCGCGCAGCAGAGGAAAGGCGCAGTCCTGCAATTCCATTTCCACGCCGCGCAGCGCTGCCTGTGCAGCCGGGACATCCAGCAGCCGCAGGCTGACCGGCTGGTCGCGGCCGAGCATGTCGCCGTTGGCGATGCGAAAGAGCAGGGAATATCCGATTTGACCGGCGGCGCCGGTGATGGCGATGTGCTTGATAGGCTTCATGACGGGACTCATTGAATGTGGATGGACTTGCGGTGCGGAGCCCTTGCCGGGCCACACCGTGAGTCCACTCTACGCAAGTCGAAAGAAGCTGTAAAACAACTTAATCTTGTTTTATCGACCTATAAAAATGGTAGGTGTAGGGCGCTTTCTTCTGTGCTCCTGCCGTCGCCTCGGCCACCGTCAATTCCCGTTCAGACCGCGGATGGCCTCGGCAAGGAAATCCGCCACCGTGCGCACCCGTGCGGTGCCGCGCAGGTCGGGATGCATGACCAGCCAGACGTCGTAGTCCTGCTTGCGTACCCGCTCCGGCCAGATCCGTACCAGGCCTTCCGATTCGCCCATGTGCAGGGGCATCTCGCCGATCCCGATGCCGGCCGCCACCGCTCTGCGCAGCATCAGGCTGGAGTTCATCAGCGCCACGATCTGACCGGCACGCGCCGCTTCGTCCACCAGCGAAAAGGTCTTGCCGGTCTCGGTGTAAGGCTTGTAGGCGACGATATCGTGACCCGCGAATTCTGCTCCCGGTACCGGTATTCCGTGCCGGGCCAGATAGTCACGGCTGGCGAACAGGCCCACCGGCCAGCGGGCGATGCGGCGGACCACCAGGTCAGGATTGTCCGGTTTCACGTTACGGATGGCCAGATCGCTTTGCCGTCGCGGCAGGCTCAGCATCTGCGTCGAGACCTCGACATCGACCGTGATGCCGGGATGACGACGGCGCATCGCCCCCAGTGCCGGCAGCAGGAAATCGACGGTGATCGAGTCGGTACTGGTGATGCGTACCGTACCGCTGAGTGCGGCGTCCTGCCCCTCCAGTTTGCTTTGCAGCTCCAGCGCGGCACTTTCCATCCGGCGCGCCATCGCCAGCGCGGTCTCGCCGGCGGCGGTCAGCAGGTAACCCTCGGACGAGCGCAGGAACAGCACGCTGCCCAGGTCCTTTTCCATCGCCGCGATGCGGCGTCCCACCGTCGCCTGGTCCACGCCCAGTTCACGCGCAGCACCGCGCAGGGTGGTCTCCCGGCTCAAGGCCAGGAAAATGCGGGTATCGTCCCAGTTCATCGTCCGAGGATGATGCAAAAACGCATCTCAAATGAGTAAAAGTGCTGCAACTATACATCTTTGCAGGCGGCTATCCTGTCGTCATATCGTGCATGAGGTGCCAGGTGTGGCGCCGCCGCACCATGAAAGGACACAGAATGGACATCGCACATCCCGCCGCTTCCCGCGGCTATCTTTCCGCCATCTTCGCCGGTCTGGTGGCCAGTCTGGTGGGCATCGGCCTGGCGCGCTTTGCCTACTCGCCTTTGCTGCCGGCCATGATCCACGACCACTGGTTCGCCGCCACGGAAGTCGCCTTCCTCGGCGCCGCCAATCTGGCCGGTTACCTGATCGGTGCCCTCTCGGGCCGCGCCCTGGCGCGCTACGCCTCGCCGGTGCGCGTGTTGCGGCTGACGACCCTGCTGGCCTCGGTGTCCTTCCTGGCCTGTGCCTTTCCCTTGTCTGAGACCTGGTTCTTTTGCTGGCGGCTGCTCTCCGGCGTCGCCGGCGGGGTCATCATGGTGCTGGTGTCGGGCGTGGTCTTGCACCGTGTGCCACGTCACAAGAAGGGCATCGCCAGCGGCGCCATCTTCTTCGGCGTCGGCCTGGGCGTAGCCATTTCCGGCACGCTGGTCCCGGCGATGCTGACCATCAGCCTGCAGGCGGCCTGGCTGGCGCTGGGCGCCTTGTCCCTGGCCCTGACGGCGCTGAGCTGGAGCGCCTGGCCGGACGATGCCCACACCCAGGTGCGCAGCATGAGCGCGATGAAGAAGGCGCCGGCTTCGCGTCCGTTGAACATCCTGTTCGTCCAGTACGCGCTGGCGGCGGCAGGGCTGGTCCCGGAAATGATGTTCCTGGTCGATTATGTCGCGCGAGCCCTGGGTCACGGGACCGGCCTGGGTGCGGTGGCATGGATCGCCTATGGCGTGGGTGCGATGGCCGGCCCGGTGCTCTATGGCATGGCCGCTGACCGCTGGGGCGCACGCCGTTCCATCGTGGTCGCCCTCGCGGTCCAGGCGATCGCCGCAGTGGCGCTGGTATTCAGTGGCAAGCTGCTGTCGCTCATCGGCCTGGCCGTGGTGATCGGATCCTTCCCTGCCGGCGTGGTGCCGCTGGGCCTGGGACGCCTGCATGACCTGGTCGAAGACGCCCACCAGCGCGAGGCCATGTGGAGTCGCCTGACGGTGGCGTTTGCCCTGGCGCAGGCCATCGGTGGCTATTTCTATTCAGGGGTCTATGCCTGGACCGGCGGTCGCCACGAGGTGACTTTCTGGATCGGCGGCATGGCATTCGCGGCTGCGCTGGCCCTGACGCCATGGACGCGCGAAGCGAAGGCCTGATCTGCCGATGGAAAACCTTGATGGCCCGGTGATGACGCAGGTCTGTCATCGGGCAGTCGAGATGGCGCAGGCGGGCATGCAGACGAAAAAAAATCCCCAGGGTGTAAAGCCTGGGGATTTTTTCCGCCCGTGCGATGGCCGGGCATATGTTGGTGGGCCGGCGTCTCTTTAATTATTAATCTAAGGGTTTGATTTTATAGAGTTGTTTTATTAATTGGCAGGCGTGATTCCCCTAAAAATTCCCCGAAAACCGACTGTAGTGGGAGCGAGCTGAATACGCAAGATGCGTTTTAATATAGAAGGCCCGCTTAAGCGGGCCTTCTATATGGCTCATTATTTCGGTTTTGATGGTGGCGGACTTTTGACTCTTTCTTTCACCGTGGTGTTAGGGTTATTTCGTGCATAGCGGTCAGTCACAAAGCGCCCGGTGACTGCACTACGATTTACGGTAGTGCTGGGAGTGCGAGTGTTCTTGCTCATTTGGAACCTCATCGAAAATGGCTGGGAGATAGGGGCGACCTTCGTCGCCCCTGCTGCAAAGCGCTTTAATCGCGCGACTTCCGGCAGTGCTCGCGGACATTCTCCAAACGGCCCTTGCGGAACCGTTGGTATTGGCGAACACGAACCGATTTGGGGTAGTGACAGATAATCATCACTTTGCCTCTTAAGGTTGTGCTCCGACCTTAGTCACCAACTTGGCACTTGCAAAACAGCTTTCCTTCGCCTACACTCCGGGCTGCTTTCACCAGCAAGTAACACAAGAGAAAACCGGGGTCAGTCTCAGTTTTCTTTTACTCAAACGCCTAAAGAATTGCCGTTCTTTAGGCGTTTTTCATTTTCCGTCTGCGTATAGGTTCAATTGATACCTAGCAGCGTCAGCGGAGACACCACATGCTCTTGCCACTTCATCGACACGCATCCCTCTGACTAGGTGGCGGGGTATCAGAAGCTCCCCTTGGAAGCACTTCGCTTGCCATTCGGGATCCTCGCACGTCTGAATAACACCACCAAAGTTTCGGTGAAGCGCAGTAGTTCGTGCATGCATCAAGTAATGCCCCACTTCATGCGCCACTGTTCCTCTATCACGTCCCTCATCCCGGTAGGCACGCTCATAAACGTCCTGACGTATCTGAATGGCTACGTCCTTTCCATAACTGATGGTCATCCCGTGAGATGAACCCAATTCTTCTTCCTCTACAACTTGAAAATAGTAATTTGGATCCATCGACGGAAGCACTTGTTCTGCGAACTCCAGAACGGGGAACCATAGATTGTGTGCCATTCCCAGCTTTTGTCGCAGGTCATTCGCCAGCTGGCGAATTTCGGCCCGACGCATTGGCGGCGCTTTGAAGTTATGCATCAGCTATTGTCGCCTCTCTTTTTCGTAGAGAACATTGCACGTTTAATGGTATCAAGCTGTTCGTCACTCAAATCATTGAATGTTCTTGCCAACGTAACGGCAATTTCCCTGCGCTTTTCGCTCTCATTGCTTAAATCGATCATCGCGTTTTTCTGCGATCGATTAAAGGCGTCATTCAGAGCATTTACCTGCTGCGGGGACAACTTGTAGAGGTTTCTCAGACTGTCCAGCCAGGTGGGCGGGATGTTTTTTTTTCCGCTCTCAACACTGGAAAGAAAAGCTGAGGAAACCTGCAGGTTGTCTGCCATATCCTTCATCAGTTCTGCATGCAAATGCCTCAATTCGCGAAGAAATTTCCCGAATGCCGTAATCATATTCGCTCCTCTATGTGAGGCATCCTAGACGCCTCAGTTATCCATGATAGGTTATCGCATCGGAAACAAACAGGATGACATTTCGTGGCAAGTCTATTGGAAACGAACAGACAGCGGTCAGTTACTGCCGCGAGAACGATGGCGCGCACGCGTCGAAGTAACTTTGCAAGGCCGGATACTTGAAAGCTTAGGATTGATCGAATTGACTGACCTTCAAGGTTATAGATTCACGCGGCTCGCTCGATTCTTCCGCTTCCGAACGCCGATTCCACCTGAGATCCAAGCCGCTGGTGACCTATTCAAGTTAAATGCGATCATTGCAAATAGACGCCTAAATGACGCAACACCCGATCGCGGTTTGCATAGCTTCGGCGCCCTAGGCCGACGCGATAGATGGAGAAAAGTGCGACGCGAGAGTAGTCATCTTCAAGCTGACAACGAACTTCAAGACGCAATCAAGGGAGCGTTACGGCACCTGAAGCTCTGACCTTCTTGCGGAGAAAATCGGGACTTTGAGCAGAGGCACCGCGAGCTCAAAGCCCCGTCTGTCGCGTATTGTTTCAGAACGGCCTAATAACTGTATCTATGTCCAATTATTGGAGTGCTTCCGCTCGGCCAACCTGAGCTTCTTCCACTAGTCAAATGACGGAAAACGCTCAACCAACGCGCAACAAATTAGGCATTTTCAACCGCCATTGATGCCCGTCAGGGGCTACCTATCTAAGCTGATCGATTGCCTGCTTGATCTTCACCGCCTCTTGGCATTCTTGCTTCGGCGGTTTAGTCGCTCCTGGGAAGCGTCTTTCTGCTGCCAACACGCCCTCTAGATAGCCTGCCTTTATCTCTTCGAAAACATAGCCGGACCTCTGCATGGTGTTAAACAAATTTCTCTGCGTCGCCGTCGCCTGCTCTATTGAACGAGGGTGCCCGGAGCACTTCTCGGTAATCACCAGCGCATAGCCTGCTCCCTGAGCCGTGCTCCGTCCCTCGTCAATAGCATACGTTGATGTTGGGCTCAAAATGCCCATCAGTCCTAGGCCGCATGCGGATATGCGCAATATATACATAGACCCCCTATAGTTATATTTTTGCCAAATGTCACGATTAGTGCGTGGCCAATTAGTATACATTGACTGACATTCTCGGGGGTGAGCACCCCTTTACGAAAACAATTCGGTTTGAGAATCAAAGAGCTGAGGCAGAGCGCGGGCTTCTCGCAAGAAGCGTTTGCCGATCGGTGTGGGTTTGCTCGCTCTTACATGAGCCGGATTGAACGCGGCGCAGCCAATCCTTCATTAGACGCGATTGAGATCTTAGCCGGCGCCCTTCAAGTCGAAGTGCCACACTTATTCTCGAAGTCCTAGAAAGGCGAATCATTGCCGATAGGGCACCATTCACTAAAATCGCCGATTTTTTCGTGAAACCTTATACATGTGCCTTGCTGCCGGCAAAAGCTGTTACGCCCAGCGCCATCAGGCGAGGTCTTCATTCGAAACTGACTTGACCACTACACACAGCAATTGGCTGGTCTAGGGCATCAGCAGATCGGATTCGGCTCATCATAAAACACTGTATATAAATACAGTATTTTGATAGACTTAACCACGCTTGGTGAATTTACCTTGCAAAGTTAATTCGATTAGTTCATATCTGGATCTAGTCGCATCCCCGCTACGTCCATAAATCGATTTACTCTAAGTCGAGGATCGAATTGCCGTGGCCGCCCACCAGCAGCGAGGAGGCTACTTTGGAGTCGATGAGTCAGAGCAACGGTTCGCGGTTCTCGAAATGACACTTCGCCCTTGTGACGAAAATCACAGGCGATCTCGATCGCCGAAATTCCTGGCGGTCGGGCGAGAGGGATGCGCTGCATGGAGCCCAAGAATATGGTTTCCAAAGCAGCGTAATCATTTGCAAGGGAATCGTTGATTCGAACGACAAACTTATCCGACACGTTACCTGCTTTAGGAAAAACCGGAGCGACATAGAGCCTATATCCGCTTATCTCTTTGAGTGCGGTTTGGACATGCTGGAATTGGGTCGGGCGCGCGATCTGAAGTCGCACGTCCAACCAATCTACACAAGCCGTCCGACGGAAGTGGGCAAGCTGAAGCATCATTTAGCAAAGTGATGAGTCAGTGCCATCTGATTGGGCAAGCCAGATGCCCGAGAGCTGACTAGCTTGCTGGTTGTGATGTTCGGCGATCGTAATTGGAACGCCATCACGGTAGCCATGGTGGATCGTGAATGCTCCCATGTTGATCGAGTAGATCAATTCTGATTCGGCCTCAGTTTGCCGAACAACATCCGCGTCGACCGCGTAGAAGCTTTCGGCGTTCATCAAGCGGCCTCCTTTTGGATGGACTGATTGGCCGCAATTTGAGTAATAAGTGCTCGGATATCTTCCACTCGCCATGCGGTAACCCGTGAGGACAGCTTCAATCCTGCTGGATACCTTCCAGATTTCACTCCAGCCCACCAAGTAGAGCGAGAAACAGGGATCAGGGTGAGCACTGCGGGCTCACGAAGATAGCCGGTTTCTGGAAGCGAAGCCAAAGATTTGCTTGCAGATGACATTTGGTCTTTCCTTAACGGTTATGGCATCCCACGATGCCTCTAAACCATTATAGAAAGATCAGTAGTTATCTCCCGGGTGAAAGGTATAGGCAATTTCACTTTGTCATCTGGAGGTGCAATTAGGCGGCCGACTTCTGGAAGTCTCCCACTAGGACGTTCCCGCCCGCCTTCAGGCTATCTAAATAATCTGCCCACCGTTGCATCATGCGCTTTCGTTCCGGTAAATGCGAGGTTCGGTTATACGCGCGCCCGTTAGCATCACGCACCGCGTGCGCCAATTGGTGCTCAATGAGATCAACCCGCTCACCAAGCACTTCATCGAGAATGGTGCGAGCCATGGCGCGGAAGCCGTGGCCGGTCATCTCGTCTTTTTCAATCCCCATGCGCCGTAAGGCCGACAAGATTGCGTTGTCGCTCATGGGGCGCTCTTTGGTGCGGGGGCTCGGGAAGAGGTAGCGGCCATTGCCAGTCAGAGGCTGTAGCTCGCGGAGGATCGTGACAGCCTGTGTGCTCAGGGGGACGATATGAGGGGTATTGGTCTTGGTGACCGTATAGCGCCATTCTGCCGCATCTAAATCGATATGAGCCCATTCGGCAGTGCGCAGCTCACCGGGGCGAACGAATACTAGGGGTGCAAGCCGTAGGGCTGCTCGAACGGTCGGTGTGCCCTGATAGCCATCTAGAACCCTCAGGAATGTCCCGACTTCCTTGGGCTCGGTAATTGCTGAAAAGTGTTCACGGCGACTGTTGACAGATGGCAATGATCCGCGCAAGTCGCCTGAAGGATCTCGGTCGGCGCGGCCCGTCGCTACGGCGTAGCGGAAAACCTGCCCACAGTTCGACAATGTTCGATGAGCCGTTTCAAGCACGCCGCGATTTTCGATGCGGCGAATGACGGTAAGGAGCTCGGGCGCGGAGATAAGCGCGACCTCTCGTGAACCGATATAGGGAAAGATATCTTTTTCAAACCGTGCGAGAGTTTTCGAATGATGACTTTCAGTCCAGCCAGTCTTTTGCCGATCAAGCCATTCGCGAGCAACAGCTTCGAAGGTATTGGCTGCGCGATACGCTAGCGCTACTTTCTCTTCGTCTCTGTGGGCGGCGAGATCAACGCCAGTTCGCGCTAGTGCTTTGGCTTCGTCGCGTTTCTCCCGTGCAGTAGCGAGTGAGGTAATCGGATAGCTGCCAAAAGAGAGGCGGCTCTCCTTGCCGTTCGTGCGCTTGAATTTCATTCTCCAGAGCTTCGACCCAGTTGGAGTGATCTCCAAATAGAGGCCGCCGCCGTCGGCTAACTTGTAGGGTTTGTCTTTGGGCTTGGCGTTGCGAATACGGACATCGGTAAGGGGCACGACCAGTTTCGGCATTTGGGGGCATCCTTTTATTGTTTTGAGGGCATGCCCCGAAGCGTGCCCCCAAAGAACACGGATGTCAACGAACTCGCTTGGACGGCAATAAACAAAAAACCCGCTATCTCGTAGGAGGGAAGCGGGTTTTCCGGATGTCCTTGGACTTCAAAGGACTGATGTTTGGTGGAGCCGGCGGGAATTGAACCCGCGTCCAGAAGCACTCTACAGACAGTTCTACATGCGTAGTGCAGCCAATTGGTTTTAATCCTGGCGACGCGGACGCACACGCTTCGACAGGACGAGTTACCTTGGATTTAATGACGTATCAAGTAACCCGATACGCCACGATTCCCTGTAAATGACTCTACCGCTGTTGCCAGCACACCCCAGGGAAGAAGTGCTGTAGAGCTAGAAGTTTCTTAGGTTTCTAGGTGCGATTTACGCTGCGAGAGCGTAAGATTCGTCGTTTGCATTTAAGCAGTTCCGGATGGATTAACGAGGTAACCAGTCCTCGGCATGCCCTGTTCCGCTTTGCAACCCCTGTCGAAACCAAGTCGGCCCCGTGAGTGTTGAAGCTTCGCAAATTCAGCTGGGCGCTTGAATCTGCGTATTACGCTTGCCTCTCGCTGGAGAAGCGCCCGCTTTCGGCGGGAGGTCAATTATAACCTACTCCTAACTGTATGGGCTGGCCCGGGCTTTTCAAGGCCCCGGGCGGCTCACTGTATCGTCAGGTCCACCCGCGCCTTGGGTTCCTTGGCCGGGATGCCGCTAGCGTCCAGCCTGGGGGCGATCAGGAAGATACGCGCCGGTTCGATCACGCTTTGCTCCTGCAGGTAGTTGCGTACCTGGTCGGCCCTACGCTGGGCCAGATTGCGCAGGTCGTCCTGGGTCACTTCGGTATGTTCCAGGATCATCTTTTCCATGTCCTCCGGCGGCAGCGACTTGGCCAACCCGATCATGTTGCGCGGCTTGTCGAACTTGCTGTCCTTGTAGACCTGCTCCAGGTACTTGCCGCGTTCGGCCTGGCTGATGCGTACCGGGCCGGAGGGCTGGCCTTCGCGGGCGATCAGCTCGGTCCGCTTGAGCCCGCGCATCTTGCGTTCCAGCGCTTCCTGGCGCAGTCCGCGATCATCCACCTGCGGATCCACGCGGCCGGTGATGTCGAGCTTGATGCCCGGGCGTTCATGCAGTGCATAGCCGAGCGCATCGAGTTTCTTGCGGACCTCGTCGGTGACTTCCGAGGAGCCCGGGGCGAACTCGATGTAGCGCAGTTCGCCGATGTGCTCGTCGGCACGGAACATCGATCCGATGAGGGCAAAGGGCGAGGTGACGGCCTTGACGATCAGGTTCACGAAGACCCGCACGATGATGCCGCCGACCGAGAACTCGGGGTCCGAGAGCGAGCCGGAAATCGGCAGGTTGAGATTGATGTTGCCATCCCGGTCCTTGAGCAGCGAGACCGCCAGCATGACCGGCAGCTTGGTGGCGTCGGGGCTGTCCACCCTTTCGCCGAAGCTCAGTTGCTCGATGCGCAGATCGTTCTGGGCCACCAGCTTGTCGTTCTCGATCTTGTATTGCACATCCATGGACAGCTTGCCCTTGGTGATCGGATAGCCGGCGTACTTGGCGGAATAGGGCGTCAGGCGCGGTAGTTGCACGCCGTTGGCGCTGGCCTTGAGGTCCAGGTACATGGGCTTGAACAGCGGATTGAGCGCGCCGGAAATCTGCAGCGGCGCATCGTTGTCGATCTTGCCGCTGATGTTGACCGGCGCTGGTTGTGGCTTGTCGGAGGCGATCTGGCCGATGGTGCCGGCCAGGCCGGTCATGTTGGCGGTGTAGTTGGGTTTGACGAAGTTGTCGGTGTAGTTGATGTTGCCGCCTTCCAGGACCACCTGGCCGATGCGCACGATGGGAGCGTCGGCGGCTGCGGCTGCCGTGGTCACCGGGGCGGTGGAGGTGGTCTTGCGCGCGTTGCCGGTGCTGGCTTGCTTGCCGCCCTTCTTGCTGTCATCGGTGATCGAACCCTGTTCCTGTGCATCGGCCACGACGATGTCCTGCAGGTTCAGGCGTCCCTTGTCGGAGAGGATGGCGCGGGCGTAGAAGTTGGACAGGGTGATCTTGTCCAGTGTCACTTGCGTACGCGTTCCCAGCTTGGCCTGGATTCCGCTCAGCGATAGCGTACGCCAGCGCAGGAAGTCGGTGGTCGTGAGCTTGTCCTGCATGCGCAGGTTGGTGATGGCAGCCTCTCCCTTGTAGTCCAGCGCCAGCTTGCGTTCTTCCAGTGGCGGGGTGAGGGCGAGCTTGCCCTTGGCACTGACCAGGCCGCTGCTCAGGGTCACGTTGAGGACCTGGGTGAAGTAGTGCTGGAAGGGGGCGATGGGCAGCTCCTTGACATCCAGGTCGAGGTCCAGCTGCTTCAGGTGTGGTGCGGCCTGGCCGTCGAGTTCGGCACTGCCGGACTTGTCGAAGCGGGCTTGCAGCTTGAAGGGAATGGGCTGGTCCAGCGTGTCGCTGAGATTCTTGGCCTGCAACGACAGGGACTGCAGGCTGATCGGCTGGGCGCCCTTGCCTGGGGGCGTCAGGCGCAGCTCGGCCAGCGCCACGGAGGTGTCATCAAGTTTGATGTGGCCGTCGCGCAGTTGCAGCGTGGTATTGCCGGAGAGCTTGCCGGCGATGTCGGTGACGGGTGTGCGCGCCAGGTAGTTGCGGTAGGCGGCGAGATCGATGCGTTCCAGTTTGAGCTTGCCGCTGGCCTGCGCCTTGAGTGGCTGGATCTGACCGTCGAAGCCCAGCGTGCCGTGACCGTTTTCCGTCACCGACAAGTTCAGTTGCGCGGGCTTGGCATCGGCGTCGGTCGACAGGCCCGTGGCGCTGATGTCCAGCTTGGTGAGCTTGATGTCCTGTGCCGGGCTGGCGTTTGCCTGGTCATGCCAGTGGATGTCGCCGCCGTTTACTTTCAGTTGTTGCACCACGATGGGGGCAGCTGGTGCTGCTTTTGTCGGCCCCGCTGCAGGGGCGGACGTGGCGACTGGCGCAGGGGTTGGTGTCGCCCGTGGCTTGCCATTGCTCGCGGCTTGCTTGCTGCCACTGCCGGTGCCGATGGCACGCAGCCAGTTGATCTCGCCACGGGCATTCATGTCGACCCAGACCTGCGGCTGTTCCAGGCTGACCTGGGTGATCTCGCCGCTGGCGCTCAGCAGGTCGAATTGCCCGAGCTGCACGGCCAGCGACTTGGCCTTGAGCAGAGGCGCCTTGGCCTTGTCCTGCAGGGAGATATCGTCGATGCGGATATCACCGGCCAGGGTCACGGTGGGCTTGTCTTCCTTGCGACTGAAGCCCAGGTCCAGCCTGGTGGTGAGCTTGGCGCTCTGCACCGCCAGGGGCAGTTCGGCGGGGACGAAGGGCAGGTAGCTGACCAGGTCCAGCTGGTCGATGTCGATGGCGAAGGCCGATTCCTGCGAGGAGCTGAAGGGCTTGCTGCGTCCTTTCAGGTGCAAGGGCGTGCCATTGATCGTGGCGGCCAGCTGCGGCTGCACGAAGCTGTCGATGTTGCCCGGCAGGTTGGAGATGAAGGGCAGGCCCAGTTGCAGGGCGGCGATGTCGATATGCTTGCCGCTGATCTTGTCCTCGAAACGGATGGCACCATCCTGCAGTTGCACATTGGCCAGCGAGAAGCGGGCCTGGCCTTCGCTCTTGGGTTGTGCCGCCAAACGGTCGAGGATGTCGGAGAAATTGTAATGGCCGCTTCCATTCGCATCCAGACGCACGACATGGAGTTGCGGGGCGGTGAGCCTGATCTCATCCAGTACCGGCGCCATGCGCAGCAAGGAGGCCGAGGAAATATCCACCAGCAGCGACTGGGCGCTGAAGAAAGGGCTCTTGCCGTCGGCTTCGTAGAGCGTGATATCGGCAGCGCGCAGGGCCAGCCGGAAGGGATTGAAGCGGATTTCACCGATGCTCAACTGGCGGCCGATCTGGGCCTGGGTCTGGTCGATGGCGATCTTGCGGACCAGGGCCGGTAGAGCGGCCCAGCTCAGTGCGGCCAGCACCAGCAGCACGAGCAATGTCCAGGCCAGCCATCGGAGCGGGCGGCGCAGGCCTTGCCATGCGCGGTGCTGGGTGAAAGAGGCGGAGCCCGGCTTGCTCATTGCGGTTTTCCCTTGTCGGTGCCGACCCGTGCGCAGCACTGCATGCGCGAGCCGGTTCTGATTGTGATGGTTGGCGGCGATCCGGGCTCAGCCTGCGCGAGCCCGCCTGCCGCCATTCTAATGCGAGCCGTCACTGCTGTGACAGCGGGGCGCCGGATGGGGCGGTGCAGTGCTAGGAGAGGAAAGCCGCGTCCAAGTTTCCAGCGGACGCGGCAGGATGCTCAGGAGAGCAGGGTGAGGATCTGCAAAGGCGTATGCAGCAGGGCATCGGCATCCCATCCCGTGGGCTCGCTGTGGCCGCAGTAGCCCCAGGCCGCAGCGATGGTGGGCATGCTGGCGGCGCGGCCGGCCTGGATATCGCGCAGGTCGTCGCCGACGTACCAGCAGTCCTCCGGCGCCAGTTGCAGGCGGCGCGCCGCTTCCAGCAGCGGGGCCGGATGCGGCTTGGAATGTGGCGTGGTATCGCCGGAGACGATGCAGGCGGCGTGGCCCAGACCGATCTGCGGCGCCAGTACGTCGGTAAAGCGCGCAGCCTTGTTGGTGACGATGCCCCAAGCGATCTGGCGCGCTTCCAGTTGTTCCAGTAGTTCCGGGATGCCGTCAAACAGGCGGCTGTGCTGGCTCATGTTGGCTTCGTAGCGATCCAGGAAGCGTACGCGCAGCGCTTCATATTCTTCGTGGTCGGGATGGATGCCGAGCGCTGCGCCGATCAGCCCGCGCGCACCGGCCGAGGCCACGGGACGCAACTGCGCATAGGGCGCATCGTCCAGGCCGCGCTCCTGGCGCAGGAAGTTGGCGGCAGCGGCCAGATCGGGGGCGGTATCGGCAAGCGTGCCGTCGAGGTCGAACAGGATCGCGCGCGGAGTGCGTAATGGCATGGGGTCTTGTCTGTGATGGCAGTGGAGAGGAGCGGCCGCAGCATGGCGCTGCGGCGCGGATGGCGGATCAGGCCAGCTTGGTACAGGCGACGAGGTAGTTGACGCTGGTGTCTTCGTTGAGGGAGTAGATCTTGGTCAGCGGGTTGTAGCCCATGCCCTTGAAGGCGTCGATCTGCAGATCGGCCTCGCGCGCGTAGCGGGACAGTTCGGCCGGGGTGATGAACTTGGCGTAGTCATGCGTGCCCTTGGGCAGCAGGCGCAGCACGTATTCGGCGCCGATGATGGCCATGACGTAGGACTTCATGTTGCGGTTGAGCGTGGAGAAGAACAGCTTGCCGCCCGGCTTGGCCAGGGTGGCGGCGGCGCGTACGATGGCGGCCGGGTCGGGGACGTGTTCCAGCATTTCCATGCAGGTTACCACGTCATACTGGCCGGCTTCGCGCGCGGCCATGTCTTCGGCGGCGATCTTTTCGTAGCGCACCTGTACGCCTGATTCCATGCTGTGCAGGTCGGCGACTTTCAGGGCCTTGTCGGAGAGGTCGATGCCGGTGACGTCGGCGCCCTTGATGGCCATGGATTCGGCCAGGATGCCGCCACCACAGCCGATGTCGATGACTTTCTTGCCGGCCAGCGGAGCGCGGGCATTGATCCACTCCAGGCGCAGCGGGTTGATTTCGTGCAGGGGACGGAATTCGGAACCCGGGTCCCACCAGCGATGGGCCAGTTCACTGAATTTCTGGATCTCTTGGGGATCGGCGTTCATGGTCGCATTGGTCGCATTGGTCGTGTTCATGGGGCCTAATGATAGCCCAAACGGACAGTCCCGGTTGGCGGCGGCAGATCAAGTGAGGCGGCAAAAAGGGGCTGACGCGCAAATGCAGCAGCAATAAAAAAACCCCGCCGAAGCGGGGTTCATTGAGCCTTGTAGCGTCAATCGATTACTTGCGGGTACCCACAACTTCGATTTCCACACGACGGTTCTTGGCGCGGCCAGCAGCGGTCTTGTTGTCAGCGACCGGTTGCGACTTGCCCTTACCTTCGGTGTAGACGCGGTTGGCTTCAACGCCCTTCGACACCAGGTAGGCCTTGACGGACTCAGCGCGGCGAACCGACAGCTTCTGGTTGTAGGCGACGGAGCCGATCGAGTCGGTGTGGCCGACGGCGATGATGACTTCCAGGTTGATGGCCTTCAGGTTGCCAACCAGTTCGTCCAGCTTGGCCTTGCCAGCCGGCTTCAGGGTTGCCTTGTCGAAATCGAAGAAGGCGTCAGCAGCGTAGGTGACCTTTTCCGAGGTCGGAGCAGCAGCCGGAGCGGGCTTCGGAGCAGGAGCAGCAGCGGCAACCGGAGCCGGTGCCGGCGGTTCTTCGCACGGACCGTTCACGTAAGCGGTTTGCCAGCACAGACCGTAACCGCTGCGGGTCACGACGTCACGGCCATCTTGCAGGTACAGGCTGCCGGGACGAACCTTGATGTCCTTGGTTTCCTGAGCGGTGGCAGACAGTGCGATGGCTGCGGACGCAGCAGCGAAGACGAGTTTTGCTAATTTGTTCATGTTTCTCCTCTCGGGTGAGATATCCGCAGATAAACTGCGCTACAAGATTACGACATCAAAAAATGAATAATATCATGTGTTCAGGTCGTCACCGGCCCTTGTTCCATGGGGCTAGTAATGAACTTAGCCGCCATTCTGCCACACGGATTGCCCTTGAGCGATGCTTGCCAATTGGTCCAGACAACGTTTTTGGGACTGTGTTGTTTCTTCGCAACGGGATATTTTTGGACCGTTTTTGTTCCGTCTGCGGCTGAAAATCCCCGTTTTTTTCAAGAAAATCCTTATTTTTCATACAGTTCGCGCATTTTCGCCGTGGCAAGTAGTTGTCATTTTCTCTGAGGCATCCTTGCCGGTGCTCATGATGATTTTTATTGTCGAGGCCGGTGCCGCAGATGAACTGGGGAAATCTTTCCTCATGTTGGCATGACGGCATCCTGCAGGAGCATCGTCGGTGGGCGATGCCGGGCGGCAATCTCCCGTGGGGATTCGCGAGGAATGATGGCTGCGCTTGCCGGCGGGCAGTCCGCGTTCCTCGGAAGTCGGCTGGGCCTCTAATATATATAGCGAGTGGTGCGCGGAGGTCGGCCGCTCTCGCAGGCTGGGAGCGGCTGGTAGGGGCGGGGCAGGGTTTCCCGGTGGCGCCGGAAAGGGCCCTCGAAGCGGGCCGTTGGAGGCGTTTTGAGGGCGGTTGACGGGCTTTTGACCCTCCCGGCGTGCTAGAATGCACTGTTCTGATCAGTCCAAGGGCCACGCCCGCCCGGCAGGATTTTCTGGCCGGGAAACATCTTTCGACTCTCCAATGGATCAATTCGCTAAAGAAACCATCCCCATTTCCCTCGAAGAAGAGATGCGCAAGAGTTACCTCGATTACGCCATGAGCGTGATCGTGGGCCGGGCACTGCCGGACGTGCGCGATGGCTTGAAGCCGGTGCACCGCCGCGTGCTGTACGCGATGCACGAGATGAACAACGTCTGGAACCGTCCCTTCGTGAAGTGCGCGCGCGTGGTCGGTGAAGTGATGGGCAAGTATCACCCGCACGGTGACGCGTCCATCTATGACACCCTGGTACGCATGGCCCAGGACTTCTCGCTGCGCTATACCCTGGTCGACGGCCAGGGCAACTTCGGTTCCATCGACGGCGACGGCGCCGCAGCGATGCGTTATACCGAGTGCCGCCTGGACAAGATCTCCAACGAACTGCTGGCCGATATCGAGAAGGAAACCGTCGATTTCGTGCCCAACTACGACGGCAAGGAAAAGGAACCTTCGGTCCTGCCTACCCGTATCCCCAACCTGCTGGTCAACGGCTCCTCCGGCATCGCCGTGGGCATGGCCACCAACATCCCGCCGCACAACATCACCGAGGTGATCAACGGCGCGCTACACCTGTTGGCCAACGAGCATTGCACCATCGATGAACTGATCGAACTGGTGCCGGCACCTGACTTCCCCACCGGCGGCATCATCTATGGCGTCTCCGGCGTGCGCGACGGTTATCGGACCGGGCGTGGCCGCGTGGTCATGCGCGCCAAGACCCACTTCGAAGAGTATGGCCGCGAAGGCCGCATCGCCATCATCGTCGATGAGCTGCCCTACCAGGTCAACAAGAAGGCCCTGCTGGAACGTATCGCCGAGCTGGTGCGCGACAAGAAGCTCGAAGGCATCTCCGACCTGCGCGACGAGTCCGACAAGTCGGGCATGCGCGTGGTCATTGAATTGAAGCGTGGCGAAGTGCCCGAGGTGGTGCTGAACAACCTCTACAAGCAGACCCAGCTGCAGGACACCTTCGGCATGAACATGGTGGCCCTGGTCGATGGCCAGCCTCGCCTGCTGAACCTGAAACAGCTGCTGGAATGCTTCCTGTCGCACCGTCGCGAAGTGGTTACCCGTCGCACCGTGTTCGAACTGCGCAAGGCGCGCGAACGTGGTCACGTGCTGGAAGGTCTGGCCGTGGCACTGGCCAACATCGATGACTTCATCGCCATCATCCGCGCCGCACCGACGCCGCCGATCGCCAAGGCCGAGCTGATGTCGCGCGCCTGGGATTCGTCCATGGTGCGCGAGATGCTGGCCCGCGCTGGCGAAGCCAATGAAGGCGGCATCGAAGCCTTCCGTCCGGAAAGCCTGCCGGCCCATTACGGCATCCAGTCCGATGGCCTGTACAAGCTCTCCGACGAGCAGGCCCAGGAAATCCTGCAGATGCGTCTGCAACGCCTGACCGGCCTGGAGCAGGACAAGATCGTCAACGAATACAAGGACGTGATGGCGCAGATCGCCGACCTGCTGGACATCCTGTCCAAGCCGGCCCGCGTGACCGCCATCATCACCGACGAACTCAACGCTGCCCGCAACGACTACGGCATCGGTGCCAAGGACGAGCGTCGCTCCACCATCGAGCACAACGCCACCGACCTGGCCACCGAAGACCTGATCACGCCGCAGGACATGGTGGTCACGCTCTCGCACACCGGCTACATGAAGTCGCAGCCGGTCTCCGAGTACCGTGCACAGAAACGTGGCGGACGCGGCAAGCAGGCCATGGCGACCAAGGATGACGACTGGATCGACCAGCTCTTCATCGCCAACACGCACGACTACATCCTGTGCTTCTCCAACCGTGGCCGCCTGTACTGGCTGAAGGTCTGGGAAGTGCCGCAGGGCTCGCGCAACTCGCGCGGCAAGCCCATTGTCAACATGTTCCCGCTGCAGGATGGCGAGAAGATCACGGTGATCCTGCCGGTGTCGGGGGCCAACCGCAGCTTCCCGGATGACCGCTATGTCTTCATGGCGACCAGCCTGGGCACGGTCAAGAAGACCCCGCTGTCGGACTTCTCCAACCCCCGCAAGGCCGGCATCATCGCGGTCGACCTCGATGAAGGCGACTTCCTGATCGGCGCCGCGCTGACCGATGGCGCCCACGACGTGATGCTGTTCTCGGACGCCGGCAAGGCCGTGCGCTTCGATGAAAACGATGTCCGTCCCATGGGCCGTACCGCCCGCGGCGTGCGTGGCATGAACCTGGAAGAAACACAGCAGGTCATTGCCCTGCTGGTGGCCGAGAATGAGCAGCAGTCGGTGCTCACGGCTACCGAGAACGGCTTCGGCAAGCGTACCCCGATCACCGAGTACACCCGCCATGGCCGCGGCACCAAGGGCATGATCGCGATCCAGACCAGCGAGCGCAACGGCAAGGTGGTCGCGGCCACGCTGGTGGATTCCACCGACGAGATCATGCTCATCACCACCGGTGGCGTGCTCATCCGCACCCGCGTCTCGGAGATCCGCGAGATGGGTCGTGCCACCCAGGGCGTGACCCTGATCGCGGTGGAGGACGGCACCAAGCTGTCCGGCCTGCAACGCGTGGTCGAGTCCGATGTGGAAGACGTGATGGACGGCGAGAATGCCGAGGGTGCCGGCAGCGAAACTCCTGCCGCTGGCGAGTAAAGCAAGTCCCGGGCGGCTGGCGACATGCCGGCCGCCTTTTTTGATGGCGAACGCAGAAATGGTTTATAACTTTTCCGCCGGACCGGCGGTATTGCCCAAGGAAGTGCTGCAGCAGGCAGCCGACGAGATGCTGGACTGGCATGGCAGCGGCATGTCGGTCATGGAGATGAGCCATCGCGGCAAGGAGTACATGTCCATCATCGAAGCCGCGCTGGCCGACGTGCGCGCGCTGATGAACATCCCCGCCAACTACAAGGTGCTGTTCCTGCAGGGCGGGGCGATTGCCGAAAACGCCATCATCCCCATGAACCTGGCGGCCCTGCGTTCACCGGCCGGCAAGCACGAAGCGGGTGTGGCCGACTACATCAACACCGGGTCCTGGTCGACCAAGTCGATCAAGGAGGCAGGGCGCTACTGTACCGTCAACGTGGCGGCTTCCTCGGCCGACCGCAAGTTCGCCAGCATCCCGGCGCGCAGTGACTGGAAGCTCTCGCGCAATGCCGCCTACGTGCACATCTGCAGCAACGAGACCATCGACGGCGTCGAATACCAATACACTCCCGAGGTGGCCGCCGATACCGACGGCGCGCCGCTGGTGGCCGACATGTCCTCGCACATCCTCTCGCGCGAGGTCGATGTCTCGAAGTACGGCGTCATCTACGGTGGTGCCCAGAAGAACATCGGCCCGGCCGGCGTGACCATCGTCATCGTGCGCGAAGACCTGCTGGGTCACGCGCTGCCGTTCTGCCCCTCGGCCTTCGACTGGAAGATCGTGGCCGACAACGACTCCATGTACAACACCCCGCCGACCTACGCGATCTACATCGCCGGCCTGGTGTTCCAGTGGATCAAGCGCCAGGGTGGCGTGGCCGCGCTGGAAGCGCGCAACATCGCCAAGGCCGGGCTGCTCTACGGCTATCTGGATAGCACCGATTTCTACAGCAACCGGATCGCAGCGGATTGCCGTTCCCGCATGAACGTGCCGTTCTTCCTGCGCGACGAGTCGCTCAATGACACTTTCCTGGCCGGCGCCAAAGAGCGCGGCCTGCTGCAGCTGAAAGGCCACAAGTCGGTCGGCGGCATGCGTGCATCGATCTACAACGCGATGCCGATCGAGGGCGTACAGGCCCTGGTCGATTATCTGAAAGACTTCGAAAAGCAGCACGGTTGAACCGCACCTGACCGGGCAGCCTGCCCGTGCGGTGCCGGCCTTCGGCCGTGCGCCATGCCAACGCCATGCCAAGAGCGCCGCAGCCCGGTCTTCGCGCCGGGACGCGGCTGCAGACACTGAAAGAGCAAGATGAGTGACGACAAGTTGCTGCCCCTGCGCCAGAAGATCGATGCCATCGATGCGCAAATCCTCGACCTGCTGAACCAGCGCGCCCGCGTCGCGCAGGAAGTGGGTCACGTCAAGGCCGAGACCAATGCCCCCGTGTTTCGCCCCGAGCGCGAAGCCCAGGTGCTGCGCCGCGCCGCCGACCGCAATCCCGGCCCCTTGCTGGGAACCGATATCCAGACCATCTTCCGCGAAGTGATGTCGGCCTGCCGCGCGCTGGAAAAGCGCGTGGTCGTGGCCTATCTCGGCCCCGAAGGCACCTTCAGCGAACAGGCGGTGTACCAGCAGTTCGGCCACGCCATCGAAGGCCTGCCCTGCGTGTCCATCGATGAAGTGTTCCGCGACGCCGAAGCCGGTACTGCCGATTTCGGCGTGGTGCCCATCGAGAATTCCTCCGAAGGCGTCATCAACCGCACCTTGGATCTGCTGCTGCAGACCACGCTGACCATCAGCGGCGAAGTGTCCATCCCGGTGCATCACAGCCTCATGACCGCTGACGGCAAGATGGAGGGCATCACCCGCATCTGTGCGCACTCGCAGGCCCTGGCCCAGTGCAATGCGTGGCTGAATATGAACTACCCTTCCATTGAACGCCAGGCGGTGGCCTCCAACGCCGAGGCGGCGCGCATGGCAGGTGAAGACAAGAGCGTGGCGGCCATCGCCGGCGAGATCGCCGGGCAGAAGTACAACCTGCAGACCGTCAACGCACACATCCAGGACGACCCGCACAACCGCACCCGATTCGCCATCATCGGCCGTCTGCGTACGGCGCCCTCCGGCCGTGACCAGACTTCCATCGTGCTGTCGGTGCCCAACAAGGCGGGGGCGGTCTACAACCTGCTGGCACCACTGGCGCGTCATGGCGTGTCGATGACGCGCTTCGAGTCGCGCCCGGCCCGCATGGGTGCGTGGGAATACTATTTCTACGTCGACCTGGAAGGTCACGAGCAGGACGAGAAGGTCGCCCAGGCACTGGAGGAACTGCGCCAGAATGCCGCCTTCTTCAAGCTGCTGGGTTCCTATCCGCTGGGCCTGTAAGTGCCGGCCGTCCTGACACCTTTACCGTCCGAGTCCACCGTGTTCAAGAAAGTCGTCATCTTCGGCGTGGGCCTCATCGGCGGCTCGTTTGCCCTGGCGCTGCGCCGTGCCGGCCAGGCCGCCCACATCGTCGGCGTCGGTCGCTCCCCGGCCAGCCTGGAGCGCGCCCGCGAACTGGGTCTGATCGATAGCGTTGCCACCGACCCGGCGGCCGCAGTCGATGGGGCCGACCTGATCCTGCTGGCCGCCCCTGTGGCCCAGACCGAAGCCATCCTGTCTTCCATCGCGGCGCACCTGGCACCGCAGGCCATTGTCACCGACGCCGGCAGCACCAAGGGCGACGTGGTCGCCGCAGCCCGCAAGGCGCTGGGTGCGCGCATCGGCCAGTTCGTCCCGGCCCATCCGATCGCCGGGCGTGAGCAGCATGGTCCGGAAGCTGCCCTGGCCGACCTCTACGAAGGCAAGAAGGTGGTCATCACCGCCTTGCCCGAGAATGCCGCGCAGGACGTGGAAACGGTCGCCGCCGCCTGGCGCGCCTGTGGTGCCGTCATTCACCGTCTTTCGCCGCAGGAGCATGATGCGGTGTTCGCCTCGGTCAGCCATCTGCCGCATGTGCTGGCCTTTGCGCTGGTGGACGATATCGCCGCCAAGCCGCATGCGGACACGCTGTTCCAGTATGCGGCCAGCGGTTTTCGCGATTTCACCCGCATCGCCGCTTCTTCGCCCGAGATGTGGCGCGACATCACGCTGGCCAATCGCGATGCCCTGTTGACCGAAGTCGATGCCTATCTGGTGCAATTGCAGGCCATCCGCGAGATGATCGCCAATAGCGATGGCCCCGCGCTGGAACAGGTCTATGCCAGCGCCCGCGATGCGCGCCAGCAATGGGCTGCCGCCATCGAGGCCGCCGAGCGCAAGGGTGGCTGAGGCCGCGCTCCCAGCAGAATAATGAAACTTTGCGTGCCGCTGCGGCGGCCCGATTCATCCACCGAAAACGAATCACGATGAAACAGCCTTCCTACCCCCGTCATATCGACCTGGCTCCGGTGCACCACGTGCAAGGCACGGTCAAGCTGCCCGGCTCCAAGAGCATCTCCAACCGCATCCTGCTGCTGGCGGCGCTGTCCGGCGGCACCACCCGCATCTTCGACCTGCTGGCCTCCGACGATACCCTGGTCATGCTGATGGCCTTGCAGACCCTGGGCGTGAAGTGGGAGCAGATCGAAGGCACCCAGGATTACATCGTGCATGGCGTCAACGGCGTGCTGCCGGTGCACCAGGCCGATCTCTTCATGGGCAATGCCGGTACCGCCATCCGCCCGCTCACCGCCGCGCTGGCCGTGCTGGGTGGCGACTACACGCTGCACGGCGTGCCGCGCATGCATGAGCGCCCCATCGGCGACCTGGTCGATGCCCTCAATGCGGTGGGCATGCGCATCGACTACACCGGCAACCCGGGTTATCCGCCGCTTCATATCCGTCGCGGTCAGTTGACGTCCTCGCGCATGAAGGTGCGCGGCAATGTGTCCAGCCAGTTCCTGACCGCCTTGTTGATGGCCGCGCCCTTGATGGCGCGCGAAGAGGCGATGCAGATCGACGTGGTCGGCGAGCTCATTTCCAAGCCCTACATCGAGATCACCCTGAACCTGATGCGCCGCTTCGGCGTCGAGGTTGAGCGTGATGGCTGGCAACAGTTCATCATCCAGCCCGGCCAGCACTACCGCAGCCCGGGCAGCATCCACGTCGAGGGCGATGCCTCCTCGGCGTCCTATTTCCTGGCGGCCGGCGCCATCACCGGCGGCCCGATCCGGGTCGAAGGGGTGGGCCGCGACAGCATCCAGGGTGATGTGCGCTTCGTCGAGGCGCTGCAGCAGATGGGGGCCACCATCACCATGGGGGAGAACTGGATCGAGGCCTCGTCCAACGGCCCCCTGAAGGCCATCGAAGCCGATTTCAACCATATTCCCGATGCCGCCATGACCATCGCCGTGGCCGCGCTCTATGCCGACGGCCCCAGCACCTTGCGCAATATCGCCAGCTGGCGTGTCAAGGAAACCGACCGTCTGGCTGCCATGGCCACTGAGCTGCGCAAGCTCGGCGCCGAGGTGGAGGAGGGCGCCGACTACCTCAAGGTGACGCCGCCGGCCGAGATCGGCAGCGCCGCCATCGACACCTATGACGACCATCGCATGGCCATGTGTTTCTCCCTGGCATCGCTGGATGGTGCATTGCGGCGCGGCAACCGGGTGCGCATCAATGACCCCAAATGCGTGGCCAAGACCTTCCCGGATTACTTCGACGTCTTCAAAAAGATTGCCGAGCAAACCTTGATCTGATAAACCCTGTAGTAACGAGAAATTGCACTAAATTATTCACTGATAAAGGGTTCAGGCCATGGAAAAAGCAAAGATACCGGTCATCGCCATTGATGGTCCCACCGCCTCGGGCAAGGGTACGGTGGCCCAGAAGGTGGCCCAGCAACTGGGTTTCCATTACCTGGATTCGGGCGCGCTGTACCGCCTCACGGCGCTGTCCGTGCTGCGGCGCGGCATCGCCCTGGACGACGAGCATGCGCTGGCCAAGGCGGCCGAGCACCTGCACTGCCATTTCGATGGCGCCCACATCTTCTTGGCCAATGAGGACGTGACTCAGGCCATCCGTGCCGAAGAGGTCGGCAATACCGCTTCCCGCATCGCCGCCCTGATCACCGTGCGCCAGGCCTTGTACGGCCTGCAGTTGTCATTCAGGAAATCCCCCGGCCTGGTGGCCGATGGTCGCGACATGGGTACCGTCATCTTCCCCAACGCCCGTCTGAAGGTGTTTTTGACCGCCAGTGTGGAAGCGCGCGCCACAAGACGCTATAAGCAATTGATTGACAAGGGTTTTTCTGCTAATATCGAAGACCTCTCCAGAGATTTGAAGGAGCGTGACGAACGCGACATGAGTCGCTCGTCGGCCCCCTTGAAGCCTGCGGAGGGCGCATATCACCTGGATACATCCGACATGACCGCTGACGAAGCGGTGCAGCAGGTACTCAGCTGGTACGCTGCCCTGGGGCATTGAAAGCGCTTGCATCTGCTTGAAAAAGCGCTTTTCGCTGCCATCATGGGCAAGTCCTTGTTGTACCCGTAGTGCCATTGGTGCCCGGCAGATGCAAAGTCTGACGGGTGTTGATAAACCTAACCCAGTATCCATGTCATCGGCGGCAACGCAGACGGCAGTGCAAGTCGGGACGATTGCATCGTACGGATACCGGCCAATCTTTCTTACTTTCTTTTATGTCTACCACTACCGTTATCGCTGCAGGTGTTGATACCTCCAGCGAATTTGCTGCTCTGTTTGAAGAATCGCTGTCGCGTCAGGACATGCGTTCGGGTGAAGTCATCTCGGCAGAAGTCGTGCGCCTGGATCACAACTTCGTGATCGTCAACGCCGGCCTGAAGTCGGAAGCATTCATCCCTGTTGAAGAATTCAAGAACGACAACGGCGAAGTCGAAGTCAACGTCGGCGACTTCATCTCCGTTGCGATCGAATCGCTGGAAAACGGCTTCGGCGACACCATCCTGTCGCGCGACAAGGCCAAGCGTCTGGCATCGTGGCTCTCGCTGGAAAAGGCGATGGAGTCCGGCGAGATCGTCACCGGTACCGTCAATGGCAAGGTCAAGGGCGGCCTGACCGTTCTGACCAACGGCATTCGTGCCTTCCTGCCGGGTTCGCTGGTCGACACCCGTCCGGTCAAGGACACCACCCCGTTCGAAGGCAAGACCCTGGAATTCAAGGTCATCAAGCTGGATCGCAAGCGCAACAACGTGGTTCTGTCGCGCCGTGCCGTGATCGAAGCCTCCATGGGCGAAGAGCGCGCCAAGCTGATGGAAACCCTGAAGGAAGGCACCGTCGTCACCGGTATCGTCAAGAACATCACCGACTACGGTGCGTTCGTTGACCTGGGTGGCATCGACGGCCTGCTGCACATCACCGACCTGGCATGGCGTCGCGTGCGTCACCCGTCGGAAGTGCTGTCGGTTGGCCAAGAGATCACCGCCAAGGTCCTCAAGTACGATCAAGAGAAGAACCGCGTCTCCCTGGGCGTGAAGCAACTGGGCGACGATCCGTGGACCGGTCTGTCGCGTCGCTACCCGCAAGGCACCCGCCTGTTCGGCAAGGTCACCAACCTGACCGACTACGGTGCATTCGTGGAAGTCGAACAAGGCATCGAAGGCCTGGTGCACGTCTCCGAAATGGACTGGACCAACAAGAACGTGGCCCCGAACAAGGTTGTCCAGCTGGGCGACGAAGTCGAGGTCATGGTTCTGGAAATCGACGAAGAGCGTCGTCGTATCTCCCTGGGCATGAAGCAGTGCAAGCCGAACCCGTGGGACGACTTCGCCATGAGCCACAAGAAGGGCGACAAGGTCAAGGGTTCCATCAAGTCGATCACCGACTTTGGCGTCTTCATCGGCCTGCCGGGCAACATCGACGGTCTGGTGCACCTGTCCGACCTGTCCTGGACCGAAGCTGGCGAAGAAGCCGTGCGCAAGTTCAAGAAGGGCGACGAGCTGGAAGCCGTTGTTCTGGCCATCGACGTGGAACGCGAGCGCGTCTCCCTGGGCGTGAAGCAACTGGAAGGCGACCCGTTCAACAACTTCGCCGCCCTGAACGACAAGGGTGCGTTGGTGACCGGTACCGTCAAGTCGGTTGAGCCCAAGGGCGCCGTGATCCAGCTGAACGACGAAGTCGAAGGCTACCTGCGTGCATCCGAAATCTCCCGCGACCGCGTGGAAGATGCCGGTACCCACCTGAAGGTTGGCGATTCCGTCGAAGCCCTGGTCATCAACATCGACCGCAAGGCTCGCAGCATCCAGCTGTCGATCAAGGCCAAGGACAACGCCGAGACCCAGGAAGCCATGCAGAAGATGTCGGCTGACTCCAACGCTGCTTCGGGCACCACCAGCCTGGGCGCGCTGCTGAAGGCCAAGCTCGACAACAAGAACTGATCTTCCGGTCACGATGACGAAGTCGGAGCTGATCGCCCGTCTGGCTGAGCGTTATCCGCAACTTGTCGCCAAGGATGCGGATTACGCGGTCAAGACCATCCTCGATGCCATGGTCGACGCACTTGCGACCGGCCAGCGTATCGAGATCCGTGGTTTTGGCAGCTTCGCGCTCAACCGCCGTCCGCCGCGTATCGGCCGCAATCCCAAGTCTGGCGACAAGGTGATGGTTCCCGAAAAACGGGTGCCGCACTTCAAGCCCGGCAAGGAATTGCGCGAACGCGTCGATGCGATGGTCGGCCAGCCAATCCGCGAGGATTGAACCGGCTTGGCCTGTGACCAGGCAGTTCTTGTCGCCAGCTTCATTGATGGCGATGTCAGGCTGCAGTAATCGTTGGCGCCTTGCACCTGCCCAGCGCACGCTGAGCGGGTGTAAAGGCAGATCAACAAAATGAACGGCATCTTTGGATGCCGTTTTTTTTCACGTACAATCCGCATTTGACCTGGATTGACCTGGAAAGCGAGCGAAACAGGCCCGATTTTTCCGGCCAGCGCAATAATTGCGATCCGGCACGCCCCGCCGCGAGGTGCGCAGGCGGCCTTCCGGGCAGCACACTGACCCGCCAGAAAGGATTACGCCATGAAAATACTCTCCCGATTGATCGCGGCCATCCTGTTCGTGTTCTTCTTTTTCTTCGCCCTGCGCAACACCCAGGAAGTGACCATGCACTTCTTCCTCGGCTATGAGCGCAGCGACCCGCTGGTGCTGGTCCTGCTGGCCTTCTTCGTGATCGGTGCGGTGCTGGGCGTATTGGCCATGGCACCCCTGGTCCTGCGCCATCGCCGCGAAGCCGCGCGCTACAAGAAGACCCTGGCCCAGATCCAGAAGGCGCAGGAAGAACTGGTCCAGGCACAGGCCCAGCCGCCACAGCCAGACAGCGTGATCACCGCGCAGCACATCCTCTAATTGCCCCTCTCTCTTTATGGAATTTGAATTTTGGTGGTTGCTCGGCATCCCGGTCTTCTTCGGACTCGGATGGATTGCCGCGCGGGTCGACATCAACCAGTTGCTGTCCGAATCGCGTACTCTGCCACGCGGCTATTTCAAGGGCCTCAACTTCCTGCTCAACGAGCAACCCGACAAGGCCATCGACGCCTTCATCGAAATCGTCAAGCTGGACCCGGAAACGGTAGAACTGCACTTTGCCCTGGGCAATCTGTTCCGCCGCCGCGGCGAGACCGAACGCGCCATCCGCGTGCACCAGAACCTGCTGGCGCGCCCGGACCTGCCGGCCGAGCACCATGGACATGCCCTGTATGAACTGGGCCAGGATTATCTGAAGGCCGGCCTGCTGGACCGCGCCGAGGAAACCTTCAACAAGCTCATCGACACCCCCTACAGCGCCCAGGCCGGCCGCGCCCTGCTGGAAATCTACCAGCGCGAGAAGGAGTGGACCCGCGCCATCGCCGCCGCCGAGATCCTGCAAGCTACCGGCGCCGGTGGCCGCCAGCGCGAGATCGCCCAGTTCTATTGCGAACTGGCGGCCGACGAACTGGTACGCACCAATACCGATGCCGCCATGGCCCTGCTGGAGAAGGCCCTGGCCGCCGACCGCAAGAGCGTGCGCGCCACCATGCTGATGGGCGATGCCTTGCGCGCGCGGGGCGATATCGAAGGCGCACTGGAAACCTGGCGCCGGGTGGAGCACCAGAGCGTTCCGCACACCGCCCTGGTGGCGCAGCGCCTGATGGATGGCTACCTCGCCGTGGGCCGGCCGCAGGAAGGGATCAACCTGCTGCGCGCCTACCTGGCCGAAGCGCCGTCCATCGATTTGCTGGAAGTGGTCTTCAAGGCCGTCCTCGACGCCGACGGCATCGATGCCGCCAACGTCCTGGTCAGCGACGAACTGCGTCGCACACCCACGCTGCTGGGCCTGGACAAGTTCCTGGAAGCCCGCATGATGAGTGCGCCCCAGACCGTGCGCCCCGAGCTGGCGGTGGTCAAGACCCTGGTGCATGGCTATACCCAGAAGCTGGCACGCTACCAGTGCAGCCACTGCGGTTTCAAGGCGCGCCAGTTCTATTGGCAATGCCCGGGCTGCAGCCAGTGGGAGACCTATCCGCCGCGCCGCACCGAAGAACTGAACGTGATGAACTGAACGTGATGAATCAAGGCCGCATGGCCGTACCTGAAACTCTGGATCTACCATGAAAATCACCATCATCGGCACCGGCTACGTTGGCCTGGTGACCGGCGCCTGCCTGGCCGAACTCGGCAACGATGTGTTCTGCCTGGACCTCGACCAGCGCAAGGTCGACATCCTCAACAACGGCGGTATCCCCATCCACGAACCCGGCCTGGAAGAAGTGGTGGCGCGCAACCGTGCCGCCGGCCGCTTGCAGTTTTCCACCGACGTGGCCGCCAGCGTGGCCCACGGGGATATCCAGTTCATCGCGGTAGGTACTCCGCCCGACGAAGACGGCTCGGCCGACCTGCAATACGTGCTGGCCGCCGCTCGCAACATCGGCCGTCACATGGAAGGCTTCAAGGTGGTGGTGGACAAGTCCACCGTGCCGGTGGGCACGGCTGACCGCGTCAAGGCCGCCATCGCTGAGGAGCTGGCACAGCGCGGCAAGGCCGCGGCCGGTTTCTCGGTGGTTTCCAATCCCGAATTCCTCAAGGAAGGCGCGGCCGTAGAAGACTTCATGCGCCCCGACCGCATCGTCATCGGCCACGACCAGAGCCCCGAAGGCTTGCGCGCCCAGACCCTGATGAAGAAGCTCTACGCGCCCTTCAACCGCAACCACGAACGCACCTACTGGATGGATGTGCGCTCGGCCGAATTCACCAAGTACGCCGCCAACGCCATGCTGGCCACGCGTATCTCCTTCATGAACGAGCTGGCCAACCTGGCGGACCGGGTAGGTGCCGATATCGAGTCGGTGCGTCACGGCATCGGTTCCGATCCGCGTATCGGTCACAGCTTCCTGTATGCCGGCTGCGGTTATGGTGGCTCCTGCTTCCCCAAGGACGTGCAGGCGCTGGAGCGTACCGCCCGCGACTACGACCAGGAACTGCTGATCCTGCAGGCCGTCGAGCGCGTCAACGACCGCCAGAAGCACGTGCTGGGCAAGAAGATCGTCACCCGCTTCGGCGAGGATCTGAGCGGCAAGCATTTCGCGATCTGGGGCCTGGCCTTCAAGCCCAATACCGACGACATGCGTGAAGCGTCGTCGCGGGTGCTGATCGGCGAACTGGTACGACGTGGCGCCAGCGTGGCGGTCTACGATCCGGTGGCCATGAAGGAAGCCGGCCGCGTGCTGGAACTGGACTTCGCCGACGATACGCAGCTGCTGCAGAAGATCCGCTTCGCCGCATCGCCCAATGACACCCTGCAAGGCGCGGATGCACTGGCCATCGTCACCGAATGGAAGGCCTTCCGCAGCCCCGATTTCGAACGCGTCAAGGCGACCCTGAAGCACCCGGTCATCTTCGATGGCCGCAACCTGTTCGACCCGCAGCTCATGGCCGACAGCGGCATCGAATACTACGGCATCGGCCGCACTCTTCAAGCACGTGGACAATAATATGAACAAGGATTTCTCTTCCGCCTGGGGCTCGGCCCGCATCCTCATCGTCGGCGATGTCATGCTGGACCGCTACTGGTTCGGCGAAGTCAACCGCATCTCTCCCGAAGCCCCGGTTCCGGTGGTGCGCGTGGAGCGCCGCGAAGAGCGCCTGGGTGGCGCCGCCAACGTGGCACGCAATACGGCCAGCCTGGGGGCCAGGACGGCGCTGCTGGGCGTCACCGGCGACGACGAACCGGCGCGCGTGATGGAGAGCATGCTGGGCGAAATGGGTATCGACAGCCATCTGAACCGCGACCCCAGCATCGCCACCATCGTCAAGCTGCGCGTGATCGGCCGTCAGCAGCAGCTGGTGCGCATCGACTTCGAAGAGGCGCCCACCGATACCGTACTGCGCGACAAGCTCACCCAGTTCAACTCGCTGGTGGCCGATTACGACGTCATCGTCTTTTCCGACTACGCCAAGGGCGGGCTGGTCAACGTCGCCGAGATGATCGCCACCGCGAAGAAGCTGGGCAAGCGTATCCTGGTCGATCCCAAGGGCGACGATTTCACGCCCTATGCCGGCGCCTCCATCCTCACACCCAACAAGTCGGAGATGGTGCGCATCGTCGGCCAGTGGAAGAACGAGGAAGACCTCACCGCACGCGCCCAGAAGCTGCGTACCGAACTGGGCCTCGAAGCCTTGCTGCTGACCCGTTCGGAAGAAGGCATGAGCCTGTACCGCGACGGCGAAGTCACTCACTTCCCCACCATGGCGCGTGAAGTGTTCGACGTCTCCGGCGCCGGCGACACCGTCATCGGCACCCTGGCCGTGATGCTGGGCGCGGGCGCATCCCTGGTCGATGCCGTCACCATGGCCAACCGGGCCGGTGGCATCGTGGTCGGCAAGCTCGGTACGGCCACGGTCACCCGCGAGGAATTGCTGGCGGGATGATTTGAGGACACTTTTCTAGCGGGATTACTGTCAACAGGTGGATTCGACCTTCGTTGAGCAAGGGCAGGGCACTTCCGGGTGCGCTGCCCTTTGTTTTTTCCTCAACCCAGAAAGTCGAAAGGATGCATCATGTTCAAGAAAACCCTGTTGTTCATGCTCAGCTTCTTCGTCGCCAGCGGTCTCGCCCTGGCCGAGGTGGACGTCAACAAGGCCGACCAGGCAGCGCTCGATGGCGTACGCGGGATCGGTCCCTCCATGTCCCGGCGCATCCTGGACGAACGCCAGAAAGGCGGTAGCTTCAAGGACTGGAGTGACCTGCAGGCAAGAGTCAAGGGCATCAAGGACAAGGCCGCCGCCAAGCTTTCGGCCAACGGCCTGACCGTCAATGGTCAGGCCAAGACAGGCTCGGCGGCCGCACCGGCGGCGGCCAAGCCGACCAAGTCAGTCAAATCCCCGCAGGCTGAGAACAAGGGCCGGGAGCCGGCAGGCAAGGCCGACAAGATGGGTGAGGAGCAGCCCGCCGCCAGGAAGTGACCGGCGCTCTCTGCTGACCTGGGACCAGCCTTCGCAGCAAGGAGATCCACAGGGCGGATAGCCGTGGCGCCAGGCCGTATCGGTGCTGGTAGACAGCGGGTCGGGACCGGGGAGCCCGGCTGTTTCCAGCCACTGCCGAAGCAGAACGCCCACTGCGGCAGGAGGCTTTTCGTGCGCGCAACTAAATCTTGTTTCTCGAAAAATTTGGGGTTAAAGTGAGCCGCAGCCCGCCGTTAACCTTGGCAACCACATCTACCCGCGTTGATGAATCATGAGAATTGCCGAGCTCCCCGCCAATGAAGCTGCCCGCATCGACGCGCTGCATTCGCTGCGCATCCTCGATACGCCAAGGGAAGAGCGTTTCGACCGCCTGACCCGACTGGCGCGTCGGCTGTTCGATGTACCGATGGCGGTGGTGAGCCTGGTGGACGTGCATCGCCAATGGTTCAAGTCCTGTGTCGGCCTGGGGGACGCCAGCGAGACCTCACGCGACATTTCCTTCTGCGCCCACGCCATCCTGAGCGAAGAGATGACCATCGTCCCCGACGCCCGGCTCGATGCCCGCTTCGCCGACAATCCGCAGGTCACCGGCGAGCCTTTCATCCGCTTCTACGCCGGTTGTCCCATCAAGAGTGAGAGCGGCTTCTCGCTGGGTACCTTGTGCCTGGTCGATACCGTCCCGCGCAGCTTCGATGTCGATGAGCAATCCCTGCTCCGGGACCTGGCCGCCATGGTCGAGCAGGAGCTGGCCGCAGTGAAGCTGGCTACCATCGACGACCTCACCGGGGTATCGAACCGGCGCGGCTTCGAGGCGCTGGCCCGGCATGCCCTGGCCACCGTCAGACGCGTCGGCCATGCCGCCTGCATGCTCAATTTCGACCTGAATCATTTCAAGCAGATCAACGACCGCTTCGGTCATGCCCAAGGCGACCAGGCCCTGATCGATTTTGCCGGCCTGCTCATGACCACGCTGAGGGAATCCGATGTCATCGGACGCCTGGGCGGCGATGAATTCGCGGTTTTCCTGACCAATACTGCGTTGGCCGACTCGGAGGTGGTCCTGGCGCACCTCGCGCAGGCGGTGCAGGCCTTCAATGAGAGCGGCCAGCGCCAGTATCGGCTGGACTACTGCGTCGGCGCGGTGCAATACGATCCCGCCCGGCATGCCGACCTCGACGCCCTGCAGCGCGACGCCGACGCCGCCATGTACGAACGCAAGAAGGCGCGTCGCGGCACGGCCTGATCCCCTCACCGGAAGGCGGGCGGCGCCGGTGCATGCAGGCAAAGGCGATACAGCGGTGGAAATAGCTTAAAATGCCCCCCTGAGCCAAAAAGCCGACCGCAGCCACCTCATGTCCTATCAAGTTCTCGCCCGCAAATACCGTCCCCGCAGCTTCGACACCCTGGTAGGCCAGGAACACGTCGTGCGCGCGCTGACGCACGCGCTGGAACAGCAGCGGCTGCACCACGCCTACCTGTTCACCGGGACCCGCGGCGTGGGCAAGACCACGCTCTCGCGGATTTTGGCCAAGTCGCTCAACTGCGTCGGCGCGGATGGCAACGGCGGTATCACCGCCGCGCCCTGTGGTGTGTGCGAAGCCTGCGTGGCCATCGATGCCGGCCGCTTCGTCGACTACATCGAGATGGACGCCGCCTCCAACCGTGGCGTGGACGAGATGGCGCAGTTGCTGGAACAGGCCATCTACGCTCCTTCGAATGCCCGCTTCAAGGTCTACATGATCGACGAAGTGCACATGCTCACCAACCACGCCTTCAACGCCATGCTGAAGACGCTGGAAGAGCCGCCCGAGCACATCAAGTTCATCCTCGCCACCACCGACCCGCAAAAGATTCCCGTGACCGTGCTGTCGCGCTGCCTGCAGTTCAACCTGAAGCAGATGCCACCCGGCCACATCATCAGCCATCTGGACAACATCCTTAACCAGGAAGGCATCGCGTTCGATCCTCCCGCATTGCGCCTGCTGGCGCAGGGGGCATCCGGCTCCATGCGCGATGCGTTGTCGCTGACCGACCAGGCCATCGCCTATGCCGCCGGCCGGGTCACCCTGGACGCCGTGCAGGGCATGCTGGGCGCGCTGGACCAGTCCTACCTGATCCGCATCCTGGACGCCCTGGCGGCGCAGGATGGTGCGGCCCTGCTGGGGGTGGCCGACGACATGGCCACCCGCAGCCTGTCCTATAACGCCGCCCTGCAGGACCTGGGCACACTGTTGCATCAGATCGCCATGGCGCAGGCGGTGCCGGCCGCCCTGGCAGATGACCTGCCCAATCGCGAAGACATCCTGCGCCTGGCTAACCAGTTCAGCGCCGAACATGTGCAGCTGTTCTACCAGATCGCCGTGCACGGCCGCAATGAACTGGGCCTGGCGCCCGACGAATACGCCGGCTTCAGCATGACGCTGCTGCGCATGCTGGCCTTCCGTCCGGTCAGTGCCAGCGCTGCCGGCCCGGTGCCGGCCGCAGCCGCCCCGGCCGCCGCCCGCCCGGCAGCGCCGCGTCAGGCAGCACCGCTGATGGCCCCGCAGGCGGCGGTGACCAGTGCCCCGGTGGCGCGGGTCCAGTCCGCTCCGGTAGCGTCCCCCGCTGCGCCGGCCGCGCAGACCCCGCCCATGGCAACGACTACTCCGGCAGCAGTGTCGGCACCGGCTGCGCCCGCCGCGCCGGCCTCTGCGCGTGAAGCCGCGTTGATGGCAGCCCGCGTCGGCAAGAACGGCAAATCGCCCGCCGCCCGTCCATCCCCGGCCGCCGCGCCCGCTGCCCCGGTTGCTGCCGCTGCGCCCGCCGTACCGGCCGCACCCGCTGCCCGCGCAGCGACCGCGTCCCCGGAGATGCCGGACCTGCCCGAACCGCCGCCCTTTGATGCCATCCCGCCATGGGAAGAGGATGCGCGCGCCGATGTGATGCCACCCGCTGGCTTCGCGTCAGAAAAAAAAACTGAGTCAGCTGTGGCCGTAGAGCCGTCGGCACCGGCGGCGCCCCAGCGCCCGGCCGCCACGCCCGCCCAGCAGCAGGAAACCGCCCGCATCGCCGCTGAACTGGGCTGGGACGGCCATTGGCCCAGTCTGGCCGCCAGCCTGGCACTGCGCGGCGTGGCGCATCAGATGGCGTTCCAGAGTGAACTGGTGCGCTGCGAAGCGCTCAATGGCGGCAATGTCTGCTTCCATCTGCGCATCCCGCTCGATACCCTGCGTTCCTCGGGTAGCGTGGAAAAACTGGTGGCCGCGCTGTCCGAACGCTTCGGCAAGGAAATCCGTGTGGAAACCGAGCTGGGCGCCGTCGCCGACACCGCCAACGCGGTGGCCGAAGCCGAGCGCGCCGAGCGCCAGCGCAAGGCTGAGCAGAAGATGACCAGCGACCCCTTCGTGATGACCATGATGCGCGAATTTGGCGCCACCATCGTGCCGGGGTCGATCCAGGCGTTGTGAGGCGGGAGCGCCAGCGCAAACCGGATTGGCGGGCGCTTCCGCAAACGCGATAGAATTCCGTGAATTGAAACAAGGAGCATGAGCATGATGAAAGGTCAACTCGCAGGTCTGATGAAGCAAGCACAGGCCATGCAGGACAACATGAAGAAGGCCCAGGAACAGCTGGCCACCATCGAAGTGGAAGGCCAGTCCGGCGCCGGACTGGTGAAGGTCGTGATGACCTGCAAGAACGACGTCAAGCGCGTCTCCATTGATCCGTCGCTGCTGGCCGAAGACAAGGACATGCTGGAAGACCTGGTCGCCGCCGCCTTCAACGACGCCGCGCGCAAGGCTGAAGCCACCGCCCAGGAAAAGATGTCCGGCGTCACCGCCGGCATGCCGATGCCCCCTGGCTTCAAGATGCCGTTCTGAGGTCGATGCGGCCCGTGCAGGCATGCCGGGCCGCCAGGATCGCTGCGGTAATGCAAGATATCCATGATGTTGACGGAATGCACGATTGTTTAGGGGATGCACCATGTTCATCGTCTCGATCACGTACACCAAGCCGGCAGGCGAAATCGATTCCCTGCTGACCGCGCACAAGAAATTCCTCAACCAGCAATATGCCGACGGCGTGTTCCTGATGTCGGGCCGCAAGGTTCCGCGCACCGGTGGCATCATCATTGCCGACTGCGCCGATCGTGCCGAGATCGAAGCCATCATGGAATCCGATCCCTTCTTCATCGGCGGTGTGGCCGAATACGAGATCATCGAATTCGTCCCCTCGATGACCGCCGAGGCGCTGGAAGCCTTCCGCTATTCCGTAGACCGCAATTGAAAACACCCTCCAGTCTTACCGTCCTGACCGAATCGCTGCGCCGGCTCCCCGGCATCGGCCCCAAGACCGCGCAGCGCATGGCCTATCACCTGCTGCAGCATGACCGCGACGCCGCTGCCGAGCTCAGCAAGTCGCTGGCGCAGGCGCTTGACACCATCCGTCATTGCGCGCTCTGCAATACCTTCACCGAGCAGGTCATCTGCGAGACCTGCCAGGACAGCCAGCGCGACCATACCCAGCTATGCGTGGTGGAGTCTCCCTCCGACCAGGTCATGATCGAGCAGACACTGACCTTCAAGGGCCTGTATTTCGTCCTCATGGGGCGCCTCTCGCCGCTGGACGGCATCGGCCCGCGTGACATCCATCTCGAAAAGCTGATCACCCGCGCCACCGATGGCGTGGTCACCGAAGTGGTGCTGGCCACCAACTTCACCAACGAAGGCGAAGCTACCGCCCACTACATCAGCGAAACCCTCAAGGCGCGTGGCCTGAAGGTAAGTCGCCTGGCACGGGGCGTACCGGTCGGCGGCGAGCTGGAATATGTGGATGCCGGCACCATCGCCCGCGCCATGCTGGATCGCCGGACCACGTGAGGCCGGCACCGGTTTCAGATTTCAGATGAAAAACTTGCAGGCATGACGTCGACGATGAAGGTCAAAATGCGCGACATCCAGTCCATGCTGCAATAGAATGACGACTGCCAGCCGGCCGGTACCCCCGGAGGCTGCCGCAGGCGACAGCGCAGCAACCCTGTGCGCCGGACTGCACACCAACCCACGCATTTCAGGACACTGGCCACTACCCGACAAGAGCCAGGTCCGGCATCACGATCAGGAGGAGATCACCGGATCGGCCGCGCCGCAGCGCGTCAGCCATCCGGTGCAAGCACGATGAGCACAGGCACATCCAAGCCCGGCCCGCTGGCCGGCATCAAGGTACTGGAACTGGGCACCCTGATTGCAGGCCCGTTCTGCTCGCGCATGCTGGCCGAATTCGGTGCCGAGGTGATCAAGGTCGAAGCCCCAGGCAACGGCGACCCGCTGCGCCAGTGGCGCGTGCTCAAGGATGGCACCTCGCTATGGTGGTCGGTCCAGGCCCGCAACAAGAAGAGCATCACCCTCAACATGAAGGACGAGCGGGCACAGGAGATCGCCAGGAAGCTGGCCCTGGAAGCCGACGTCATCATCGAGAACTACCGTCCAGGCGTGCTGGAAAAGTGGAAGCTCGGCTATGAAGACCTCAAGCAACTGAACCCGGCCACCATCATGGTGCGCCTGTCCGGCTACGGCCAGACCGGCCCTCTGCGCGACCTGCCGGGCTTCGGCGCCATCGGCGAATCCATGGGCGGTATCCGCTACGTTTCCGGCCACCCGGATCGTCCACCGGTGCGCATCGGCATTTCCATCGGCGACTCCATCGCCGCCCTGCACGGCGTGATCGGCGCCATGATGGCGCTGCGCCACCGCGACGTCACAGGCGGCCGCTGGAACGGCAAGCAGGGCGACGACTGCGTCGCCGGCCAGGGGCAGATGGTGGATGTGGCCTTGTACGAGGCCGTCTTCAACATGATGGAATCGATGGTGCCGGAATTCGACTTCGCCGGCGTGGTGCGCGAACGCACCGGTGGCGCGCTGCCCGGCATCGTGCCCTCCAACACCTATACCACGGGCGACGGCATGAACATCGTCATCGCCGGCAATGGCGATGCCATCTTCAAGCGCCTGATGAGCGCCATCGGCCGCGACGAGATGGCCAATGATCCCGGCCTGGCGCGCAACGATGGCCGCGTGCCGCGTACCGCCGAGATCGACGCCGCCATCCAGCAGTGGTGCAGCACGCAGACCATCGAAAATGCCCTGACCACGCTGCAGGCGGCCGATGTCCCGGTCGGCAAGATCTACTCGGTCAAGGACATGATGAGCGATGCCCAGTTCCTGGCCCGCAACATGTTCGAGCAGCACCAGTTTGCTGACGGCACACCGGTCAAGCTGCCCGGCATCACCCCCAAGATGTCCGAGACGCCGGGCCAGACCAGGTGGCTCGGTCCCGAGCTGGGCGCCCACAGCGATGAAATCCTGCAATCGCTGGGGTATGATGAGGCCCACATCAAGACGCTGAGGGACCACGGCGTGGTCTGAACGGCGCCCAGACCGTCGTGGCATCTGCACGGGATGCCGGACGGGACTATGCACAACAAGCTGTACCCCCATCCACACACGGAGGAGACATAATGAAATTGAGCTGGAAGCAATTGCTGATCGCCGCGGGCCTGTTCCTGGCCGGCTACTTTTCCTTCAACGGCAGTGCCGGTGCGCAGGCACTGGAAAAGCCCAAGGTGTCCATCGCCGTCGGTGGCAAGAACCTGTTCTATTACCTCCCGCTGACGGTGGCCGAACAGCTCGGCTATTTCAAGGATGAGGGGCTGCAGGTCGAGATTTCCGACTTCGCCGGCGGTGCCAAGGCCTTGCAGGCGATGGTGGGCGGCAGCGCCGACGTGGTCTCGGGCGCCTACGAGCACACCATCAACATGCAGGCCAAGGGCCAGGCCATCGTCGCCTTCGTGCTGCAGGGCCGTGCGCCGCAGATCGTGCTGGCGGCCAACAACAAGACCATGCCCAACTACAAGAGCGTGGCCGACCTCAAGGGCAAGAAGATCGGCGTGACCGCGCCCGGCTCCTCCACCAGCATCATGGCCAGCTATGTGCTGGCCAAGGCCGGCCTGAAGCCCACCGACGTCTCCTTCATCGGCGTGGGGGCCTCGGCCGGTGCGATCTCGGCCATCCGTTCCGGCCAGATCGATGCCATCGCCAACCTGGACCCGGTGATCTCCATGCTGGAACAGCACAACGAGATCAAGACCATCGCCGACACCCGTACCCTGAAGGACACCAACGACGTCTTCGGTGGCCCGATGCCGGCCGCCACCCTGTACGCCCCGGCGGCCTTCGTCCAGAAGTATCCCAACACCACGCAAGCCCTGACCAACGCCATGGTGCGCGCGCTGAAGTGGATCCAGAAGGCCGGCCCCTCCGACATCATCAAGGCCGTGCCGGAGAGCTACCTGCTGGGTGACCGTTCGCTCTACATCGACGCCTTCATGAAGGTGCGCCAGGCTATCTCGCCGGACGGCTACTTCCCGCCAGGTGGCCCCGATACCGCCCTGCGCACGCTCAAGGCCTTCGAGCCCTCGCTGGCCGACAAGCAGATCGACCTCTCCAAGACCTTTACCAATTCCTTCGTGCAGAAGGCCAACGCCAAATACAAGTAAGCGCGGTGCTCCCACCCGATGCGAATGCACAGCAAATGCCCGGTAACGGGCATTTGCGCATCTGGGCGGGACGCTTCCCCCCGTATCACCCACTGTGGCCCTATCGGCCCGCACTGCCATGACGCCAGCCCTCCAGTTCGACAACATCACCTGTACCTTCGTCTCCAAGGACGATCGTTCCCAGCGCTACACCGCCGTGGCCAATACCGACCTGTCCATCGCACCGGGCGAATTCGTCTCCGTCGTCGGTCCTACCGGCTGCGGCAAGTCCACCCTGCTCAACGTCGGTGCCGGGCTGCTGCAACCGTCCTCGGGCAGCGTCAAGGTATTCGGCGAAGAGCTCACCGGCATCAATCGCCGCGCCGGCTACATGTTCCAGGCCGAGGCGCTGATGCCCTGGCGCAGCGCGCTGCAGAATGTGATCGCCGGCCTGCAGTATCGCGGCCAGGACGAACAGGCCGCGCAGGAACTGGGTGAACAATGGCTGTCCCGCGTGGGTCTGCAAGGCTTCGGCGACCGCTACCCGCACCAGCTCTCCGGCGGCATGCGCAAGCGCGTGGCGCTGGCGCAGACGCTGATCCTCGACCCCGACATCATCCTCATGGACGAACCCTTCTCGGCCCTGGACATCCAGACCCGCCAGCTGATGGAAAACGAGGTGCTGGACCTCTGGAATGCCAAGAAGAAGGCCGTGCTCTTCATCACCCACGACCTCGACGAAGCCATCGCCATGTCCGACCGCGTGATCGTGCTGGCCGCCGGTCCCGGCACTCATCCCATCGGCGAATTCAGGATCGACCTGCCGCGCCCGCGTGATGTCGCCGAAATCCGCATGCATCCGCGCTTCGTCGAACTGCACCAGCAGATCTGGGACGTGCTGCGCGACGAAGTGCTCAAGGGTTATCAACAACAGAAGCGCGCAGCGTAAGCCGTACCGGAAAAAGATCAGGGAAGAGAACCAGCACCATGTGGAAATTATTTAAACCGAATCACAAGAACATCCGCTTCTGGCAACTGATGGTATTGGCCATCGTCCTGCTGGTGTGGCATGTGGCCACCCGCAATCCGCAGACCGCCTTCTTCTTCGGCGAACCGCTGAAGGTGGCGCAGCGCATCTGGGAGTGGTTCACGGTGGGCAGCGGCTCGCTGGAAGTGGGGATCGGCGACACCACCTTCTTCACGCTCACGTTCCCCGCAGAGATCTATTCGCACCTGCTCATCACGCTCACCGAGACCGTGCTGGCCTTCGTCATCGGCACCGTCTTCGGCCTGGGTATCGGCCTGTGGCTGGCACTGTCGCCGACCGCCTCGGCCATTCTCGATCCCTACGTGAAGGCCGCCAATTCCATGCCGCGCGTGATCCTGGCACCGATCTTCGCGATGTGGTTCGGCCTGGGGATCTGGTCCAAGGTGGCGCTGGCGGTCACGCTGGTGTTCTTCATCGTCTTCTTCAACGTCTACCAGGGCGTCAAGGAAGTCAGCCCGGTGGTGTTGGCCAATGCCCGCATGCTGGGCGCCAATGCGCGCCAGCTGCTGCGCACGGTCTACCTGCCCTCGGCCACCTCGTGGGTGTTTTCCAGCCTGCATACCTCCATCGGCCTGGCCTTCGTCGGTGCGGTGGTGGGCGAATACCTGGGATCGGCACGTGGCGTCGGTTACCTGATCCTGCAGGCTGAAGGGACCTTCGACATCAATACCGTCTTTGCCGGCATTGTCGTACTGACCATCTTTGCACTGGTGCTGGATCTGGCCGTGGGCGTGATCGAAAAGCGCTTGATGAAGTGGCAACCCAAGAGTGGGGAAACCGAAAAACTCTAGACGGAACCGTTACAGTCGCGCGCGCGACAGGGCACCAGGCGCCGGTGGCAACACCGGCGCCTTTTTTTATCGTGTGGCCACGGCCTGTCACCCGGTCCGATGCTGGCCTCGGGAAAATCCCTAGATCCATCAGCTCGGCCTTTGTCTATAGTCGATGCTGCATGGATTGATTCCGTCCGGATTGGTCGATGTCCAAAAAATCGCATCCTGTACAACTGGGGGGAATAATGAGTGTGTTAAAGAATATGAAAATCGGCACCAAGTTATCGCTGGGGTTTGCCGTCCTGCTGGTGCTGACGGTGATCCTGGCTGCCGTTGCGCTGGTCAGCATCCAGTCCCTGACGACCTCCATCAAGGCCGCCGATACCGTCCAGAGCCGGCGCCTGGTGCCGCTCTATCTGGCACGCGAGGCGTTGGACCAGACCGGCCTTGCGGCGCGCAATGCCTATGTGTTCCGCAGCGACGCCGATGCCGCCAAGGAACTGGCGATCGTCGATGAACAGAAGCAGATCTATCTGAAGGCCCTGGCCGAACTCGAACCGGAAATGGCCGGCAACAAGGGCTTTGACAAGGTGCGTGCCGGGCTGCTGCAGATGGCCGAGGAACTCAAGCGTCCGCGCATATATCGCGAAGGCGGCAGGAGCGAGGAATTCCGTGATTTCCTGGTCAATGAATGCAGTCCCCTGCGGCGCCAGATCGTGCAGGACATCAACAAGGTCATCGCGGAAGTGGACGCCGAAAACGACCGCGCGCACCAGACCACGATGGACGTATCCGCACACGGCTCGCTGGTGGTGGCCGTGCTCACCCTGCTGGTGTGCTTGATCTCGGTGATCGTGGCCGTACTCATCACCCGCGGCCTGTTGAAACAGCTGGGCGGCGAGCCCGCCTATGCCGCCGACATCGCCCAGCAGATCGCGGCCGGCGACCTGACCTCGGAAGTCCAGACCCTCCCCGGCGACAATGCCAGCCTGCTGATGGCCATCAAGAAGATGCGCGACAGCCTGGTCGCCATCGTCGGCAAGGTGCGGGAAGGTACGCATACCATTGAACAGGCCTCGGCCGAGATCGCCTCGGGCAATCTGGATCTGTCCTCGCGCACGGAACAACAGGCCGGCGCCCTGGAAGAGACCGCATCGGCCATGGAACAACTGATGTCCACCGTGAAGCAGAACGCCGACAACGCCCGCCAGGCCAGCCAGCTGGCGGTATCGGCTTCGGAAGTGGCGAGCCAGGGCGGCGTCGCGGTGGGACAGGTGGTCAGCACCATGGAAGGCATCAATGCCTCCTCGCGCAAGATCGTGGACATCATCAGCGTGATCGATGGCATCGCCTTCCAGACCAATATCCTGGCCCTGAATGCGGCGGTGGAAGCAGCCCGCGCCGGCGAGCAGGGACGTGGCTTCGCGGTGGTGGCCTCGGAGGTGCGCAACCTGGCGCAACGCAGTGCTACCGCCGCCAAGGAAATCACCGAGCTGATCAATGACTCGGTCGGCCAGATCGGACAAGGCAGCCACCTGGTCCAGCAAGCCGGACTGACGATGGAAAACGTCGTCACCAGCGTCAAGCGCGTGACCGACGTGGTGGCCGAGATTTCGCATGCCAGCCAGGAACAGAGCCACGGCATCGGACAGGTCAACCTGGCCATCACCCACATGGATGAAGCCACGCAGCAGAATTCGGCACTGGTGGAGGAAGCGGCGGCAGCAGCCAACTCGATGATGGAACAGGCCAGTGCGCTGGCCGGGCTGGTCTCGACCTTCCGCCTCAGCAATTCGACCACCCCCGCGAGCCTGAGCCGCATGACGTGATGCCCGGGGCGAACGGATAGCGCGGATCGCCGACCGCGAACGTGCGCTCTATCTGCTGCAGCAGCTCAAGGCCATGGGCGTGACCATTGCCATGGACCACTTCGGCAGTGGCTATTCCTCGCTGGAAACCAGCCAGCAGGCCAAGGCCTTTGTACGTGCCATCCTGGAGCAGGAGGGCTGCCAGGAGGGGCAGGGCTTCCTGTTCGGGCGACCGGCGCTGCCGGCCACCCTGCGCGACCTGGCCCAGGCGATCCCGCTGCGGGAGCTGCCGCGCCGCGCCTGAGCGGCTGGGCCGGGTTGGATATAGCGGGTGGTGGTTGGTTGCGGCGCGGCCGGCGGCCCCGTCCGTTTTCGCGTACGCTGCCCCTTGTCGATACAATCTCCAGCGAGTTTTCCATGAGCCAGAGCCTGATCCTGCCGGATTCCCTGTCCTCTCCCTTGCCTGTCCCTGCAGCGCCTGTCCTGCAGGCCGATGCTGTTGCGGCACTGTCGCAGTGGCTGCTGTCCCATCGCAAGGTGCTGGTACTCACCGGGGCCGGCATCAGTACCGCCTCCGGCATTCCCGACTACCGCGACGACACCGGAGTACGTCGAGGCCGTCTGCCCATCCAGGGCAGCGAATTCCGCCAGTCGGAAGCGGCCCGCAAGCGTTACTGGGCACGCAGCATGCTGGGCTGGCCGCGCCTGGCGCGCGCCGTACCGAATGCCGCCCACCACGCGCTGGCGCAGTTGCAGTCCGGCGGGCAGGTGGGGACCATCCTGACCCAGAACGTCGATGGCCTGCACCAGCAGGCTGGCAGTCGCGATGTGCTGGAACTGCACGGTAGCATCCATGCGGTGCGTTGTCTGTCCTGTGGCGCCCAACATCCACGGGCCGCGATCCAGCAGCAGCTGGAGCGCGACAACCCGGCCCTGACCCGACTGCAGGCGGAGATCCTGCCCGATGGCGATGCCCGGCTGGAACCGGAGGCCGATGCCGAGTTCCATGTCCCCGCTTGCCTGGTCTGCGGCGGCATGCTGCAACCGGATGTGGTGTTCTTCGGCGATGGTGTGCCGGCCGCCCGCAGCGCCCAGGCCGAGACGGCCGCGCGCGACTGCGATGCCATGCTGGTGATCGGTTCTTCGCTGATGGTGTTGTCGGGTTTCCGCTTCCCGCGCATGGTGGCGGCAGCCGGCAAGCCGGTGGTGGCGATCAATCGCGGCCTGACCCGCGCCGACGACCTGCTGGGCTTCAAGCTGCAGGAGGATGCCGAGTCGGTCCTGCCACGTCTGGCGGCACGGCTGCAGGCTGCGCCGCCCGCCTGATCGACCACAGCACGATGAGCGCGGCCGCCAGCGCCAGCAGTGCCGCGGCGGCAAAGGCATGCGCAAAGCCCTGGGCATAGGCTTGGCGCGCCAGCGCCAGGATGCTCGCCTGCCGCTCGCCATAGGCCTGCGCCGCCTGAGCCATGTCGCCGGCCAGCGCGCGACTGACGAACTGCTCGGCGCGCCCGGGCGCCTCTCCCAGGGTGATCATGCCCTCCAGCATGCGGCTGCGGGCCGACTGTGCCAGCACCGCCCCCAGCCCGGCAAAGCCGGCCAGCACCCCGGTGAAACGCGAGGTGGTGCTGATACCCGAGGCCATTCCGGCGCGTTCGCGCGGCACATTGCCCATGATGGCCTTTTGTGTCTCGCCATTGAGCAGACCGCCCCCGCTGCCCAGGACCGCCATGCCCAGCACCACCAGCGCCAGCGAGCCATTGCCGGCGGCCAGCATCATCAGCAGGTTGCCTGCTGCGGTGACGGCCAGCCCCAGGGCCAGCACCCGCGCCGACGACAGGTGCCGGCCCAGCAGGCGTCCCAGCTGCGGCAACAGCAGCATCGCCAGCGCGAAGGGCAGCATGCCCAGGCCGGTCTGCAGCGCGTTCAGGCCGCGTGCATTTTGCAGGAACAGCGGCAGCAGCGACGCCATCACCTGGGCCGAGGCCGCATAGGCGAACATGGCCGCCACTGCCGCCACGAAACCGGCATGGCGGAACAGTGACAGCTCCAGCATCGGATGGGCGCAGCGGCGCTCCCAGGCGATGAAGAGCAGGAATAAAAATGCGCCGCCCAGACCGCGGGCGACGCAAACAACGCTGGTCCACCCCTGTTCCGGACCCGTGATCAGGGCCCAGGTCAGGAGGAAGACCGCGCTGGAGAAAGACAGGATGCCCAGCGGATCCAGCGGACGCGGCAGCGGATTGCGTGACTCCGGTACCTGCCGTCCTACCGCCATGCCCAGCAACAGGCAGACCGGCAGGTTGATCCCGAACGCCCAGCGCCAGCCCAGCAGGGTATTGATGACGGCGCCGATCAGCGGCGCCAGCACCATGGTCAGGCCCATGATGACGCCCCACACCGCCCAGGCGCGTGCGCGCTCGCTCTCGTCATGGAAGGCATGGCCGATCACCGCCAGCGAAGGCGCCAGCAAAAGGGCCGCACCCACCCCCTGCAGCGCGCGGGCCGCATACAGGGCCTGTGCCGTGGGAGCCAAGGCACAAAGCAGTGAGGCCAGCGCGAACAGCGCCAGCCCGCTCCGCAGCACGCGCTTGCGGCCATAGCGGTCCGCCAGGGCACCGGCCGGCAGCAGCAGCGCGGCAAAGCACAGCACATAGCTGCTGACCACCCATTCCACCTCGCTGAAGGACGCCTGCAGCTCACGCGCCACCGTGGGCAGGATGATCCCGACCACGTTGGTGTCCAGTACCGTCATGGCACATCCCAGCGAACCGGTCAGCAGGATGCGGCCAGCGGTGGAGGAGAAGGGCGAACGCATGGCGGCGCGGGCAGGAGGGCAAGAGGGTCTTACTTCAACGCCGCCACGCCGGCCTTGGCGATGTCTTCATCATGCTGCGGGGTGTCGGCCGACACGCCGATGGCCCCCACCACCTGACCGTCGGCCACCAACGGCAAGCCGCCGCGCATCAGGACAAAGCCGCGTGCCGTGGCGGCCGCCGGGCGGTTGCCGTTGATCGCATCTTCCAGCGCGCCGCTGGGACGGCGAAACAGTGCTGCAGTACGCGCCTTGCCCGGCGCGATCTCGACCCCGGCCGGTACGGCCGCGTTGTCCATGCGCACCAGCGCCACGGGCAGACCGGCGGCATCCACTACCGAGATCACGCAGGGCCAGTTTTCCGCCTGCGCCTTGGCCTGGGCAGCCTGCAGCACCTGTTGCGCAGCGGCCAGCGTCAGCACCGGCTGGGTCGGCAGGGTGGCGGCAGCCGCTACATTGGCCGCCAACAGGCTGGAGAGGGCCAGGGCGAGAAGTCGGGTCTTGATGATCATGGAATTCCTTTTCTGAAATGCGAGAGGGGAGAGGGTTCATTGAACCAGTCTCTATAATTCACTTCAATAATCATCAACCACGACTTAATTAGTTTTAAACTAATTCAAGGCATCGCCGCCATCCCTCATACCGGAGCAAGCCCGTGGACCTACGACACCTGCGTTACTTCCTGACCGTCGCCGAAGAACTGCACTTCGCCCGTGCTGCCGAACTGCTGGGCATTGCGCCACCCACGCTGTCGGTGCAGATCCAGGAGCTGGAGCGCCAACTGCAGGTCCAGTTGTTCGCCCGCACCAAGCGCTCCGTATTGCTGACCTCGGCCGGTCGTGATTTCGTCGAGCAGGCACGCGCGGTACTGGCACGCTTCGACCAGGCCATCGACGTGGGTCGCCGTGCCGGGCGCGGCGAGCTGGGCCGGGTCGAAATCGGCTATGTGGGATCGGCGGTATTCGGCGGCATCCTGCAGCAGCAGATCAGCGCCTTCCGTCGTCAGTGGCCGCAAGCCACGGTACATGCCCGCGAGTGGCCGATGGCGCAACTTTCCGACGCGCTGGAGGAGGGCAAGGTCGACATCGCCTTCCTGCGCATGCCGGTGCCGCTGGGCGGCACCCTGCAGTCGCAAGTCCTGTTGCGCGACCGCTTCTGCCTGGCCCTGCCTGCTGATCATGCACTGGCGAGCGCGGGCGCTGCCGTGCGTTCACGGGCCCTGGCCGGAGAATCCTTCATCCTGCCCGAGCAGGAGCTGGGCAGTCGCGAGGTCTGGCGCCGCGGCGGTTTCGAGCCGCGCAGCATGAGTCGTCCAGGTGGCCTGCTGGCGGTGCTGGCCGAGGTATCGGTGGGCGCGGGCGTGGCGGTGGTGCCGGGGGTATTGACCTCGGTGGTGCAACTGCCCAATGTCTGCTATCGGCCGCTGGCGGGCAGCGCTATCGTTTCCGAGGTGGCAGCCGTATTCCGTCGTCACGAACGCGCGCCGGCGGTGCGCAACATGATCGCGGCGATCCGCACCAGCAAGCCGCTGCAGGTTCACGGGCCCTTGAACACATCTCGCAACTGATGACGACATGAGTTCCGGCCAGGACACTGGCTCTGTATATTCTTATCCGTTTTCCTTCGTTCATTCGGACCGGTTCGCGGCCACATAATCCTTGGTCGGTTTCACCTCCCAAGGAAATCATCCACATACGCCACCCGCCATATTCCCACGCCAATGTGATGCAAGTTGGCGGCGGGTATTTCCGCGATCCACTGAAGGAAGTCCATCATGCTCAAGCAACTTGCCGGCCTGCTGCTCATCGGCGCTGCCGTGATTGCCGGCGCCCACGCCGCGCCCCCTGCCACGCCCGAACGCGAACTGAAGATCGGCTTCGTCCCCGGCCCCTACATCGACGAATTCAAGCTGGGCGTGCAACCCGAGCTGCAGAAGAAGGGCTACAAGATCCGCTACTATGAGTTTTCCACAGGACTGGAAGCCAACAGCGCCGTCTTCAAGGGCGACATCGATGCCAACGTGATGCAGCACTCGGTATTTCTGGCTTCCTACAATGAGCGCAACAAGACCGACCTGGTGGGCATCGTGCAGGTGCCTACGCCCCCCATGGGCCTGTATTCGCGCAAGCACAAGGACCTGAACAACCTGAAGAAGGGCTTCACCGTCGCCGTGCCCAATGATCCGGTCAATCTGCAGCGCGCCCTGTGGATATTGCAAAGGCTGGGCTGGATCCGCATCCGCGAGAACAAGCCGGTCGACGTCACCGAACTGGACGTGGTGGAAAACAAGGTCGGCCTGAAACTGGTACTGCTGGAGAATGCCCAGGGTCCACGCGCGCTGGATGACGCCGATTTCGCCGCCATCCAGGGCAACTTCGCCATCTTCGCCAAACTCAAGCTGTCCGAGGCCTTCATCCTGGAAGACATGAAGCCGCCCTACATCAACGTGGTGGCCGTCAAGAAGACCCGCCAGGACGAGACCTATGCCCGCGATATCGCCCAGGCCTACCGTTCCGACTATTTCCAGAAGGCCATCCGCAGCGACCGCTTCTATGACGGTTTCACCCTGCCGGATTATTTCAGCAGCAAGGACCAGGACGACAAGAACCTCAAATTGGGCAAGAACTGATCGGCGCATTGTCCGGCCCGTTGCCACCCCGCTACCATCAAGCAAAAAGGCTCGCTCCCGGTCGTTCCGGGGGCGAGCCTTTGGTCTATTGTGCTTGATCCGGAGGCTCAGGCCGCCCTGGCCTGGCCACCGGTGCTGCCAGGATGTACGAGTCCGAAATGGGAACGCAGGGTCTTGCCCTCGTAGTCGCGACGGAACAGACCGCGTTGTTGCAGCAGCGGCACCACGCCATCGACGAAGTGCTGCAGGCCATCCGGCAGGGCATCGGGCATCAGGTTGAAACCGTCGGCGGCGCCGGCCTTGAACCACCGTTTGATGTCATCGGCAATCTGCTCGGGCGTGCCGACCAGTACCCGGTGACCGCCGCCACCGCACAGGGCACGGATGACATCGCGCACCGTGTGTGGCCGCCCCTTCACCAGCGACAGCGTGGCATGGAAGAAGGTGTGGTTGCCATTGCCGCCACCGGGCAGGGCCAGCTTGTCCGGCAGGGGGCGATCCAGGTCCAGGCTATCCACCGGTACCCCGAGGATGCCGGCCAGGCGCTTCAGGCTATAGCTCCAGGGAATGTTGTCGATCAGTTCGTCGCGTCGGCGCAGTGCTTCGGCTTCGGTGGCCCCGATGATGGTGGCCAGCCCCGGCAGGATCTTGACCGCATGGGGGCCGCGTCCGAGTTGTGCGGCGCGGGTATTGATGGCGCGGCTGTAGGCCAGCGATTCTTCCACGGTATGGGCCGCCGAGAAGACCGCCTCCGCGTGACGTGCGGCCAGCTCCTGGCCATCCCCCGATCCGCCGGCCTGTACCAGTACCGGCTGGCCTTGCGGCGTGCGCGGCAGGTTCAGCGAGCCGTGCACCTGGAAGTGGCTGCCGCGATGGGCGATGGGATGCACCCGGCTGTCATCGATGAAACGACCGCTGACTTTGTCGGCCACCAGCGCCTCGTCTTCCCAGCTGTTCCATAGCGACTTCACCACCTGGGTGAATTCGTCTGCACGCGCATAACGCGCTGCATGGTCGGGAACCTTGTCCAGCCCGAAATTGCGGGCCGATGCGACATCGGCGGTGGTGACGATGTTCCAGCCGGCGCGGCCGCCGCTGACATGGTCCAGTGTCGCGAAGCGGCGTGCGATGTTGTACGGCTCGTTGTAGCTGGTGGAGGCGGTACCGATGACGCCGATATGGGTGGTCGCGGCCGCCACCGTGGCCAGCAGCACCGTAGGCTCCAGCGCCGTGATGGGACGGAAATCGATCTGCTCGATGATGGCCGCATTGTCGGCCAGGAACACCGCATCGAATTTGGCCGCCTCGGCGATGCGCGCCACCTTGACGTAATGCGCGGCATCGATGAAGGCCAGCGGATCGGCGTGCGGCAGGCGCCACGCCGACGGGATGAAGCCGGAATGCAGGATATTGACGTTCAGATGCAATTGCCGTGGGGGCTGGCTCATGGGGGGCTCCGGGGAGGGGAACGACTCGTGGCACGTGCACAGGCTCAGGCCGTACGCAAGTAAGACCGACCGGTCGCGCTCCATGGAGGCATTCCTGATGATGGGAAACCCGACGATTCTGTGCCGGCCACCCCGGCGGCAGCCACGAATATATCCGCATAAACATATGCGCGCGGGACGGCTACAATGCCCGGGAGCGAGGGGGAGGGACCCCGACGCCAGACCAATAACAAGCGTGCGCGACGTCAATGAGCCTTCTTTTTATCGTATTGCTGATCTTGCTGGCCTGCCTGGTGCTGGGACTGGCGGCCTGGGGTGGTTTTGCGCTCTGGTATCAGTGCCCCGGGCCACGCTGGGCGCGTCTGTTGGTGATGACGGCATGGAGTCTGCCAGCGCTGGCCACCCTGGGAGCATTGGCTGGGGCAGGTGGCGCGTCGGCCTGGGGGGCGCTGGCTTTCGTGCTGGCACTGGTGGTGTTGCTGAGCTGGTGGCGTGGCATCCGTGCTTCCCATGATCGGGTCTGGGCCGACGATGTGGCCTGCATGCTGGTCTCGCAGGTCACGGGTGATCGCGTCAGACTGGACAATGTACGCAACTTCGAATGGCGCAGCGAGACCGATTACGACGTGCGCTGGGAGTCGCGTGACTACGATCTGTCGCAACTGGTCTCGGCCGACCTGCTGCTGTCCTACTGGATGGGGCCGGCGATTGCGCACACCCTGGTTTCTTTCGGGTTTGCCGATGGCCGGCGCCTGGTATTTTCGCTGGAGATCCGGCGCGAACGCGGCGAATCCTTCTCGGCCCTGGGCGGCTTCTTCCGCAAGTTCGAGACCGTGATCGTCGCCGCCGACGAGCGCGACATCGTCCGTACCCGCACCAACGCCCGTGGCGAGGACGTCTACCTGTATCGCCTGCAACTGCGTCCCGACCAGTTGCGCAAGGTCTTCCTCGGATACCTGGAACGCGCCGCGCAGGTGCGCGCCACACCGCGCTTCTACAACACCCTCACCAGCAACTGCACCACCATCGTCTTCGAGTTGGCGCGCCGTCTTTCCCCCACGTTGCCACTGGACTATCGCCTGCTGCTCTCCGGTTATTTCGCCGAATACGCCTTCGACCATGGCGCACTCACGCCCGGCTACCACTTCGAGCAACTGCGCGAGGCTGGCCGCATCACCGGACGGGCTTTGCAAAGCGGTCCGGGGGACGACTACAGCAAGCTGATCCGGCGTGGCGTGCCGGGTGTGGGCGAAGACGAGCTCCGCTGAAACTGCGCTACGAAGTCCAAATCCGTTTATCAACTATCCAAGCATAAAATCATTCGTATTCGCTCACCGCGAAGCTGATTAGCATTTCCTTCCTGCGCCACTGTGGTTGCGCATCCTGAAACGTCAGAGAAGGAAATCCCCATGTCCGAAGCGGTGAATCGTTTCCCCCTGCCGGCAGCCGCCGAGTCCTCCCCCGGGCGCCGATCGAGGCGACTGCGTCCCTTGCAAGAACTCGGCAACCGTAGCCTGTTCCTGCTCTCCTGGGCCGCGCCTGTGCTCCTGGTCCTGCTATGGGAGGCCTTCGCCCGCGCCGGTGTGCTCTCGCCGCAAGTGCTGCCGGCGCCCAGCAAGGTATTGCAGACCGCCTGGAACCTGATCGGTCAGGGCCGCCTGCTCTCCGACCTCGGTGCCAGTCTCCTGCGGGCCGCCGCCGGCTTCGTCATCGGCGGCAGCCTCGGCTTCGTGCTGGGCACCCTGGTCGGCTTCTCGCGGCTGGCCGAAGCCCTGTTCGACCGCAGTGTGCAGATGGTGCGCGCCGTCCCCTTCCTGGCGGCGTTGCCGCTGGTGATCGTGTGGTTCGGTGTGGGCGAGGGTGGCAAGGTGTTCCTGGTGTCGCTGGGCGTGCTGTTCCCGATCTATATCAATACCGTGCTGGGCATCCGCCAGGTCGATCCTAAGCTGCTCGAACTGGGTCGCGTGACCGGGCTCTCCAACTGGACCCTGATCCGTCGCATCGTGCTGCCCGGTGCCTTGCCCTCGATCCTGGCCGGGGTGCGCTATGCGCTGGCAGTGGCCTGGCTGGCACTGGTGATCGCCGAAACCATTGCCGCCAATACCGGCATCGGCTCACTGGCCATGGATGCGCGTGAATTCCTGCAGACCGACGTGATCGTGCTGACCATCGTCATCTATGCCGGCATCGGCGTGGTCTCGGATGCCATTGCCCGCCTGCTGGAGCGCCGTCTGCTGGCCTGGCATCCCAACTACGCCGCCAAGGGGAAATGATGAGCACCACCACCCAACCCATGCATCCGGCCGGCGTCGATGAGATTGCCGTGCAGGTCGCCGGTCTCAAGCGCCGCTACGGCCAGCGCACCGTCATCCAGGGCTTGAACCTGCGCATCCATCGCGGCGAGTTCGTGGCCCTGCTGGGTGAGAGCGGTTGCGGCAAGACCACCCTGCTGCGCGCGCTGGCGGGGCTGGACGCCATCGATGGCGGCCGCATCGATGGTCCGGCGCAACCGGCCGTGGTGTTCCAGGAACCGCGCCTGATCCCGTGGGATCCCTTGTGGCGCAACGTTTCCCTGGGACTCGATGACAAGATCGGCAAGCCGCGCGCGCAGGCGGCGCTGGAAGAAGTCGGCCTGGGTGGCCGCAGCGACGACTGGCCCCGCAATCTCTCCGGTGGCCAGGCGCAGCGCGTGGCGCTGGCACGTGCCCTGGTGCGCGAACCGCGCCTGCTGCTGCTGGATGAACCCTTCGCTGCCCTGGATGCCCTGACCCGCATCCGCATGCATGCCCTGGTGCGCCAACTGCTGGCGCGCCATCGCCCCGGTGTGCTGCTGGTCACGCATGATGTCGATGAAGCCATCGTCCTGGCCGACCGCATCCTGGTCATGCGCGATGGTGCCATTGCCAGCGATCACCGGGTCGCGCCGGAAGCCGCCCATCATCGTGCCCACCCGGCGGCCGAGGCCCTGCGCACGCAATTGCTGGCCGAACTGGGCGTGGCAGCCGGCGAGGCAGCACATTAACCGGAATTGAATGCCGGTTCGATTTCCCTTTACCACCATTGAATGCTCATGACACAAGACAACAAGTCCATCGATCTTCATCGTCGCCTGCTGCTGCAGGCGGCCGCAGGCGCCACCGCCCTGGGTGCCGTCGGTGCACCCGCCGTCGCTCTGGCCGCCGGTTCCTCTCGCAATACCGATACCGTGCGCCTGGCCTGGGGCAAGGGCGGTCTGCCCGGTATCGCCCGCACCCGTGGCGAATTCGAAAAGACCCTGGCCCGCGATGGCATCAAGGTGCAATGGGTGGGCCCTTTCCCCAATCACGCGCCTTCGCTGCAGGCGGTCACCGGCGGTAGCGCCGACTTTGGTTTCGGCGGTAGCACTACGCCCGCGCTGGCGGCCATGATCGCCGGCTCGCCGCTGGTATTCACCCAGTTTGCCGTGGTCGAGCCACGCAGCACCGCCATCATTGCCAAGGATGGCTCCGGCATCACCAAGGTCAGCGACCTGGTCGGCAAGACCGTGGCGGTAAACCGCTCGGGCCTGGGCGAGTTCCTGCTGGTGGCGGCGCTGGAAAAGCATGGCATCGCCCGCGACAAGGTCCAGTTCGTCTACCTCAATCCGCCGGACGCCGGTCCGGCCTTTTCCCAGGGCAAGGTCGATGCCTGGTCGATGTGGAGCCCGGGCGTGGACATTGCGCGGGTCGAATACAAGGCGCATGACGTCTTCTTCGAAGGCCGCGATCTGGATTTCCTGATCGACTTCAACTCCTACGTCACCCATCGCAAGTTCGCCCAGGAAAACGCCGACATCGTGCGCGCCGTCAATGCCGCCTATCGTGCCGAGGGCGAGTGGATCAGCAGGAATCCGCGCGAGGCCGAGATCCTGGTGCAAAAGGATGCCGGTTATTCGGACGCGGTACGCGATTCGCTCATCAGGCTGGCGCGCCGCTGGGAGTTCCATGGCACCGATGACGCGAAGTTCATCGCCACCTTCCAGGGAGCGGCCGATTGGTTGGCCGCACGCAAGATCCTGCCGCAGAAGGTGCAGGTGAGCGATTACATCGTCAAGGTCTGATTCATTTCAAGGAGAGAAGCATGAGCGTCAACTTCATCGGCATGGTCACCACCAACAAGAATTCGGAGATCCATCCCGCCGTCGGACCGGCCATCGATACCGATTACCTGCTGCGCTTTGCGCGGGCGCACGAGGAAGCCGGCTTCGACCGGGTGCTGGTCCCGTACCACTCCAACGGGCCGGACGCCATCCTCACCATCGCCCAGGTGGCTGCCGCCACGCGACACATCAAGCTGATGCTGGCGCACCGCCCGGGTTTTGTGTCGCCCACACTGGCGGCGCGCCAACTGGCTACACTCGACCACTACAGCGGCGGGCGGCTCGGCGTTCACATCATCTCTGGCGGCTCCGACAGCGAACAGCGGCGCGATGGCGACTACCTCGACCATGACCAGCGCTACGCCCGCACCGATGAGTACCTGCACATCCTGCGCCGCGTGTGGACCGCCACGCAGCCCTTTGATCACGAGGGCGCGCATTACCGCTTCGAACAGGCTTACTCCGAGGTCAAGCCGGTCCAGCAGCCGCATATCCCGATCTTCTTCGGTGGTGCTTCCGAGGCCGCCATTCCGGTGGCGGGACGGCACGCAGACGTGTATGCGCTGTGGGGCGAGTCACTGGACCAGGTGCGCGAGCTGACCGGACGTGTGCGAACCGAAGCGGCACGGCATGGAAGGGAGATCAGTTTCTCGGTCTCCTTCCGTCCCATCCTGGCAGCCACCGAAGACGCTGCCTGGGAGCGTGCCGAACGTATCCTGGCCGAGACACGCCGCCTGCGCGCGGGCGATGGTGTTCGCCATCCGGCCTATACCGGTCCCCAGGAAAGCACCGGCGCACGCCGCCTGCTGGCCGCTGCCGAGAAGGGGGATCGGGTGGATCGTCGTCTGTGGACCGCCATCGCCCGCGAAACCGGTGCCCGCTACAATTCCACGGCCCTGGTCGGTACGCCCGGGCAGGTGGCCGAGGCGCTGCTGGATTACTACGACCTGGGCGTGACGACCTTCCTGATCCGCGGTTTCGATCCGCTGGAAGATGCCCTCGACTACGGTCGCGAACTGATCCCGCGCACGCGCGAACTGGTGGCAGAACGCGTGCGCCAGAAACTGGAAAAGCAGCAAAAGCAGGCTGCCTGATTGTTCCGGCCGCAATGTGACAGTGGCTCCGCATTGCGGAGCCACTTTTTTTCGTGGAGAGGAATGCCCGCTGTCAGGCCGACTGCAAAGCCTGATCCAGATCGGCCAGCAGGTCATCGATATGCTCGATGCCGATGGACAGGCGCACCGTGTCCACGGTCACGCCAGCCTTTGCCAGCTCCTCCGGCGACAGCTGGCGGTGCGTGGTGGACGCCGGGTGCGTGGCCAGCGACTTGGCATCGCCGATGTTGACCAGGCGCGTGAAGAGCTGCAGCGCATCCTGGAACCGTGCACCGCCGTCGCGACCATTGGCCACACCAAAGGTCAGCACGCCCGAGGCGCGACCCTTGAAGTATTTCTGCGCCAGCGAATGATCGGGATGGTCTTCCAGCCCGGCATAGTTGACCCAGCGCACCTTGGGATGGCGCTTCAGATACTGCGCCACCGCCAGCGCGTTGGCGGTGATGCGGTCCAGGCGCAGCGCCAGCGTTTCGATGCCCTGCAGGATCTGGAAGGCATTGAAGGGTGACAGCGCCGCTCCGGTATTGCGCAGCGGCACCACGCGTGCCCGCCCGATGTAGGCGGCCTCGCCCAGTGCTTCGGTATAGACCACGCCGTGATAGCTGACATCGGGCTCGTTGAGGCGCTTGAAGCGTTCCTTGTGCTGCGCCCAGGGGAACTTGCCGGAATCCACGATGGCCCCGCCCAGCGTGGTGCCGTGACCGCCCAGGTATTTCGTCAGCGAGTGCACCACGATGTCGGCGCCGTGTTCGAAGGGGCGCAGCAGGTAGGGCGTGGCCACCGTATTGTCCACGATCAGCGGGACGCCATGCCGATGCGCGATCGCGGCCACGGCGGCGATGTCGGTGACGTTGCCCAGCGGATTGCCGATGGATTCGATGAAGATGGCCTTGGTACGGTCGTCGATCAGGGGTTCAAAGGAAGCAGGCTGGCGCGGATCGGCGAAGCGCGTGGTGATGCCGAACTGCGGCAGGGTGTGGGCGAACAGGTTGTAGGTGCCGCCATAGAGCGTGGAGGCCGAGACGATGTTGTCGCCCGCCTCGGCAATGGTCTGGATCGCATAGGTGACGGCCGCCTGGCCAGAGGCCAGCGCCAGCGCGGCAATGCCGCCTTCCAGGGCTGCCAGGCGCTTTTCCAGCACGTCCTGGGTCGGGTTCATGATGCGCGAATAGATATTGCCCTGGACCTTGAGATCGAACAGGTCGGCGCCATGCTGGGTATCATCGAAGGCGAAGGCCACCGTCTGGTAGATCGGCACGGCCACCGCGCGCGTGGTCGGATCAGGGTCGTAGCCACCGTGTACCGATACGGTCTCGAATTTCCATTGTGGGTTGTCTGCCATGTTGTCTCTCTCTTGTCGTTGAACGGGGAAGCCGGAAGGCGCTGCCACACCCAGACCCTAGCGCGACATCGGGTAGAGCGCCAAGAAACGATTCGTCATAAGTATATGCCGCAGCGGTGGATGTCGGCGCGGGCCGTCATGGCATCTCGTATTCCTTCTGCGCATGTGAAAGGCCAAATTAATCGTTTGAACGCGGCATGCTGCACTGCTTCAATGTCGATATCGACAGCCATTCTTGAACCAGGAGCCCTGATGGATACGCCTACCGCCCACGGTCCCGTTGACATGATTTATGCTGATGCGAAGCCCGGCGTTCACGCACGCCTGAGCTATCTCGCCCGCGATGCCCGCAATCCGGTCAGCTATGCCTTTACCCCGCCTCCCGGCATTCCCTGGGAGAGCGCCGAGTACGCCGTGCACGATACCTTCATCGCCGATGCCAGCGGATGGAGTGGGCTCGACATCGACCGCAACGGCTTCGAACTGCGGGACGCCCCGACCGCGCTGCGCAACCCGGACGATGCCGCCGAGATCGAGTCCACCTGCTACGCCGAAGCGGTGGAGCTGGCTCTGCAGGTCACTGGCGGCACCCATGCCTATGTCTTCGATCACCTGGTACGCGAGCGCGATCCGGGCCGCACCGCGCTGGATTTCGGGCGCACCGCGCGGGGCGCCACCCCGGCCGCCAACGGCCGTATCCACAACGACTACACCGAGGTATCGGGACGCCGCAGGCTATCCATGGTCCTGCATGATTCGGACCTGATCCCCTTTGCCCGCCACTTTTCCATCATCAACATCTGGCGCAGCCTGCGCGGCGTGATCGAGGATACGCCGCTGGCCGTGGTCGATGCGCGCAGCGTGGCGCAGGAAGACCTGGTGCGGGGGGAGGTGCGCTATCCGCGCCGTACCGGCGAGATCTATCTGATGCGCCACAATCCCGCGCACCGCTGGGCCTACTTCCCGCAGATGGACCGCCAGCATGCGCTGGTGCTCAAGCAGTTCGATTCGCGCACCAGTGGCGTGGCGCGCTTCACGCCGCACAGCGCCTTCGACCTGCCCGAGATCGGTCCCGCAGCGCCGTTGCGCAAGAGCCTGGAAATCCGCTGCCTGGTGGTGCATGCATGAGCGCGGCTCTTCCCACGATCGAATACTGGTTCGACTTCGGCAGCAATTACAGTTACCTCAGCACGCTGCGCATCGAACAGGCTGTCCGGCATGCCGGAGTGGGGGTGCAATGGCGTCCTTTCTTGCTGGGGCCGGTGTTCCGCGAGCTGGGCTGGAATACCTCGCCCTTCGTGTTGCAGAAGGAGAAGGGGGACTACACCTGGCAGGACATGGCGCGCCAGTGCCGCAAGTATGGCCTGCCGTGGACCCGACCCAGCCGTTTCCCGCGCACGGCGGTGCTGGCCACGCGGGTCGCGCTGGCCTGGGCCGGGGCGGCCTGGGTGGGGGGATTCTGCCGCCTGATGATGCACCTGAATTTCGTCGAGGATCGTGATATCGACAGTGCCGAGACCGTCAGTGAAGTGCTCGCCGCGATGGATCTGCCGGTAGCGGACATCCTGGTCCGCGCGCAATCCGGGGAGAATCGCATGCGCCTGCGCGAGCAGACGGCCAGCGCGCGGGCGCTGGGCATCTTCGGCGCCCCCACTTTCTTCGTCGGCAGCGAGATGTTCTGGGGCAATGACAGGTTGGAAGACGCCCTGGCCGCCTGTGCCGGACAGGCCGCCAGGGTGTGAGGCTAGCCCGGGGTTCCGGCTTCGGCGCGGATCCAGCTGGCGACCTGCTGTACCTCGCGCCGCGCCGCCGGGGTGGCCTGGATCATCCAGTAGGCGTAGCCGTCCTCGTCCTGCGCCCTCGGTTCAGCCAGCAGCACCAGCTGGCCGCTGTCCAGCTGTGGCCCGATCAGTTCGATGCGGCCCAGCGCCACACCCTGTCCAGCCAGCGCGGCCTGGATCACCATGTCGTATTGGTTGAAGCGCAGCATGCGGCGCTTCTTCTTCCATTCCCCACCTTCCAGCCAGTCCTTCCAGCGCAGGCGCGGATTGGCCTGTTCGAATTCGATCAGGGTGGTATCGGCCGGCAGCCTGCCGTGCTTGAGCAGCAGGGGATGTGCCACCGGCGCCACCGATTCGCCGAACAGGCGGAACGCTTCCGGTGGTGTGTGGGCGCGGGTGGTGTAGCGCAGCGCCAGATCGATGTCTTCGTGGCGCAGGTCGAGCACGCTGTCGCTGGCGGCCACCCGCACCTCCACCCCCGGCAGTTGCCGCTGCAGCCGCGACAGGCGCGGCAGCAGCCACAGCCCGGTCATGCCGATGCTGGCGGTGATGGTGACTGGCCGTGCCGCCTGCCCGGCGCGCAATTCCCCGAGCGTGTCCTGCAGCTGCAGCAGGAGGGTATCGGTGCTGCGGAATAGCCGCTCGCCGGCGGGGGTGAAAGAGATCGCCCGATGATGCCGCTGCAGCAAGGGCGTCCCCATGAATTCTTCCAGCAGGTGAACCTGGCGGCTGACCGCCGACTGTGTCAGAAACAGGTCCTGCGCGGCCAGCGTGAAGCTCATGCGGCGGCCGACGGCGACGAAGCCACGGATCAGGTCCAGCGGCGGCAGTTTGGCGAGGGGCAGGGTCATGACGGTCCACAGACGGAGATGGAATGCGCTATTGAAGCATGGCCGGGCGCTGCCGTGGTACTTGCGGTGCAATTCTTTCGCATGCGTACACGGAATGCGAGAGGCAACCGAAGTCATTTGAATCTCACCCGATTTCATAGTCAAATCGGAGCATTCCATCATCCAGTACAGAGATTTCCCATGAGCCAGGCTTCTGTTAATCGCAAACCGTGGTGGGCCGTGGTGGCCGGCGCGATCATCATGAGCATGGCGCTCGGATCGCGCCAGACCTTCGGCCTGTTCATCAGTCCCTTGTCCTACGATCATGGCCTGCCGGTGACCCTGGTGGCCTTCGCGATCGCCCTGCACAACCTGGTATGGGGTGCGGCGCAGCCGCTGGCCGGGGCCATGACCGATCGGCATGGCCCAGCGCCCGTGGTGGCATTCGGCGCGGTCTGCTATGCCATCGGCCTGGCGTTGACGGCACTCGCCCCCAACGGCGCCTTGCTGGTCTTGGGCATGGGGGTCTTCATCGGCGTGGGTATCAGTTGCACCAGCTTCGGCGTGGTGCTACCGGCGGTGGGACGCAGCGTACCGCCCGAACGGCGCAGCAGCGCCATGGGGCTGGTCAGTGCCGGTGGCTCGCTGGGCCAGGTGCTGATGTTGCCGCTGGTGCAGGCTTTGCGCGCTGCCTCGGGGATCAGCCTGGCGCTGCTGGTGCTGGCCGTGCTGGTCCTGATGGTGGCGCCGCTGGGGCTGGTGTTGCGCTCCCCAGCGATCCGTACGCCGGTCATGCCGCGCCAGGAGGGCGGTTTGCGGCGGGTGATGGTGCAGTCACTGCGGCACCGTGGCTTCCAGTTGCTGACCCTGGGATTCTTCGCCTGTGGATTCCAGCTGGCCTTCATCGCCACCCACCTGCCGGGCTATCTCGAGCTGTGCCACATGCCCACCGGCCTGGCGGCGACGGCGCTGGCGCTGATCGGCCTGTTCAACATGGCCGGCAGCTGGACCTGCGGCTGGCTGGGCGGTCGCTATCGTCCGCAGCAGGTGCTGGGCTGGCTGTACCTGGTGCGCAGCACCGCGATCGGATTGTTCTTCATCGCCCCCAAGAGCAGTCTGTCGGTGACCCTGTTTGCCGCCGTCATGGGGCTGACCTGGTTGGGCACGGTCCCGCTGACCACGGCGCTGGTGGCACGCCTGTTCGGTCCGACCCACATGGGCAGCTTGTTCGGCGTGTGCTTCCTGAGCCACCAGATCGGTTCCTTCCTTGGCGCCTGGCTGGGGGGCTGGATGCTGGAACTGAGCGGATCGTATTCCTTGCTGTGGATGGCCACCTTCGTGGTGGGAATCGTCGCGGCACTGCTGCATTTCCCCATCGATGATGGCCAGCCCGGACGACTGAAGGCCGCTTAGGACCGAGACCTTCACTGGACCTTCACGATGACATAGGCGGTCGAGAACACTCTTCCCGGTGTGACGGTCTGCCCCGGCAGTTTCTGTAGCGTCGCCGTCAGGCGCTTGTTGATCGTAAATTGTTCGACGGCTGCAGCGGGCGACGGCGGTCTGGGCGGACATCGTTCCTCGGTTGCCCTCAGCCGATACCAGCCGGCATTGCGGCCGGACGGGAAGGACTGCGACAGCCACTGGCCGGTCACCGATGAACTCAGGAACTGCATCTCCTGTTGATTGTCTGCATCGCTCAGGCCTATCCCCACTCCCTTAGCCAGCGACGGGTCGGTGCCGTAGTTGTCCGAAAGCAGATAGCGCACCCCCTGACTCTGATTCACATAGCCCAGCAAGCGGGCAGCCGCCAGCGCACCCGATGAAACCTGGAGTCCGAAGGCGGTCTGGTTGTCATCGGTGCCGGCGGCGAATGGCGGCTTGCTGCCGATGCCCTCGTCGCAGCGGAATGAGAGCGTGAATTCCACCTGGCGCGTCTGCCCCAGATTGAGCTCGGTTTCCGAGATCGGCGGGAACACCACTTCCGGTGTCACATTCTGGACCACGCAGGAGGGCAGCACACTCAGTGTTGCGCCCATGCGCATGCCGAATGCAATGCCATTGGCCGCGCCAAAGAACAGGTAGCGATAGGCATGGTCTTCGCCATCGTCATCCATGTCGCCGCTGGCACGGTTATAGCCGGGACCGCGCAGCATCAGGTAGCCATTGGGCTGGGTGCACTCATACGCGACGGCGGCCCAGCGCGTGTTGTCCGGTGCGCCACTGCACCAGTTGCTGGTTCCGGTGCCCGGTGTCAGGTCCGATACCCTCGCCACCTCGGCCTTGATCGGGCTGAGGTGACGGGCGCGGATCAGGATCTTCCTGGTGGCCTGATCGACTTCATAGGTATCGAGCTTGCTGGACTGGTAATAGCGGGAAAGGATCTTGCCCGAGCGCAGATGCGTGAGGCGGATCGCCACCCCGGGAAACCATGTGCGATAGAAACCATGGAGGCCATCCTTGATACCTATTTCGGCATAGCCACCGACCCTGTCATCACCATTGGTGGAAAAGACTTCATAGATCTGGTCGGCATCGGCCAGGTCGCAGGTCCAGAGCAGGGTATCGCCGTTGATGCCGGCGGCGTCAGCGGCGCTGGCCACCGCGCTGCCCAGTATGCTGCCTGGTGGCTGGATCGCCGTACTGGCCAGATTGATACGGCCGAACCAGAACTGGGCAGAGCCGCCGTCACTGAGCGGCGCAAACGGATAGGCGGCGCGGTTGTTGCGCTTGCAGATCGCCTCTGCCGTCGGTGCCAGCAGCCATAGGGAAAGCGTCAGCAGCAAAAACAGCATCGTGCGCGCGCGATGAGGATAGTGAGGGAAGAGGGACATGGGCGGACAGGGCGGGAAAGGGGGAAAGGGGGGAAGGAGACACCAGCCATCATCGCTCTCCGCGCTGCGCCGGTGAATGGGCCTGGCCCGCAATGCGGATGGGCCGATGCCTAATGGGATTTCGCCCATGCCGCAATCAGATTTTGCCGGCCCATACATGGGCGTGTGCCGATCCTCTGGATGCCCGCTCTTGCCTAAGATGCGATCGGTGCAGGGCGCTTCGGTCGGCGTCTGCATTTTCTTTCGGTCGGCCGAATCCTTTTGGGGGTAAACATGAAAAAGTATCTTGCAATCCTGATGTTGGTCTCGCCATCTCTGGTGCTGGCGGCCGGCAATACCATCAGCTTCCGTGGCCAGGTCAGCAAGCAGACCTGCCAGGTGATGGTCGATGGCGCCACCAATCCGGTGGTGTTGCTGCCCACGGTGGCTGCCGGTGACCTGGTAGCCGCTGGCAGCGCCGCCGGTGAGACTCCCTTCGTGGTCAGCGTGAGCGGTTGTACGGCATCGGCTTCGGATTCACTGAAGATCAAGACCCAGTTCCTGGCCAGTTCAGCCACCGGTGGTAACAACATCCCCAACCTCGGCAGTGCCAAGAACGTGGCGCTGCAATTGCGTGCCGGCATGGGCGGAGAAGCCATCAAGCTGGTCGGCGGAAGTGCCGTCTCGGTTGATGGCCTGGAGATCGCCACGGGCGCCACCAGTGCGTCGCATACCTTCTCCGTGCGCTACATCTCAGAGGCTGGCTCGGCGGGAGCCGGTTCGGTCATCGGCTCGGTGCAGTACGCGCTGGACTACCTCTGACCTGCGGGCCGGGCCGCCCCCGGGGCGGCTGCCTTGCCGCGTCGCCTCTTGTTGATCATCTCCTTCGCTACCTTCAGGTCCGGTGCACATTCAATCCACGCGTCTCGCAGATTGAATGCGCGCCGGCGCCAGCTTTGTCGCTTCACCTTCGCCGCCGCTGGATCGCCGCCGCGGTGCCTTTTCCGTTTTGAACATGAAAAAAGCAAGCTTGCTCGCAGGGCTCATCATGATGTTGGTATTCATCGCAGGCGTCCAGGCCAGCGTGACCATGCTTGGCACACGCATCATCTATCCTGCCGATGCCAGCGAACAGGCGCTGCGTTTCAGTAACCCGGACGATCATCCCAATCTCGTCCAGGTGTGGCTCGACGATGGTCGCAGTGGCGATGCCCATGCCTTGTCCTCGCCGTTTCTGGTGATTCCGCCGGTGTTTCGGGTAGAGCCGCATGGTGGCCAGATGGTGCGATTGTCGTATGTGGGTGCAGCGTTGCCACAGGATCGGGAGTCCCTGTTCTTCCTCAATTTTCTCCAGGTGCCGGCCCTGAAGGCTGATTCCGTCGGGGAAAACCAACTGGTGCTCACCGTGCGCAGCCGCATGAAACTGTTCTACCGACCAGCGGCACTGGCCAGCGAGGCCGATGCTGCGCGGGCGCCGGATGGCCTGGCATTCTCCATCGATAGTACGGGCAGTGCCGCCACCGTCGTTGTCGATAATGCCAGTGCCTACCACGTCGTGGTGCAGCAGGCGACGCTGCTGCAGGGAGAGCAGCAACAGCCGCTGGCGCGGGCCACGGTGATCAGTCCGTTCCAGCAACTGCGCTGGCCACTGACGCGTGTGCCGGTGGAACGCTCGGACCTGCACATGCAACTGCGCATCGTCAATGATTTCGGGGCGGAAGTCGTGCGCGACTACCCACTGCACTGACGAGACCGGTAGTGAAACCATGCAGATCAACGCTACGGGCGGGAGCCGGCCGGACAGCGCTGTCGTTGGGCGCCAGTCTGTTGGTCATGGCCCCGCCGGTGGCCGGGCAACCGGAGCAGAGCTATCGCTTCCTGGAGGCGCTGGAGATGGCCTCCCCTGTCAACAAGGGTAGCCTGTCGCGCTTCAACCGGATCGGTAATGTGGAGCCCGGCACCTACAGCGTGGATGTGTTCGTCAATGGCAGTTTCAGTCACCGGCGGTCGCTGCGTTTCGACTTGTTCGAAGGGCAGGGCGTCGCAGCCTGCTTCAAGGCGCAGGATGCTGCCATGTTGAACCTGCGTCCGGATCTGCTGGCGCAACTGGGGCAGCGCGAGTGTGCGCGCCTCGAAGAACTTGCGCCGGGCGCAAACGCGGTGTTCGATCTGGCTAATCTGCGCCTGAATCTCACCTTGCCACAGGCACAGCTCAAGCATGTGGCGCGGGGCTATGTCGACCCCGAACACTACGACGCCGGCGAAAGTATCGGCTTCGTCAACTACAGCATCAGCCAGTACTACGTTCGCACGGCACAGGTCAGCCATAGCGCGACCTACGGCTTTACCGACAGCGGCGTCAATCTCGGTCTTTGGCGCCTGCGCCAGCAGGGCAGCCTGGGCTATGACAACCATGCCGGGCTGGCCTGGAATCCGGTACGCACCTACGCCAGGCGCGCCTTGCCAGGCTGGACCAGCGAACTGACGGTGGGCCAGAGCTTCACTTCCGGAAAGCTGCTCTCCGGTCTGGCCTACCAGGGTCTGGAACTCAGTTCGGATGACCGCATGCTGCCTGACTCGCAGCGCGGCTACGCGCCGGTCATTCGCGGCAGTGCCCGCAGCAATGCCCAGGTCATCGTCAGCCAGAAGGGACGCGAGATCTATCGCACCACGGTGGCGCCAGGCAGCTTTGTCATTGACGATCTGTATCCGACCAGTTACAACGGCGACCTCGACGTCACCGTGATCGAGGCTGACGGCACGCGTTCCGGCTTCAGCGTGCCATTCTCCGCGCTGCCGGAATCGATGCGCCCCGGTCGCTCGCGCTACAGCCTGACCGCCGGGCGCACGCGTGATACCGACACGCCGGCGCTGTTCATGGACGCGCTGTATCAACGTGGTCTGAGCAATGCCTTGACCGGCAACGTCGGGCTGCGACTGGCCCGGGCTTACCGTTCGGTGCTGATCGGAACTACGTTGGCAGGGCCGGCAGGGTCGGTCGGACTGGCGTTGAATCATTCTTACGCAGATACCGGGCGTGGGGCGCGCGCTGGCTGGATGCTGGGCCTGTCCTATTCCCACGCCTTCGAGGCCACCGGCACCAATTTTTCCATTGCCAGCTATCGCTATTCGACGGCCGGCTACCGGGAGCTGGCCGATGTGCTCAGCGAGCGCCATGCCGGGCGCGGCAACCAGTGGGCGCTGGCCAATTCCAGCAGCTATCAGCAGCATTCGCGGTTCGACGTCTCGCTCAGTCAGCAACTGGGCAGCGTGGGGTCACTCTACCTCTCCGGGCTGACCCAGACCTTCTATCACAACCGCAGCCGCATCACCCAGTTGCAGTTCGGTTATTCAACCATGTGGAGCAATGGCATGAGCATCAATCTGGCATTCCAGCGGCAGCAGGTCAGTGGCGCCTCCAGCGTACAGTCGGGCCTCGACCCTCGCCTGCCGCAAGCGGGTCGACCAGGTTCCTCGGTCATGCTGTCGCTTTCCATTCCATTGGGGCAAGCCGGCGGTGATCGACCGGTCCTGAGCAGCTCGGTGGTCAAGGCGGCTGGACAGGATCTGTACCAGTCGCAGCTTTCCGCCATGGTGCCGGGCGAGCGCCACATCAGCTACAGCCTGGGCGCCAGCCACGCACCGGGCGGAGGACAGGAAAGCCTCAATGGCAATGTCGGCATGCGCCTGCCGAAGGTCAACCTCAATCTCAACCTGGCGCGTGGCCATGACTACTGGCAGGCTGCGGCCAACGCCCGTGGCGCGCTGGCCTTGCATGGTGGCGGCATCACCTTTGGCCCCTATCTGGGAGATACCTTTGCACTGGTCGAAGCCAAGGGGGCCGAGGGGGCCCGGCTCTTCAACGGTCAAGGTGCGGTGATCGACAGCAACGGCTTTGCGCTGCTGCCGTCCTTGTCGCCCTACCAGCGCAACGTCGTGGAACTGGCGGACGCCGGCATGAGCAGCAAGAGCGAGATCCTTGAGAGCCAGCGCACCGTGATCCCCTACGCCGGCGCCACCCTGAAGCTGAACTTCCGGACCCGCTCCGGCCATGCACTATTGATCCGGCTGCGGCGCGACGATGGTCAGCCCCTGCCCATGGGCGCCGACGTGCTGGATCCGCAGGGCGAGCTGGTAGGCATGGTGGGGCAGGGTAGCCAGGCCTATCTGCGCATCGCCCAGTTGCGCGGCAACCTGCTGGTACGCTGGGGGGACGGCCAGCAGGAGCGCTGCGCGGTCCGTTACGACTTGCACGGCCAGGATCTCAAGGCCGCCCTCCTGCGCCTGGATGCCGCTTGCATCGCCGCGCCCCGGCGCGAAGCCTTCCTCCCCGCCGACGCCGGCCCGCCCGCGGCAAGTGGCGCTACGCAATGAGGCAGTGGTCCATGTGGCGCTGTGCCTTCCTGTGGCTGAGCCTGACAGTGTGCAGCGTCGGAGAGGCCGGGATCATGCCGGAACGTACGCGTCTGATCTTCAGCCAGGGCGTTGGCGAGATTAGCCTGCGCCTGGCCAATACCAACGATTACCCTGTGATGATGCAGAGCTGGGTCGATCAGGGGGAAGGCAGTCAGGCGCCGGACACGGTGCTGTCTTCGATGTTCGTCATGCCGGCGGTGCAACGACTGCAGCCGCACGCCGTCAGCCAGGTGCGGGTGTTGTACACCGGCGATCCCCTGCCGGCCGGGCGTGAGTCGGTGTTCTGGCTCAATCTCTATGAGATAGCGCTGTTGTCGGCCAAGGCCCCGCAGCAAGATGCATCACGGCTACTGCTGGGGATCAACACGCAGATCAAGCTGTTTTACCGCCCACCTGGCCTGTCGCCCCCCGGTCCGCAGTGGCACCACGCACTGCACTTCCATCTGGAGCGCGACCCCGGGGAAGAAGGCGCATGGGTGCTGGTATGTCGCAACGAAAGCCCCTACTTCGCCTCCTTCGCTGCCTTGCAGCTTGGCGATGGTGCGCAAGCGTTCTCGCCACGTCTGGCGCCCGACCAGATGGTCCCACCCTATGGCCAGCAGCGTTATGCGCTGCAGCAGGATGGAAATGCCCGGACCGGGATGCCCGCCGCCTGGCAAGCCCCGTATCTGCGGTACCACACCATCAATGACGACGGCCGCCTCAGCGAACACGAAGTTGCGCTGACGCCGCCCGCCCACCCCTGAACGGAGTTCTTATGCTTGGCCTCACTTACCACAGCACCAGGAGTGACAGGATGCCCGCGATGACGCGCGCACAGCTGTTGCAGGCGCTGCGTCGACGGCAGTTCCTGCCCTTCCTGCAAGCCATCGTCGGTACCGATGGCCAATGGCAGGGTGCCGAGATCCTGATGCGATGGCAGCATCCGCAGGCCGGGATGCTGCCGCCGGCCAGTTTTCTGCAGAGGCTAGAGGAGGAGGGACTGTTGGCGGCGGCCACGCGGCAGATGCTCAGGCAACTGAGCATCGGCTGGAAGCGGGCGCAGGTGCGTCTGTTGCAGCCCTTCTTTCTCTCCTTCAACGCATGTGGCCAGCAATTGCATGACGATACCCTGGTGGCGCAATGTCAGGCCCTGTTGCAAGACTTGCAGGAGGGGCAGCTACGCTTGATGATCGAGATGCCGGAACGCGGCGGCGATCTCGGGCCGGTGCATTGCCGTCGCCTGTTCGCCCAGTGCGAGCATGCCGACATCGCCATAGCGCTCGATGATTTCGGCGTCGGTGACGCTCGCCTGCACCAACTGGCCTGTGGCCGCATCAGTTGCCTCAAGCTCGATCGTTCATTTGTTGCTGCCATGCACGGAAATTCCATGTACAGTCGCCTGATCGAAAAGATCGTGGCACTGGCCGCGGTTTTCGGTGCCTCCGTCACCGCCGAAGGGGTCGAGACCCTGGCGCAGTGGCAGGGCCTGCGCCGCATCGGGGTGAGACGTTTCCAGGGATATTATTTCGCCAGGCCGATGGCGCTGCCGGATTTCTTTGTCAGGTTGGATCACGCCAGGAGGCCGGTAGGCGGTCACGCCACACAAGCATCGGCGATGAAGCCAGTTTCGGAAAGGGGGTATTGCCGTGACGACTAGAGGGGTAACGATACGGGTCGGCATTGCCGATGATTTTCCGGTGGTTCTGCGCGGGATAGAGGCGATCCTGGCGCCCTGCACGGACATCGCACTGCATTTTTCCGCCGAGAGCATCGCCCAGCTCATGGCGGCGCTGGCGCAGACACCGGTCGATGTGCTGCTGTGCGACTACGCTTTCGACGACGACCCGCATGCCGACGGACTGGACCTGCTCAAGCGGCTGCGCCGGCACCATCCGGCGATGAAGGTGATCTTCCTCAGCGCCCACGCCCAGCCGCAGATCATCTCCAGCGCCCTGGAACTGGGCGCTGCCGGATTCATCGGCAAGAATCGCAGTGATTTCGTCAACCTGCCACAGGCCATCTACAGCGTGCAGGGAGGCCAGGTCTACCTGCCGCAGTCCCTGTCGTCGGCCCTGCTGGGCAGCCTGTTCAGCGTCAACCCGCGCCAAAGCGGCCTGGGCCAGTTGTCCGAGCGCGAGCTGGTGGTGGCGCGCATGATCTGCCAGGGCATGTCCATCACAGCAATTGCCGAACGACTTCACCGCAGCCCCAAGACCATCAGCAACCAGAAGGTGGCGGCGATGAAGAAGCTGGGAGTGAGCAATGACGTCGAACTGAGTCGCGTCTTCCAGAGCCTGGGCGACTGATCCAGCGCACCACCGGACCCCATGCCACGCCAGCTCCTCGCCCTTTCCGAGCGCTACTATCGGCGCCTGCTCTACTGCTGTGCCTGCCTGTTGTCGGCGGCCATCGTCTGCGCCATCCTGTTCCTTGGATACAGCGCCTTTTCCCAGTTTCGAGAACGCCAGATCGGCACCTTCACCAGCAAGCGCGAGCAGATCAAGTCAGAGGTCGACCGGCTGACAGCGCGTGTGGTCCAGTTCGCCGAAATGTACGCACGCCTGCAACATCTTTACAAGAGGGAATTGCTGACGCTGGAGGGTTATACCGGCAACGTCGGTGGCGGACAGATCACCCGCAGTCCGGAAAACTTGACGGTAGTACCGTTTTCGCTCCTGGTGCGCAGCGATACGGCCGCCGACCGTCTGCGCTTGGCCAGCCTGCTGCTCCTGTTGCGTCAGGCGTCGGCCCTGCCGATGTTCAATCCCGCCGAGCCAGGGGTGACGCTGGACGGTTTCATTTATACGTCCGATGCCGGTTTCCTGGCGATCTCGCCACCGCTGGAGGGGGCTGAGCTCACTCTGGTGAGGCAACAGGGTATCGCGCGCTTCATCAGCGCCCTGGGGGCACCGGTCGACGCCGCCTTCGCCGCCGAACGCGAGCGTGCCGCCCGCGCCCAGGGCAGCACTGGACAGCGTGTGCTATGGATGAGTCCGGCCTTGAGCGCGCCGCTGGTGCGTAATGCAGTGACCAGGCTGGCCGTGCGTATCCAGCTGGACAAGGCTGATGAGGCCACGGCCGTCTTCTCGGTCCCGGCCAGCCAGTTCCGCCAGTTCTTCATGAAGAACGAAGATACCCCTGGACTGTTCGTCTTCGAAGGACAGGGTAGCGTCCAGTTGTTGAGCCAGCCGGACAGCCAGGTCGATCCGGGCCTGATGCAGCACATCCAGGAGCATGTGCGACGCGAGATGGACCCGCATGATCACGTCGGCCATTTCCATGACGATGGCAGCTTCTTCATCGCCCAGACCATCGAGGGTCCGGATTGGGTGGTGGTCTATACCTTTACCTGGCGCGACGTGCTGGCCGGCCTTCAGGGCAACTTCATCACCGGCGCGTTCTGGGGGCTGTTCTCCTTGCTTTTCGTGTGGGCAGCCACCTTGTACTTCGATCGTTGCGTGATCGGCCCGCTACAGAAGAAGGCACTGGCGATGGTGGAAAGTCGCCAGTTCAGCCAGACCATCATTGACACACTGCCGGTGGGTATCGCCGTCTATGCGCCGGGCTCCGGCGAGGTGGTGCTGCGTAACGCAGTGGCGGCACAGATGCTGGAGCAATCTGCACTGCCCAGCGCCGGCTTCTACGCCCAGATCCTCACGGCGGTGCGGGTGGGTGACGATCTGCACCAGGCCATGATCGAAGCGGAACTGCCTTTGCGCGATGGCGGCGTGAGCCACCTGGGGGCAGTGTGGTCGCGCACCCGCTTTTCGGGTCAGGATGTGCTACTGCTGGGCATGATCGACCTCAACATGCAGAAGGCGCACGAAGCCCTGATGCGCGACGCCAGGAGCATGGCCGACCGTGCCAACCAGGCCAAGTCCATGTTCCTGGCCCAGGTCAGCCACGAAATCCGCACCCCCTTGCACGGCGCCATCGGTCACCTGGAGTTGCTGACGCGTGAAGACCTGTCGGCGCCGCAGCGCCAGCGCATCGAGCTGATCCGGCATGCCTTCGACATGCTCATGAGCCTGGTCAACGACATTCTCGACATCACCAAGATCGAGTCGCAGAGCATCACGCTGGCTTCCGAGCAGTTGCAGGTCAACGAGCTGCTCGAAGAATGCGCCCAGCTGTTCGCGCCGCTGGCGCTGGACAAGGGACTGCAGTTCCGCTGTCTCCCGGATGTCGCGCTGGAACGCCCGCTGCGCGGCGATCCACGTCGGCTGATGCAGATCCTTCAGAACCTGGTTGGCAATGCGGTCAAGTTCACCAGCACCGGCAGCATCACCTTGTCCACGCGCCTGCTGCGCGTTGCCGAGGCGGTGAGCGTGGTGCGTTTCGAGGTGGCCGATACCGGCATCGGTGTTTCGTCCGGGGCGCGCCAGCGCATCTTCAAGTCCCTGCAACAGGCCGACGACAGTATCAGCCAGCGCTTCGGTGGCACCGGACTGGGCCTGTCGCTATGCCGGCGCCTGGCCGAATTGATGGGTGGCGACATCACCCTCACCAGCGAGCCGGGCAAGGGCAGCGTGTTCGGCGCCGAGATTGTGCTGCAGACGCTGCCGCAGGTGGATTTGCAGCATGCCGCCCCCCTGCGTGGACGCCAGGTGGCGTTGTATGCCGGTGAGGCGGGCACCGCAGCCATGCTGCGCGCATACCTCAAACATTGGGGTGCCGAGCCGGTCGAGCCGGAGTCGGCCGGCCTGACCACCATTCACCTGGTGGCGCCGGATAGCGTAGAAGCCTTCGCGGCTGCGCCTGCGAGTGTATCGAAGACGGCCGTGCTGATCCGCGCCGATGTGGTGCGCCACAGCAGCAGCGTAACGCACTGGCGTCAGGTCAGTGCCTTCGACCGCCATGCCTGGCGGATGGCCCTGAGCCAGCAGGATGGGACGATCGTACCGGCATGGCGATGCCCGCCGCCTGCCGTGCAGCTGCCCGCCGCACCGGACATGCTGGACGTGCTGGTGGTGGAGGATGACTACGTGAACCTGACCCTGATCCAGCAACAGTTGCAAGCGTTGGGCTGTCAGCGCCTGCGGCTGGCACGCGATGGCCTGGACGCCCTGGCGCAATGGCAGGCGCAGCGCGCCGACCTGCTCATCACCGATCTGGACATGCCGGGGCTGGACGGCGTCGCGCTGGCCCGACGCGTGCGTCAGGAACATGCGCAGGCATGCATCATCGCCACCACCGCCGCCGGCCCGGACAGCCTGGCGCACTTGCCCTGCGGACTGTTCGATGCCCTGCTCTACAAACCAGGGTCGCTGCAGCAGATGCAGGAACTGCTATCCCGTTTCGGCCGCCCGGCAGCGCCGGTACAAGACCTGGGTGACCCGTTGCAAAAGGTACTGCTGGATGCCTTCCGGCACAGTTGGCCGCAGGAGCGGGACAAGTTGCAGCAGGTCCTGCAGTGCGGCGATGGCGAACGCGCCGCGCGCATCCTGCATCGCCTGCAGGGTGGTCTGCTGGCCATGGGCCGCGAGCATCTGGCCGAACGCAGCCAGATGCTACAGACGGCATTGGCCGACGGCGAGCCGGATGCAATGCAGGCCATCCTGCAATGGATCGCCGTAGTCGACGCCGAGACCTGAGGGATCAAGCTCAGAAGGTATGGCGTACACCCGTCATCACGCCGAACTGGTTCATGCCGACCCCGACCGTACCGCCCACATCCAGCGGGATCGCGGCGTTGCCGCCGTTCTTCATGTATCCCACCGAGCTGTATAGCGCAGTGCGCTTGGAGAGGTTGTAGGTCAGGCGTGCCACCGACAGTGTGGAGTTGTTGGATGTGCCCTTGATCTTGAGCCGGGCCACCTGCGCATCCAGCACCAGCGCGACCGACAGCGGCGTGGAGAAGCCCAGGTAGTACAGGTCCGAATCGGTATTGGCGGTGGCCGCGCGGGTCTTGCGGTCGATCACGCCGCCGCCGATCTTGCTCTGGCCCAGCATCACGTAGCCATTCAATGTGACGCGCTGATCGTGATTGTTGCTGCTGGTGAGGCCATTGGCGGCACCGGTGTTGCCGTACAGGATGTCGTAGGAGCTGGAGATACCGTAGCTGCTGCCGTCATAGCCCAGCATGGCGGTGATCTGGCGACAGGCCTTGGTGTTGCCCGCCACTTCGCCGGCACAGTTGGTGGCGCTGGCACCGCCGGCGCTGGAAGTATCGCGACCGAAGCTGTAGGTGGCGCCGACGGTCAGACCGTTGAAGCTGCCCAGGTAGCCGATGGCATTGTCGCTGCGGGCGTTGGGGATGTACGAATCGATGCTGCTGATGGAAAAGATGTTGGGACCCATCACATCCGATTTGGCCGTGACCAGATAGGTCATGTTGACCTGCCGGCCCAGCATCAGGCTACCCCAGCCATTCTTCAGACCGACGTAGGACTGCCGGCCGAACAGGCGATTGCCCTGGCCCATGGCACCGGTATCGACGGCGAAACCGGACTCCAGCACGAACATGGCCTGCAGTCCGCCACCGAGGTCTTCGCTACCCTTGAAGCCCAGGCGTGACGGAAACGAGGCCGTCAGCGACGGCATCTTCAGGACCGAGTTTCCGGCAGCGTTGGCGTGGGTGGTATAGACCACGCCGGTATCGATGATGCCGTAGATGCTGACCTGGCTTTGCGCCAGCGCCTGCTGTGCACAAGTCATTGCCGTGAGCGCCATGGCGCCTGCGACCAGTTTTTTCATGCTCTTCCCCATGTTGATTGAATTGAGTGGTGCGGATGTGGAGGTGGCAAGCGCGCAGACCGACCTGCCGTGAAGCCGTGCGCGTGGACGCACGACCTCATCGCTTGCTGCGGCGATCATAGGGAATCGGAACGATGAAAAATATCCGGCGCTTGCATCTTGCGGGCGCGCGACTATCCACTTTTTACGTAGGCGAGCCGTGGATTTCTCCGGGGCCTGATAGCGAAGCTATCGGTACGAATTGAGTTGCCCCATTTTGATGAATGACCGGATCAGTTTGGTGCAGCGAAAAAATGTGTCGAAAATTTTCGGAAGCAGCCAATTAGTTCAACAAGGTGCAAGAACAAGGGCGCGCGCTGAGCCGATACTGCCTCCCCGGTCCGGCTCATCCTTCTCTTGCTGCCATGAATATCCTGAAAATGCTGCATCAGCGGCATCAGCACCATCGTCTGTTGCGTCTCTCCTTTCCTCACGACGATGCCCCCTCGGCCCCACTGATGATCCACCGTTTCAGTGGTCACGAATCGATGTCGAGAGACTTCTGCTTCACGCTGGAATTGCTCAGCGACGACGCCACCATTGCACTGGAAAGCATGCAGGGCAAGCTGCTCTGCGTGTCGCTGGTGCTGGCCGATGGCCGGTTGCGCCCTTTTACCGGTTACGTATCGCGCTTTGCCTTCGTCAAGACCGACGGCGCGATCGCGTTTTATGAGGCCATTCTGGTTCCGTGGCTGCACTACGCGCGCCTACGCCGCAACAGCCGTCTCTTTCATCAGCAGACGATAGAGCAGCAGACCCACGCGATCCTCAAGGCCTACAGTGGGCTGCCACGCTGGCGCTGGTCGGTCGTACGCAAGCCGCTGCAATACACCATGTGCACGCAGTGGGACGAGAGCGACCACAACTATCTGTCGCGGCGTTGGGCGGCTGAGGGATACGCCTACTGGTACGAGCATGCCGAGGATGGCCACACCCTGGTCGTGAGTGACGACACCTGCGGCGCCCGCCCTCTCGACGAGGACGGTGCGGAAATCCGCTTCCACAGCAAGGGCGGGGCGCAGGACGAAGACGCCATCGCGCAGTGGCGTGCGACCAGGCAGGCGGTACCGGCCCATTCGGTGGTCACCGGATTCGATTTCAAGCAGCCCTATCCGCGTGAGACGGAAATCCGCACGATTGTCCAGCAGGGGGCCACTGCCCGCGTGGAAGAGCATCGCTACCTGGGCCACTATGGATTTCGCAACCTGGCCGATGCGGAGCGCCTGGTGCGCCTGCGGATGGAGGAACTCGAGGCCCGCACCCTGCAGTTCGAGGCCAGCGGGAACAACCGTCACGTGACACCCGGCAGGTCGTTCCGCCTGCGTGAACATTTTCGCCACGGCAAGGAGGATGGACAATTCCTGATCCTGGAAGTCCATCACGAGGCCTGCAACAACTATCTGCAAGGCGCCGATATGGAGGCGCATTACAGCAACCGCTTCGTTTGCCAGCCACTGGACAGCCCCTGGCGCCCCGGTCCGGGTTTCGACAGTGTCGATACCCGGATCGCTACCTTGCAGACGGCCACCGTGGTCGGGCCTAAGGGCAAGGGCAGCCTCAACGTGGACCGCTACGGCCGCATCGAGGTGCGCTTCCATTGGGATCGGGAGCAGACCAGCAGTTGCTGGGTGCGCGTGGCGACCAACTGGGCTGGCTCCCGGAGCGGGCTGGCCACTCATCCTCGGGTGGATTCCGAAGTGGTTGTGCAGTGGCTGGACGGCAATCCTGATCATCCCCTGGTCACAGCCTGTGTCCATAACGAGGCCAACATGCCGCCCTGGGAGCTGCCGCAGCAGCGTGCACTGACCGGCCTGCGCAGTCGCGAGCTCACCCCCGAGGGCGGCAACCGTGCCTTGGGGAGAAGCAATCATCTGGTCCTGGACGATACCTGGAAGCAGATCCAGATCCAACTCAAAAGCGATCATCAGTCCAGCCAACTCAGCCTGGGTCACATTACCCGCATCGATGACCACGCCGGTCGCAAGGATGGCCGAGGACAAGGCTTTGAACTGCGTACCGACGGTCACGGTGCGGTGCGTGCGCAGCGCGGCCTGCTGCTTACGACCGAAGCCCGGCCAGGCGCCGAGGGCCATATCACCGACATGACCGAGACGGTGGCGCGCATGGAGCAGGGCGCCGATCTGCATGACAGCTTGTCGCAGGCCGCCCTGCAGTCCGGGGCGCAGCAGGACGGTGACCAGCGACAGGTGGCGGCGGAACTGCATCAGCAGAATGATGCCGTCAAGGGCCGCGTCGTTGGCGACGAAAACGGCTTCCCCGAATTCCAGCAACCCCATCTCACCCTTTCCAGCCCCGCCGGCATCCAGACCAGCAGTGCCGGTTCTACGCATCTGCTCAGCCACCAGCACACGGCCTTGACCAGCGGCGCCCATGCCAGCATCAGCGCCGGCAAGAGCCTGTTGGCCAGCGCCAGGGATGCGGTACGCCTGTTCGCCTGTAAAGCCGGCATGAAGCTGGTGGCCGCCGCCGCCGATATCGACATCACCGCGCTTAGGGACAGCATCAACATCCTGGCGAAACTGAACATCACTCACACCGCCAATCGCATCAGCATCACCGCCAAGGAAGAAGTCCTCATCAATGGCGGGGGCAGTTACATGCGCTTCAATGCGGGCGGCATCGAACAAGGCACCAGCGGCAATTGGCAGGCGCATGCAGCGCAGTACAACCTGGATGG